>NZ_CP098740.1:4800000-5446653 GCF_026167665.1 Streptomyces drozdowiczii | reverse complement strand
CCGCTTCGGGCGGGCGCGCTGACCAGCTCCCGTCAGGGCCTCCAGTCGCCCAGCCAGGCGGCGGGGGTGTGCTGCCGCGCCTCGTACGCCGTGAGCTGGGGCCGGTTGGCCGGGACCGTGACGCGTGCGCCCGGCCCCGTGTTGCGGTACTCCGCGAACCGCTGCTCCTGCCACGGGAAGCCCGCCGACATCGTGCCGTACGGCTCGTCCGTGTCGATGCCCGCGCCGAGGTGGCTGTCGCGCACGGTGAGCATGGGGTGCGCGGTGAGGTCCGAGGACGGGACCCAGGGGCGGGCCAGCTTGAAGTACCCGTCGGGGGCGGTGCTGGTGACCCGGGAGCGCAGGACCAGGAAGCCGTGCGGGTCGGCCCCGGCGGTGCTCGGCGCGAAGACGAAGCCGTGGGGCGGTCCGGTCAGGTCGGTGCGGGCCAGGGTGCGGAAGTGGCAGTGGTCCAGGACTGCCGACGCCCGGCCGAAGACGAAGTCCACGTCCCCTTCCACGTAGCAGTCGCGGTAGTACTGCCGGGCGAAGTCGGTGAGCGACGCGGAGTCCGCGTACAGCGTGTCCTGGTGGCCCAGGAAGCGGCAGTTGTGGAACGCCGAGCGGTCGCCGGTCACCTTGACGGCGACGGCCTGGGTGCCGGCGTAGTCGGGGTGGTCGGCGCGCAGCCAGTCGTTGGCGAAGGTCAGGTCGCGGGCGGTGAGTCCGGCGGGCCGGGCGGTGACCGTGGCGGACCCGCTGGTGCCGTAGGTGCCCGAACCGTCGGGGCGCGGGGTGCCGTTGGCGTTGTCGTACACGATCACCGTGTCGCGCGGGTCGCCGCTCGCGCCGATGAGGGTGAGGCCGGTCCGGTCGGCGGGGATGTCCACGGTCTCCCGGTAGGTGCCGGGGGCGAGCACCAGGGTGCGCCCGGTGCCGGTGGCCGCGTCCACGGCGGCCTGGACGGTGGTGTGGTCGCCCCGGCCACGCGCGTCGACGTACAGGGTCGCGTGGTCGCGGCGGCGGGCGGGCGAGCCGTGGCGGCCGAAAGGGCGGGCGTGCGCGACGGCGGGCGAGGCGGTGCCGAGGGCGAGGGCGGAGGAGGCGAAGAGGGCCAGGGCGGTGCGTCGGGTGGGCATGGGGGCTCCTTTGCGGGGGCGGCCTCCTCCGCCGGCGCCGCGGCGGGCGCCGGCGGAGGAAAGGGGCGGCTGGTCAGGCGCCGGGCAGCCGGCCCGCGCCCGCGCCGAGGCCCACGACGAGCGGCACCAGCAGCGGGTGGTCGACCCGGTTGCGGAGGGTCGGGGTCCAGCCGGCGCCCGTGGTCAGCTGCTCCTCGGGCACGCCCGCGTTGTGGACGGCGATCAGGTCGGTGCGGCGGCCGTTGACCCAGTTGTCGGCGGCCGTGAGCGAGGACTCCGACCACTTCTTGAGGATCTTCGCCTGGTCGAACTCACCGCTGAGCGTGAACGCGTTGTGCTCGGCGACGAGGTGGGACTCGGCGCCGATCCCGTACGAGTAGCCGTAGACGCTGCCCTTCGTGGCGACGAAGTGGTTGTTGTACGAGTCGACCTGGCCGAAGCGGACGCGGGGCGCCCGCTCGTTGACGTCCTTGAAGAGGTTGTGGTGCAGGGTGACGCGGAGCTTGCCCCGGTCGGTGTCCCCGGCCTTGTCGCTGTTGCCGAGGAGCATGGTCTTGTCGTGGTCCTTGAGGACGTTCCAGGAGGCGGTCACCAGGTCGGCGCCCTTGACGATGTCGAAGAGCCCGTCGTGCTGCTGGTACAGCTCGTTGAAGTACCGGGGCTGGTCGGCGTCGGGGCGGTCGCCGTCGCTGAAGGTGTTGTGGTCGACCCAGACGTGGTCGGAGCCGTAGACGACGAGGTTGTCGTACTCGGAGTTCCAGTGGCCGGTGTCGCCGTCGGTCGGGTCCCACTGCGGGAAGCAGTCGTAGGTGTCCTCGAAGGAGATGTTGCGGACGATGACGTTGGAGACGTTCTGGATCTGGATCGAGGCGCCGATGACCGTGGCGTCCCGGCCGGTGCCGATCAGCGTGGTGTTGGACGGGACGTAGACGTTGACGGCGGCCTTCTGGAGCTTGGCGGAGGCGAGCCGGGCGTCCTCCAGCGGCCCGGACGGGACCTCCTCGCGGCCCCAGGTGCCGGGGTCGTAGGCGGCGAGGTACTTGTCCAGGGTGTAGCCGTCGGTCTGGTACGCCTCGCAGTCGATCGGGTTGCCCTCGGCGTCGGCGTTGCCGTGCACGGTCCCGGCGATCCGGACGATCTTCGGGGCGTCGCCCGCGTCCTCGAAGGCGGCGATGAGTTCGGCGCGGTTGTGCACGGTGTAGACGTGGTCGGGCGTCGCGGCGGCGCCACCGGTGGTGGAGCCCTCGGCGGAGGCCCAGCCGTCGCCCTTCGCGAGGACGGCGCGCTCGGCGCTCTTCGTGCCGTGGGGCTGCGGGGCGGCCTGCGCGGGGAGGCTCAGGGCGAGGGCCAGCGAGGCGCAGCCCATCGTGACGGCGATGGCACGGGCGTGGTTTCTGCGGACAGAAATGCGTGTGGACATGACAAATCCTCGGTTCTGGTGCGGGACCTGTGGAAGGGAGAGGAAGGGGGGTGGCGGGGCGGGGCGGGCCGTCCGTGCGACGGGCTCGCGCCCGGCCCCGCGCCGGAGGGCCGGATCAGCCGTTGCCGCGCTCCTTCCACTCCTTCTGGGCCGCGTTGAGCTCGTCGGCCATCTTGTCCAGGAACGCCTTGGCCGTGACCTTGCCGAGCAGCAGCTTCTGGAACTCCGGCTCGTTGTCGGCCTTGCTGATGTTGTTCCAGTCGGGCAGGTAGTACGGCAGCTGCACGATCTTGGTGGAGCCGTCGGTGAGGGCCTTCGCGGCCAGCTCGGTCGGGGCGGCCTCGCTGATCCACGGGTCCTTGGCGGCCTCGGTGTTGGCGGGGATGGCGCCCGCGGACTCGTTCCACTTGCTGTTCGACTCGTGCGAGGCGGCGAACTCGATGAACTTCCAGGCGGCGGTCTTGTTCTTGCTCGCCTTGAACAGGCCGAGGCCGTCGACCGGGTTGGAGACCTGGACGCGGGTGCCGCCGTCGCCGACCGGGTTGGGTATGCCGGCGAACTTGTCCTTGCCGAGGGCCTTCAGGTGGTCCTGGTAGGAGCCGAGGTTGTGGCTCAGCATCCCGATGGTGCCGGTGTCGAACTGGGCGACCATCTTGGTGAAGTCGTTGTTGACGTCGGCGGACGGCGTCGTCTTCTTGTAGAGGGCGGCGTACTTCTCCAGCGCCGCCACGTTCTTGGGATCGTTGAGGGTGGTCTTGTCACCGTTCCAGAACTCGGTGATGCCCGACTGCCCGTACGCCGCGTCGAGGGCCTGGGCGATGGAGCCGGCGCCGCCGCGGATGGTGTAGCCGAACTTGTTCTTCTTGGCGTCGGTCAGCTTCTCGGCGGCCTCGTAGAACGTGGCCCAGCTGGTGGGCGCTTCCAGTCCGGCCGCCTTGAAGAGGTCGGTGCGGTACCAGAGCGCGCCGTTGTTCGCGGAGGTCGGCACGGTGTACATCTCGTCGTCCCGCCCGGCCGCGTCCTTGACGCTCTCGACCATGCCCTCGACCAGCTTGCCGTTGAGCGAGGAGTCCTTGATCCGGTCGCCCAGCGGTTCCAGGGCGTCCTGCGAGACCATGTTGGCCAGGTAGGCGGTGCCGACACCGCCGACGTCCGGCACTCCGCCGCCCGCGATGGCCGTGTCGTACTTGGACTGCACGTCGGCGATCGGGATCGGCACGTACTTCACCTCGATGTCCGGGTACTTCTTCTCGAAGTCCTGGATGATCTCCTTCCAGACGGCGGTGCGCGGGCCGCCGTTGTTGTCCCAGAAGGTGATCTCGCCCTTGCCGCTGCCCTCGCCGCCGCTCGCGCTGCCGTCGTCGCCGCACGCGGTCGCCGTCAGGGCGAGCACCGCCGCGAGGGAGACGGCGGCCGTGGCGCGCCCCCGCTGCGTCTTCGAGATGTTCATGATCGGCTCTTCTCTCTCGGTTCGGTTGCGTGTGACGCGGTTACGTGGAAGCCGGTGAAGCGGGCGGTCCCGGTCGGGCCCGCCCCGGGCGGCGCGGTGGCGAACAGCCCGAGCAGCGCGCCGACCCAGCGCCACGGGGTGGCGGCGAAGACCTGCCCGGAGGGCCGGAACCCGGCCCCGTCCCCGGTGTCGGCGAGGAAGCGGCAGCGGGCGCCCGGGGCGACCTCGATCCGAAGCCGGGCCGCCCCCGAGGGCGCCGGCCCGGCGTGCCCCGCGTCGCGCTCGGCGTCGGCGGTCGCCTCGGCGAACCGGTGCACGAGCCGCACCCCGCCCTCCGCCTGCCGTTCGAGGCCGATCCAGGAGTAGGCGTCCCCGAGCACGGCAAGCCCCGCCCTCGCCCCGGGCGCCTCGCTTTCGAGGGCGAGTTCGACCTCGGCGGTGAACGTCTCGGCGGGCAGCCGCTGGACCAGTACGTGGGGCAGGAGCCTCAGGTCGTGCGCGTGCTCCGCCGGTACGCAGCTCAGCCGCAGCCCGTCCCCGGCGTGCTCGACGGTCCACCCGGGGCGCGGGTTCGCCGTCCACTGCCACTGCCTGCCGTGGCGGCCGCCCGGGAAGCCGTCGTCGCAGGCCGGGGCCTCGACGGGCTGGGCGGGCAGGGCGGGCTTGCGGTGCATGGCGACGGGTTCGCCGGCGTCGCCGATGACCGGCCAGCCGTCACCGTCCCAGCGCATCGGCTGGAGGTGCACCACGCGGCCGTACGCCCCGCGCTCCTGGAAGTGCAGGAACCAGTCCTCACCGGCCGGGGTGTCCACCCAGGCGCCCTGGTGCGGCCCGTTGACCCCGCTCCGGCCCTGGGCGAGGACGACGCGCTCCTCGTACGGGCCGAAGAAGTCGCGCGAGCGGAACGCGCCCTGCCAGCCCGTCGCGACCCCGCCCGCCGGGGCGAAGATCCAGAACTCGCCGTTCCGGCGGTGCAGCTTGGGGCCCTCCAGGGTGAACCAGCCGGGCAGCGTGTCGGCGTCGATCAGGGTCTTGCCCTCGTCGAGCAGTTCCCGCCCGTCCGGGCTCATCCGGTGTCCGGTGAGCCGGTTCTTGATCCCGGAGCGGGACTTGGCCCAGGCGTGCACGAGGTACGCCTCGCCGGTCTCCTCGTCCCACAGCGGGCACGGGTCGATCAGCCCCCGTCCCGCCTTGACCAGGTGCGGCGCGGTCCACGGGCCCCGGATGTCCTCGGCGCTGATCTGCTGGATGCCGTGGTCGGGGTCGCCCCAGAAGATCCAGAACCGCCCGGCGTGGTGCCGCAGCGCGGGCGCCCACACCCCGCAGTCGTGCCGGGGCGCGGCGAACTCGGCGGCGGGCTCCAGGCGGTCCAGGGCGTGCCCGGTCAGCGTCCAGTTGACGAGGTCGCGGGAGTGGAGCAGCGGCAGCCCGGGGGCGCGGCCGAAGCTGGAGGCGGTGAGGTAGAAGTCGTCGCCGACGCGGATCACGTCCGGGTCCGACCAGTCGGCGTTGAGGACCGGGTTGCGGTAGGTGCCGTCGCCGAGGTCGGCGGTCCAGGGGCGGGTGGCGTTCACGCGGTCACCGCCCGGCGGACGAGGGCGGCGGCGCCGGCCCGGTCGAGGCGGCCGTCCGCGACGACGGTGACGATCCGGCGTACGACCGTGGCCCCGGCGGGTACGGGCAGCCGTTCGGCGGCGGCGAGCGAGGAGCCGACGCCCGGGTACTCGGTGGTGCGCACGAACCACGGGTCGCGGCGGGTCTCCTCGGTCGCCCCGGCGAAGACCAGCGACCAGCCGTCGCCGCAGAGCGCGACCCAGTCGGCGGCCCGCCCGTGCACCGCCTCCTCGCCGTCCGCCGCCGGGCCGAACACGGCGGGCGGGGACCCCTCCTTGGGGGCGCGCCAGAAGAAGCCGCCGTATCCGGCGCCGGGGCGGCCGTTGGTGGCGGGGCTGCCGATCGACAGGTCGCCGGGGCCGGGGTTGGTGAGCGAGAAGGAGAGGTCGAGCGCCCAGGCGGTGTCCGAGAGGGGCGTGGCGGCCACCGTGCGGTGCTCGCGCAGCAGTTCGCCGCCGCCGGCCTCCCAACCGAGCTCCTCCACGAAGCCGTCCGGGTCGCACAGCTTCCAGCCGAGGTGGCGCTGGGTGCCGTGGTTGTCGAGCACGGTGGGCCCTTGGCCCCGGACGAAGGTGCGGCCGCCCCAGAAGTTGTGCCCGGAGACGTCCGGGACGGCGACGGAGGCGCCCAGGTGGTGGACGTGGTCGGCCGGGCGCTCCTCGGTGACGGGCACGCCGGCCAGGGTGGTGACCGGGTGGAGGTAGGGGCGGCCCGCGTCGGCGGGGAGGTAGGTGTAGCGGCCGACGGGGCGGTCGGCGCAGCTGAGCAGGGCGGTGTTCGTCATGGGGAGGTCACCTCGCTGCGGGCCCAGGGGGCGCCGAGTTCGGAGAAGAGGGCGAGGGTTTCGGCGCCGGACGCGACCAGGGCGTCGATGCCGCGCACCACCCGGCGGGTGGCCCCGGTGCCGGGCACGGGCGCGGTGTGCCAGGCGTCGGACGGCAGGGGACGCGGTTCGGGCGCGGTCCGTACGGCCTCCACGACCTCCATGAAGGCGCCGGTGCGCTCCGGCGGTACGAGGAGCGGGGCGCCTTCCGTCAGGTGGGCGACCAGGTTCTCCAGGAGGTCGGTGCGGCCGTGCACGGTCTCCAGGGGGCCGTGTCCGGCGCGCTGGACGAGGACGCGGTCCTGCTTGTACCAGAAGGTGATCCGGCCGCGGTCGCCGTGGACGATGACGTACGGCTCCCCCGCCTGTTCCGCGCAGAGGGTGACGGCGGCGGTGACGGGCGGCCCGGACGCGGTGGTGACGCGTACGCAGGAGGTGTCGTCGGCCTCGATGTCGTGGGCCCGGAAGAGCTCGGTGTCGATGGCGGTGATGTCCTCGGCGGTGGTCCCGGCGAGTTCGAGGGCCGTGGCGACGGCGTGGGCGAGCGGGTTGGTGAGGACGCCGTCGACCACGTCGGTGTCCCCGATGCGGCGCCGGCCGGCCCAGGGCGCCCGCCCGTAATAGGCGTCGTCGCGGACCCAGGCGCCCGCCGCCGCGTAGCCCCGTACGGTGCCGACGGCGCCGGTGGCGACGAGCTCCCGGATGGCGGGGACGGCGTGCGAGCCGAAGGACTGGAAGCCCACCTGGCAGGCGGTGCCCGCGTCGCGCACCCCGGCGCGGATGCGGTCGAAGTCGGCGCGGGTGGCGGCGGGCGGCTTCTCCAGGAGGAGGTGCACGCCGCGTCCGGCGGCGGTCAGGGCGAGGGCGGTGTGGGTCTGGATGGGGGTGCAGATCACCGCGGCGCGGGCGCCGGTGGAGTCCAGGAGGGCGCCGAAGTCGGCGGACTGCTCGGGGGATTCGTCCGCGAAGCCGGCCAGCTCGGTGGCGTCGAGCGGGGTGAGTTCGCAGATGCCGGCGAGGCGGACGAGGCCCTGGTGCTGGAGGCGGCGGATGTTGGCGAGGTGCCAGCGACCGTGGCCCCGGGCGCCCGCGAGGACGATCGGGAGGGGCAGCGAGGTCATGTCCGTCACCCCTTCACGGCGCCGGCGCTGAAGCCGGTGATCAGCCACTTCTGGATGAAGGCGAAGACGATCACCACGGGCACCGCGGCGATCACCCCGCCCGCGGCGAGCGCGCCCAGGTCGACGCTGTCCGCGCCGATCAGGGTGTTCAGGCCGACCGGGATCGTCTGCTTGTCCTGCTCGCTGAGGAACATCAGCGCGAACAGGAAGTGGTTCCAGCTGTGCACGAAGGCGAAGGAGCCGACGGCGATGAGCCCGGGGCGCAGCAGCGGCAGCACGACCGCGCAGAAGGCCCGGAAGCGCGAGCAGCCGTCCACCCAGGCGGCCTCCTCCAGCGAAGGGGGCACGTTCTTGATGAATCCGCTGATCAGGATGATGGAGAGCGGCAGCTGGAAGACCGTCTCGGCGATGACCACGCTCCCCAGGGAGTTGATCATCTGGAGGTTCTTGAAGATCTCGAAGAGCGGGACGAGCATCAGCGCGCCGGGGATGAACTGCGAGCAGAGCAGCGCCAGCATGAAGCCGTTCTTGATCCTGAAGTCGAACCGGGCGAGGGCGTAGCCGCCGGCCAGCGCGACGAGGGTCGTGGCGAGCAGGGTGCAGACGCCGACGATCATGCTGTTCTGGAAGAAGACGGCGAAGCTGCGCTCGTTCCAGACCTTGGAGAAGTGCTCCCCGGTCATCGGCCACGGCACCAGCGAGGTGGACCCCGCGGGCCGGACGGCGAAGAGGAACATCCAGTAGAACGGAACGAGCGTGAAGACCAGGTAGACGCCCAGCGGTACGTAGATCTGCCAGCGCGGCACGTCGTCGAAGGCGCGTTCGCGGCCGGACCCGCGGCGGGGCGCGGCGGGCGGCGGGCCTTCGGGGGCGGCCGGGCGTGCGGCGCGGGTGCCGTTCTTCTCGGCGAGTGCGGCAGTCACTTGTGGTCGCCTCCGAACTTGCTCAGGCGCAGATAGACGATCGAGCAGAAGAGGAGGATCACGAAGGCGACGGTGGTGAGCGCGGAGGCGTAGCCGAAGTCGTGGCCCTCGATGCCGGTGTTGGCGACGTAGAGCGGCAGGGTGGTGGTCTCGCCGGCCGGTCCGCCGCCGGTGAGGGTGTAGAGCAGGTCGACGTTGTTGAACTCCCAGACCCCGCGCAGCAGCGTCGACAGGATGATCGCGTCGCGCAGGTGGGGCAGGGTGATGTGGAAGAACTGCCGCAGCCGTCCGGCGCCGTCCACGGCGGCCGCCTCGTACAGCTCCTTGGAGACGGACTGGAGGTCGGCGAGGATGAGGATGGCGAAGAAGGGGACGCCGCGCCAGAGTTCGGCGACGGTCGCGGCCCAGAAGACGGTGCCGGTGTCGGAGAGCACCGAGGTGCCGTACTCACCGATCCCGGCGTCCGCGAGGTAGCGGCTGAAGCCGGTCGAGGAGTTGTAGAGCAGGATCCAGATGGTGCTGGTCAGCACCCCGGAGACGGCCCAGGGCGAGAAGACCATGGCGCGGGAGATGCCCCGGCCGATGAAGGTCTGGTTGACGATCAGGGCCAGCGCGAGCCCCAGCGTGAGCTGGAGCGCGACCTGCACGAAGACCCACTGGGCGCTGAAGCCGAGGGTCGTCCAGAACTGGTCGTCCTCGGTGAAGATCCGGGTGAAGTTGTCGAGGCCCGCGAAGCCGTTCCGCCACGGCTTGGTGACGTTGTAGTTCTGGAGGCTGTAGTAGAAGACGCTGACCACCGGATAGGCGATGAAGCCGAGCATCAGCAGCCCCGCGGGGGCGATCAGCAGATACGGCAGCCGGCGGGGGCTCGCGGAGCGGCGCCGGGGCACCTTGGGCGGTGTGGCCGCGGCGGAGGCTTGGGCCATGACACGTCTCCGTTCTCTCTGTACGGGGTGCAAGCGCTTTCCATTTGGGGTTCGGTGTCCCAAGGGGCGCCGGAATTCTGAGGGGCCGTTCAGCCTGCGTACGGGTCGGGCACTGCTCCCGGCCGGGCCAGGAAGGCGAAGTCGCAGCCGGTGTCGGCCTGGGTGATCTGGTCCTGGTAGAGCGCCTGGTAGCCGCGCTCGTACCGGACCGGCGGCGGGGTCCACTCGGCGCGGCGGCGCGCCAGTTCCTCGTCGGGCACGTCGAGGTTCAGCAGCCGCGCCCCGACGTCCAGGGTGACGAGGTCACCGGTGCGGACGAGGGCGAGCGGCCCGCCGACGTACGACTCGGGCGCGATGTGCAGCACGCACGCCCCGTAGCTGGTGCCGCTCATCCGGGCGTCGGAGAGCCGGACCATGTCCCGTACGCCCTGCTTGAGCAGGTAGTCGGGGATCGGGAGCATGCCGTACTCGGGCATCCCGGGGCCGCCCTTGGGGCCCGCGTTGCGCAGGACCAGCACATGGTCGGGGGTGAGCGCGAGCGCCGGGTCGTTGATGGTGCGCTGCATCTCCTTGTAGTCGTCGAAGACGACCGCGGGTCCGGTGTGGCGCAGCAGGTGCGGTTCGGCGGCGATGTGCTTGATGACGGCGCCGTCCGGGCAGAGGTTGCCGCGCAGCACCGCCACGCCGCCCTCCTCGGCGAGGGCGTTGGAGCGCTCCCGTATGACGTCGTCGTTGTGTACGAGCGCCCCGTCGAGCTGTTCGCGCAGGGTGTCGTGGGCGACCGTGGGGCGGTCCAGGTGCAGGACGTCGGTGAGGCGGGCCAGGAAGCCGGGGAGCCCGCCGGCGAAGTGGAAGTCCTCCATCAGGTACTTCCCGCCGGGGCGCAGGTTGGCGAGGACCGGGACGGTGCGGGCGATGCGGTCGAAGTCGTCCAGGGTGAGCTTGATCCCGGAGCGGCCGGCCATCGCGATGAGGTGGATGACGGCGTTGGTGGAGCCGCCGAGCGCGAGGACGGTCGCGACGGCGTCCTCGTACGCCTCCGCCGTGAGGATCTGCGACAGCTTCCGCTGCTGCCACACCAGTTCGACGATGCGGAGGCCGGAGGCGGCGGCCATCCGGTCGTGGCCGGAGTCGACGGCGGGGATCGAGGAGGCGCCGGGGACGGTGACGCCGAGCGCTTCGGCGGCCGCGGTGAGGGTGGACGCGGTGCCCATGGTCATGCAGTGGCCGGGCGAGCGGGCGAGGCCGTTCTCCAGCTCGCCCATCTCGCAGTCGCCGATGAGCCCGGCGCGCTTGTCGTCCCAGTACTTCCACATGTCGGTGCCGGAGCCCAGGACCTCGTCGCGCCAGTGCCCCGGCAGCATCGGCCCGGCCGGTACGAAGACGGCCGGCAGGTCCACGGACGCGGCGCCCATCAGCAGGGCCGGGGTGGACTTGTCGCAGCCGCCGAGCAGGACCGCCCCGTCGACCGGGTAGGAGCGCAGCAGCTCCTCGGTCTCCATCGCCAGCATGTTCCGGTAGAGCATCGGGGTCGGCTTCTGGAAGGTCTCCGAGAGCGTGGAGACCGGGAACTCCAGCGGGAAGCCGCCCGCCTGCCAGACCCCGCGCTTCACGGCCTGCGCCCGGTCGCGCAGGTGGACGTGGCAGGGGTTGATGTCCGACCAGGTGTTGAGGATCGCCACGACCGGCTTGCCCAGGTGCTCCTCGGGGAGGTAGCCGAGCTGGCGGGTGCGGGCGCGGTGGCTGAAGGAGCGGAGCCCGTCGGTGCCGTACCACTGGTGGCTGCGCAGCTCCTCGGGGGCGATGCGGGCGGTCATATGGACCACCCGGCGATCTGGTCGGCGACCTCGGCGCGCTGTGCCTCGGGCAGCACCCGGCTGGGCGGGCGCACCGCGCGGTCGCACAGCCCGAGGGCGGCCAGGGCCTCCTTGACGACGGTGACGTTGTTGGCGGACTGCCGGTCGGCGCGCAGCTCCTCGAAGCGGCGGATCTGCTCCCAGACCTTCATGGCCGCCGGGTGGTCGCCGGCCCGCAGCGCCTCCAGCATGGCCAGCGAGACGCCGGGCGCCACGTTGACGAGCCCGGAGGTGAAGCCGGTGGCGCCCGCGGAGAAGTAGGCCGGGGCGTACAGCTCGGCGAGCCCGGCGACCCAGACGAAGCGGTCAAGACCGGCGTCGCGGGCGAAGGCGGCGAAGCGGGCCGCGTCCGGCACCGCGTACTTGACGCCGATGACGTTGGGGCAGCTGTCGGCGAGCACGGCCAGGCAGCCGCCGTCCAGGTGCGGGTTGCGGATGTACGGGACGACCCCGAGCCCGGGCACGGCCTCGGCGATGGCCCGGTGGTAGTCGATCCAGCCGTCCTGCGAGACGTACGGGTGGACGGGCTGGTGGATCATCACCATCTCGGCACCGGCGTCCCGGGCGTGCTCGGCGGCGGCGACGGCGGTCGGCACGTCGTGTCCCACGCCCACCAGGACCGCGGCCCGGCCGCCGGCCTCCTCGACGGTCAGCTCGGTGACGGCGCGCCGCTCCTCGGGGGTGAGCGCGTAGAACTCCCCGGTGTTGCCGTTCGGGGTGACGATGCGCACGCCGCCGTCGAGCAGTCTCCGCAGCAGGGCGCGGTGCGCCGTCGTGTCGATGGACCCGTCCCCGGCGAACGGGGTCACCGGGATCGCCACGACATCTGCGAGGGCCGCCTTCAGCGGGGTGAGGTCCATGCGGACTGGCCTTTCTTCGGTGTGCCGGTTCACGCCGCGCCGCCCCCGTCCTCGTCGTCGGGGAAGGCGCGGCGGACGAACGACGCGATGTGGTCGTGCAGGGCCCCGGCCGCCGCGTCCGCGTCGTCGGCGAGCGCGAGCCGCAGGATCTCCCGGTGCTCGGCCGCCTCCCGCTCCCAGGACGGGATCGCCGACCAGGCGACGGTGGAGACCAGCGCCGCCTGGTCGCGGACCTCGTCGAGCATCCGGGCGAGCAGCGGGTTGCCGCAGGGCAGGTAGAGCGCCCGGTGGAAGTCCCGGTTGGCGAGCGAGCGGTCGGCCTTGTCGCCCGCCGAGTCCGCCCGCTCCAGGGCCTCCTGGGCCGCGTCGAGGGACGCCTTGCGGGTGATCGAGCGGCGCAGCGCCTCCGGTTCGAGCAGCAGCCGTACGTCGTACACCTCGCGGGCCATGGCCGCGTCGACCAGCCGGACGGTGGCACCCTTGTACTGGCTCATGACGACGAGTCCGGTGCCGGCGAGGGTCTTCAGCGCCTCGCGGACGGGGGTCTTGGAGACCCCGAACTGCGCGGCGAGCTCGGTCTCCACGAGCGCCTGCCCCGGCCTCAGTTGTGCCGTGAGGATCGCGTGCTTGATCGCCTCCAGCACGTACTGGGTGCGGGACGGAATCGGGGTGGGCGCAAAGGTCATGGGTGAAGGGCTCTCACATCTCGCGTATCGCGTCTCATATATGACGTACGGAGTACGACGCGATGAAGCTAGGGCCGCCGCAAATGTTTCGTCAACGCTTCTGACAGAAGAACTTCGTGGGACTTGGACATGTGCCGTACACGGATTCCGGTCCTCCGCACGGGGGTTCCCGGGGTAGGGCATCTGCCCGATGCCGCGCCGGGGCCTCAGCCGCCAGCCTGACCGCAGGACGAACGCGCAGGTCGGAAAGGTGCGGTGGGTGTGATGGCGGTGGGTCGGGTGCTGCGGAACCGGACGGCGGGGCTGTTCCTCGCGGCGGTCGTGGTCTCCGGGTTCGGCAGTTCGGCGATGCGACTGGCGGCCGGGATCTGGGTCAAGTCGCTGACGGGCTCGGACGCGCTGGCGGCGCTCGCCCTGTTCGCGGTCTGGCTGCCGGTCCTGTTCGGCCCGCTGCTCGGGGCGGTGGCGGACCGCCTGCCCCGCAAGCCGCTCCTGGTGGGCACGAACGTCGTCCTGGCGGCCCTGATGGCGATGCTCGCGGCAGTGGGCGCGGAGGGGCGCGTCTGGCTGCTGTTCGCGGTGTTCGTGCTGTACGGGTGTCTCTCGGTGCTGATGGACTCGGCGGAGTCGGCCGTGGTGGCGGGGGCGGTCCCGGCCGAGTTGCTGGGCGACTTCAACGGCCTGCGGATGATGGCGAACGAGAGCATGAAGCTGGTCGCCCCGCTGACCGGCGCCGGGCTCTTCGCCCGCTTCGGCGGCGGCGCGGTGGCGCTCCTGGACGCGGTCTCGTTCGCCCTGGCGGCCGGTCTCTACGCGCTGTTGCGGATACGGCGGACGGCCCGGCCCGCGCCGATGGGTGCGGGCGGCTGGGCGGCCGGGCTGCGGCAGCTGTGGGGGTCGCCGGTGCTGCGGCCCCTGGTCCTCGCGGCCTCGGCCACGATGCTCTGCGCCGGGCTCAACGGGGCGACGCTGTACGCCGTCGTGGACGACGTCCTCGGCCACTCCCCCGCGTACGCGGGTGTGCTGTCGGTCGCCCAGGGGCTCGGGTCCGTCGCGGTCGGGCTGTGCGCGGGCGCGCTGATGCGCCGGCTGCCGGAGCGGGTGTTCGCGGCGGCCGGGATCGCGGTGTTCGGGGCCGCGGTGGGGCTGCGGGCCGTGCCGTCCGACGCGACGGCGCTCGCCGCGTGCGCGCTGATCGGGGTGGGCCTGCCGTGCGTGCTGATCGCCGCGCTGACGGCGGTGCAGCGGGAGACCCCGGACGCGGTCCTGGGCCGGACGGCGGCGACCGCCGACACGCTGATCATGTCGCCGAACGCGGTGGCGCTGGGGATCGGCGCGGGCCTGGTGGCGCGGGTGGACGTGACGGTGCTGCTGCCGCTGGTGGGCGCGGGGGCGGTCCTGACGGCGGGGCTGCTGCTGACGGCGGGCCGCCGGGAACGGGTGGTCCCCGGCGGCCCGGCGGTCCCGACCTCAGCCGAGGCGTGACAGCGCCGCCGCCACCGCCGCCAGGTCCGGGTCCGATGCCAGGCCCGCGTGGTACAGGCGGAGTTGGTTCGCGCCGAGCGAGGCGGCGTGCGCGGCGTCCCGTTCCAGCGTGTCCGGGCTGCCGCCCATGCCGCGCACCACGGTGAGGTTGGCCGCGACGACCGCGTCGTCCGCCCGCCCGGCGAACGGCCCGAGCACCGCCTCCCGCGCCGCGTCGGCCCCGGTGCACGGCAGCACCACGCCGTCCGCCACGGAGAGGATGTGCCCGGGGTCGACGCCCACATTGGCCCCGCAGCGGTACGGGGCGGGGTCGGCGTGCAGCAGCACCTGGAAGCCGGGCGCCGCCGCGGCCCGCACCGCGCCGGTCACCGCTTCCTGGAGGCTCCGGGCCACCTCGGTGCGCCACCGCAGCGTCGCCTCCGCGAGTCCGGCGCCGAGCAGCTTGCCCACGGCGTCCCAGCCCGCGTCCGGCGATCCGGGCCCGGACCAGACCGGGGCCAGCGCGCTCCGCACGGCCGCGCGCAGCTCCTCGGGATCGAGGCCCTGCCCGGCGTAACCGGCCCGGCAGACGGCGCAGAAGCAGAGCGACATCAGGTACTGCGCCGCGTCCCCGAGCCCGACGCCCGCCACCTTGTCGTGGGCGTGGAGGTGGGCGAAGCCGTACCAGCCGCAGGACTCCAGCTCGGTGCCCCGCGCCCCGTCGCGCACCGCCGCCTCCGCCGCCAGGTCCACCAGGTAGGCGCGGACCTCCGGGCGTGCGATGCAGGGCGCCCACGGGTAGCGGTCCCCGTAGGCGTTGACCACCGAGGTGTCCGGGTGGTCGGCGCCCAGGCGTGAGCTGTGCGCGAGGACCACCCAGCTGTGCACGTCGAGACCGGCCCCGGACAGCGCCTCGGCGGCCTCCGCGAAGGGGTCGTCGGAGGGCATCCACGCCTGCCGGTACGGGCGGAGCCCCCGCCCGGCCCAGCGGCCTTCGTCCGGCGGGTACAGGACCGCCGCGTACTCGGCCGTGACGATGCGGTGGCCCGGGTGGCGGGGGGTCAGCGCCCGGGTCGAGTGGTAGGCGGCGGCGAGCGTCACCTGCTGGACGCCGAGGTCCGCGATGCGGGTAGGGGCGTCCGGGTCGCCGACGACGTCCCAGGGGTAGAGGAAGGCGGACGTCCTCATCCGCGCCCCTCCAGCAGCGCGCGCCCGGCGGCGACGATCTCCGTCAGCTCCTTGATGTGGGCGGCAGGCGGCTCGGTGAGCGGGCTGCGCACCGGCCCGACGTCCAGGCCGTGGAGCCGGACGCCCGCCTTGACCAGGGAGACGGCGTAGCCGCGGCCCTGGGCCCGGAGCTCGACGAGCGGCCGGTAGAAGGAGTCGAGCAGCGCGTTGACCAGGGCGTCGTCGCCGGAGTCCAGGGCGCGGTAGAAGGCGAGCGCGATGTCGGGGGCGAAGGCGAAGACGGCCGAGGAGTACAGCGTGACGCCGATGCCCCGGTAGGCGAGGCCGGTGAGTTCGGCGGTGGGCAGCCCGTTGAAGTAGAGGAAGTCCCACCCGGGCAGCCCGGTGCGCACCGCACTCACGATGCGCTGCATGAGGTCCAGGTCCCCGTAGCCGTCCTTCAGGCCGATGATCCCGGGGGTCTGCGCCAGGGCGAGCACGGTCTCCGGGGTGAAGACGGCGTTGTCGCGCTGGTAGACGATGGTCTCCAGGCCGGTCGCCCCGGCCAGCGCGGTGTAGTGGGCCAGCAGCCCTTCCTGGTCCGCGTGGACCAGGTACGGGGGCATGGCGAGGAGTCCGTCCGCACCGGCCTCCTCGGCGAGCCGGGCGAACTGGACGGCCAGCGCGGTGCCGTATCCGGCGCCCGCGACGACCGGCACCTGCCCGGCGGTCTCCTCCACCGCGGCGGCGACGACGCTCCGGAACTCCTCCGGGGCCAGGGCGTGGAACTCCCCGGTGCCGCAGCACGCGAAGACGGCCGCCGCGCCCGCGTCGATGCCCTGGCGGACATGCGCCCGGAAGACGTCCAGGTCGACGGCGCCGGCCGCATCGTACGCGGTGACGGGGAAGAAGAGCGGCCCGGCAACGGCGGTGAGCCGGGCGGCCAGCGGGTCTGAGCTCACGGGCGCCTCCTGAGGCGTGCGCATCTCTGATTGGTGTCCATATTTATGAACGATGCCTAAGCTAGGCCCGGCGAGGCTCCGGGGTCAAGGCGACGACGCCCCGGTCCGGACCAACCCTCCGCAGACTCCCTTGACGCCCTCCGGGCCCCCGCATACCTTGTCCACGCATGTGAACCTGATCCAAGAGGAGACCCCGCATGCCCGCCGAAAAGCCCCGCACCGTCCTGCTCACCGGCGCCGCCGGCGGCCTCGGCACGCTGATGCGCGAGCTGCTGCCCGCCCACGGCTACACACTGCGCCTGTTCGACATGGTGCCGATCGAGGGCGAGCCGGACGCGATCACCGCCGACCTCGGGGACCGGGAGGCGCTGCGCGCGGCGGTGACCGGGGTCGACGCGATCATCCACCTCGCGGGCATCTCCCTGGAAGCCTCCTTCGACAAGATCCTCCGGGCGAACATCGAGGGCACGTACAACCTCTACGAGGCCGCGCGCGAGGCCGGCGTCCGGCGCGTCGTGTTCGCCTCGTCCAACCACGCGGTGGGCTTCACCCAGCGCCCGCTCCCGGGCGATCCGCTGATCCCGGTGGAGACCCCGCGCCGCCCCGACACCTTCTACGGCCTCTCCAAGTCGTTCGGCGAGGACCTTGCCCAGCTGTACTGGGACCTGCACGGCGTGGAGACGGTCTCCGTCCGCATCGGCTCCTGCTTCCCGGAGCCGACCTCGGTCCGGATGCTCTCGGTCTGGATGAGCCCGGCGGACGGGGCCCGGCTCTTCGACGCGGCACTGACCGCCGAGAACGTCGGGCACACCGTCGTGTACGGCTCCTCGGACAACACCCGGCTGTGGTGGGACCTCACCTCGGCCCGCGCGCTGGGTTACGAGCCGCAGGACGACTCGGAGCCGTACGCGGCGAAGCTCGTCGCGGAACACGGCGAGCTGGACCCGGCCAACCCGGACCACGCCCACCTCGGCGGCCACTTCTGCACCAACCCGCCGATCTGGCCGCACTGAGGCCGTGAAAATGCCTTCGTCCCCGGGCGCGTCGGCGCGGCATGATGCGGTCATGGCGAGACCTTCGGGATTCCGGTACGAGCAGCACGGCGACGCGAGCGTCACCGTCACCCACCACGGCCGTCCGGCGGGCACCCTGCGCGGCGGCCGGGCGGCGAAGTTCCTGGCCGAGGTGGAGGCGGGCGACGCCCAGCTGGTGATGGCCCGCTGGACCGGGGCGTACAAGCACGGCAACGAGCGCACCGCGCGCAACCACCCGCGCAACCGCTGACGGGAGCGGGCCGCCGGGCGGAACGGAGGCTTCCGCCGTACGGGCGAAGCTGCCGAAAGGTAAGGGAACGGCAAAGCCGGGTCGTTCGTTCATCCGGACATGACCGCTATGACACCCGGCTCGAACCTCCCGCTCAACGCCGTCCGCGTGGCGGTGGACGTCGCCGCGCCCGTGCGGCTCGACGTCTCGGGCCTGCTGCTCACCGCCGACGGCAAGGTGCGCTCCGACGACGACTTCATCTTCTACAACCAGCCCACCGGCCCCGGCGTGAGCTACCGCTCGGGCGGCGGCAGCGCGCCGGACGCCGTCGTCGTGGACACCGCGTCGGTGCCCGCCGGCATCGAGAAGATCGTCGTCACGGCGAGCCCGGACGAGGCCGGCCGGACCTTCCAGGGCGTCGAGCCGACCGCCACCGTGCGCAACGCGGACGACGGCGCCGTGCTCGCGTCCTTCACCCCGCCCCAGTTGGGCGCCGAGACCGCGCTCGTGATCCTGGAGGTCTACCGGCGCGGCGGCGCCTGGAAGGTCCGCGCGGTCGGCCAGGGTTACGCGAACGGCCTGGCGGGCATCGCCACGGACTTCGGCGTCACGGTCGAGGAACCGGCCGCCCCGCCCGCCGCCCCGGCGGTCACCGCCCCCGCTCCCCCGCCGCCGGTCGCCGCCCCGGCACCGGCCGCGGCCCCCGCACCGGCCGCCCCCGGCCGGATCAACCTGGACAAGGGGCGGGTCAGCCTCCGGAAGAACGAGACGGTCTCGCTGATCAAGGCGGGGCGCCCGCTGCTCTCCCGGGTCAAGATGGGCCTCGGCTGGGAGCCCGCCTTCCGGGGCAAGGACATCGACCTGGACGCCTCGGTCATCGCGTACGGGCCCCAGCGCAACCACCTGGACAGCTGCTACTTCGGCAAGCTGTCCATCCTGAACGGCGCGATCAAGCACTCCGGGGACAACCTCACCGGTGAGGGCGCGGGGGACGACGAGGTGATCACCGTCGACCTGGGGCAGATCCCCGCCGAGGCGACCGGCCTGATGTTCACGGTCAACTCGTTCACCGGCCAGAAGTTCACCGAGGTGGCCAAGGCGTACTGCCGACTGGTGGACGCCGCCACCGACGAGGAGCTGGTCCGCTTCGACCTGACCGGGGCCGAGCCGCAGACCGGCGTGATGATGGCCAAGCTGATCAAGCAGTTCTCCGGCGAGTGGGAGATGACCGCGATGGGCGACTTCGTGAAGTCTCGGACCGTCAGGGGCATGGTCAAGCCGGCCGCCCAGGCGCTGTAGGACCCGGGCACGGGCCCGGGCACGGCACAGGGGCCGTCCGCGCGGCTGGCGGACGGCCCCTGTGGCGGCCTCAGAGCTTGGTGAGCTTGGAGTACGGGCTCATGATGCGGCCCTGGCGGCCCGCGAAGTCGATGAGCACCGCGTCGTTGTCGCCCTCGACGGCGAGGACGCGCCCGAGACCGAACTGGTCGTGCGAGACCCGGTCACCCACGTCGAACAACTCGACCGGTGGGGTCGCCTGGGCCGGGCGGTTGAAGGGACTGGACGGCAGGTGGCGGCGGGAGCCGGCTGACTGTTTCATTGCTTTGAGTATGCGCCCCCGGCGGGCCCGACGCCATGCCCCGCAGCTAAGAGCCTGTCCGGCGGGCTCTAGCGGCTGGGCTGACGCTTCCACGGACCGGTGATCGCGACCATGATCCCCGGGGTCTGGATGTTGGCGAACAGCGTCCGCCCGTCCGGCGAGAACGTGACCCCGGTGAACTCGCTGTACTCCGGCTCCTCGGCGCTGCCGATGTTCAGCTCGTTGCGCGCGATCGGGTACGTACGGCCGCTCTCGGTGGCCCCGAAGAGGTGCTGGACGCCCTCGCCGTCCTCGGCGATGACCAGGCCGCCGTACGGCGAGACGGTGATGTTGTCCGGGCCGTCGAACGCGCCGTCCTTCGACGGGTCCGGGTTGACGCCGAGGAGCACCTTCAGGGTCAGCGTGCGGCGCTTCGGGTCGTAGAACCAGACCTGGCCGTCGTGCTGGACGGGGCTCTCGTCACGGGCGAAGGAGGACACGACGTACGCGCCGCCGTCGGCCCACCACATGCCCTCCAGCTTGCGGGCGCGGGTGACCGTGCCGTCCGCGAACTGCTTGCGCACCGAGACGGACTTGGCGTCGCGGTCCGGCACGTCCACCCAGTCCACGCCGTACACGGTGCCGGTCTTCGTGGCCCGGGAGAGGTCATCGACGAACTTGCCGTTCTTGTCGAAGCACTTGAACGCCTGGAGCACGCCCGCGTCGTCGGCGAGGGTGCGCAGCTTGCCCCGGCCGTGCCGGAAGCCGTGCGGCGGCACCCAGCGGTAGAGCAGGCCGTTGGGGCCCGAGGCGTCCTCGGTGAGGTAGGCGTGGCCCTGCTTGGGGTCGATGACGACCGCCTCGTGCGCGTACCGGCCGAACGCCTTGATGGGGCGCGGCGAGCGGTTGGCGCGCCGGTCGTACGGGTCGACCTCGAAGACGTAGCCGTGGTCCTTCAGGAGGCCGTTCTTGCCGGCCTTGTCCTCGGTCTCCTCGCAGGTGAGCCAGGTGTTCCACGGGGTGGCGCCGCCCGCGCAGTTGGTGGAGGTGCCCGCGATGCCGACCCACTCGGCGGTGCGGCCGTCGCGGCGGGTCTCCACGACGGTGCAGCCGCCCGCCGCGACCGGGTCGTAGACCAGGCCGTCGGTGAGGGGGACGGGGTGCTCCCAGCCCTCCCGGGTGCCGGCCAGCTCGTGGTTGTTGACCAGGAGGGTCACCCCGCGCGGGCCCTCGAAGGCGGCCGTGCCGTCGTGGTTGGACGGCGTGTACTCGCCGCTGTCCAGCTTGGTGACCCCGCAGTGCGTGACGATCCGGTACGAGAATCCGGCGGGCAGCGCGAGTATGCCCTTCGGGTCGGAGCGCAGCGGGCCGTACCCGGGACCGCGGTCGTGGCCGTGGTCGTGGCCGTGACCGTCGTGCCCGTGTCCGTGGCCGTGGTCGTCGTGGCCGTGACCGTGGGAGTCCCCGGCGGCGAGGGCGCCGGGCGCGGTGGCCAGCGCGGCGACGGTTCCGGTGAGGGCGATGCCCGCGCCGGTGAGGGCGGACTGTCTGGTGAATTCCCTGCGCGTGAAGGCCATCACGTACTCCTGGTGCTGCGGGGGCGTGCTGTTGACGGCCCTCACCGTTCCGCCCGTTCCCCAACACCAGTTGAACCGGCGACGACTTCGGGGCGACCCGTTCGGTGAACTTCGGCCGCCCCTCACCCCGTCGCGGTACGCCCGCTCAGTCGGCCGATCCGCCGCGCGAGCGCGCCTTGAACGCGGCCTTGCGGGCGTCCTTGGCCTGCTTCTTGTCGCTGTGCAGCCGCCCCATCGCCTCCAGGACGTCCGCCGTGGCCGGGTGGTCGACGCGCCACGCCTCCTCGAAGAAGCCGCTGTGCTGGCCGGACAGCCCCTCGACCAGGCCCTGGAGCTCTTCGAGGTCGCCGGCGGCCTCCAGCTGGGCCGCGATCGTGTCGATGGCGAGCCAGAAGATCATCGCTTCCGAGGGCGCCGGGACGCCTTCCGCGCCGCGCTCGGCGAGCCAGACCCGGGCCAGGCCGCCGAGTTCCGGATCGTCCAGGACCGCGCGCACGGCGGGCTCCGCCTCGGCGCCGACCAGGGCGAGCGCCTGCTGGCAGTGCAGTCGGCGCAGCGGGCCCAGCTCGTCCGTGCCCCGTGCGGCGTCCAGGAGTTCGGCGGCGGCGCCGTCCGGGCCCCGGCGGGTCAGCCACAGCTGGATCTCGGCGCGCGCGGCGGCCTCCGGGTAGTGGGCGACGCCGCCGAGGAGCGCGTCGGCGCCCTTGTCCGCGAGGTCGCCGATCGCCGGGGCGTCCACCCCGGCGTCCAGCATGCGGGCGCGGATGCCGTAGAGGCCGAGCGGGGTCAGCCGGACCATGCCGTAGCGGGTGACGTCCTCCTCGTCGCCCGGGGAGAGCGCGTCCTCGCCCTCCTCGACCAGCAGCGCCTCGTCCACCGGCTGGTACTCGACGATCCCGATGGGTTCGAGGACCCGGAACTGGTCGTCCAGCCGCATCATCGCGTCCGAGACCTGCTCCAGGACGTCGTCGGTGGGCTCGCCCATGTCGTCGGGGACGATCATCGAGGCGGCGAGCGCGGGCAGCGGCACGGGCGCCCCGTCCGCCCCTTCTCCGACGGTGAGCAGGTACAGGTTGCCGAGGACCCCGTCCAGGAACTCCGTCTCGGTCTCCGGGTCCCAGTCGAGCGCGTCGAAGTCGACCGAGCCGTCCTCACCGATGAGGTCCGCGAAGTCGTCGAAGGCGGGCGCGGTGGCGTCGGCGTACGCGGCCTCCAGGCCGTCGAGCCAGATCGCGAGAACGTCCGCCGGTGAACCCCCGGTCAGCAGCGCCAGGTTCTCGCCGGGCGTGACGGTCCCGGCCGGCTCCTCGCCCCCGCCCCCGGCCCCGGGCTCGTCGTCCTCGTCGAAGCCGTCCGCCCCGGCGAAGCCGCCGTCCGGGTCGCCCGTCTCGTCGGCGGGGTCCTCGATGTCCACGAGGCCGGTGTCCACGGCGAGCCGCCACGCCTCGCTGGCCTCGGCCGCGCCGTCCTCGTCCGGGGTGAGGCCGAGGAGTTCGGCGGCGGCGGGCAGCTGCGCGTCGACCAGTTCGCCGCCGGCGCCGACCCTGGTGTCCGGACCGGCCCAGCGGGCGAGCCGGGCGGCACGGGCGAGCAGCGGCGCGGCCAGCGCGTCCCGTGCCAGCTCGGCCTCGGAGTGCAGCCGGACCGGCGGCAGGGTCGGGCGCTCTGCGGACATCAGGGGGTCTCCTCGGAACGTACGGGGGTGTCGGCCGCCGGGCCGGATAAGCCGGGGCTCGGAACGTGCTCCGCGCCGCCCGGCACGGGGCCGCATATCCGGAACACGCCCCAAGCCTAGACGTATTTCGCCGCGCGCCGACCGGAACGGGGGCATGGGCCCCGGGACCCGGGACCGGCCTGCCGGGCACCGGGGCGCCCGTGCCAGAATCCGGGGCGTGCATCTGCGTATCGCGACCCGCTCCGACCTGCCCGCCGTCCTCGCGCTGCTCGCCGACGAGGACGCGGTGACCGACCCCGCCTCGGTCGTCGTGGGCGAGGCGTACGAGAAGGCGTTCGCCGACATCGCGGCCGACGCGCGCAACGAGATCCTGGTGCTCGACGTGGACGGGACGGTGGTGGGCTGCCTTCAGGCCACGTACATCCCGGGGCTCGGCAAGGGCGGTGCCGAGCGGGCGCTGATCGAGGCCGTGCGGATCCGGGCGGACCGCCGGGGCGGCGGCCTCGGACGGCGGTTGATGGAGCTCGCGGTCGAGCGGGCCCGGCTGCGCGGCTGCGCGCTGGTGCAGCTCACCAGCAACCGGAGCCGGACGGACGCGCACCGCTTCTACGTCTCGCTGGGGTTCACCGCGAGCCACGAGGGATTCAAGCTCGCCCTCTGAGCGCCCGGGCCGCCCCGGGAGGCCCCGCCCCCGCGATGATTGAGCTTCGCTTCACCTTCACCCGCAGCAGATCTAAGTAGACCTTCATGGTCCGGCGGGCCGACACTGCTGGAATGACGCCTTCCGCACCTGCCCGCCCCCGCCCCTTCGGCCGCGCCCTCTGCGCCATGATCACGCCGTTCACCGCCGACGGCGCCCTCGACCGGGAGGCCGCCGCCGCGCACGCCGCGGCGCTGGTGGCGGGCGGCTGCGACGGGCTGGTGCTCAGCGGCACGACCGGTGAGTCCCCGACCACCTCCGACGCGGAGAAGGCGGAGCTGGTGCGCGCGGTGCGCGAGGCGGTCGGCCCGGGCGTGCCGCTGGTGGCGGGCGTCGGCACGGCGGACACCCGGCACACGATCGAGCTGGCGCACCAGGCGGAACGGGCGGGCGCGGACGGGCTCCTGGTGGTGACCCCGTACTACAGCAGGCCCCCGCAGGCGGCCGTGGAGGCGCACTTCCGGCGGATCGCGGACGCGGTGGGGCTGCCGGTGATGCTGTACGACATCCCGGGCCGCACCGGCACCCGCATCGAGCCGGAGACGATGCTCGCCCTCGCGGAGCACCCGCGCATCGTGGCGGTGAAGGACTGCTCGCAGGACCTGCTGACGGCGACCCGGGTGATCGCGGCCGGCGGGCTCGCCTACTACTCGGGCTGCGAGGAGCTGAATCTGCCGCTGTACGCGGTGGGCGGCGCCGGGTACGTCAGCACGGTCGCCAATGTGGTGCCGGGCCGGATGCGGGCGGTGCTGGACGCGTTCGACGCCGGGGACACCGACGGGGCCGCGCGGCTGAACGCGCGGCTCGCCCCGCTGACCGCGCTGATGATGGCGTCCGGGCTGCCCGGCACGGTGACCGCGAAGGCGCTGCTGGCGGCGGGCCCGGTCCGGGAACCGCTGCAGCCCGCCGGGCGCGAGGCGTCCGACGGGCTGCGTGCGGCGTACGAGGAACTCCTCGTCCCGGCCTAGGCCCTGTCGTCAAATTCCCGTCTGCCGGGCGACGCCATGCACGCACTCTCGCCGCACCGGCCCCAGACCCCGGTACATCCAGTACAGGGGTCTGGGGCCGGCACGCCGAGAGCACGCACCTGACGCCGCCCGGCCCGCCCTCCGGGCGGACGACGGCAATTTGACGACAGGGCCTAGTCGTTGCTGTGCAGGACGTCGTTGAGGCCGTCCCAGACCGCGTTGTTCGGGCGGGCCTCGACGGCTCCGGTGACCGAGTTGCGGCGGAAGAGGATGTTCGAGGCGCCGGAGAGCTCGCGGGCCTTGACCACCTGGCCGTCCGGCATGGTGACGCGCGTGCCGGCGGTGACGTACAGACCGGCCTCGACGACGCACTCGTCGCCGAGCGCGATGCCGACCCCGGCCTCCGCGCCGACCAGGCAGCGCTCGCCGATCACGATGCGCTCCTTGCCGCCGCCGGAGAGCGTGCCCATCGTGGAGGCCCCGCCGCCGATGTCCGAGCCGTCACCGATGACGACGCCGGCCGAGATGCGGCCCTCGACCATCGACGTGCCGAGCGTGCCGGCGTTGAAGTTGACGAAGCCCTCGTGCATCACGGTCGTGCCGGAGGCGAGGTGCGCGCCGAGGCGCACCCGGTCGGCGTCCGCGATCCGGACGCCCTTGGGCGCCACGTAGTCCGTCATGCGCGGGAACTTGTCGACGGAGGTGACCTGGAGGTGCAGGCCCTCGGCGCGGGCGTTGAGCCGCACCTTCTCCAGGTCGTCCACGGCGACCGGGCCGAGCGAGGTCCAGGCGACGTTGGCGAGGTGGCCGAAGATGCCGTCCAGGTTCTGCCCGTGCGGCTGGACCAGGCGGTGCGAGAGCAGGTGCAGGCGCAGGTAGACGTCGTGGGCGTCGAGCGGCTTGTCGTCCAGCGAGCCGATGACCGTGCGCACGGCGACGACCTCGACCCCGCGGCGGGCGTCCACGCCGATGGCCTTGGCGGCGCCCTCGCCGAGCAGGTTGACGGCCTGGTCCGGGCCGAGCCGCTCGGTTCCGGCGGGGCCGGGCTCGGCGGTCAGCTCGGGGGCGGGGAACCAGGTGTCGAGGACGGAACCGTCGCCGGCGATGGTGGCGAGGCCGGCGGCGACGGCGCCGGTGGTACGGGTGGAAGTCGTGTCGGTCATGACCAGAAACCTAACCGGACCGGGGCCGCGCGGGCGAACCGGTCTCAGCGTCCGGGCGACGCGCCGCCGGTACCGGGATCACCGCGACCGGCACCGGCAGCCGCCGGGCCGCGAGCACCGCGCACCCGGCCAGCCCCGCCAGGACCGCGCAGGCCGGCCAGAGCAGCGCGGGCGCGGCGGTGTAGAGGGCACCGCCCAGCGGCGGGGCCAGGACCTGGCCGCTGATCGAGGCGCCCGCGTACAGGCTCTGGAAGCGGCCCTGCGCGTGGGCGGGCGCCTGGTCGGCGACGTAGGCCGTGGCGGGGGTCTTGTACAGGATCTCGCCGAGGGTGAGGGAGACCATCATCAGGACGGCGTACCCGGCCCCGGCGCCCGGGATCAGCAGCGCGTACCCGGCCGCGACCAGCAGCAGTCCGGCGCCGATGATGCCGAGCGGGGCGCGGGCGCGCAGGGCGTGGGCGGCGGGCAGTTCCAGGCAGAGGATCACCCCGCCGTTCACGGCGATGAGCCAGCCGTAGAACGCGGTGGAGTGGCCGTGGTCCGCGAGGAAGACGGGCAGGGTGGAGTACTGCTGGCGGTAGACGAGGTCCACGCAGACGATCGCGGCGAGCAGGACCGGCACGGCGGGCCTGGACCGCAGTTCGCGCCGGAGCCCCGGGGCGCCGGGCGGCGGGGGCGCGGGGCGGGAGTGCGCGGTGCCCCGGGCGGGGAGGATGCGGGCCGCGTAGCAGGCGAAGAGCAGGGTGCCCGCGCCGTCGGCGAGAAACAGCCAGTCGTACGAGAAGCGGGCGGCGATCAGCGCTCCGGCGGGCGGGCCGAGCGTGAAGCCGCCGTTGGAGGCGAAGCGGGTCAGGGCGAAGCTCTGGCGCCGGCCGCCCTCCGGGACGGAGACGGCGACCAGCGCGGAGTTCGCGGCGCGGACGACGCCGCTCGCGTACTGGGCGAGCGGCAGCGCGGCGTACAGCGCGGCGAGCGGCAGCAGCGGCAGGGCGACGAGCACCGCACCGCTCACGCAGGAGCCGAGCAGCAGCATCCGGCGGTGTCCGTAGTGGTCGCCGAACCAGCCGCCGGTGAAGTTCCCCGCGACCAGACCGACGCCGCCGATGCCGGTGAGCAGCCCGGCCTGGGCGACCGAGAGCCCGCGCGGGCCGGTCAGATAGACGAAGAGGTAGACGAAGGTGAAGCTCACCACCGCGTTGAAGAACACCCCGAAGGCCAGCAGCCGCACCGTGCGCGGAACGCCCGTCAGCATCCCCATCCGAACACCCCTCCCCCGAACGGAACCCGAGTGAGTTCCTTTTGGGAACTGACTATGGCAGCATGGATTCCGCAGGTCAACGCGGACCGATGGAGTTGAATGGCAGCCCCGGACCACCGAGGAGGCCCCATGCCCCAGCGCATCAGCCAGGCCGATGCCGACTGCGCCATCGCGCAGGCGCTCGACGTGGTCGGCGACTGGTGGACCCTGCTGATCGTGCGGGACACCGCGCGCGGCGTGCACCGGTTCGACGCCCTCCAGCGCGAACTGGGCGTCTCGCGCAAGGTCCTGACCGAACGGCTGCGGCTCCTGGTCGACGCGGGGGTGCTCTCCCGCGAGCCGTACCAGGAGCGGCCGGTGCGGTACGAGTACCGGCTGACCCCGCGCGGCCGCGCCCTGCTGCCGGTACTGATCGCGCTCCAGGACTGGGGCGACACCTGGGTGATGGGAGACGGGGAGACGATGGCGACCACGGAGGAGTCCTCGCGGGAGGCCGCACGCGTGCACGCGCTGCGCGGGACGCGCGTGCCGGAGCTGACCCTGCCGGGGGCCGACGGCGAGCGCCGGGACCCGGTGGCGGACACCCCGTACACCGTCCTGTACTTCTTCCCCGGCGCCTACGCCCGCCAGGAGTCCTACCCCCCGGGCTGGTCCGGCATCCCCGGCGCCCGCGGCTGCACGCTCGAATCCTGCACCTACCGCGACCAGCTGGCCGACTTCACGGCGGCGGGCGCGAGCGTGCACGGCGTCTCCACCCAACGCCCCGACGAACAGGCGGCGTTCGCCGAGGCGGAGCACCTGCGCTTCCCGCTCCTCTCCGACGCGGACCTGGAGCTGACCGCCGCCCTGCGCCTGCCGACGTTCCGGGCCGGCGGCATCGTCCGCGCCAAGCGGCTGACCCTGGTGGTGGACCGGGACCGCACGGTCCGCGAGGTGCTGTACCCGGTCACCGACATCGAGGACAGCGTGCGGGCGGCCCTGGCGGCGGTGTCCCGGCCCTGACGGGCCCTCAGCCCGCGACCCGGCCCAGCATCTCGCGGGCGTACGCCTCGTCGTACGCGCCGCCCGTGAGCAGCACCTGGATGCAGATGCCGTCCATCAGGGCGACCAGGGCGCGCGCGGTGGCCGGGTCGGTGCGCGGCCGGAGCAGGGCGGTCACGCCGTCGGTCCACTCGGCGGCGACCGGGCGCAGCGCGGGCCTGCGCACGGCGGCGAGATACAGCTCGTACTCCAGCTCGGCCCGGCCGCGCCCGCCCGCGAAGAACTCCCCGAGCAGCCGGGCGAGTTCGGCGGCGAGGTCGGCCTCCGGGTCGGCGAGGGCGGGGCTCTCGCGCAGGACGGCGGCGAAGTTCTCGTTGGTCCGGCGCAGGGCGGCGATCAGCAGTTCGTCCAGCGAGGCGAAGTGGTAGGTGGTCGAGCCCAGCGGCACATCGGCCTCGGCCGCGACGGAGCGGTGGCTCAGCCCGGCGATCCCGCGCCCGCCGACCACCCGGATCGCCGCGTCGATGATCCGGTCGCGCCGCTCGGGGTCGTACCGCCGCGCCATCAGTGCGCCCCGCCCAGGTTGAGCACCACCACACCGGCGATGACCAGCAGCACGCCGAGCGCCTTGAGCGGACTCGCGGACTCCCCCAGGAAGAACATCCCGATGAGCGCCACGGCCGCGGTGCCGACGCCCGCCCAGATCGCGTAGGCGGTGCCGACGGAGAGGGTCTTGAGGGTCTGGGCGAGCAGGGAGAAGGCGAGCAGATAGCCGGCGACGGTGATCAGGGAGGGCCAGAGCCGGGTGAATCCCTCGCTGTATTTCATGGCGGTCGTCCCCGCCACCTCCGCCGCGATGGCCGCGGCGAGCAGTCCGTATCCCATGTGTACAAGTGTACGCAACGGCTTGCCGCTACCGTGGTCCGTTCAGTACGTGATCGAACAGACGGGCGGGAGCAGCAGTGGCGCAGGACGCAGGGTGGGGCGGCTGGGGCGGCGGTGGCTGGGCGCCGCCGAAGCCGGGGGTCATACCCCTGGGGCCGTTGAAGCTCGGGGACATATTCAACGGCGCCTTCTCGACGCTGGGCCGCTACTGGAAGCAGCTCCTCGCGGTGGGCGCGACGCTGTACGGCGGGGCGCTGGTGCTGGTGGGTGTGGCGGTCGCCGTCGCGTACGGGGCGGTCTCGGACCATCTGGACCGGCTGTTCGCGCTGGAGGACGGCGAGAGCGCCCCCGCGGGGGACGTGGTCCCGGTGGTCGTCGCGTTCGGCGTGATCGTGCTGCTCGGCATCCTCGCGATGGTGCTCGCCTCGGCCGTGGTCTACGCGGCGGTGCCGGCGGTCCTCCAGGACGCGGTGCTGGGCCGGCCGACGACCTTCTCGGCGGTCTGGCGGCGGGCCTGGGCGCGGACGCCCGCGGTGATCGGCACGCTCCTGCTGGTCGGGCTGATCACCATGGTGCCGATGGTGCTGGCGGTGGGCGCGCTCACCGCGGGCATCATCGCCGCGGTCGCCACGGACGGCGGCGGGAGCGCGGTGGCGCTGATCGTCGTGGGCGCGGTCTGCTTCCTCGCCTTCGTCCCGCTGGTCCTCTGGCTCTGGGTGCGGCTCGCGCTCGCCCCCGCGACCGCCGTCTTCGAGAACCAGGGCCCGATGGCCTCGCTGCGCCGCTCCGCCCTGCTGGTGCGCGGCGACTGGTGGCGGATCTTCGGCATCATGCTGCTCGCGAGCGTCATCGCCTCCACGGTCGGCTACATCATCCAGCTGCCGTTCAACCTGCTCGGCATGTTCACCGGCGCACTGGGCACCACCACCGTGGACGAGCACACGCACCCGGCCGCGATCATCACCGCCCTCGGCGGCTACCTGGTCCTCGCGGCACTCGGCCAGCTCGTGGGCCAGCTGGTCGTCGCCGTGTTCCCGCCGCTGGTGACGGGCCTGCTGTACGTGGACCGCCGCATCCGCACCGAAAACCTGGCCCCGGTCCTCGCCGAGGCCGCCTCCGTACCTCCGCCGGACAGGCCCTAGTCGGTCAGCGTCTTCTTCGGGCGCAGTACGCAGAACTCGTTGCCCTCCGGGTCGGCCAGCACCACCCAGGTCACGTCGGACGGCTGGCCGACCTCGATGCGCCGGGCGCCGAGCCCGATCAGCCGCTCGACCTCGGCCGCCTGGTCGTCCGGGGAGAGGTCGATGTGCAGCCGGTTCTTGACCGCCTTGTCCTCGGGCACGGGCAGGAAGCAGATGCCGGGGAGCGCGGTCTCGTCGGCCCCGATGACGATCTCGTCCTCGTCCTCGTAGAGCACCCGCCAGTCCAGGGCGGCACACCAGAAGCGGGCCTGGGCGGGCAGATCGTGGGCATCGACGGCGAGCTGGTAGAAGCGAAGAGCCATGGGCGACAGTCTGCCCGGCGGGCCGTGCGCCCACAACGCCGAAACGGCCCCGGCGGGAAGCCGGGGCCGTTTCGGGTGGTACGCGGATCTCAGACGTTGAAGCCCAGCGCGCGCAGCTGCTCGCGGCCGTCGTCCGTGATCTTGTCGGGGCCCCACGGCGGCATCCAGACCCAGTTGATCCGGAGCTCGTTGACGATGCCGTCCGTCGCGGACTTCGCCTGGTCCTCGATGACATCGGTCAGCGGACAGGCCGCGGACGTCAGGGTCATGTCGAGGGTGGCGATGTTGGCGTCGTCGATGTGGATGCCGTAGATCAGCCCCAGGTTGACGACGTCGATGCCCAGCTCGGGGTCGACCACGTCGTACAGCGCTTCGCGGACCTCCTCCTCGGAGGCCGGCTTGGTCGTCACGGTCTCGTTGTCGCTCATGCGGTCTTCCCTTCGGACAGCGCCTGCGCCGTCGCGTCCTTCCACGCCATCCAGCTCAGCAGCGCGCATTTCACCCGGGCCGGGTACTTGGAGACACCGGCGAACGCGACCGCGTCCTCCAGCACCTCTTCCATCGCGTCGTCGGGCTCCAGCTGCCCCTTCGACTGCATCAGTTCCAGGAACGCGGCCTGGATCTTCTGCGCCTCGCCCAGTTCCTTGCCGACCAGCAGCTCGTTCAGCACGGAGGCGCTGGCCTGGCTGATGGAGCAGCCCTGGCCCTCGTAACTCACGTCGGCGATGGTCTCGCCGTCGTACCGCACCCGCAGCGTGATCTCGTCACCACACGTCGGATTGACGTGGTGCACCTCGGCGTCGCCGTCCCGCAGACCGCGCCCGTGGGGGTGCTTGTAGTGGTCCAGGATCACTTCCTGGTACATGGAATCCAGCTTCACGAGTTCAATCCCCAGCCGCGTCTAGGCGAAAAAATTCCGGACGTGTTCCAGGCCGTCCACCAGGGCGTCGACCTCGGCGGGCGTGGAGTACAGATAGAACGACGCTCGCGTCGTCGCAGGAATTCCGTACCGCAGGCAGACCGGGCGGGCGCAGTGGTGGCCGACCCGGACCGCGATGCCCTGTTCGTCCAGCACCTGCCCCACGTCGTGCGGATGGATGTCGCCGAGCGTGAAGGAGATCGTCGCGCCGCGGTCCTCCGCGGTGGCCGGGCCGATGATCCTGAGGTCCGGCACCTCCAGGAGCCGCTTCACCGCGTAGGCGGTGATGGCCTGCTCATGGCGGTGGATGTTCTCCATGCCGATCGAGGAGAGGTAGTCCACGGCCGCGCCGAGGCCGACGGCCTGGGCGATCGGGGGCGTACCGGCCTCGAACTTGTGCGGCGCGGGGGCGTAGGTCGAGGAGTGCATCGACACGGTCTCGATCATCTCGCCGCCGCCCAGGAACGGCGGCAGGTCCTCCAGGAGCTCCTGCCGTCCCCAGAGCACGCCGATGCCGGTCGGGCCCACCATCTTGTGACCGGTGAAGGCCACGAAGTCGGCCTGGAGCGCCTGCACGTCGAGCACCATGTGCGGGGCCGCCTGGGAGGCGTCGACGCAGACGAGCGCACCGACCTCCTGGGCGCGGCGGACGATCCGCTCGACCGGGTTGTGCGTGCCCATGATGTTCGAGACCAGCGTGAAGGAGACGATCTTCGTCTTCTCGGTGATGATCTCGTCGATGTTGGACAGGTCGAGCCGGCCGTCGTCGGTGATGCCGAACCACTTCAGCTTCGCGCCCGTGCGCTGCGAGAGCAGCTGCCAGGGAACGATGTTGGAGTGGTGCTCCATCTCCGTGGTGACGATCTCGGTCTCGTGGTCGACCCGGTAGGGCTCGTCGGCCCAGCCGAGCATGTTGGCCACGAGGTTCAGCGACTCCGAGGCGTTCTTCGTGAAGATGACCTCGTCGCGGCTGGGCGCGTTGATGAAGGCGGCGACCTTGTCACGGGCGCCCTCGTACAGCGCCGTGGCCTCCTCCGCGATCGTGTACACCCCGCGGTGCACGTTGGCGTTGTGCCGCTCGTAGTACTCGTTCAGGGCGTCGAGGACCTGGCGCGGCTTCTGCGAGGTCGCCGCGCTGTCCAGGTACACGATCTTCTTGCCGTCGTGGACCGTGCGGTCCAGGAGGGGGAAGTCCTTGCGGATCGCCTCGGTGTCGAGGAGGCCCGGCAGATATGTCACGCGGCAGCGCCACCCTTCACGTATGCCTCGTAGCCCTCGTTCTCCAGCTTGTCGGCGAGCTCGGCGCCGCCGGACTCGGCGATCCGGCCGTTGGCGAAGACGTGCACGAAGTCGGGCTTGATGTACCGGAGGATCCGGGTGTAGTGCGTGATCAGCAGGGTGCCGACCTCGCCGGTCTCGCGGACCCGGTTGACGCCCTCGGAGACGATGCGCAGGGCGTCGACGTCCAGGCCGGAGTCGGTCTCGTCCAGGATGGCGACCTTCGGCTTGAGGAGCTCCAGCTGAAGGATCTCGTGGCGCTTCTTCTCACCGCCGGAGAAGCCCTCGTTGACGTTGCGCTCGGCGAAGGCCGGGTCCATCTGGAGCTGGGCCATCGTCTCCTTGACCTCCTTCACCCAGGTACGCAGCTTGGGTGCCTCGCCGCGGACGGCGGTGGCGGAGGTACGCAGGAAGTTGGAGACCGAGACACCGGGGATCTCGACCGGGTACTGCATGGCGAGGAACAGGCCGGCACGGGCCCGCTCGTCCACGGACATCTCCAGGACGTCCTCGCCGTCCAGGGTCACCGTGCCGCTGGTGATCGTGTACTTGGGGTGGCCTGCGAGGGAGTACGCGAGGGTGGACTTGCCGGACCCGTTGGGGCCCATGATGGCGTGGGTCTCGCCCTGCTTCACGGTCAGGTCGACGCCCTTGAGGATCTCCTTCGTGGCGTTGTCGGCCTCGACGGAGACGTGCAGGTCGCGGATTTCAAGCGTTGCCATGGGTGACTCAGGACTCCTGGGTGACGGAGACGAGCACATCGTCCCCTTCGATCTTGACGGGGTATACGGGGACGGGGCGCGTCGCGGGAAGGCCGGACGGCTTGCCGGTGCGCAGGTCGAAGCTCGATCCGTGCAGCCAGCACTCGATCGAACAGTCCTCGACCTCGCCCTCGGACAGCGAGACGTTCGCGTGCGAGCAGATGTCGTTGATCGCGAACACCTCGCCCTCGGTGCGGACGACGGAGACCGGCGTGCCGTCGAGCTCCACCCGTTTGGGGGTGTCGTCCTCCAGCTCGCTCAGCGCACAGGCTTTGACGAAGGCCATCAGACCGACGCCTCCAGCTCGGCCTCGATCTTGTCGAGCAGCCGGGCCTCGACGTCCGGCAGACCGATCTGCTGGACCAGCTCGGCGAAGAAGCCGCGCACGACGAGGCGGCGGGCCTCCTCGGCCGGGATGCCGCGGGACTGGAGGTAGAACAGCTGCTCGTCGTCGAAGCGGCCGGTCGCGGAGGCGTGGCCGGCGCCGACGATCTCGCCGGTCTCGATCTCCAGGTTCGGCACGGAGTCGACCCGCGCGCCGTCCGTGAGGACCAGGTTGCGGTTCATCTCGTAGGTGTCGGTGCCCTCGGCGGCGGCCTGGATGAGCACGTCGCCGATCCACACCGCGTGCGCCTCGTCGCCCTGGAGCGCGCCCTTGTAGGCCACGTTGGACTTGCAGTGCGGGGTGTTGTGGTCGACCAGGAGGCGGTGCTCCTGGTGCTGGCCCTTGTCGGTGAAGTACAGGCCGAACAGCTCGGCCTCGCCGCCGGTTCCCGCGTACGCGACCCGGGGGTGCAGCCGGACCACGTCGCCGCCGAAGGTGACGACGACGGACTTGAACGAGGCGTCCCGGCCGACCAGCGCGTTGTGCTGGCCGACGTGGACCGCGCGCTCGTCCCAGTCCTGCACGGAGACGACGGTCAGCTTGGCGCCGTCGCCCAGGACGTAGTCGACGTTGGCGGCGAGCACCGCGTCACCGGTGTGGTCGATGACGACGACGGCCTCGGCGAAGGGGCCCAGCTCCACGACCTGGTGGCCGTAGGCGACACCGCCCTCGCCGTGCACGGCGATCCGGATCGGCTCGGTCAGCACGGCCTCCTTGGGGACCGTGACGACGTGGGCCTGCTCGAAGGACGAGTACGCCTGCGCGGCCACCCGGTCGACCGGCTTGCCGGCCTTGCCCAGCCGGGCGTCGTCACGGCCGACGGTCTCGACCGTGACGCCCTCGGGGCCTCGATGGCGACCTTCACACCGCTGCCGGTGGCGGCGGCGGTGCCGTCGTGCAGGCCGCGCAGCCGCTCCAGCGGGGTGAACCGCCACTCCTCCTCGCGGCCGTGCGGGACGGGGAAGTCCGCGACGTCGAAGGACGGGGGGGCGCTCATGCGCGTGGCGACGGTCGACTCCGCGGCCACCGCGATGGAACCGGCGGTGGTGGACCCCGCGGGGATGTTCTGAGCCTCAGCCATGGCTGTCGTAGTGCTCGCTTTCTCAGTCAAGAACTCTTCGAGGACGCGTTCGGCGGCGTATCAGCCGACGGAACCCTCCATCTGCAGCTCGATCAGCCGGTTGAGCTCCAGGGCGTACTCCATCGGGAGCTCCTTGGCGATCGGCTCGACGAAGCCGCGCACGATCATCGCCATGGCCTCGAACTCGGTCATGCCGCGGCTCATCAGGTAGAAGAGCTGGTCCTCGGAGACCTTGGAGACGGTCGCCTCGTGGCCCATCGACACGTCGTCCTCGCGGACGTCGACGTACGGGTAGGTGTCGGACCGGGAGATCGTGTCCACGAGCAGCGCGTCGCAGAGGACGTTGGACTTCGCGCCCGGCGCGCCCTCGCCGATCTCGATCAGACCGCGGTAGGAGGTGCGGCCGCCGCCTCGCGCCACCGACTTGGAGACGATGTTGGAGGAGGTGTTCGGGGCCATGTGGACCATCTTGGCGCCGGCGTCCTGGTGCTGGCCCTCGCCCGCGAAGGCGATGGACAGGGTCTCGCCCTTGGCGTGCTCGCCCATCAGGTAGACGGCCGGGTACTTCATGGTGACCTTGGAGCCGATGTTGCCGTCGACCCACTCCATGGTCGCGCCCTCGTAGGCCACGGCGCGCTTGGTGACCAGGTTGTAGACGTTGTTCGACCAGTTCTGGATCGTCGTGTAGCGGCAGCGGCCGCCCTTCTTCACGATGATCTCGACGACCGCGGAGTGCAGCGAGTCGGAGGAGTAGATCGGGGCGGTGCAGCCCTCGACGTAGTGGACGTAGGCGTCCTCGTCCACGATGATCAGCGTGCGCTCGAACTGGCCCATGTTCTCCGTGTTGATACGGAAGTAGGCCTGGAGCGGGATGTCGACGTGGACACCCTTGGGCACGTAGATGAAGGAACCGCCGGACCACACGGCCGTGTTCAGCGACGCGAACTTGTTGTCGCCGACCGGGATGACGGTGCCGAAGTACTCCTTGAAGAGTTCCTCGTGCTCCTTCAGCGCGGTGTCGGTGTCGACGAAGATGACGCCCTGCTCCTCCAGGTCCTCACGGATCTGGTGGTAGACGACCTCGGACTCGTACTGCGCGGCGACACCGGCGACGAGGCGCTGCTTCTCCGCCTCGGGGATGCCGAGCTTGTCGTACGTGTTCTTGATGTCCTCGGGCAGGTCGTCCCAGGACGCGGCCTGCTTCTCCGTCGAGCGGACGAAGTACTTGATGTTGTCGAAGTCGATGCCCGACAGGTCCGAGCCCCAGTTCGGCATCGGCTTCTTGTCGAAGAGCCGCAGGCCCTTGAGCCGCAGCTTCAGCATCCACTCGGGCTCGTTCTTCTTCTCCGAGATGTCGCGGACGACGGCCTCGGAGAGGCCGCGCTTGGCCGCCGCGCCTGCCGCGTCGGAGTCGGCCCAGCCGAATTCGTACGTGCCCAGGCCCTCGAGCTCAGGGTGGGCAGTCTCCGTGGGGAGCGTCATGCGGGGTTCCTCCCGGCCGTGCTTGCAGATGCTGAATCGGTGGTCTGTGGGGTGGGGTGTCCGCTGCGCGGAATGTACGTCGTGCACACCCCGTCGCCGTGGGCGATGGTGGCCAGACGCTGCACATGGGTCCCCAGGAGGCTGGAGAAGATCTCCGTCTCCGCCTCGCACAGCTGCGGGTACTGCTCGGCGACGTGCGCGACCGGGCAGTGGTGCTGGCACAGCTGCTCACCCTGCTGCGGGCCCGGCGCGCTGCGCGCCGTAGCAGCGTACCCGTCGGCGGACAGCGCCTTGGCCAGCGCCTCCGTGCGTGCCTCGGGGTCCGCGGCCTCGATCGCCGCGCGGTATGCCGCCGACTGCTCGGCGGTCCTGGCCCTGGCGAACGCCATGACCGCTTCGTCGCCCGCGGTCTCGGCGATCCAGCGCAGGGCGTCCGCGGCGAGCGTGTCGTAGGACTGGTCGAAGGCGTCCCGGCCGCAGTCGGTGAGGGCGAAGACCTTGGCCGGACGGCCCCGGGTCCGCGCCCCGTAGACCCGCTGCTCGCGCGCCTCCACGACGCCGTCGCAGGTGAGCGCGTCGAGATGGCGACGGACAGCGGCCTGGGTGAGCCCCAGCCGCTTCGCCAGCTCCGCGACGGTGGACGGGCCGTGGTCCAGGATGGACCGCGCGACGCGGTTGCGCGTCGAGCGCTCACCGGTCGCGAGTTCCTCCTGAGGAGCCTCGCCCGCGTATTTCACAACGCCATTGTTGCGTAATTCCTCCGGCCCTGACAACCACGGTCCGAAACGATCAACGGTGCTTTCCATCACTTAGGGTTACCTAATCAAGCCCCGGGGCCGGGCATTCCCGGGGCGCTGCCTACACTCGTTTGCCATGAACAGCGAGCCCCGCCCGGCCGTCCGGATCAGCGGCCTGGTGAAGCGGTACGGCGACAAGACCGCGGTGGACGGCCTCGACCTGGAGATCCCGGCCGGTGCGGTCACGGCCGTGCTCGGCCCCAACGGCGCCGGCAAGACCACCACCATCGAGACCTGCGAGGGCTACCGCCGCCCGGACGGCGGAACGGTCCGGGTCCTCGGCCTCGACCCCGTCGCCGACGCCGCGCGGCTGCGCCCCCGGATCGGCGTGATGCTCCAGTCCGGCGGGATCTACTCCGGCGCCCGCGCCGACGAGATGCTCCGCCACACGGCCAAGCTGCACGCCCACCCGCTCGACGTCGACGCCCTGATCGAGCGCCTCGGCCTCGGCTCCTGCGGCCGCACCGCCTACCGCAGGCTCTCCGGCGGCCAGCAGCAGCGGCTCGCCCTGGCGATGGCGGTCGTCGGCCGGCCCGAGCTGGTCTTCCTGGACGAGCCGACCGCGGGGCTCGACCCGCAGGCCCGCCGCTCCACCTGGGACCTGGTCCGGGAGCTGCGCGCCGACGGCGTGAGCACCGTGCTCACCACCCACTTCATGGACGAGGCCGAGGAACTGGCCGACGAGGTCGCCGTCATCGACGCCGGCCGGATCGTCGCCCAGGGCTCCCCCGAGGCGCTGTGCCGGGGCGGCGCCGAGAACACCCTGCGCTTCACCGGCCGCCCCGGGCTCGACCTCGGCTCGCTGCTCAAGGCGCTGCCGGACGGCACCCAGGCGGACGAGCTGAGCTCCGGCGCGTACCGCATCACCGGCGGGATCGACCCGCAGCTGCTGGCCACCGTCACCTCCTGGTGCGCGCAGCACGGCGTGATGCCCTCCGGCATCTCCGTGGAGCGCCACACCCTGGAGGACGTCTTCCTCGAACTGACCGGCAAGGAGCTGCGCGCATGAGCGCCGGTACGTACACCCCCCGGCCGGGCGCCGCCCCGCTGCCGCGCATGATCGCCGCGCAGACCGCGCTGGAGACGCGGATGCTGCTGCGCAACGGCGAGCAGCTGCTGCTGACCGTGGTCATCCCGACGCTGCTCCTCGTGCTCTTCAGCTCCGTGGACATCGTGGACACCGGCGCGGGCGAGCCGGTCGACTTCCTGACGCCCGGCGTGCTGGCGCTGGCCGTGATGTCGACCGCCTTCACCGGACAGGCCATCGCCACCGGCTTCGAACGGCGCTACGGGGTGCTCAAGCGGCTCGGCGCGTCACCGCTGCCCCGCTGGGCGCTGATGACCGCGAAGACCCTGTCCGTGCTGGTCACCGAGGTCCTTCAGGTGGTCCTGCTGACGGTGATCGCCTTCGCGCTCGGCTGGTCGCCGCACGGCAACCCGTTCGCGGTGCTGCTGCTCCTGGTGCTGGGGACCGCCGCCTTCTCGGGGCTCGGGCTGCTGATGGCGGGGACGCTGAAGGCGGAGGCGACGCTCGCCGCGGCCAACCTGGTCTTCCTGCTGCTCCTGGTGGGCGGCGGGGTGATCGTGCCGCTGGAGAAGTTCCCGGACGCGGTGCAGTCGGTGCTGGGCCTGCTGCCCATCGCGGCCCTCTCGGACGGGCTGCGGGACGTCCTCCAGCACGGTGCCGGGATGCCGTGGGGCGACCTGGGCATCCTCGCGGTCTGGACGGTGCTGGGACTCGGCGCGGCGGCCCGCTTCTTCCGCTGGGAGTGAGCCCCCAGACGCGCTCCGTCGCCGTTTTCAGGCAACTCGTCCCCCTCGTGAAAGCTTGCACAAGCGGCGGCCTACCATGGTGCGCGTGCCCAAGCTGACCCGAGCCGACGTCGCTCAAGCCCTGCGCAATCCGCTGCTGTACATCGCCGAGCGCTGGACGCCCCAGCCCCGGACGGTGCGCCGCGCGGCCATGTCCGCGGTCGTGATGGCCGTCGTCATCGTCGTGACCGGCGGCGCCGTCCGGCTGACCGGCTCCGGCCTCGGCTGCCCGACCTGGCCCAAGTGCACCGACGAGAGCCTGACGGCGACGAGCGCGATGGGCTTCCACGGCGCCATCGAGTTCGGCAACCGCATGCTCACGTACGTCCTGTGCGCGGCCGTCGGGTGGGCGATCATCGCGGCCCGGTCCGCGAAGCCCTGGCGGCGCGGCGTCACCCGGCTCGGCTGGGTCCAGTTCTGGATCGTGATGGGCAACGCGGTGCTCGGCGGCATCGTCGTGCTCGTCGGGCTGAACCCGTACACCGTCGCCGCGCACTTCCTGCTGTCCACCGCGCTGCTCACGGTCGCCCTGGTGACCTGGCAGCGGATCCGTGAGGGCGACGAGGCGCCGCGCCCGCTGGTCGGCAAGGCGGTCGCTCAGCTGGCCTGGCTGCTGGCCGTCGCGGCGGGGCTCCTGATCGCCGTGGGCACGGTGGTCACGGGCGCCGGACGGCACGCGGGCGACTCCAGCGACGTCCACCGCATCCCGATCGACTGGAAGATGGTCGCCCAGCTGCACGCGGACCTGGCCTGGGTCGTGGTGGCGCTGACCGTCGCGCTCTGGTTCGTCCTGAAGGCCGTGGACGCGCCGGTCGGGCCGCTGCACCGGACGCGTGAGCTGTTCCTGATCCTGATGGCCCAGGGCGTCATCGGCTATGTGCAGTACTTCACCGATACGCCGGAGATCCTGGTCGGCGTCCACATGTTCGGCTCGTGCCTGGTGTGGATCGGGGTCGTACGCGTCCTGCTGTCGCTGCGGGAGCGGCCGGTCGCCGTCGCCGGGGTGCCGGCACCGGCGGTCGAGCAGGCGGAGCCCGCCGCGGCCGGCTGACCCGGGCACACACGCAGAACGGACCGGGGCTCCCGCTCCACGGCTGTACGCCGTCGGAGCGGGAGCCCCGGTCCGTTCGTGGTGTCAGGCCGCGTTGGACGGGCCGCCGACCTGGATGCCGGCCATCCGGGACCACTCGTACGGGCCCGTCCGCACCTTCGCCGCGAACTCGCCGTCGAAGGACTCGTGGAGCGTGATCCCGGACTTCCGCACGGCGCTCTCGGCGATCTCGTACGAGGGGGCGACCAGATCGCCCCACTCGCCGTCCTCGCCCACCAGGACGATGCGGGCGCCCATCTGCCCGAGGTAGGCGACCTGCCCCTCGGCGCCGCCGTGCGCCTTCGCGAAGGCGCCGATCTGCTTGGCCAGCCGGGCCGCCCCGCGCTCCGCGCGCGCCGCCCGCCTGCCGTCCACCTGCTGGGTCTCAGCCTCTGCCGTCTCTGCCATGGACAGGATGCTACCGGCGGGTAGATCAACCGGCGACGGGCGGGGAGCGTGGCATCGGCCACGCTCCCCGCCCGTCGGACGGAGCTGGGGTCCTACCGCAGGAAGGGGTCCACCGCCACGGCCACGAAGAGCAGCGAGACATAGGTGATGGACCAGTGGAACAGCCGCATCTCCTTGAGCTTCGCGCCCGTCACCCCGGCCTTGGCCCGGCTGAGCAGCGCGTGCGCCTCCCAGAGCCAGAAGCCGCCGGTGAGCAGCGCCACGGCCGTGTAGAACCAGCCGGTGTAGCCCAGCGGGGTGAGGAGCAGCGACACGGCGACCATCACCCAGCTGTAGGCGACGATCTGGCGGGCGACCACCCGGTTGGACGCGATGACCGGGAGCATCGGGACGCCGACCCGGGCGTAGTCGTCCTTGACCTTCATGGAGAGCGGCCAGTAGTGCGGCGGCGTCCAGAAGAAGATGACGGCGAAGAGGATCACCGCGGCCCAGGACATCTCGTTGGTCACGGCGGACCAGCCGATGAGGACCGGCATGCAGCCCGCGATGCCGCCCCAGACGATGTTCTGCGCGGTGCGGCGCTTCAGCAGCATCGTGTAGATCACGACGTAGAAGAGCAGGGCGCCCAGCGACAGCGCCGCCGACAGCCAGTTGACCAGCAGCCCGAACCAGACCGTCGAGACCACCGCGAGGGTGATGCCGAAGGCCAGGCACTCGCGCGGGCTCACCATGCCGGTGACCAGCGGGCGCTGCGACGTACGGTCCATCAGCGCGTCGATGTCGCGGTCGATGTACATGTTCAGTGCATTGGCACCGCCGGCGGACAGATAGCCGCCGATGGTGGTAGTGAGCACGAGCCACAGGTCGGGTACACCCTGAGCGGCCAGGAACATCACCGGAACAGTGGTGATCAGCAACAGCTCGATGATCCGAGGCTTGGTCAGTGCCACGAATGCCTTGACACGGGCCCCGAATGGGCGTTGGCCCCCTGGGCTCGGAGTCAAGGCGACCCCTGCGGGTCGGGACTCGACGGCCGTCACGCACACCCCTGACAGAGAAATCCCAGCAAGCTCCGGGCGTGAGGGCCCAGTAAAGACTTGCGCGAACCCGACCACTGTAGACGTTGGGGACAGGCCGCCCTTCGCGGGGGTGGGGTCGTGTTGATGTGGCGCGGACGGCCGCCCCGGCCCGGCCGCGAGCCCTCTCGTACGCACGAGTGACGCACTGGTGTCGCAGGGTCCGCGCGACCCGCTTCCGGGGCCTTCGCAACCGCGCTCGGGACCGCTCTTCGGAGCGCCCAGGAGTGGGTCTCCGCGCTCATCGGAGAAGCCCATCGGTGAGCCCTTCCGCTCATACGGGAGGCGGATTCCGCGGGCCGCCCGCACCCTGGTAGGAGCCGGAAAACACGGGTACGGACGGGGGTAGGCTCGACAGCATCCGGTGCGGTCACAGTCACCGGTCTACAACAGTTGGAGAGGAGCCCTGACTCAGGGTGAGCACCAAGCCGACCACCACAGACCTCCAGTGGACCGAATTGGACCAGCGGGCCGTGGACACCGTCCGCGTCCTCGCCGCGGACGCCGTACAGAAAGTCGGAAACGGCCACCCGGGCACGGCGATGAGCCTGGCTCCCGCCGCGTACACCATCTTCCAGAAGGTGATGCGGCACGACCCGGCGGACGCGGACTGGACCGGCCGCGACCGGTTCGTGCTCTCGGCGGGCCACAGCAGCCTGACCCTGTACATCCAGCTCTACCTGGCCGGCTACGGCCTGGAGCTGGCGGACCTGGAGTCGTTCCGCACCTGGGGCTCCAAGACCCCGGGCCACCCGGAGTACGGCCACACCACCGGCGTCGAGACGACGACCGGCCCGCTGGGCCAGGGTGTCGCCAACGCGGTGGGCATGGCCATGGCCGCCCGCTACGAGCGCGGTCTGTTCGACCCGGAGGCGGCTCCCGGCACCTCCCCGTTCGACCACATGGTGTGGGTCGTCGCCGGTGACGGCTGCCTCCAGGAGGGCATCTCGGCCGAGGCTTCCTCGCTGGCCGGCCACCAGAAGCTGGGCAACCTGGTCCTGCTGTGGGACGACAACCACATCTCCATCGAGGGCGACACGGAGACCGCGGTCTCCGAGGACACCGTCAAGCGCTACGAGGCGTACGGCTGGCACGTCCAGCGCGTCGACCAGCTGCCCAACGGCGACCTGGACCCGAGGGCCTCTACAACGCGCTGCTGGCCGCCAAGGCCGAGACCGAGCGCCCCTCCTTCATCGCGGCCCGCTCGATCATCGCCTGGCCCGCCCGCACGCCCAGAACACCGAGGCGTCGCACGGCTCGGCGCTCGGCGACGACGAGGTCGCCGCGACCAAGAAGGTGCTCGGCTTCGACCCGGAGAAGTCCTTCGACGTCGCCGACGAGGTCATCGCGCACACCCGCCGCGCCCTGGACCGGGGCCGCGAGGCGAAGGCCGAGTGGCAGAAGGGCTTCGACGCCTGGCGCGCCGCCAACCCGAGCGCGCCGCCGACTTCGACCGGATCGCCGCGGGCGAACTGCCCAAGGGCTGGGAGGACAGCCTCCCGGTCTTCGAGACCGGCACGGGCGTCGCCACGCGCGCCGCGTCCGGCAAGGTGCTCCAGGCGCTCGGCGGGATCATCCCCGAGCTGTGGGGCGGCTCCGCCGACCTGGCCGGTTCGAACAACACCACGATCGACAAGACGTCGTCGTTCCTCCCCGCGGGCAACCCGCTGCCGGAGGCCGACCCGTACGGCCGCACGATCCACTTCGGCATCCGCGAGCACGCCATGGCCGCCGCCATGAACGGCATCGCGCTGCACGGCAACACCCGCATCTACGGCGGCACCTTCCTGGTGTTCTCCGACTACATGCGCAACGCCGTGCGCCTGTCCGCGCTGATGCACCTGCCGGTGACCTACGTGTGGACGCACGACTCGATCGGCCTCGGCGAGGACGGCCCGACCCACCAGCCGGTCGAGCACCTGGCCTCGCTGCGCGCCATCCCGGGCCTCAACGTCGTGCGCCCGGCCGACGCCAACGAGACCGCCATCGTCTGGCGCGAGATCCTGCGCCGCTACACCAAGGTGTTCGGCAAGGGCGCCCCGCACGGCCTGGCGCTGACCCGCCAGGGCGTGCCGACGTACGAGGCGAACGAGGACGCGGCCAAGGGCGGCTACGTGCTCTTCGAGGCCGAGGGCGGCGAGCCGCAGGTCGTGCTGATCGGTACGGGCTCCGAGGTCCAGCTCGCCGTCGAGGCGCGCGAGGAGCTCCAGGCGGCCGGAATTCCGACCCGCGTGGTCTCGATGCCGTGTGTCGAGTGGTTCGAGGAGCAGGATCAGGGTTACAAGGACTCCGTCCTGCCGCCGTCGGTGAAGGCGCGCGTGGCCGTCGAGGCGGGCATCGCCCTGACCTGGTACCGGTACGTGGGGGACGCCGGCCGGATCGTCTCGCTGGAGCACTTCGGCGCTTCGGCGGACGCGAAGGTCCTGTTCCGCGAGTTCGGCTTCACCGGCGAGAACGTCGCCGCCGCCGCCCGGGAATCCCTCGCCGCCGCCACGCGCTGACGCCGATATACGACTAGTAGGAGATGCATTTCTCATGACAGACGCACTCAAGCGCCTCTCCGACGAGGGCGTGGCGATCTGGCTCGACGACCTCTCGCGCAAGCGGATCACCTCGGGCAACCTCGCCGAGCTGATCGACGAGAGCCACGTCGTGGGGGTCACGACCAACCCCTCGATCTTCCAGAAGGCCATCTCGCAGGGCGACGGTTACGACCAGCAGCTCGCCGACCTCGCGGCCCGCAAGGTGACCGTGGAGGAGGCGATCCGCATGATCACCACCGCGGACGTCCGCGACGCGGCCGACATCCTGCGCCCGGTCTTCGACGCGACGGACGGCCAGGACGGCCGGGTCTCCATCGAGGTCGACCCGCGCCTGGCGCACGACACGGTGGCCACGGTCGCCGAGGCGAAGCAGCTGGCCTGGCTGGTGGACCGCCCGAACACCCTGATCAAGATCCCGGCGACCAAGGCGGGCCTGCCCGCGATCACCGAGACGATCGGCCGGGGCATCAGCGTCAACGTCACGCTGATCTTCTCGCTGGAGCGCTACCGCGCGGTCATGGACGCCTACCTGGCGGGCCTGGAGAAGGCGAAGGCCGCGGGCCTGGACCTCTCCAAGATCCACTCGGTGGCGTCGTTCTTCGTGTCCCGCGTGGACACCGAGATCGACAAGCGCCTGGACGCCATCGGCGGCGACGAGGCGAAGGCCGCGAAGGGCAAGTCCGCCCTGGCCAACGCCCGGCTCGCCTACGAGGCGTACGAGGAGGTCTTCGCCGGTGAGCGCTGGGCCGCCCTGGACAAGGCGCACGCCAACAAGCAGCGTCCGCTGTGGGCCTCGACCGGCGTGAAGGACCCGGCCCTCAAGGACACCCTGTACGTGGTGGACCTCGTCGCGCCGAACACGGTCAACACCATGCCGGAGGCGACTCTGGACGCGGTGGCGGACCACGGCGAGGTCACCGGCAACACCGTCGCCGGTGCGTACGACCAGGCTCGCGCCGACCTCGACGCGATCAAGAAGCTCGGCGTCGACTACGACGACGTCGTGCAGGTGCTGGAGGACGAGGGCGTCGAGAAGTTCGAGACGTCCTGGAACGACCTGCTCAAGTCGACCGAGGCGGAGCTTCAGCGCCTCGCTCCCTCGAAGGGCTGACCACTTTGTCTGGTGTTCCCGGAGCCAACCCGCTCCGTGACGCCCAGGACCGACGGCTCCCGCGCATCGCGGGGCCGTCGGGCCTGGTCATCTTTGGCGTCACGGGCGATTTGTCCCGTAAAAAGCTGATGCCCGCCGTGTACGACCTGGCCAACCGCGGCCTGCTTCCGCCGGGCTTCTCGCTCATCGGTTTCGCGCGCCGCGACTGGGAGGACGAGGACTTCGCCCAGGTCGTCCACGACGCCGTCAAGGAGCATTCCCGTACGCCCTTCCGCGAAGAGGTCTGGCAGCAGCTCAGCCAGGGCATGCGCTTCGTGCAGGGCAACTTCGACGACGACGTGGCCTTCGAGACCCTGAGGGCCACGATCGAGGAGCTGGACAAGGCGCAGGGCACGGGCGGCAACTTCGCCTTCTACCTGTCCGTCCCGCCGAAGTTCTTCCCCAAGGTCGTCCAGCAGCTCAAGAAGCACGGGCTGGCCGACCAGAAGGAAGGCAGCTGGCGGCGCGCCGTCATCGAGAAGCCGTTCGGCCACGACCTGAAGAGCGCGCAGGAGCTCAACCAGATCGTGCACGACGTCTTCCCGCCGAACGAGGTCTTCCGGATCGACCACTACCTCGGCAAGGAGACCGTCCAGAACATCCTGGCGCTCCGCTTCGCCAACACGATGTTCGAGCCGATCTGGAACCGCAGTTACGTCGACCATGTGCAGATCACGATGGCCGAGGACATCGGGATCGGCGGCCGGGCCGGCTACTACGACGGCATCGGCGCCGCCCGTGACGTCATCCAGAACCACCTGCTCCAGCTGCTCGCGCTGACCGCGATGGAGGAGCCCGGCTCCTTCCACCCGAAGGCCCTGGTCGCCGAGAAGCTCAAGGTGCTCACGGCGGTGGAGCTGCCCGAGGACCTGGGCAAGCACACCGTGCGCGGCCAGTACACGCACGCCTGGCAGGGCGGCGAGGAGGCCGTCGGCTATCTGGAGGAGGACGGCATCGACCCCAAGTCGAAGACCGACACCTTCGCCGCGATCAAGCTGACGATCAACAACCGCCGCTGGGCGGACGTCCCCTTCTACCTGCGCACCGGCAAGCGGCTCGGCCGCCGGGTCACGGAGATCGCGGTCGTCTTCAAGCGCGCCCCGTACCTGCCCTTCGAGTCCGGGGCGACGGAGGAGCTGGGCGGCAACGCCCTGGTCATCCGGGTGCAGCCGGACGAGGGCGTCACCGTGCGGTTCGGCTCCAAGGTGCCCGGCACCTCGATGGAGGTCCGGGACGTCACGATGGACTTCGCCTACGGCGAGTCCTTCACGGAGTCCAGCCCGGAGGCGTACGAGCGGCTCATCCTCGACGTCCTGCTCGGCGACGCCAACCTCTTCCCGCGCCACCAGGAGGTCGAGCTCTCCTGGAACATCCTCGACCCGATCGAGGAGTACTGGGACAAGCACGGCAAGCCCGCCCAGTACCCGGCCGGCACCTGGGGTCCGGCCGAGGCGGACGAGATGCTCGCACGCGACGGACGGAGCTGGCGCCGGCCATGAAGATCGATCTCACGGAAACCACGTCCAGCAAGATCAACCAGGCGCTCATCTCGGCCCGGCGCGCGGTCGGCGCCCCGGCGATCGGGATGGTCCTCACCCTCGTCATCGTCACCGACGAGGAGAACGCCTACGACGCGCTGAAGGCGGCAAGCGACTCCTCGCGGGAGCACCCCTCGCGGATCATCGCCGTCATCAAGCGGCTCAGCCGTTCGCCGCGCACCCGCCGCGACGCGCGGCTCGACGCCGAGATCCGGGTCGGCTCCGACTCGGGCTCCGGCGAGACCGTGGTGCTCCGGCTCCACGGCGAGCTGGCCAACCACGCCCAGTCGGTCGTCCTGCCGCTGCTGCTGCCGGACGCCCCGGTGGTGGTGTGGTGGCCGCAGGACTCCCCCGCCGACCCGGCGAAGGACGCGCTCGGTGCGCTGGCCCAGCGCCGGATCACCGACACCTACTCGGCCGAGCACCCGCTCGACGAGCTGGCGGTGCGCGCCGACACCTACCGGCCCGGTGACACGGACCTGGCGTGGACGCGCATCACGCCGTGGCGTTCGATGCTGGCCGCCGCGCTCGACCAGCAGCCGGCGGAGGTCGTCTCGGCCACGGTCGAGGGCGAGTCGGACAACCCGAGCTGCGAGCTGCTCGCCATGTGGCTGGCGGACCGGCTGGGGGTCCCGGTGGAGCGCACCACGTCCGGCGGCCCCGGTCTGACTGCCGTCCGGATGGCCACCAAGAACGGCGACATCGTCCTGGACCGGGCCGACGGCTCGCTCGCCACGCTCTGCATGGTGGGCCAGCCGGACCGCGCGGTGGCGCTCAAGCGCCGCGAGACGGCGGAACTCCTCGCGGAGGAGCTGCGGCGTCTCGACCCGGACAACATCTACGAGTCGACCGTGAAGTTCGGCGTGGACCGCCTCCACCAGGCGGGCTCGGGCGAGTCGGCCAAGGCCCCCGCCCCGGCCTCCGACAAGGCCCCCGCCGCGAAGAAGGCCGCCCCGGCCAAGAAGGCGGCGGCGAAGTGACCGGAGTCCCGCAGCTCGTCGTGCACCGCGACAAGGAGCTGATGGCGCAGGCCGCGGCGGCCCGGCTGATCACGAAGATCGTGGACGCCCAGGCCGCGCGCGGCGACGCCTCGGTGGTGCTCACCGGCGGGCGCAACGGCAACGGCCTCCTGGCCGCGCTCGCCGCCGCGCCCGCCCGGGACGCGGTCGACTGGTCGCGCCTGGACCTGTGGTGGGGCGACGAGCGGTTCCTGCCGGAGGGCGACCCGGAGCGCAATGTCACGCAGGCCCGCGAGGCCCTGCTGGACGCCGTGCCCCTGGACCCTTCGCGGGTGCACGTCATGCCGGCCTCGGACGGCCCCTACGGCCCGGATGCCGACGCCGCGGCCGCCGGGTACGCGGCGGAGCTGGCAGCCGCCTCGGCGCCGCAGGACCACGGCCCGGTGCCGGAGTTCGACGTGCTGATGCTGGGCGTCGGCCCGGACACGCACGTCGCCTCGCTCTTCCCGGAACTGCCCGGGGTGCGCGAGACCGAGCGCACCGTCGTCGGTGTGCACGGTGCGCCCAAGCCGCCGCCGGTCCGGGTCTCGCTGACGCTGCCCGCCATCCGGGCGGCGCGCGAGGTGTGGCTGCTGGCCGCGGGCGAGGACAAGGCGGAGGCGGTCGCCATCGCCCTGTCCGGGGCCGGCGAGATCCAGGCGCCGGCGGCCGGTGCGTACGGCCGGGCCCGCACGCTGTGGCTGCTCGACGCGGCGGCGGCCTCCCGCCTCCCCCGCGCCCTGTACCCGCCGGCTTCGGCCTGACCGGCCGTCAGCGGGCTTTCCGCCGGGCCCGGTTCGCTCCTCGGAGCGGACCGGGCCCGCCGCGTTTCCGGGGCCGGTCCGTGAAAGGCTCACCCCATGCATATCGGAACCGTGGTGATGGGCGCGTCGGACGTGGCGCGCGCGGCGGCCTTCTGGAAGGCGGCCCTGGGTTACGTGGAGCGGGAGCCGGCCCGGGACGACTGGGTGGTCCTGGTCCCCGCCGAGGGGCCCGGGCCCGGCCTCGCGCTCGGCCGCAGCGACTCCCCGGTGCAGGAGGTGCCCCGGGTCCACCTCGACCTGTACACGGAGGAGCAGGACGCCGAGGTGGCCCGGCTGCTCGCGCTGGGCGCGGCGGAGGTCGACTGGGAGCTGTATCCGGAGGACCCGGACTTCGTGGTGCTGGCGGACCCGGAGGGCAACCGCTTCTGCGTCATCGACACGACGCACGGCTGAGGGGCCGAGAGGCCCCGCAGCTCCGGCGGGGCCTCTCACGCGGGGCTCAGCGCCCCCGCAGCTCGCGGTAGGTCGAGACGAGCGCGGCGGTCGAGCTGTCCAGCTGCTCGCCGCCCTGGCCCTCGGTCAGGACGGGCTCGATCTTCTTGGCGAGGACCTTGCCCAGCTCGACGCCCCACTGGTCGAAGGAGTCGATGTTCCAGACGGCGCCCTGGACGAAGACCTTGTGCTCGTACAGGGCGATCAGCTGGCCGAGCACGGACGGGGTGAGCCGGTCGGCGAGGATCGTCGTCGTGGGGTGGTTGCCCCGGAACGTCTTGTGTGCCACCAGCTCCTCGGGGACGCCCTCGGCGCGCACCTCGTCCGGCGTCTTGCCGAAGGCGAGGGCCTGGGTCTGGGCGAAGAAGTTGGCCATCAGCAGGTCGTGCTGGGCGACCAGCCCGGGCAGCAGGTCCTCGACCGGCTGCGCGAAGCCGATGAAGTCGGCCGGGATCACCTTCGTACCCTGGTGGATCAGCTGGTAGTAGGCGTGCTGGCCGTTGGTGCCGGGGGTGCCCCAGACGACCGGTCCGGTCTGCCAGTCGACGGGGTTGCCGTCGCGGTCCACGGACTTGCCGTTGGACTCCATGTCCAGCTGCTGGAGGTACGCGGTGAACTTGGACAGGTAGTGGCTGTAGGGCAGCACCGCGTGCGACTGGGCGTCGAAGAACGCGCCGTACCAGACGCCCAGCAGGCCGAGCAGGAGCGGGGCGTTCTCCTCGGCGGGGGCGGTGCGGAAGTGCTCGTCCACGAGGTGGAAGCCGTCGAGCATCTCGCGGAACCGGTCCGGGCCGATGGCGATCATCAGCGAGAGGCCGATGGCGGAGTCGTACGAGTAGCGGCCGCCGACCCAGTCCCAGAACTCGAACATGTTGTCCGTGTCGATGCCGAAGTCCGCGACCTTCCCGGCGTTGGTCGACAGCGCCACGAAGTGCTTGGCGACGGCCTCCTGACCGGCCCTCAGGCCGGTGAGCAGCCAGTCGCGGGCGGAGGTGGCGTTGGTGATCGTCTCGATCGTGGTGAAGGTCTTCGAGGCGATGATGAACAGCGTCTCGGCCGGGTCGAGGTCGCGGACGGCCTCGTGCAGGTCGGCGCCGTCCACGTTGGAGACGAAGCGGAAGGTGAGCGAGCGGTCCGTGAAGGAGCGCAGCACCTCGTACGCCATGGCGGGGCCCAGGTCGGAGCCGCCGATGCCGATGTTGACGATGTTCTTGATCGGCTTGCCGGTGTGGCCGGTCCACTCCCCCGACCTGACCCGGTCGGAGAAGGCCGCCATCTTGTCGAGCACCGCGTGCACGGCCGGCACCACGTTCTCGCCGTCGACCTCGATGACGGCCTCGCGCGGGGCGCGCAGCGCGGTGTGCAGGACCGCCCGGTCCTCGGTGGTGTTGATCTTGTCGCCGCGGAACATGGCGTCCCGCAGCCCGAACACGTCGGTGGCCGCGGCGAGTTCGCGCAGGAGCGTCAGCGTCTCGTCGGTGACGAGGTGCTTGGAGTAGTCGAGGTGCAGGTCGCCGACCCGCAGGGTGTACCCGGTGCCGCGCTCCGGGTCGTCCGCGAACAGCTGGCGCAGATGGCTCGACCCGAGCTGCTCACGGTGCTTTCCCAGCGCCGCCCATTCCGGCGTCTGGTTGAGCCTGGTACGGCTTGTTGCGTTCATCCCGGACATCAGCCCACTTCTCTCGTAACCGCAGTTCCCCGCTGCCCCTCCAACCTAATTGATCAGACGGCCGGACGCGGCAGCGGCGGGCTGCGGCGCGAAGGAAGCACTCCGGCCGGACACCCGAGGGGGTCCGGCCGGTGAACGTCTCTAGATCTCGCCGCGCAGTTTCGCCAGGGCCTCGGCGAGGATCGCCTCGCCGTCGGCGTCGCTGCGGCGCTCCCGTACGTACGCGAGGTGCGTCTTGTACGGTTCGGTGCGCGGCGGGTCGGGCGGGCTCTCCGGGTCCTGGCCGGCCGGGAAACCGCAGCGCGGGCAGTCCCAGGTGTCCGGTACCTGCGCGTCATGGGCGAAGCTGGGCTGCGTCTCGTGCCCGTTCGAGCACCAGAAGGAGATGCGGAGCCGTGGCGCGGACTCGCCGCGCTCGGCCTCCCCCATCGGCCCCGCCCCGACCCGGCTTCCCCGGATCGCGTTGCCACTTGCCACGGTCGTAACTCCCTGCGTGATGGTGCTCGAGGATGCCCCAGTCTACGTAAGGCCCAACGCGCGTCCAGTGAAAGGAGTTACACCGTCACCGGGAAACGCGTACGACGGGTCAGTTGTCCAGCTTGATGAGCAGACCAAGCACCACGATGCACGCGAACCAGCCCAGACCGACCACGACGGTGATGCGGTCGAGGTTGCGCTCGGCGACCGAGGAGCCGCCGACGGAGGACTGCATGCCGCCGCCGAACATGTCGGAGAGACCGCCGCCCTTGCCCTTGTGCATGAGCACCAGCAGCATCAGCAGCAGGCTGAAGACGATCAGGGCGATCTCGAACCCCAGAATCACGGCTGGTCCCTACTTTCCGGAAATACCGACTGCTAGTGCGAACTACGGGGGCCGGGAGGCTGCCCTCCCCGGCCCCCGCAAGGGTACGACGGATCCGCGCTACCGCATACTCACTGGTCGCGGAAGCGGACGATCTTGACGAACTCGTCCGCGTCGAGCGCCGCGCCGCCGATCAGGGCGCCGTCGACGTCGGGCTGGGCCATGATCGCGGCCACGTTGCCGGACTTCACCGAGCCGCCGTACTGGATGCGGACCGCGTCGGCCAGCTCCTGCGAGTACAGCTCGGCGAGGCGGACGCGGATCGCACCGCAGACCTCCTGCGCGTCCTCCGGGGTGGCGACCTCGCCGGTGCCGATGGCCCAGACCGGCTCGTAGGCGACCACGATGGACTCGGCCTGCTCGGCCGGGATGTCCTTCAGGGCGCCGTCGAGCTGCGCGAGGGTGTACGCGACCTGCTCGCCGGCCTTGCGGACGTCCAGGCCCTCGCCGACGCAGAGGATCGGGGTCAGGCCGTGCTTGTACGCGGCCTTCACCTTGGCGTTGCAGACCTCGTCGCTCTCGCCGTGGTACTGGCGGCGCTCGCTGTGGCCGATGGCGACGAAGGTGCACTTCAGCTTGGCGAGCATGGGGCCGGAGATCTCACCGGTGTACGCGCCGGAGTCGTGCGCCGAGATGTCCTGGGCGCCGTACTTGATCTTCAGCTTGTCCCCGTCGACCAGCGTCTGCACGGAGCGCAGGTCGGTGAAGGGCGGCAGGACGGCGACCTCGACGGCGTCGTAGTCCTTGTCGGCCAGGGCGAAGGCGAGCTTCTGGACGTGGGCGATGGCCTCGAGGTGGTTGAGGTTCATCTTCCAGTTGCCCGCCATCAGCGGGGTCCGGCCTTGGGCAGTAGCAGTCATGAAAGGTCAGTCCTCCAGAGCGGCGAGGCCGGGAAGCGTCTTGCCCTCGAGGTATTCGAGGCTGGCACCGCCACCGGTCGAGATGTGTCCGAACGCGTTCTCGTCGAAGCCCAGGATGCGGACCGCGGCGGCGGAGTCGCCACCGCCGACCACGCTGAAGCCCGAGGAGTCGACGAGGGCCTGGGCGACGGCCCGGGTGCCCTCGGCGAAGTCGGGGTGCTCGAAGACGCCCATCGGGCCGTTCCAGAAGACGGTGGCCGCGTCGGCGAGCTTCGAGGCGTAGAGCTTGTTGGTCTCCGGACCGTTGTCCAGGCCCATCTGCCCGGCCGGCATGGCGTCGGCGGGGACGGTCTCCGGGTGGGCCGGGGCCTTGGTCTTCAGGTCCGGGAAGGAGGGGGCGACGACGACGTCGACGGGGAGCACGAACTCCACGCCCTTCGCCTCGGCGCGCCGCAGGTACTCCTGGACCGCCGGGATCTGGTCCTCCTGGAGCAGCGAGCTGCCGACCTCGTGGCCCTGGGCCTTGAGGAAGGTGTACGCCATGCCGCCGCCGATGAGGATGCGGTCGGCGCGCTCAAGGAGGTGGTCGATGACGCCGAGCTTGTCGGAGACCTTGGCGCCGCCGAGGACCACCGCGTAGGGGCGCTGGACGTCCTCGGTGAGCTTCTTCAGGACGCCGACCTCGGTGGCGATGAGGTCGCCGGCCGCGTGCGGGAGGCGGGCCGGGAGGTCGAAGACCGAGGCGTGCTTGCGGTGGACGGCGCCGAAGCCGTCGCCCACGTACAGGTCGGCCAGCTCGGCGAGCTGGTCCGCGAAGGCGCCGCGCTCGGCGTCGTCCTTGGAGGTCTCGCCGGGGTTGAAGCGGAGGTTCTCGACGACCGCGACCTGGCCGTCGGTGAGCGCGGCGACGGTGGCGCGGGCGGACTCGCCGACCGTGTCGGTCGCGAACGCCACATCGGCGCCGAGCAGTTCACCGAGCCGGGTGGCGGCGGGGGCCAGCGAGAACGCCGGGTCCGGGGCGCCCTTGGGGCGGCCCAGGTGCGAGGCGACGACGACCCGGGCGCCGGCCTCGGCCAGCTTGCGGACGGTCGGGGTGACGGCGCGGATGCGGCCATCGTCGGTGATGGTGGTGCCGCTCAGCGGCACGTTGAGGTCGGCGCGGACGAATACCCGCTTGCCGGCGACCCCTTCGGCGAGAAGTGCGTCGATCGTCTTCATCTTCTGGACTCCTTGGAGGACGAGTGAGCATGCGAGGGGGCTCGAACAGCGCAGCGTCGCGCTGTTCGAGCCCCGTGCTCACATCGAGATGCCTGCCGGTGCGGCGGTGCTCAGAGCTGGCCGCCGACGAAGACGGTGAGGTCCACGAGACGGTTCGAGTAGCCCCACTCGTTGTCGTACCAGCCGAGGATCTTCACCGTGTTGCCCTCCTGGACCATCGTCAGGGAGGAGTCGAAGGTGCAGGACGCCGGGTCGCTGACGATGTCCGAGGACACGATCGGGTCCTCGGTGTAGTACAGGATGCCCTTGAGGTCGCCGTCGTCGGCGGCCTTCTTGAACGCGGCGTTGACCTCGTCCTTGGTGACCTCGCGCTGGAGGGTCACGACCAGGTCGGTGGCCGAGCCGGTCGGGACCGGGACGCGCATCGCGATGCCGTCGAGCTTGCCCTTGAGCTGCGGCAGGACCAGGGCGGTCGCCTTGGCGGCGCCCGTCGTGGTCGGGATGATGTTCTCGGCGGCGGCGCGGGCGCGGCGCAGGTCCGAGTGCGGGAAGTCCAGGATGCGCTGGTCGTTGGTGTACGCGTGGACCGTCGTCATGAGGCCCTTGACGATGCCGAAGTTCTCGTCCAGAACCTTGGCCATCGGGGCGACACAGTTGGTCGTGCAGGACGCGTTGGAGATGACGTGGTGGTTGGCCGCGTCGTACTTGTCCTGGTTGACGCCCATCACGATGGTGATGTCCTCGTCCTTGGCCGGAGCCGAGATGAGGACCTTCTTCGCGCCACCGGCGATGTGCTTCTCGGCGTCGGCCTTCTTGGTGAAGATGCCGGTCGACTCGATGACGATGTCGACGCCCAGCTCACCCCAGGGGATGTCGGCCGGGTTGCGCTCGGAGAGCACCTTGATGGTGTGGCCGTCGACGGTGATGGTGTCGGCGGTGTGGCTGACCTCGGCCTTCAGACGACCCAGGATGGTGTCGTACTTCAGCAGGTGGGCCGTGGTCGCAGTGTCACCCAGGTCGTTGACAGCCACGATCTCGATGTCCGCACCCTGCTCCAGCAGCGCGCGGAAGTAGTTACGACCGATGCGGCCAAAGCCGTTGATGCCTACGCGGATCGTCACGAACCGATCTCCTCGTTAGGTACGCCGGTTTTCGACGCCGGCGAGTTGTATTGGGATGTCCCCGACCGCCTACGACCCTACCTCTCCGGAGCCGCCGGGGTGACATCGAGCGGGGCCGTAAGAACGCGGTAAGCCCGTACTCCCCAGTAGGAATACGGGCTTCCGAGTGCCGTGCGGCGCTCCGCGCGGCGATTACGCAGCGTCAACGGCCGCGCTCCTGCGGGCCGTTCCCCTCGCGGGGCGCGTACCGCGGGTACGGCTCAGCCGACCAGGCCGTCGGCCAGCTCTTCGCTGAGAGTGGATTCCGTGCCGGGGATGCCCAGGTCCTGGGCCCGCTTGTCGGCCATCGCGAGGAGCCGGCGGATGCGGCCCGCGACCGCGTCCTTGGTCAGCGGCGGGTCGGCGAGGGCGCCCAGCTCCTCCAGCGACGCCTGCTTGTGCTCCATGCGCAGCCGCCCGGCGGCCGCCAGGTGCTCCGGGACCTCCTCGCCCAGGATCTCCAGGGCGCGGCCGACCCGGGCGCCCGCGGCGACCGCGGCCCGGGCGGAGCGGCGCAGGTTGGCGTCGTCGAAGTTGGCGAGGCGGTTGGCGGTGGCCCGGACCTCGCGGCGCATCCGGCGCTCCTCCCAGGCCAGCACCGATTCATGGGCGCCGAGCCGGGTGAGCAGGGCGCCGATCGCGTCGCCGTCGCGGACGACGACCCGGTCCACGCCGCGCACCTCGCGGGCCTTGGCCGCGATGGAGAGCCGGCGGGCGGCGCCGACCAGGGCGAGCGCGGCCTCCGGGCCGGGGCAGGTGACCTCCAGGGAGGAGGAGCGGCCGGGCTCGGTGAGCGAGCCGTGCGCCAGGAACGCCCCGCGCCAGGCGGCCTCGGCGTCGCAGGTGGCCCCCGAGACCACCTGCGGGGGAGGCCGCGGATGGGGCGGCCCCGGCCGTCGACGAGCCCGGTCTGGCGCGCCAGCTGGTCGCCGCCCGCCACCACCCGTACGACGTAGCGCGAGCCGCGCCGCAGGCCGCCGGGGGCCATCACGATCAGCTCCGAGCTGTGCCCGAAGATCTCCAGGATGTCCCGCTTGAGCCGGCGCGCCGCCATCGCGGTGTCCAGCTCCGCCTCGATCACGATCCGGCCGCTCACCAGGTGGAGCCCGCCCGCGAACCGGAGAATCGCCGAGACCTCTGCCTTCCTGCAGCAGGTCCGGGTCACGGGAAGCCGGGAGACTTCGTCCTTCACCGCCGGCGTCATCGCCATGGGCCGATCCTTCCATGCATCCGAAAAATACGGTCGTACGCGGCGGCCAACAGCTCCGGATCATGGATCGGAACGCCGTCGGGTGAGGCCACGGGCGCCAGCTCGACCGCGGCACCGAGCCGTTTGGCTGCGTCGGCGAGGGACTCGCGGTCGGGCACGGCGGCCTCGTCGGCCAGCACCACGTCCAGGGCGAGTTTAGGGGCGTGTCGTCCCAAAACCTCCAAATGACGCTGCGGTGAGAAGCCTTCTGTTTCACCGGGCTGCGGTGCGAGGTTCAGCGAAAGGACCTTGCGGGCCTTCGTCTCGATCAGTGCGTCCAGCAGTTCGGGGACGAGCAGGTGCGGGATGACCGAGGAGAACCAGGAGCCCGGACCGAGGACCACCCAGTCCGCGTCCCGGACGGCGGCGACCGCCTCGGGGACGGCCGGCGGGTCGGCCGGGACCAGGTGCACGGACTGCACCTCGCCCGGGGTGAGGGCGACGGTGGCCTGGCCGCGCACGGTGTCCACGTCCTCCGGGCGGTCCGGGTCGTGGCCCTTGACGAGGGCCTGGAGCTCCAGCGGCACGGCGGACATGGGCAGCACCCGGCCGTGCGCGCCGAGCAGCTTGCCGACCAGGTCCAGGGCCTGGACGTGGTCGCCGAGCTGCTCCCAGAGGGCGACGATCAGCAGATTGCCGACCGCGTGCTCGTGCAGGTCGCCCTGGGACTGGAAGCGGTGCTGGATGACCTGGGCCCAGGTCTGGCCCCACTCGTCGTCGCCGCACAGGGCGGCCAGCGCCTTGCGCAGGTCGCCGGGGGGCAGGACGCCCAGCTCCTCGCGCAGCCGCCCGCTGGAGCCGCCGTCGTCGGCGACGGTGACCACGGCGGTCAGATCGCCGGTGATCCGGCGCAGCGCGGTGAGGGAGGCCGAGAGGCCCCGGCCGCCGCCGAGGGCGACGACCTTGGGCTGGGCGCCGCGCTTGCGCACGGAGAGCGCGGGCGCCGTGCCCCGCAGCCGGCGCAGGCGCAGATTGCGACTGGTCACTCGCGCCCCATGTCCCTGTGAACGAGCACGGTCTCGATCCCCTCCGTGGCGAGCCGGGCCGCCAGCTTCTCGGACATGGCCACCGAGCGGTGCTTGCCGCCCGTGCAGCCCACCGCGATGGTCACATAGCGCTTGCCCTCGCGGCGGTAGCCCGCGGCGACGAGCTGGAGCAGTTCCGTGTACTGGTTGAGGAATTCCTTGGCGCCGGGCTGGTCGAAGACGTACGAGGAGACCTCCTCGTTGAGCCCGGTGAAGGGGCGCAGCTCCGGGACCCAGTGCGGGTTCGGCAGGAAGCGGCAGTCGACCACCAGGTCGGCGTCGACGGGCAGGCCGTACTTGAAGCCGAAGGACATCACGGTGGCGCGCAGCTCCGGCTCCTCGTCGCCGGCGAACTGGGCGTCCATCTTGGCGCGCAGCTCGTGGACGTTGAGGCTGGAGGTGTCGATCACCAGGTCGGCGTCGCCGCGCAGCTCGCGCAGCAGGTCGCGCTCGGCGGCGATGCCGTCCACGATACGGCCGTCGCCCTGGAGCGGGTGGGGGCGGCGGACCGACTCGAAGCGGCGGACCAGCGCGTCGTCGGAGGACTCCAGGAAGACCACCCGGCGGGTGACGCCCTTGGCGTCCAGGTCGGCGAGGGATTCGCGCAGGTTGTCGAAGAAGCGGCGGCCCCGCACGTCGACCACGACGGCGATCCGGGCCACGTTGCCCTGGGAGCGGGCGCCGAGCTCCACCATGGTGGGGATCAGCGCGGGCGGCAGGTTGTCCACGACGAACCAGCCGAGGTCCTCCAGACACTTGGCCGCGGTGCTGCGTCCGGCGCCGGACATGCCGGAGATGATCACCAGCTCCGGGATGGCCGTCGCGGCGTCGCCCGTCTCGGTCGGGGTGCCCGTACTCACGTGTGCTGCTCCGTCTGCTCGATCCGTGCGGTCGTGCCCGTGTTCGTGTTCGTGCTCGGTCATGTCGTGCTGCCCCCGTCGTCCTCTTCCATGATCTCTCCTGTGGCCGTGTTCACGGCGGGTGCGGCCGGGGCGGCCGCCGCGAGGGCGACGGCCACGGACTCCGCTGTCCTGCGGCCTATCCCGGGAACCTCGCAGATCTCTTCGATTGTCGCCTGCCGCAGCTTCTTGACGGAGCCGAAATGCTTGATCAGGGCCTGTTTCCGGGTGTCCCCGAGGCCGGGGACGGCGTCCAGCGGACTGGTGCGGATGCGCTTGGCCCGCTTGGCGCGCTGGTAGGTGATGGCGAAGCGGTGCGCCTCGTCGCGGATGCGCTGGAGGAGGTACAGGCCCTCGCTGGAGCGGGGCAGGACCACCGGGTCGTCGTCATCGGGCAGCCAGACCTCTTCGAGGCGCTTGGCGAGGCCGCAGACGGCGATGTCGTCGATGCCCAGCTCGTCCAGAGCCCGCTTGGCGGCGGCGACCTGCGGCTGCCCGCCGTCCACGACGAGGAGCTGCGGCGGGTACGCGAACCGCTTGGGGCGGCCGTCGTCCTCGCGGGGCTCCCCGGCGGCCGGGGAGTCACCGTCGGCCGGGGAGTCACCGTCGGCCGGGACCGCCGGGACGGGGCCGGTGGGCGCCGGGGCCTCCTCCCACTCCCCCGTGCGCTCCTTCTCCTGGAGGTAGCGGCGGAAGCGGCGGCTGATCACCTCGTGCATCGAGCGGACGTCGTCCTGGCCCTCGAAGCCCTTGATCTGGAAGCGGCGGTACTCCCCCTTGCGGGCGAGGCCGTCCTCGAAGACCACCATGGACGCGACGACGTCGTCGCCCTGGAGGTGGGAGATGTCGAAGCACTCGATGCGCAGCGGCGCGGTGTCCAGGTCCAGGGCCCCGGCGATCTCCTCCAGGGCCCGGGAGCGGGTGGTGAGGTCGGACGCCCGCTTGGTCTTGTGCAGTCCGAGCGCCTGCTGCGCGTTGCGCTGGACGGTGACCATCAGGTCCTTCTTGTCGCCGCGCTGCGGGATGCGCAGGCTGACCTGGGAGCCGCGCCGGTCCGCGAGCCACTGGGAGACCGCTGCCGGGTCCTCGGGCAGGGCCGGGACCAGGACCTCCTTGGGGACGGCGTCGCCGCTCTCCTCCCCGTACAGCTGCTGGAGGGCGTGCTCCACGAGGCCGGAGGTGTCGACGTTCTCCACCTTGTCGGTGACCCAGCCGCGCTGGCCGCGGACCCGGCCGCCGCGGACGTGGAAGATCTGGACGGCGGCCTCCAGCTCGTCCTCGGCGACCGCGATGAGGTCGGCGTCGGTGGCGTCGGCGAGGACGACGGCGCTCTTCTCCATCGCCCGCTTCAGCGCCCCGACGTCGTCGCGCAGCCGCGCGGCCCGCTCGTACTCCATGTCCTCGGCCGCCGCCATCATGTCCTTCTCCAGGCGGCGGATGTACGTGCCGGTGCGGCCGGCCATGAAGTCGCAGAAGTCGTCGGCCAGTTCGCGGTGCTCCTCGGGGGTGACGCGGCCGACGCAGGGGGCCGAGCACTTGCCGATGTAGCCGAGGAGGCAGGGGCGGCCGGTGCGCGCGGCGTTCTTGAAGACCCCGGCGGAGCAGGTGCGGACGGGGAAGACGCGGAGCATCAGGTCGACCGTCTCGCGGATCGCCCAGGCGTGCCCGTACGGACCGAAGTAGCGGACGCCCTTCTTCTTGGCGCCGCGCATCACCTGGACGCGGGGGAACTCCTCGTTGAGCGTGACCGCGAGGTAGGGATAGCTCTTGTCGTCGCGGTACTTGACGTTGAACCGGGGGTCGAACTCCTTGATCCAGGAGTACTCCAGCTGGAGCGCCTCGACCTCGGTGGCGACGACCGTCCACTCCACGGAGGCGGCCGTGGTCACCATCGTGCGCGTACGCGGGTGGAGGCCGGAGAGGTCCTGGAAGTAGTTGGCCAGGCGCTGGCGCAGGCTCTTGGCCTTCCCGACGTAGATCACCCGGCGGTGCTCGTCGCGGAATTTGTAGACCCCCGGGGAGTCGGGGATCTGTCCCGGCTTGGGGCGGTAGCTGGAGGGGTCTGCCATGCTCCCCACCCTACTTGCGGCCGGTGACAGCGCGGGGGGCGCGGATGGCGCCGCGCTCCGGGGCAGGGGTGGGGAGCACCTGTCCCGGAGCGCGGGGTCGTGGGGCCGGGCGGGTCACCCGGTCCGGCGGCGGCTCCTGAGGCGCAGGGCGGTGACGCCGCACAGGGCGAGTACGGCGACGGCGCCCCCGGCGGCCGCGGTGGAGCCGGCGGTCAGGGCGGTCTCGGTGCCGGACGCCGCCGCTATGGCGGGCCCGGAGCGCGCCTTCGGCCCGTAGCCGCCGGCCTCGCCCTTGCGGGCGTACGCGGAGCCGGGGAGCTTGTCCGCGTAGGCGGCGTGGACGCGGGTACGGTAGGCGGAGAGCGTCGTCCCCTGCTTGCCGACCGCTCTCACGGCGTCCTGGTCGAGCGGGAGGACGCGGTCGCCCTTCTGCACGTACCAGGCGTCGATCTGGGGCTCGTGGAAGACGGTGCCGCCGGGCAGCTTGCGGGCGCCCGCCTCGGTATAGCGGGCCTCGTCGTCGCCGGTGGCGATGTTCACCACCTGCCAGTCGCCGCCCTTGCCGGGCTCGGGCAGCGTCCAGAGCGACGCCTTCTGGCCGTCCGACGAGACGGCGGTGCTCGCCAGGTAGTCGAGGGAGGCGACGGGGGCGCCCGGCTCGCCCGCGACGAACGCGGCGGACAGGGTGCGCACGGGCACGGCCTCGCCCTGGATGCGGGGTGCGGCGGCCTTCTCGGTGACGGCGCCCTCGCGGGCGAAGAACCGGGACAGGGTGTTCAGGGTGGTGGCGTCGGTGGCCGCCTCGTGGGCCGCGGCCAGGGCGGCGGGACCGGCCTGGGGGCCGTCGGCGGCGGCCGCCCGCGGGGCCGCGGTGAGGAGGGCGGTGCCGGCGAGGACACCGGCGGCGGCCAGGGCGGCGGCGAGGGGGCGGCGGGAGCTGATGGCGGTCATGGCGGTCACGCCCCGATCCGGTAGAGCGAGTGGGTCCAGGAGAACTCGCTGTTGTTCACGTACCAGGAGTGCGAGGCCCAGTTGTACCGGTTGCTGGAGGGCCAGGGGTCGCCCCAGTAGACGAGGCTGTTGGCGTCGTCGTAGCCGTACAGGACGTGCATGTGGCCACCGCCCGATGACCACTGGATGCGGGTCTCGACCGGGCGTCCGGCGGCTATCTCGCTCTGCACGGTGGAGTAGCGCAGCCAGCCGCTGACGTACGAGCCCGGGTTGATGCCCGCCCAGTTCAGGGCGTTCTGCACGTTGTCGAGGGCGGCCTGCGAGTTGGGGCAGTCGTAGCCCTGGGCGCGGCCGAAGGCGGCGTTGCAGAACTGGTTCTGGCTGTAGCTGCGCCCGTACCAGGTGGCGATGGTGTTGCCGGAGGCGGCCCAGCACCAGTTGGTCTTCTGCTGGGCCTGCATGGTGATGTTCAGCCGCTTGGTGGCGGCGAGGGCGGCCGTCGGGGCGGACGCGGTCCGGTCGGCGGCCCGGACCGAGGCGGTGGCGGTGCGGGGCTGGTCGGCGGTGGCGGTCGCCGTGGGGACGGCGAGCAGCAGGGCGGCCAGTACGGCTGTCACCGACAGCCGGGCCGGCCTGGTACCTGGGTTGCGCATGGCGTTCCTCCCGGGCGGGGGGTGGGGGTTCCGAGGAGCGCGTCCGGACGCTGTGGAGGAGCATCAACCGTTGTCGAGGACGGGTCAACACGCTTGAATGCGGGTGAACACCGCGGTGTGAACGCCCGGGGCCGAGGTGTGAACGCGCGCCCCGGCTACCTGCGGACCGGCACCCGCCGGCGCGGCCCCGGGCCCGGCCGGCGTGAACGTTCACCTGGAGGACCCATGCGGCACACCGAGGCCGAACTGGCGCAGGTGCTGCACACCGGACCGTTCCACCTGGCCCTGCGCACCGCGCTGTCGGTGCGCGGGCTGCCGCTCCAGCGGGTCCGGCACCATCTGGCGCACCGGGGGATCAAGCTCGGCGTGACCAGCCTGAGTTACTGGCAGCAGGGCGCCCGCCGCCCGCAGCGCCCGGAGTCGCTGCGGGCTGTGAAGGCCCTGGAGGAGGTCCTCGCCCTGCCGCCGAACTCGCTGCTCGGCCTCCTGGATGCCGAGGAGCCCCGCCCGGACACCGAGCGCCCGCCCGCGCGCACGTACCGCTCGCTGGTGGAGACGTCCGGGGTCGTGGAGCGGCTGCTCGCGGACATGGAGTCACCGGCGGACGGCGGGCTGCACACGGTGGGCCATCAGGAGCGGGTACGGGTGGGGCCGGGGCGCCAGATGCAGCAGCGGGCATCGCAGCATGTGGTGCGCGCCCACCGGGACGGCATCGACCGCTATCTCGCGGTGTACGTGGGGGATCCGGGCTGCGATCCGGCGCGGGTCGAGGTGCGGGCCCGGGAGAACTGCCGGACGGGCCGGGTCCGCTGGGACCGGGAGACGGGGGTGCTGGTCGCCGAGCTGCTGTTCGACACCCGGCTGCGGGCGGGCGACACGTACCTCTTCGGCTACGGCTTCGAGGACGGCACGGGCGGGCCCTGCGGCGAGTACATGCGCGGCTTCACCTTCGGCGGCGGGCAGTACGTGCTCCAGGTCGGCTTCGCCGAGGAGGCGCTGCCGGTACGGTGCCGGAGCTTCGCCCAGGCGTCGGCGGGCGCGCCCCGGGGCGCGCGGGCGGAGCTGACGCTGACCGGCCGGCACCGGACCGTGCATCTGGTGGAGCAGGGGGTGCGGCCGGGGCTGGTGGGGATCGACTGGGACTGGGAGTAGGCCGCGGGCCGGGTGGTCAGGCGTCGGGGCCCGCGATCAGCCTTCCGCCCTCGACGCGGACCGGGACGGCGGGCAGCGGCACGGTCGCCGGGCCGTGCACGGCCTTGCCGGTCGTGGTGTCGAAGCGGCTGCCGTGGCAGGGGCAGTGGCCCTCGTTCTTCTCGACCTTGTCCAGCAGGCAGCCGGCGTGGGTGCACTGGGCGCTGAACGCCTTGAACTCCCCCTTGGCCGGGCAGGTCACGACGACGCGCTGCTCGCGGTAGAGCTTGGACTCGCCTACGGGGATCTCGTCGGGCGCGCCGAGCTCGACGGGGGCGGTGGGGGTCGGCGTCTGGGCGTGGCCGAGCTTCGAGTCGGTCGAGCAGGCGGCGGCTCCCAGCCCGGCGACGCCCGCGAGAGCGGCGCCCTTCAGCACGGTGCGGCGGGCGGCGGGCTGGCCGGACATGCGGTCTCCACGGGTCGGGCGGTCAGATGGGAACCGTGCCGGAGCTGCCCGGGGCGGCCGCGGCATCGGTGACGTAACCGACGATACCGGCGGAGACGGGCGCCCCCGCGCGGGGGCCGGTCGTGGCGGTCGCGGCCGGTCGGAGGCGGCGGGGGCAGCCGGGAACGCGGCGAGGCGGCGGCCCCCGTCGGCAGGGGCCGCCGCCTCGCACCGGGTGTCCGGTGTCAGCCCTTGCGGGCGCGGGCCGTCTTCTTGGCGGCCGTCTTCTTCGCCGTCTTGGCCGTCGCCGTCTTGGCCGTTGCCGTCTTCGCGGCGGCCGTCTTCTTCGCGGCCTTCCTGGCCACCGGCTTGCGCGCGGCCGGCACGGCCGCCTCGCTGACCCGGTCGGTGTCCAGGATGTCCTGGAGGAACTTCCCGGTGTGGCTGGCGGGGACGCCCGCCACGTACTCCGGGGTGCCCTCGGCGATGACCAGGCCGCCGCCGCTGCCGCCCTCGGGGCCCATGTCCACGACCCAGTCGGCGGTCTTGATGACGTCGAGGTTGTGCTCGATGACGATCACCGAGTTCCCCTTGTCGACCAGGCCGGAGAGCACCTTGATCAGCTTGGAGATGTCCTCGAAGTGCAGACCGGTGGTCGGCTCGTCCAGGACGTAGACCGTGCGGCCGGTGGAGCGCTTCTGGAGCTCGCTGGCGAGCTTGACCCGCTGGGCCTCACCGCCGGAGAGCGTCGGCGCGGACTGGCCGAGCCGCACGTAACCGAGGCCGACCTCGTTGAGCGTGCGCAGGTGGCGGGCGATCGTGGGGACGGCCTCGAAGAACTCCAGGCCCTCCTCGATCGGCATGTCCAGCACCTCGGCGATGGACTTGCCCTTGTAGTGGACCTCCAGGGTCTCCCGGTTGTAGCGCGCACCGTGGCAGACCTCGCACGGGACGTACACGTCGGGCAGGAAGTTCATCTCGATCTTGATCGTGCCGTCGCCGGAGCAGTTCTCGCAGCGGCCGCCCTTGACGTTGAAGGAGAACCGGCCCGGCAGATAGCCGCGGACCTTCGCCTCCATCGTCTCCGCGAAGAGCTTGCGGACGTGGTCGAAGACGCCGGTGTACGTGGCCGGGTTGGACCGGGGCGTACGGCCGATGGGCGACTGGTCGACGTGGACCACCTTGTCGACCAGGTCGTCGCCCTCGACCCGGGTGTGCCGGCCGGGCACCGACTTGGCGCCGTTCAGCTCGCGGGCCAGGTGGGTGTAGAGGATGTCGTTGACCAGCGTCGACTTGCCGGAGCCGGAGACGCCGGTGACGGCGGTCAGCACGCCGAGCGGGAAGGAGACGTCGATGTCCTGGAGGTTGTTCTCCCGGGCGCCGTGCACCGTGAGCAGCCGCGAGGGATCCACGGGCCGCCGCACGTCGGGCACCGGGATGGACCGCTTGCCCGTGAGGTACTGGCCGGTGACGGACTTGTCGTTGGCCAGCAGCTCCTTGAGCGAGCCGGAGTGGACGACCTTGCCGCCGTGCTCGCCGGCGCCGGGGCCGATGTCCACGACCCAGTCGGCGACCTTGATGGTGTCCTCGTCGTGCTCCACGACGATGAGCGTGTTGCCCATGTCGCGGAGGCGGACCAGGGTCTCGATCAGCCGGTGGTTGTCGCGCTGGTGCAGCCCGATGGAGGGCTCGTCCAGGACGTAGAGCACGCCGACGAGGCCGGAGCCGATCTGTGTGGCGAGCCGGATGCGCTGGGCCTCGCCGCCGGACAGGGTGCCGGCCGCGCGGTTCAGCGAGAGGTAGTCCAGGCCGACGTCGACCAGGAACTTCAGCCGCTCGTTGACCTCCTTGAGGACCCGCTCGGCGATCTTCTTGTCGCGGGCGTTCAGCTTGAGGCGGCCGAGGAATTCGGCGCACTCGCTGATGGACATCGCGGAGACCTCGGCGATGGACTTCTCCATCACGGTGACCGCGAGGACGATCGGCTTCAGCCGGGTGCCCTCACAGGTCGGGCAGGGCACCTCGCGCATGTACCCCTCGAAGCGCTCCCGGCTGGAGTCGCTCTCGGCCTCGGAGTGCCGCCGCTTGACGAACTGGACGGCGCCCTCGAAGGACGGGGTGGTGTAGGCGCGCTCGCGCCCGTAGCGGTTGCGGTAGCGGACCTCGGTCTGGATCTTGTGGCCGTGCAGCAGGGCCTTCTTGGCGCGCTGCGGCAGCCCGGCCCAGGGGATGTCCGTACGGAAGCCGAGGGCTTCGGCCAGGGCGTTGATCTGGCGGCCGAAGTACTCCTTGGTGTGGCCGTGGGACCAGGGGTGGATGGCGCCCTCGTCCAGGGACTTCTCCTCGTCCGGGACGATCAGCTCCGGGTCGACCTCCATGCGCGTACCGATGCCGGTGCAGTCGGGGCAGGCGCCGAACGGGGAGTTGAAGGAGAAGGAGCGCGGCTCCAGCTCCTCGAAGGAGAGGTCGTCGTACGGGCAGTAGAGGTGCTCCGAGTACATCCGCTCGCGCTCGGGGTCGTCCTCGGGGAGGTCCACGAAGTCGAGCACGACCATGCCGCCGGAGAGGCCGAGCGCGGTCTCGACGGAGTCCGTCAGCCGGCGCTTGGCGCTGTCCTTCACGGTGAGGCGGTCGATGACGACCTCGATGGTGTGCTTCTCCTGCTTCTTGAGCGTGGGCGGCTCGGAGAGCTGGATCGTGGCGCCGTCCACCCGGGCGCGGCTGTAGCCCTTGGTCTGGAGGTCGGAGAACAGGTCCACGAACTCGCCCTTGCGCTCGCGCACCAGCGGCGAGAGCACCTGGAAGCGGCTGCCCTCGGGCAGGCCGAGGACCTTGTCCACGATGGCCTGCGGCGACTGGCGCGAGATCGGGCGGTGGCACTCGGGGCAGTGCGGCTTGCCGATCCGGGCGAAGAGCAGCCGGAGGTAGTCGTAGACCTCGGTGATGGTGCCGACCGTCGAGCGCGGGTTGCGCGAGGTCGACTTCTGGTCGATGGAGACGGCGGGCGACAGGCCCTCGATGAAGTCGACGTCCGGCTTGTCCATCTGGCCGAGGAACTGCCGGGCGTACGAGGAGAGCGACTCCACGTAGCGCCGCTGGCCCTCGGCGAAGATCGTGTCGAACGCGAGCGACGACTTGCCCGACCCGGAGAGCCCGGTGAAGACGATGAGGGAGTCGCGGGGGAGGTCGAGCGAGACGTTCTTGAGGTTGTGCTCGCGAGCGCCACGGACGATGAGACGGTCGGCCACGCCGGTCCGCACCTTTCTAGAGAGAAGCGGGGGAACTGAGCCCCTGGCCCAGGGTATGGGGGGCGCCACAGCGGTGTACGAAGCTTTCGACTTCGAGCGTATAGCACGCACATTCGAATTGCGGACGGCTGAGAACTCCTTCACCCGAACGAGTGGCCGAGGCTAGGCTCGGCCCCATGACTGATCATGCGCACGACCTGGCAGCACTCCGGGAAGCGACGGACCGGCTGCTGGGAGCCACCGGAAAACTGGACGACGCGGCGCTGTCCGAGCCGTCACGTCTGCCGGGCTGGAGCCGCGGTCATGTCATCGCGCACCTCTCCCGTAACGCCGACGCGCTCGCAAATGTTCTCCGCGGGCTGCCGATGTACGCAGACAGCGAAACCCGGGACCGCGACATCGAGCGGGACGCCCCCCGGTCCCATGCGGCACAGCTGGCCGACCTGACCGCCACCGCGGCCCGCTTCGTCGAGGCGGCGGCCGAGCCCGCGGACTGGTCGCGCACGGTGACCCTGCGCAACGGGGTGACGGACTCCGCCTCCCTCGTGCCGTTCCGGCGCCGGGGCGAGGTCGAGCTGCACCACGTCGACCTGGGCATCGGCTACGAGCTGGAGGACCTTCCGGACGAGTTCACCGCGCGGGAGATCGACTTCCTGGCCGAGCGGTTCGCCGGGCACCCGGAGGTCGTGCCGGTGTCGCTGGCCGACGACACCGGGCGGGTGTGGACGACCGGCGGCGGCGCGGAGGGCGGGCCCGTCGCGGTGCGGGGCACGGCGCCCGAGCTGCTGGGCTGGCTCAGCGGGCGGCGCGACGGCTCGGCGCTGACGGTCGAGGGCGGCACGCTTCCGGCACTGCCCCCGCTGTAGGCCGCCGCCCCCGCTATAGGCTGAGGAACATGACGTACAGCGGAGCGGTCAGGGTCGGCGGGCCCGCCGATGTGCACGAACTGACGGATCTGATGATCTCGAAGGTCGCCGTCGGCCCGATGGACAACAACGCCTATCTGCTGCGCTGCCGGGCCACCGGCGAGCAGCTGCTGATCGACGCGGCCGACGAGGCCGGGACGCTGCTGCGGCTGATCGGTGACGACTCGATCCTGTCCGTCGTCACCACCCACCGGCACCGCGACCACTGGCGGGCGCTGGGCGAGGTCGTCGCGGCGACCGGGGCGCGCACCTACGCGGGCCGGTTCGACGCCGAGGGCATCGAGGTGCCGACGGAGGTCCTGGTCGAGGACGGCGACACGATCCGGGTGGGCGAGGTGGCGCTCACCGCCCGCCATCTGACCGGGCACACCCCGGGGTCGATCTCGCTCCTGTACGACGACCCGCACGGGGCGCCGCACCTGTTCACCGGGGACTGCCTCTTCCCCGGCGGCGTGGGCAACACGCACAAGGACCCCGAGGCGTTCGCGAGCCTGCTGCACGACGTGGAGACCAAGCTCTTCGCGCCGCTGCCGGACGAGACCTGGGTCTATCCGGGCCACGGGCGCGACACCACGCTGGGGGACGAACGGCCCCACCTGCCCGAGTGGCGCGCCCGGGGCTGGTGAGGCGGGGCCGTCCGTCCCCGTACCGCGGCGGCTAGACGCGGTCGCCGGTCTTCGCCTCGTGGGACTCGGCCTCGGCCTTCTTCTTGTTGGCCATGAGGCTGGTGATCGTGGTGATGATCAGCACTCCGCAGATCACGCCGAGCGAGACCGGGATGGAGATCTCGGGGACGTGCACCCCGGACTCGTGCAGCGCGTGCAGCACCAGCTTGACGCCGATGAAGCCGAGGATCACCGACAGCCCGTAGCTGAGGTGGACCAGCTTCTCCAGCAGACCGCCGATCAGGAAGTACAGCTGGCGCAGGCCCATCAGGGCGAAGGCGTTGGCGGTGAAGACGATGTACGGGTCCTGGGTGAGGCCGAAGATCGCGGGGATGGAGTCCAGCGCGAACAGCACGTCGGTGGTGCCGATGGCGAGCATGACGACCATCAGCGGGGTCATGACGCGCTTGCCGTTGTTGCGGATGAAGAGCTTGGTGCCGTGGTACCGGTCGGAGACGCCGAAGCGGCGCTCGATGCTCTTCAGGAGGCGGTTCTCCTCGAACTCCTCGTCCTCGTCGTCGGCCCGCGCCTCCTGGATGAGCTTCCAGGCGGTGTAGATCAGGAACGCGCCGAAGATGTAGAAGATCCACGAGAAGTTGGCGATGACCGCGGCGCCCGCGGCGATGAAGATCGCCCGCAGCACCAGTGCGATCAGCACGCCGATCAGCAGCACCCGCTGCTGGAGGTGGGAGGGCACCGAGAACTTCGCCATGATCAGCACGAAGACGAAGAGGTTGTCGACGCTGAGCGACTTCTCGGTGATGTAGCCGGCGAAGAACTCGCCCGATGCCTGGCTCTCGCCGAAGACGAGCAGCCCGAGGCCGAAGAGGGCGGCCAGCACGATCCAGACGATCGTCCAGATCCCGGCTTCCTTGGTCGACACGTCATGGGGCTTGCGCCCGATGAAGAAGTCGACGGCGATGAGGGCGCACAGACCAATGATGGTCAGCGCCCAGAGGGTCCATGAAACGTCCACTGCGCCTCCGGCAGTTCGCTACGGGCTACTGATCAGCGTCGTCGCTGCCGGAGGTCTCTTCCACCCGGGCGCGCGGGATGCGCACCGGGGCCGACGCCCCGGGACCGGTCACAGTCCGTACTGACGGGAACGCCGCGTATGGGAGTACTCCCCTCCGCTCCATGAACGGTACAGGAAATACCAAGGAAAGGTAAAGAGGAACCTAAAGGATCTCCAAAAGTGCAGGTCAGGGGCGGTTTACCAAAGGCGTTACGGGGCCCGGCGGCTCAGCGGGAACCGGTGCGGCGGGCGTGCGCCACCCGCTCCAGCACCTGGTCCAGGACCGCGCTCCCCGGCGGCGTCCTGGGCGGCTCGTACGTCCACGCGTGGCCGACCCAGGGGTCGGCCAGATGGTCGTCGGCGACCGGGGTGACCCGCAGCAGCGAGCGCCACAGCGGGTCCAGGATCGGGCCGTACTCGGACGCCTCCTCCCGGTCCGCGACCATCATCAGGTGCACGCCCACCGAGGGCCCCTCGTCGGCGAGGTAGCGCAGCTGGGTCACCGCGCGGTCGTCGAAGCCGTGCGGGAAGTCGTTCACGATCAGCAGCTGCTCGGCCGGGTCCAGGTCCGGCGGCAGCGAGTCGGCGGCACCGGCCCGGATCGCCATCTGCACCAGGTCCACCCGCCGGGTGAGGTGGGCGAGGACCGAGGAGACGCCCTGCGCCCCGGCGGCGGGCGGCGAGGGCAGCACCCCGGAGCGGACCAGCGGGGCGAGCGCCCCGGCGGCCGATCCGGCCGGGTCGATGACATGGACCGTGAACTCGTTCGGCGGGTAGACCGCGAGCAGCCGGGCCGCGTGGAGCACGGCGGTCTCCATCGCGAGCCTGCGCAGCTGGTCCGGGCCGGTCAGCGCGGCGGCCTCGGAGGCGGTGCGCCCGCTGTCGATCCACATGCCGCGCTCCAGCGGCAGCCGGACGAGGAGCGGGATGCGCAGGTCGGCGCGCTCCGGGAGGTGGAGGTCGCCGATGCGCAGCGCCATGGGGATCTCCATCGGCACCCGGTAGCCGTGCCACACGGGGTTGTCCCAGCCCGCGTAGGGGCGGGGAGCGCGGGCTCCACGACGGCGGACTCGGCGTCGAGCTGGGCGAGGTCGCGGTCCAGGGACGCGCGGGCGCGGGCGGTCAGCTCGTCGCGCTTGGCGCGGGCCTCCTCGCGGGCCCGGTCGCCGGCGCCCCCGATCCGGCTGCGCGGGTCGGACAGGGTGCGCTCCAGCTCCTGGTCCATCCGGGACTCCGCGAAGTCGACGGCGCTGCGGTAGGCGGCGACGGCCCGGGCCAGGTCCTCGAACATGCCCCACACCTGGTTGTACAGGCGCTCGTCCATGGACCAGCCGGTGGCGTCCCCGGCGACGGGCTGGGCGGGCTGCCCCGGCTGGGCGGGCGGCGCGGCCGGGGGCGGCGGCGGGGGCGCGGTGGACTGGCGGCGCGGGTGCGCGTAGTTGATCGGGCCGCCCGGCGCGGTCGGCTCCGCCAGGGGCTCGGGCTGCGCGGGCGCGACCGGCTGGGGCGTGGCGGGCGGGGGCGGCGGGACGGGCGGCTGCCCGTTGCCCGGGGCGGGGGCCGGGGTGGGCGCGTGCCTGACCCGGTCGCCCTCCGGGGTGCGGGGCGGCGGCGGGGCCACCGAGCGGGCGAGGCCCCGGGCGACGGCCTCCTGGATGGTCCCGGCCAGCTCGGCGGCGCGGTCCACGCCCTGGTCGGCGAGCATGGCGGCGAGGCCGCCCGCGTAGCCCTGGCCGACCGCGCGGACCTTCCAGGCGCCCTGGCGGCGGTACAGCTCCAGGGCGGCGACCGCGGACTCGCTGTCGAGGCCGGTCAGCGTGAAGGTGGCGATCTCGGTGCCGTCGAGGGCGGTGACCGCGACGAAGGGCGAGGCGACGGCGCCGAAGCGGGTCGGGCCGCCGGCGCCGAGCGGGAGGGCCAGGAGCACCGTGACCCGGTGGACCCCGTCGGGCAGGGCGTCGAGGTCGACGGCGAGGCGGTGGTCGGCGGCGGCCTGGCGGGAGACTTCCAGGCCGTGCAGCTGCGGCGATCCGGGGTGGGCGATCCACTCGATGCCGGCCACCCTGCCGTGCTCGTCACCGAGCGTGGCACCGGCCACGACGGGCGCCCCGGCCGATATCCGGATCTCCAGACGGGTCTGGGGCAAGGTGTGGTTCTGCCCCCGGACCAGCTCGGCCGTCATTGCCCTGTCCCCTCGACGTATTACCGCTGGTGGTGGTGAAGCTGTGCGTGGTGGTGCGGTGTGCCGCGATGCGGGCAGCTCCCGGCGGCCGATGCCGCCGGGAGCTGCGCGTACCGCATGCGGACCTCTCGGTCCGGTGGGCCGTTCTACAGGTGCGGCAGGATCGCCGGCATGAGGTCCTGGAAGGTGCGGCCGTTGGCCGGGGTGCCGATGGCGGTCATCTTCCAGGCGTTGCCCGCGCGGTGCACCTTCGCCATGATCTGCGCGGTGTACTGCCCGCCGCCGTCCAGCGTGTAGCGGGCGAGCTCCTGGCCGTTGGTCTCGTCCACGATGCGGCAGAAGGCGTTCTGCACCTCCTGGAACGTCTGGCCGGTGAAGGAGTTCACCGTGAAGACGATCTGGTCGATGTGGACCGGCACCCGCTGGAGGTCCACGAGGATCGCCTCGTCGTCGCCGCCGGAGCCGGCGCCGCCCACGAGGTTGTCCCCGGTGTGCCGGACCGAGCCGTCGTCGCTGGTGAGGTGCCGGAAGAAGACGACGTCGACCGGCTGCTTGTCGGCGAACAGGACGGCCGACGCGTCCAGGTCGATCTCCCGGGTGCGCGAGCCGAACAGACCGCGGCGCGGTGCCGCCTGCCAGCCGAGCCCCATCCGTACCGCGGTCAGGGTCCCCCCGTCGCTCTTCTGCAGGCTGATGGCCTGACCCTTGGTCATATTGACCGTCACGCGCTGTCCCCTCTCCGCATTCCCCGCAACCGTCCTTGTGCGGTTTCCCAGCACCCTACGCAGTGGTGTCACCGGCGCGGAGGGCCTGGGCCGTTTTGTGTCGGTCCTGCAACATGCCGCCCGGCCGGTCAGGCCAGACCGGCCTCGCGCATCTGGCGCAGCTCCTTCTTCAGCTCGCCCACCTCGTCGCGCAGCCGGGCGGCGACCTCGAACTGGAGGTCGGCGGCGGCGGCGCGCATCCGGTCCGTCATCTCCTCGATGATCCCGGCCAGTTCGGTCGCCGGGCGGTCGGTGACCGCCGCCGCGTCCCGGCCGGCCCTGCCCGCCTTGCCGGCCTTCGCGGACTTCCCGGCGGTCGCCGCCTTGCCGTCGCCCGGGACGGCGTGCTTGCCGAGGGCGGGCACCGGGGCCTTGCCCTCCTTGCCCTGGCGGTAGCCGGTGCCGAGCAGTTGCTCGGTGTCGATCTCCTCGCGCGCGATGGTGGCGACGATGTCGTTGATCTTCTTGCGCAGCGGCTGCGGGTCGATGCCGCGCTCGGTGTTGTACGCGATCTGCTTCTCGCGGCGGCGGTTGGTCTCGTCGATGGCCTGCGCCATGGCCGGGGTGACCTTGTCCGCGTACATGTGGACCTGGCCCGAGACGTTGCGCGCCGCGCGGCCGATGGTCTGGATCAGCGAGGTGCCCGAGCGCAGGAAGCCCTGTTTGTCGGCGTCGAGGATGGCCACGAGCGACACCTCGGGCAGGTCCAGGCCCTCGCGCAGGAGGTTGATCCCGACCAGGACGTCGTACTCGCCGGAGCGCAGCTCGCGCAGCAGCTCGATGCGGCGCAGCGTGTCGACGTCGCTGTGGAGATAGCGGACCTGGATGCCGAGCTCCAGGAAGTAGTCGGTCAGGTCCTCCGCCATCTTCTTGGTGAGGGTGGTGACCAGGACCCGTTCGTCGCGCTCGGTGCGCAGTCGGATCTCGTGCACCAGGTCGTCGATCTGGCCCTCGGTGGGCTTGACGACGACCTCGGGGTCGACCAGGCCGGTCGGGCGGATGATCTGCTCCACGAAGCCGTCGCTGCGGGACATCTCGTAGTTGCCCGGGGTGGCGGAGAGGTAGACCGTCTGGTTGATCCGCTGAAGGAACTCCTCCCACTTGAGCGGGCGGTTGTCCAGGGCGGACGGCAGCCGGAAGCCGTGGTCGACCAGGGTCCTCTTGCGGGAGGCGTCGCCCTCGTACATGGCGCCGATCTGCGGGACCGTGACGTGCGACTCGTCCAGCACCAGGAGGAAGTCCTCCGGGAAGTAGTCGAGGAGGGTGTTGGGGGCGGTGCCGGGGGAACGGCCGTCGAAGTGCATCGAGTAGTTCTCGACGCCGGAGCAGGTGCCGATCTGGCGGAGCATCTCGATGTCGTACGTCGTACGCATGCGGAGCCGCTGGGCCTCCAGCATCTTGCCCTGCTTCTCCAGCTCGGCCAGGCGCTCCTCCAGCTCGCGTTCGATGCCGCTGACGGCCTTCTCCATGCGCTCGGGCCCCGCCACGTAGTGGCTGGCGGGGAAGACGTGGAGGGACTGGTCCTCGCTGATGACCTCGCCGGTCAGCGGGTGCAGCGTGGACAGGGCCTCGATCTCGTCGCCGAACATCTCGATGCGGACGGCGAGCTCCTCGTAGACCGGGAAGATCTCGATGGTGTCGCCGCGCACCCGGAAGGTGCCCCGTGTGAAGGCCAGGTCGTTGCGCGTGTACTGGATCTCCACGAAGCGGCGCAGCAGCGCGTCGCGGTCGATCTCCTCGCCCACCTTGAGCTGGACCATGCGGTCCACGTACTCCTGCGGCGTACCGAGGCCGTAGATGCAGGAGACGGAGGCGACCACGACGACGTCGCGCCGGGTGAGCAGCGAGTTGGTCGCGGAGTGGCGCAGCCGTTCGACCTCCTCGTTGATCGAGGAGTCCTTCTCGATGTAGGTGTCCGACTGCGGGACGTACGCCTCGGGCTGGTAGTAGTCGTAGTACGAGACGAAGTACTCGACGGCGTTGTTGGGCAGGAGCTCGCGGAACTCGTTGGCCAGCTGGGCGGCGAGCGTCTTGTTCGGCGCCATGACCAGCGTGGGGCGCTGGAGCTTCTCGATCATCCACGCGGTGGTCGCGGATTTGCCGGTGCCGGTCGCGCCGAGGAGCACGACGTCCTTCTCACCTGCGCGGACGCGCTTCTCCAGCTCGGCGATGGCCGTGGGCTGGTCGCCGCTGGGCTGGTAGGGGCTGACGACCTCGAAAGGCGCCACCGTACGTTCGATCTTCGAGACTGGCCGCATGCAACCACCGTACGACCCGCCACTGACAACGGGCCGGGTTCACCAGTCGACGGGCCCCACGGCGTCGCGCGGACGGGAGTGGAAGGAGGCCGGGTCGGCGTAGGTGCCGAAGCGCGGGACCTGGCGCTGGGCCGGGATTCCGGGGGTCCGCGCGGCCCGCGGGTCGTCCCAGTCGGGCGTGCCCATGACCACCAGCGGGTCGAACATCACCACGACGGCGGCCAGCAGCAGGAAGCAGGCGGGGCCGAGCAGCATGGGCACCAGGAGCGAGCCCGCGCTGTCGCCGGGGGCGTGGGCGGCGGTCGGCGCGGAGGGGTGCAGATGGACCCGGAGCGCGGCCATGCCGGTGTAGTGCATGCCGCTGACGGCGACGCCCATCACGACGCTCGCGCCGAGGCTGGGCAGGAAGCCGTGGATGGAGACGGCGGCCCACAGCGCGGCGGTCGACGCGACGACGGCGATGACCACGGAGAGCGACACGGTCACCGTGTCGTACTCGAACTGCCCATCAAGGCGCATTCCGGCCATGCCGAGGTAATGCATGGAGGCCACGCCGAGTCCGGTGATCGTGCCTCCCGTCACCAGGGCCATGCGGGTGGCGCCCCGGTACCCGACCAGGAAGATCCCGATGCCGACCATGACGATCGCGACGGCGAGGCTGGCGAAGGTGATCGGTTTGTCGTAGCCGATCGGCACCTCTTCGACGGAGAAGCCCGTCATCGCGATGAAGTGCATGGTCCAGATGCCCGAACCTATGGAGGTCGCCCCGAGAGCCAGCCAGCCGGCCCGGAAGGAACGCTCGGTACGCAGTGACCGCGTGGTGCAGCGCAGGCCCAGCGCCGCACCGAGGCACGCCATGAGGAACGCCGCAGCGGGGGTCACCGCCCCGTAGCTGAAGCCGTCGATTGTGCCCTGCATCCTTGTACGCCCTTCGCAGCAGCAAGCCCGGGTCAGGACGATCCCAGGGCCTGTCGTCCGGACGCAAGGCCCGGCAGACACAACAGAAGTGCCGCATCTTATCGACCGCGCCGACAGCGGGTGACGCGGTCCCTTCACACAGTGGCCATCCTGCGCCTGCCCCGTGTTCGGGGCCGGCTGGGACGCTCGGGCCGTCCGTAACTCTGACGCAAGGAGTTCACGTGTACGCAGGCACCGCTACCGCCTCCGTCGCCGTCGCCGCCTTCCTGGGCGCCGGTACGTTGCTGATGCCGAATCCGGGCACCCCGGTCGCGGACACCCCGCTGACCCGGCACCCGGTCCAGCAGGTCGCCCCGGTCCGCCGGGCCGCCGACGCCGCGGCGGACCATCCGCGCGTCTACGCCCACCGGGGCGCGTCGGCGTACGCCCCCGAGAACACGCTCGCCGCCGTGGACAGGGCGGACGCGCTGGGCTTCGACTGGGTGGAGAACGACGTCCAGCTCACCCGGGACGGGGTGGTGGTCGTCATGCACGACACCGACCTCAGGCGGACGACGAACGCCGAGGAGCTGTTCCCGGACCGCGCGCCCTGGGCGGTCAAGGACTTCACGGCCGCCGAGATCTCCCGGCTGGACGCGGGCAGCTGGTTCGGGCCCGCGTACGCCGGGACCCGGGTGCCGACCCTGCGCCAGTATCTGAAGCGGCTCGGCCGCAACGGCCAGAACCTCCTGCTGGAGATCAAGAGCCCGGAGAGCTACCCGGGGATCGAGCGGGCGACCCTCCGGGTGCTGGACGAGGAGGGCTGGCTGGACCGGAGCCATGTCCGGGGCCGCCTGGTGATCCAGAGCTTCGGTGCCGACAGCGTGCGTACGGTGCACGCGCTGCGCCCGGACGTGGTCACCGGCTTCCTCGGCGCCCCGACCGTCTCCGAGCTGCCCGCGTACGCCGCGTTCGCGGACCAGATCAACCCCTCGTACACCGGTCTGTCGGGCGGGTACGTGACGGCGGTGCACGCCCTGAAGGGCCCGCACGGCAAGGCGCTCCAGGTGAACTCCTGGACGGTGAACGACGCTGCGGCCGCGCGCCGGGTCGAGGCCATGGGGGTGGACGGGATCATCACGAACGCCCCCGACGTGGTGCGCGCGGCCACCCGGGGCTGAGTCCGGGCGGAGCCCGTTGTCAGTGGGCCGCCGTACGGTGGTGGCATGGACAGCAACGGGGTCGTCGAGTGGGCCGTGGTCGAGAGCGACATCGGTCCGTTGATGCTGGCCGCGACGGAGACCGGACTGGTCGGCGTGGTCTTCCACGCCCGCCCGGAGATACGGGACAGGGCGCTGGACCAGCTGCGCGACCGGCTCGGCGCGGAGCCGGTGGAGGCCCCCGGCTCCGCGCGGCTAACCGAGCCGATACGCCAGCTCGCGGCGTACTTCGCGGGGACGCTGCGGGAGTTCTCGCTCGACCTGGACTGGTCGCTGACCGCCGGCTTCAACCGCCAGGTGCTCCAGGAGCTGGCGCGGGGCGTGCCGTACGGGGCGGTCGCCGGTTACGGGGAGCTGGCCGAGCGGGTCGGACAGCCGGGCGCGGCCCAGGCGGTCGGCGCGGCGATGGGGTCCAATCCTCTCCCCCTGGTGGTGCCGTGCCACCGGGTGGTGGAGAGCGACGGCGGGATAGGCGGCTTCGGCGGCGGCCTGGAGACCAAGCGGCAGCTGCTGGCGCTGGAGGGGGTGCTGCCGGAGCCGCTGTTCTGAGCGGTGCCGTGCCACCGGAAGGTTTCGCGCCACCCGGCGGCCTGCTCACGTTTGAGTGCCGCCCACCCGCGACAGGGATGTGGACATGTCACTCAACGCGCCCCTCGACGCCACCCCTTACGCGCCGGTCCTCTCCGCCGAGGTGCGGGCCGCCCTCGCCGCGCACCGGCCGGTCGTCGCCCTGGAGTCGACGATCATCGCCCACGGCCTCCCCCGCCCCCGCAACCTGCGGGTCGCCGGGGAGCTGGAAGGGCTCGTGCGGTCCGCCGGGGCCGTGCCCGCGACCGTGGCGGTGCTGGACGGGCGGGCCAGGGTCGGTCTCGACAAGGCCGAGCTGGAACGGGTGGCCGAGGACCCGGGGATGCGGAAGCTGGGCCACCGCGACCTCGCCCCGGCGCTGGCGTCCGGGGCGAGCGGGGCGACGACCGTGTCCGCGACCGCCTTCCTCGCGGCCCGGGCCGGGCTGCGGGTCTTCGCGACCGGCGGGCTGGGCGGGGTGCACCGGGGCTGGACCGAGACGCAGGACGAGTCGGCGGACCTGCGGCTGCTGGCACGGACCGGGATCACCGTGGTCTGCGCGGGCGTGAAGTCGATCCTGGACGTCCCGGCCACGCTGCAACGGCTTGAGACGCTGGGGGTCGGGGTGCTCGGCTACGGCACGGACACGTTCCCCGGCTTCTACCTGAGCAGTTCGGGCGAGCCGGTGGACTGGACGGTGACCTCGCCCGAGCAGGTCGCGGAGGTGATGCGGGCGCAGGACGCGCTCGGCGGCCCCGAGACCGCGCTGATCGTGGCCAACCCCGTACCGGAGGCCGAGCAGCTGGACCCCGCTCTGCACGACCGGGTGCTCGCCGAGGCGCTGGCGGCCTGCCGGGAACAGGGGGTCACGGGGCAGGCGGTCACGCCGTTCCTGCTGGACCAGCTGGTGCGGCACACCGGGGGCGCCTCGCTGGAGGCCAACCTCGCCGCGGTCCGGGGCAATGTGGCGCTCGCCGCCCGTATCGCCACCGCCTGGACGGTGCGGTGAGCGGCGGCCTCCTCGTCGTCGGGGACGTGGTCACCGATGTGGTGGCCCGGCACGGGTCGGCGCTGGCCCACGGCACGGACACGGCCGCCGTGATCCGGACCCGGGCGGGCGGTGCGGGGGCCAACGTGGCGTGCTGGGCGGCGCGTTCGGGCTGCCGGGACGTGCGGCTGCTGGCCCGGGTGGGCGCGGACTCGGCGGACTGGCACCGGGACCTGCTGCGCCGGGCGGGGGTGCGCGGGCTGCTCGCGGTGGACGAGGAGGCGCCGACCGCGACGGTCGTCGCACTGGTGGACGCCGCCGCCGAGCGCACCTTCCTCACCGACAGCGGCGCGGTGCTGCGGCTCGCCCCCGAGGACTGGTCGCCCGCGCTGCTCGACGGGGTCGCCCACCTCCATCTGTCGGGCTATCTGCTGTTCGCCGCGACGAGCCGGGCGACGGCCCTGCTCGCCCTGCGGGAGGCCGTACGGCGGAAGGTGCCGGTGAGCGTGGACCCCGCGTCGGCGGGCTTCCTGGCCGGTCTCGGCGTCGACCGGTTCCTCGCCCTGACCGAGCGGGCGGATCTGCTGCTGCCCAACGCGGACGAGGCCCGGCTGCTCACCGGCCTGCCGGACCCGGCGGACGCCGCCGCGAAGTTGAGCATGCCCGACCGCCGGGTCGTCGTGACGCTCGGCGAGGGCGGGGCGCTGCTCGCCGCCGGGGGCGCGGTGACCGGCCGGGTCCCGGCGGAGCCGGTGCGGGCTGCGGTGGACTCGACCGGGGCGGGCGACGCGTTCACCGGGGGCTTCCTCGCGGCGCGGCTGGCGGGCGCGGACGACGCGGCGGCGGCTGCGGCGGGGTGCCGGGCGGGGGCGGAGGCCGTCGCGACGGTGGGCGGGCGGCCGCCGTTGCCGGGCGAGTAGCGGGACTCGAACCCGCGCTCCTCACCGCAGCCCGGACACCCGCACGCCGCACCCCGCCCCGGGCCCCACGCTCACCGCAGCCCCGTCCACGCCGGATGCCCCGGGTCGTCCGCGCGCACCACCGCGTCCGCGCTGTCGGCGGGCGCCACCTCGTCCTCGTACCGCTCGAAGGCGGGCAGGGTCCACAGCTCGTCCTCCTCCGTACGCCGCCGCAGCGCACCCGCCGAGAGCCGCAGGTGGACGGTGAGGTCGAAGGGGAACCAGTGCCCGAGCAGCAGCGGGCCGTGCAGGATCAGCACCCCGCCCTCGGGCAGCCGCCGGTACGGGCTGCGGGTGGCCCGGTCCGTCACCGGGTCCCACAGGTCGGGCAGCACCCGGCCGCTGCCGCCCGGTTCCAGGGGGCCGAACACCTCGCGCCACAGGGCGCCGGTGTCGAACCAGCTGCCGAAGTACGAGTCCGGGTCCTGCTTCCCGTACTCGTACCGCAGGCTCGCGGGTCGCAGGAATCCGGCGGTGGAGACGGGGAGCACGGCGCGGCCCCGGAGCCGTAGCGCATCCGCGACGGATTCGGCCAGGTCGGCGGGGCGGGCGGCCGGGGCGCCGTCGACGGCGATCTTCAGCCAGGGCCCGCCGTCGGCCGGTTCCAGCGCGTCGGCGTGCGCGGCGAGCGCGTCCGTCAGCCGGTCCCGGGTGATCGCTTCGAATCGCACCCGTCCATCATCGCGCGTCCCGGCCGGTGGCCGGATGCCGGAATACCGGCGCCGGAATCCGCCGCGAGGATTACGGTCGTGGCCATGGATCTTGAATTCGCTCGTGAGTTCGCGGCGCGCTGGCAGGACGACTGGAACTCCCACGACCTGGAACGCATCCTGACGCACTATCACGAGGACGTGACCTTCAGCTCACCGATGATCGCGCGCTTCACCGGCGATCCCTCCGGGACCGTGCGCGGCAAGGACGCCCTGCGCGCGTACTGGAGGCGCGGGCTCGAACTCATCCCGGACCTGGAGTTCGAGGTGATGGACGTCCGGGCGAGCGTCGACACGCTGGTGATCGACTACCGCAACCAGATCGGCGGCCGGGTGTACGAGGTGCTGACCCTCCGCGACGGGCTGGTGATCGCCGGGCTCGGCGCGTACGGGGAGACACTCGCCCGCTGACCTCGGCGGGCGGTGTCCCCGGAACCGGAAGGTGTCACTCCCCCGGCCCGCACTGCACCGCGTCGGCGTCGTCGGAGAGTTCGCTGCCCTCGGGCAGCAGATACGTCACCCAGAGGACCACGGGCTCGCTGCCCAGGTTGCGTCCGATGTGGCGGTGCTTCTTCCCCGACGGCTCGATGAACGAGGTACCCGCCGGGGACACCTCCACCGAGCAGTCGTCCAGGGTGCGGGTGAGCGTGCCGGACTTGACGACGGCGATCAGCTGGCCGCTGTGGGTGTGCCAGCCGGTGGAACCGCCCGGCTCGATGGTGATGGTGCGGAAGGTGACGTCCGCCCGGCCCTTCGGCGCCTTCACCTTCAGCTTGCCCACCGAGGTGCCCTTGGCCACGACGGTCGCGGTCACCCCGCTGCCGGGCGTGGCACCGGCCGCCGTGGGCACGAACGCGAGCGCGGCCACGCACCCCGCGACGACGAACCCCCTGCCCAGACGGCTCTGCCGCACCCGCTGTACGCCGTTCCGCATGGCTCTCTCCTGTCTCGGGTGTCACGGACATCTCAAATGCCCGGACGCTACCCGGAAGAGGACCGCCGGAATCACGCCACCGGCATCCGGCCCAGCCCCGCCGGACGTCAGGCGCCGCGCAGCTCCTCGGCCAGCGCGCCGTCCCCGTACACCTCGATCCGGCCGTCCTCGACCGCCTGCGCGAACGTCGGCTCGCCGCGTCCGAGCGCGAGGCACAGCTCCGCGTCGAGGACGACGCGCGCGTCGGCGTCGGCGGCCGGCCCGTCCCCGTACACCGGCTCACCGGCGGCCACCTCGCCCGTACGGAGATGGAACGAGCCCTCGTCCAGCTGGACGTCGAGCACGCCCGTGGCCGCCCCCTTCAGCGCGCCCAGCAGCGGGAGCGCGAACCAGTGCGCCCGGACCGCGTCCGTGGGGCGCCGCTCGGCCAGCGCGGGGGCGCCCCACTCGGCGAGCGCGGCGAGGACCGGCAGGAGTCCGTGGCCGCGTGCGGTGAGCGCGTACACCGTGGCGGCGGCCGGGGGCGGGAGTTTGCGGCGGGTGGCGAGGCCGCCCTGCTCCATGTCCTTGAGCCGGGAGGCCAGCACGTCGGTGCTGACGCCGGGCAGGTCGGCGTGGAGATCGGTGTAGCGGCGGGGACCGGCCAGCAGTTCACGGACGATCAGCAACGTCCACCGGTCGCCGACAGCGTCCAGGGCGCGGGCGCCGGCGCAGAACTGGTCGTAACTCCGGCGGCGGGCCGGGCGGGTGGCCGGCTGTGTCTGACGTGGCATGCGACGCAGTCTAGACATGTTGTTGGACTTTCCAAGCCCGAGCTTGGTAAAACCAAGTATCGCAATCGGGTCGGGGAGGCACCGCATGGAATTCCGCCAGTCCAGCAAGCTCAACGAGGTCTGTTACGAGATCCGGGGCCCCGTCATCGAGCACGCCAACGCCCTGGAGGAGGCGGGCCACAGCGTGCTCCGGCTCAACACGGGCAACCCGGCCCTCTTCGGCTTCGAGGCGCCGGAGGAGATCGTCCAGGACATGATCCGGATGCTCCCTCAGGCCCACGGCTACACGGACTCGCGCGGCATCCTGTCCGCCCGGCGCGCCGTGGTGCAGCGCTACCAGGCGATGGGCCTGACCGAGGTCGGCGTGGACGACGTCTTCCTCGGCAACGGGGTATCCGAGCTGATCTCGATGGCCGTCCAGGGTCTCCTGGAGGACGGCGACGAGGTGCTGATCCCGTCCCCGGACTACCCGCTGTGGACGGCCGTCACGACGCTGGCCGGCGGCAAGGCCGTGCACTACACCTGCGACGAGGCGTCCGACTGGAACCCGGACGTCGCCGACATGGCCTCGAAGATCACCGACCGCACCCGGGCCGTCGTGATCATCAACCCCAACAACCCGACCGGGGCCGTCTATCCGCGCGAGGTCCTCTCGGACATCCTCGACCTGGCCCGCAGGCACGGTCTGATGGTGTTCGCGGACGAGATCTACGACCAGATCCTGTACGACGACGCCGAGCACCACAGCGTGGCGGTGCTCGCCCCGGACCTGGTCTGCCTCACCTTCAGCGGTCTGTCGAAGACGTACCGGGTGGCCGGATTCCGCTCCGGCTGGATGGTGGTGTCGGGCCCGAAGCAGCACGCCCGGAGCTATCTGGAGGGGCTGACGATGCTGGCCTCGATGCGGCTGTGCCCCAACGCCCCCGCCCAGTACGCGATTCAGGCCGCGCTCGGCGGCCGGCAGTCGATCCGGGACCTGGTGGTGCCCGGGGGCAGGCTGTACGAGCAGCGCGACCGCGCCTGGCAGAAGCTGAACGAGATCCCGGGCGTCTCCTGCGTGAAGCCGAAGGGCGCGCTGTACGCCTTCCCGCGCATCGACCCGAAGGTGCACCCGATCGCGGACGACGAGAAGTTCGTCCTGGACCTGCTGCTGCGCGAGAAGATCCAGGTCGTCCAGGGCACCGGCTTCAACTACCCGCGCCCCGACCACTTCCGCATCCTGACCCTGCCGCACGCGGACGATCTGGACGCCGCGATCAGCCGGATCGGGCGGTTCCTGGCGGGGTACCGGCAGTGAGGTCCCAGGGCCCCGAATGAGGAGCGGGCCCGGGGGCGTAGCCGGCCCCCGAGCCCTGTGATTGCCGCCTGCATGACACGCCGGCACGTTTAAGGTCCCGCATCAGTTTCATGTCGTCGCGTCCTGCCTTTAGACGACCGCGGACCGAAGCTCCACGGGCCGGAGTCGAACCGGCATCTCGACGCCCACGGGCGCGGGCCCGTTTGATCCGGCGATAGGCGGCGCATGCTGAGCCTGGAGCGAGAGTCTGAGATTGATCACGGTCTCCACCGGAGAGCCGCTTCGTCACGACAAACTTCAGTTTCAGCTTTGCGCTCCTCGCGCACCCCGACGGCTTCGACGGCCGCCGGGGAATCCATGGTCGGTCACCCGAAGAGGTAACCGAAGACGGCGTCACCCACCCTCTGGTCCGTGACGTCCACGCCGTTGGCCTCCTCGCGGGCGAACTTGACCGCCTGCTGGAGCTTCTCGACCCGGTCGAGCAGTTCGTTGACCCGGCGCGCGGGCAGCGCCCCGGAGAACTTCACGGTCGTCCAGTAGCCGATCGGCACGTCCTCGTAGTACACCTCGACCTGCGCCGGGTGCTTCTCGGTGGCCTCCGCCTTGACGTGGTTGCGGGGCACCTTCTTGGTACGCAGGGTGCGCACCGGCTCGGTCTTCCAGGCGTCGGTGGACGGGTCCTGGGTCCACGCCTCGGCGGCGTCGAGCACCGGCAGCTTGCGGACGAAGGTGTTGAGGTCGACGAGCTGCTTCTCCAGGAAGAGCAGGTAGGACACCGGTACGTCACTCACCAGGGCCCGGCCGTCGACCGTCACGTCGGCGCGGGCCGCGCAGTTCGCCCAGTCCTTCGTGGCGGTCACGTCGAAGAGGCGGGTGAGGGTCTTCGCGGTCTCCCGCAGCACGTCCTCGGCCTTGACCTGCACCGGCGTCGACTCGGGCGGCAGCTGCTCGCCCTCCTCGTCCTTCGGCTGGTAGGTCCGGGAGATCCCGGCCAGGAGTCCGGCCTTCTGGAGGCCGTGATGCGCCGCCGTCAGGTCCTGGTGTGCCTTGGACTTGACGCCCTTCTCCACTGCGATGATCTGATTGAGTTTCGCCACGTCCAGGAAGCTAGCAGCGCCAACAGTGCCTGGGCCAAAGGTTTTTCCGGCGGTCCGGTGCCCGTCCGCGCGCCGGTGCGCGCCCGCCCGATCGGGTGGTTTCCCGGTGCCGCCCGGCTTCCGCCGCCCTGTGCCGGGGCCCGCTTGCGACAGTGAGGCCCGCGCGTCCGCGCGCCTCCCCCGTCTCCGGACCGAAGGGCTCCCCCATGCCTCTCCTGTTCCGCACCGCCGCCGCGAGTGAGCCGGCCGGTTCGCCCGACAGCCGCCACCCGCGCCGGCGGACCGCGCTCGTCGCCGCCACGGCAGGGCTCGCCGTCCTGGCGGTGGGCACACCCGTCGCGTACGCGACGCTCGGCTCGGGCGCCTCGCCGGAGCCACGCCCGGCGGTGGCGGGGGCCGTGCGGGGGAAGGACTACATCGAGACCCGGCTGCTCTTCGGCACCGAACGCCCGGACGGCGGGCCGGAGGTGACCGACCGGCAGTTCCTCGCGTTCATCGACGAGGAGGTCACCCCGCGCTTCCCGAACGGCCTCACCATCCAGGACGGCCGGGGCCAGTGGCGCGACTCCCACGGCGTCATCGAGCGCGAGCGCAGCTACGAGCTGACCCTGCTCTACCCGGCCTCCGAGGCCCGGCTGCGCGGCCGCCAGATCGAGCGCATCCGCGACGCGTACGAGAAGGAGTACGCCCAGGACTCGGTGGGGCGGCTGGAGGAGCGGGTGACGGCCGACTTCTGAGGGCCGGACCGTTCCGGCGGCGGTGGTACGGGCCCGGCCCGCCCGGTCCCGTCATGCGCCGGTTCCACGGGGCCGGGCCAGCACCCGGGCCGCCGCGTGCGCGCCCGCCACGGCGGCCGGGAGGAGCGCCAGTCCGGCCGCCGCCTCGCGGGCGCCGCCGACCGGGATGCCCGCCGCCCGCAGCCGGCGCAGCGCCCAGAGCGAGTACGGGATGACGACGGTCGGCGAGGTGGCCACGCCCGGGGTGTAGCCGCCGTACGCCGCCGACTGCGCGAGGTGCACCACGCCGTGGAGCCCGAATCCGGCCAGGACCGTACGGAAGAAGGGGCTGCGGCCGCCCGTGCGCGCCCCGTCGGCTGCGGCCGCCGCAATGAGCACGCCCATCAGGCCGATGGCCGTGTTCACCTCGCGCTGCGAGAGGTGCGCCCGGTCCCACACCCGGTCGGGCACCCAGGGCAGCCGCTTCCCGAGCCTCGGCCGTGCGGTGCGGAGCCAGCCCGCCATGGTGGCGATCTCCTCCAGGTCGTTGGCCGCCCAGGCGGCGAGCAGCCCCCAGGTCACCGCTCCGGAGACCCCGGCGTCCCGGTCGTCCTTCATGAGCATCCCCCTGTGTGTCGTGTTCCGGTGATCGGCCGCAGCCTATAATGCAACGCAACGTTGCGTTGCACTTTTCTCCGGAGCCGCCATGTCCGCCCCCTCCCCGCACCCCCGCCCCGAGAAGGGCCCCCGCGCCGCCGAGGCGATCTTCGACGCCACGCTGCGGCTGCTCGCCGAGCGCGGGTACGCGGGGCTCACGATCGAGGCCGTCGCCCAGGAGGCGGGGGTCAACAAGACGACGATCTACCGCTGGTGGCCGTCGAAGGCGGCGCTGCTGCGGGCGGCGCTGCTCCGGGCCCGGGTGCTGGACATCGACGTTCCCGACACCGGTTCGCTGCGCGGGGACCTGGTCGCCCTCGCGGAGCAGGTGACCGCCCTGGTCACCGGCGTACGGACCCGGGCCGTGGTGCGGGCCCTGGCCTCGGGGACGGGGCTGGCCGACGACGAACTCGCCGCGCTGGCCCGGGACTTCTTCGCGGACCGGTTCGCGCGCGAGCAGCCGGTGTTCGCCCGGGCCGCCGCACGCGGCGAGCTGCCGCCGGGGGCCGACCCGAAGCTGCTGCTCGACCTGATCGCCGGGGCGGTGTGGGTGCGGGCGGTGCTCAGGAACGAGCCCGTACCGCCCGGGTTCGCGGCCACCGTGGTCGACGCGGTGCTGCCCGGGACCGGCTGAACGGGGCCTCGCGCTTCCTCAGCCGCCGGTCAGCTCCAGGAGGGCGCCGACCGGGTCGTGGTCCGGGGCGGCACGCGGCCACCACTCATCCGCCCCCGGGTCCGACTCGTAGCCGTACCAGCGGCCGTCGCGGCCGAAGCGGAGCTGGAGGGCGCCGCCGGGGTGCGTGAGGTGGTTGCGCCAGGGCTGGAAGCGGGGGAACCCGGCGGCGGCGAGGGCCGGGCGGGCGCGGTCGAACGGCCCGGCCGGGGGATCCCACGGGGTCTCCAGGACCGCCAGGCCCTCGGCCTCGCCCTGCCGCCAGGCGGCCACCGCGCGGGCCAGGTCCGTGGTGTTGCGGCCGGTGGCGGAGGCCAGCTCCCGGTAGAGGGCGCGGGTGGTCGCGGTGAGCCCTGCGGTGGGTCCGGCGGCGGCGAGACGGACGGCGTCCTGCCAGGTGGTAAGCCCGGCGAGCGGGTCGTGGCCGGTCGTCAGCAGGGCGTGGGCGCGGGCCGCCGCGTCGGTGGCGAGCTGGTCCAGGGCGAGCGGGTCCCGGGCCCCGGGGAGGACGGGGTAGGCGGGCGGGCGGCCCGGGTGCGGGTCGACGGGGAAGGGCGCGGGCAGCGGGGGCAGGAAGCGGTCGGCCAGCGCCTCTTCGGCGGGGACGGACGGGGTGTCGGGGGCGGGGGGCCGCTCCCGGGCGGAGTGCGCGGCGTTGCGCCGGGCCAGCTCCTCCAGCAGCTCGCGCTCGCCCCGGCCGCGCAGCAGGAGCAGGACGAACGGGTCGGTGTCCAGCAGGAGGGCCATCTGATAGCTGAGGGCCGCGACGTGCTTGCAGGGCCTGCCCCGGTCGGGGCAGGTGCAGGCGGGGTCCAGGTCGCCCGGGGCGGGCAGCAGGGTCATGCCGGCGTCGGTCGCCGTGTCGGCCAGGGAGTGCGGCATCTCCTTGGCGAGGAGCGCGGCGAGGTGGCCGGGGCGGGCGGCGACCGCGTCGAGCAGGGTGTCCCAGTCGGGGTCGGTGAAGGTGCGCAGCCGCAGCTCCGCGCGGTACGGGCGGGGGCGGCTGCCGTGGACGTAGGCGACGACGTGCCCCGGTGTCACGGTGATCGCGGCGACGTGGCCGCCGTCCGCGTAGTCCCGGCCCCGGGCGAGGCGGGGGCCGTCCATCGACAGGGATTCGAGCGCCGCCACCCAGGCCCGGCCCCACCAGCTCTCCGCGAACGGCTCGCCCTCCCCGGAGGTGCGCACCGGCACCGCCTCGAAGGTGCGCCGCAGATCGTCGGGGCCGGGCCGGGAGCGGGCTCCCGGGCGGGTGTCGCGGCGGGCGGCGAGCGGGCCGGTGGTGGGGCGGGGTGCGCCGGACCGGCGGGCGGCGGGGCTCATGACGGCCTCCGGAGGGAGACGAGGTCGGCCAGGTCGCGGTCGCTCAGCTCGGTGAGCGCGCTCTCGCCGCTGCCGAGGACGGCGTCGGCCAGCGCCCGCTTGGCGAGCAGCATCTCGCCGATCCGGTCCTCCACCGTGCCCTCGGCGATCAGCCGGTGCACCTGGACGGGCTGGGTCTGGCCGATGCGGTAGGCCCGGTCCGTGGCCTGCTCCTCGACCGCCGGGTTCCACCAGCGGTCGTAGTGGATGACATGGGCGGCCCGGGTGAGGTTGAGCCCGGTCCCGGCCGCCTTGAGGGAGAGCAGGAAGACCGGGACCTCGCCGGACTGGAAGCGATCCACCATCCGTTCCCGCTCGGCCACCGGGGTGCCGCCGTGCAGGAGTTGGGAGGGGATCGCGCGGGCGGTCAGATGGGCGGAGAGCAGCCGGGCCATCGTCACGTACTGCGTGAAGACCAGCACGGAGCCGTCCTCGGCGAGGATCGTGTCGAGCAGTTCGTCCAGGAGGGCGAGCTTTCCGGAGCGTCCGGTGAGCCGGGCGGCGTCCTCCTTCAGATACTGCGCCGGGTGGTTGCAGATCTGCTTGAGCGAGGCCAGCAGCTTCATGATCAGGCCGCGCCGGGCGATGCCCTCGGACGCCTCGATGTACGCCATGGTCTCGCGCACCGTGGCCTCGTACAGCGTGGCCTGCTCGCGGGTGAGGAAGACCGGGTGGTCGGTCTCCGTCTTGGGCGGCAGCTCGGGCGCGATCCCCGGGTCGGACTTCTTGCGGCGCAGCAGGAACGGCCGGACCAGCCGGGACAGCCGCTCCACCGCCTCGTCGTTGCCGAGGCCGGCCGCCGTGCCGGTGTTCTCCACGATCCTGGCGTGGCGGGCCCGGAACGCCTTGAGCGGGCCGAGCAGTCCGGGCGTCGTCCAGTCGAGCAGCGCCCACAGCTCGGAGAGGTTGTTCTCGACGGGGGTGCCGGTGAGGGCGACGCGCGCCGGGGACGGGATGGTGCGCAGGGCCTTCGCGGTGGAGGAGTGGGGGTTCTTGACGTGCTGCGCCTCGTCGGCGACGACCAGCCCCCAGCCGTGGGCGGCCAGCTCGGCGGCGCTGGAGCGCATCGTGCCGTACGTGGTGAGGACGAAGCCCCGGTCCGCTCCGGCGAGGGTGCGGCCGGTGCCGTGGAACCGGCGCACGGGGACGCCGGGGGCGAAGCGGTTGATCTCGCGGTGCCAGTTGCCCAGCAGGGACGCGGGGCAGATGACCAGCGTGGGCGCGGGGTGGTCCCGGTGGAGGTGGAGGGCGATCAGGGTGATCGTCTTGCCGAGGCCCATGTCGTCGGCGAGGCAGCCGCCGAGGCCGAGGGAGGTCATCCGGTCCAGCCAGGCGAGGCCGCGCAGCTGGTAGTCGCGGAGCGTGGCGTGGAGTCCGGGCGGCGGGGCGAGCGCGGTGTCCTCCGTGAGGAGGCGGGTGCGCAGCTCGGCGAGCGCTCCGGCGGGCACCGCCTCGACCTGCTCGCCGTCCACCTCGGCGCTGCCGGTGAGGGCGACGGCCAGGGCGTCCACCGGGTCGAGCAGGCCCAGCTCCCGCTTGCGGGCCTTGCGGACGAGCGCGGGGTCCACGACGACCCACTGGTCCCGCAGCCGCACCACGGGGCGGTGGGCCTCGGCGAGCACGTCCATCTCGGCCTCGGTGAGCCGTTCGTCGCCGAGCGAGAGCTGCCAGTCGAACGCGAAGAGCTGTTCGGCGTCGAAGAACGCGGTGCCGTCCGTGGCCGTGCCGGGCGCGGGCCTGACCACGGCGGCGGCGGTCAGGGTGCGGGCCAGCTCCCTGGGCCAGTGGACGCTCACCCCGGCGGCGGCCAGCCGGCTCCCGGCGTCGCCCAGCAGCTCGTACAGCTCGTCCTCGCCGAGGGCCAGTACATCGGGGACCGGCTGGTCCAGGAGCCGTTCGAGCGGGGCCCAGACGCGGGCCGCGCGGCGCAGGGCGAGCGCGGTGTCGACCCGGGCCCGGGGCCCGAAGGGCTCGCCCGCCTCGCCGGCCCACAGGGCGGCGGCGTCGACCACGTAGGTGGGGTCGGCGAGGCTGTGCACCTGGGTGATCGCGGCGGCGGCGTGCCGCTCGGGGGTGCCCGCCGTCTCGTCCTCGTCGGGGCCGGTCGTGTCGAAGAGTTCGTACGCCGAGAGGTCCAGGCGGAGCGAGACCCGGACTCCGGCGTCCAGGCCCGAGGCGACCTCGACGGCCCATTCCCGGGCGCCGGGCAGGTGCTGGGGCTCGGCCGCCGCGAAGGGGGCGCCCACGGCGAACGCGGCGGCGGGCGTCCGGGGCAGCGTGTCGGCGACGGCGTCGAGGAAGGCGCCGATCAGTGCCTCCGGGTCCGGCAGCCGGGGCGGGCTCCGGTCGGGCAGCGGGACGGCGTGTCCCTCCCAGGGCAGGGCGGCGGCCACCGCGCGCAGGTGGGCGACGTCCCCGGCGTCGCGCGGGCCCGCCCGCCAGGCGTCCTGGTCGTCGGCGGTCAGCCCGGGGAGCATGCGGCCGCCGGCCACCAGGTGCAGCGCGTGCAGGGCGGCGGCGCCCCAGGCGCGGGTGGCCGGGTGGGCGGAGCGGAGGTGGCGGGCGCGGGCGAGCAGGGGCAGGGCGTCGGCGACGGTGAGCAGGAGCGCGGGCACGGTCCGCGGGCGGACCTCGCCCTCGGTGCCGTACGGCCGGACGACCGTGATCTCCTCGCTCCGGGCGCCTTCGGTCTCGGGGAGCGGGGCGTCGAGCGGGTCCCAGAAGGCGACGCGGCCCCGGCGCGGCGGCGTACCGGGCAGGAAGACGGCGGCGCAGCGCGCCAGGCGGCTGTCGTCCGCGTCCCGCGGCGGCGGTGCGGTGCCCATCGGTCCCTCCCCTCGCGCGTTTCGTCCCTGGTCAGCGGGGATCGTCCGTACCGGTCCCTCTGCCCGGCGAGTCTAGGCGGGGGGTCTGACAACGCCCCGGACAAGGGCCCGGCCGCCGCCGTCACCGCAGCTCGTACGGGTCGGACGACGGCCGGAGAGCGACCGCGCGGAACGGTGTCAGTGGTGCGCGTACGGCTTCGAGGACGCGTCCGAACGCGGGTCCGGCGCACCGGCGTCCGGGGCCCGTGCGCCGTCCGGAGCAGGCGTACCGGCGTCCCCGGGCCGCCCCACCGGTCCACCGGCATCCGGCGCCTGCGCGGTCTCCGGGGCGGGCGCCCCCGGCGCCCCCTGCTGGGCGCGTTCCAGGAATCGCAGCAGCTCCACCGGGAACGGCAGGACCAGCGTGGAGTTCTTCTCGGCCGCCACGGCCACCACGGTCTGGAGCAGTCGCAGCTGGAGGGCCGCCGGCTGGGCGGACATCTCGGAGGCCGCCTCGGCCAGCTTCCTGGACGCCTGGAGCTCCGCGTCCGCGTTGATGACCCGGGCGCGCCGCTCACGGTCGGCCTCGGCCTGGCGGGCCATGGAGCGTTTCATGGTCTCCGGCAGCGAGACGTCCTTGATCTCGACCCGGTCGATCTGGACGCCCCAGCCGACCGCGGGGCTGTCGATCATCAGCTCCAGGCCCTGGTTGAGCTTCTCGCGGTTGGAGAGGAGGTCGTCCAGGTCGCTCTTGCCGATGATGGAACGCAGCGACGTCTGCGCCATCTGCGAGACCGCGAAGCGGTAGTCCTCGACCTCCACGACCGCGCTCGCCGGGTCGACCACCTTGAAGTAGATGACGGCGTCCACCCGGACCGTGACGTTGTCCCTGGTGATCCCGTCCTGGGCCGGCACGGGCATGGTCACGATCTGCATGTTGACCTTGCGGAGCCGGTCGACGCCCGGCAGCACCATGGTGAACCCCGGCGGGCGCACCTCGTCGCGGAGCCGGCCCAGTCTGAGGACCACGCCCCGTTCGTACTGCCTGACGACCCTGGCGGCCGCCGCGAGATACAGGGCGCCCACCGCCGCTGCCGCGACCACCGCGATCACGAGGTCCTGGACCATGACGGCCCCCTGCCAGCCGGACAACCCCGACTCTCGGCACCGCACCTCTTCGTGCGCTATTACCACGGTATGCCCGGTTCCGCTCCGGGTCGAACCCCTTCGGGTACGCCGGGCGCGGGCGCGCTCCCCCGCCCGGCCGCTTCCCGGATGCCGGGGCCCGGGGAAGCGGGCAGGGTGAGCGGCACCGGCACGTACACCCGCGGTGTGCGTGGTGACGAGACAGACGAGGATCCGCCCATGCCCGTGATCGACCGCCGACGCCGCCGGCTCGGCATCGCCGCCCAGGCCGTGTTCCTGACCCTCACCGTCGCAGGCTGTTCGGGCCTCGGCCGGACCGCGGTCGGCCCGGTCATCTACACCACCGAGCGGGACGCCGTGATCGAGGTGAACAGCCCCTCGGTCAAGGGCTGCCACCGGCTCGCCCCGGCCGGCGCGAAGGAGGTGGCCAACGAGACCCTGGTCGACATCGTGCTGTACCGGACGCCCGACTGCACCGGCAAGGGCACCACGTACCTCGCGACCACCTTCTCGGACGTCAACGCGCCGAACGCGGGCCCCTGGCGCAGCTTCAGCACCATCCACTGACCGCCGGGCGGCGGCTACACGGGCACCGCCCGCACCCAGACCCCGTCGTCCGTGAGATAGCGGTCCACCTTCAGGCCCGCCGCCGCCAGGTGCCCCTCGAACGCCTCCTTCGTCAGCGGCCGGGCCCGGAAGGTCTGCGTCCACCGGGCGTCGTCGAACTCGTACTCCGCGCGCACCGAGCGCACCCCGTCGCCGACCGGCTCCGAGGAGACGATGCGCACGGTGTAGCCGGCGGGGTGCACGCGCTCGCGCGGGAGCCCGTCGTGGTAGTCCGCCCCCTCGCGCTGGATGAGCACCACGCCTCCGTCACGTACGTACCGGCGGCAGGTCCGCAGCAGCCCGTCGCGCACCTCGTGGTCGCCCGCGTGGACCAGGAACGACGCGAGCATGACGACGTCGAACGTCTCGTCGCCGAGGTCCAGCGACTCGATCGGGCCGCACACCGTCCGCGCGCCGCGCACCCGCTCCAGCATCTGCGGCGACTCGTCCACGGCGGTGATCCGGAAGCCTCTTCCGACCAGCGGATGCGTCACCCGGCCCGCCCCGCAGCCCAGTTCCAGGATGTGCGCGCCGGCGGGGACGGCCGCCTCGACCACGTCCGGTTCGTCGCCGACGGCCAGCCGGGTGTACAGCTCGACCGCGCAGCCGTCCGGGGTGATCGCACCCGGTCCGGTCCCCGCATAGCCCTCGCGTACCAGTTGTCCGCTCATGACTGCCGAACGACCGTACGGGGCCGGGCGTTCCCGCCCCTCAGACCGAGCGGCGCGCGACCAGGGCCGCGCTCAGGTGCTGGAGGTCGGCCGGGCGGGCCGGGGAGAGGCCGGTGAGGCGGTCGATGCGGCGGATGCGGTAGTCGACGGTGTTGGGGTGGACGTGCAGCGCCGCCGCCGCGGCCCGGCGGTCGAGGCCGTGTCCGAGGTACGTCTCCAGCGTGTGCAGCAGCTCCGGCTTGGCGTCCAGCGGGCTCAGCAGCCCGGCGAGCCCGCGCAGCGCCTCGCTGGGCCGGCTCAGCTGGTACTCCAGGAGCACGTCCGACAGCCGGTAGAGGCCGGGGGCCCGGCCGGTGCGGGCGACCAGGTCCACGATCTCGGCGTTCCGCGCCACCGCCGCCGGCACCCCGTCCGGCGACGCGGTCTCGGCGGCGGCCGTGACGGGGACCCCCGCCGCCCGGGTCGCCTCGGCGATCAGGTCGCGCAGCCCGCCGGGCCCGTCCCACGGCGGCGGCTCCGAGACGGGCAGCAGCACGGTGCCGCCGGACGCGTCCAGGGCGGTCAGCGCGGGCGTCCCGGCGAACCGGTCGAGGGCCGTCCGGATGCGCCGTATCTTCCGCCGGGCCGCCACGCCCGCGCCCGCCCCGGAGCCGGATGCCGCCCCCTGCGCCGGTCCCGCCCCCGCCTCGTCCGGGTGCGGGGCCAGCGCGAGGGTCATCGCCAGGTAGCGGGCGGCCGGGCGCAGGCCGGTGCGGCGGGTGAAGCCGTCCAGGTCCTCACCGGTCAGCAGCGCGGCCATCAGCGCGTGCCGGCCGCCGTGCTCCTGGCTGTCCAGGATCTGCCGGGCCTCCAGATAGGCGCCGCTCACCGCGGAGGTCAGCTGCTGCTGGAGGACGAGGACCCGGTCCATGATCTCCAGCACGGCGGGCAGGTCCCCGGGCCCGGCGTCCTGCGCGGTCTCCTCCCAGCACATCGCGACGCCCACCTGGTAGGCGGTGAGGATGGCGTCCAGCGGCACGCCCTCCTCGGCGCGCTGGGCCGCCGAGTCGCGCTGCTGGGCCAGTTCGCCGTCGGTGGCGGCCCTGCGGTGTTCGAGGACGTCCGCGAAGAGCCGCAGATTGTGCTGGACGATGTCCGCGATGTCCCCCGCGATCTCCTCGTGGGGCAGCTCCGCGTAGACCGGTAGGTCACTGAGAAGACGGGCGACCACCCGGGTGGTCAGAGCGGGGACGCGGGCCCGCAGCCGCACCGCCACCGGGCGTCCGGCGATGACCAACGGGCCCTGCCCGACGGGCAGTTCTTTGTCACGCGTCACAAAAGCCCCCGGCGAAGTCTGCGTTACCCACCAGTTAAACGACGGCGTTCGAGTCTGCATGATGACCGGCGACACCCGCCATGCCCCCACTCATAGCGCACCGGAGGTCGTCGTGAACTCGTCCAGGAACAAGACGTTCTGTCGTACTGTCAGAGGAGCCGCCACCGCCGCCGCCCTGGCCTCCCTGGCCGTCGGCACCACCGCCTCCGGCGCCTGGGCGGCGAGCGCCGACGATGCCGTGCAGTACGTGGCGCTCGGCGACTCGATGGCCTCCGGGCCGCTCATCCCGGGCATCACCGGACCGCTGGCCTGCGGCCGTTCCACGCACAACTACGCGCACGAGCTGGCGGCGAGCATCGGCGCCTCGCTGCGCGACGTCACATGCAGCGGGGCCCAGTCCAAGCACATGACGGAGAAGCAGTCCCTGTCGCTGCTCGACGTGCCCATGGGCTCGGCGGCGCCCCAGTTCGACGCGCTGCGCGCCGACACGGACCTGGTGACGCTCACCATCGGCGGCAACGACGCCGGGCTCGTCGGCATCGCACAGGACTGCATGCAGCTCGACCCGACCGCCATCCCGTGCAAGGACAAGCTGACCGAGGGCGGCGTCGACCAGGTGGCGCAGCGGATCGACGCCTTCGCGCCGCGCCTCGGAGCCGTACTGGACGGAATCCACCAGCGGTCACCGCACGCCAGGGTCCTCGTGACGGGATACGGGCTCTACATCAAGCCGGGCGGCTGCTGGCCGTTGCAGCCCGTGCTGCCGGTCGACGCCGACTTCCTCCAGGGCAGCGTCAACCGGATGAACGCGGTGATCGCCGAGCAGAGCGCCGCGCACGGCGCCGAGTACATCGACGTCGCCACGCCGAGCAAGGGCCACGACGCCTGCCAGGCCCCGTCCGACAAGTGGGTCGAGGGGTACGTGCCGACCGCTTCGGCCGCCCCGCTGCACCCGAACGCGCGGGGCGAGGCCGCCTACGCGCGGATCATCGGCGCCCACCTCCAGGGGAGCTGAGCCGTGCGGCAGCGGATACTCGACGGACTGCTGGTGATGACGCTCGGCGCCGCCGCGCTCCTCGCCCCGCCCGCCCACGCGGCCCCTCCCCCGGCGCGGGGCTGCGACCCGCTGGCACCCGCCGAGTGCCTGCTGCCGTTCCCCAGCGACTGGTACACCCGGCCGGACCCGCGCACCGACACGGGCCGCCGGGTGGCCTTCGACGCCTCAATGCTGCCCCGGCCCGCGACCGGGCAGGCCGTCGACCCGGCGGCCTGGAACCGGTCCGACGGCTTCTCCCCCGGCTCCACGCTCATCGCCCAGGTGCCGGGGCTCGACCTGGCCAGGACCGGCGCCGCCCCGCTCACCGACATCGGCCGGTCCCTGGACCGGGACGCGCCGGTCGTCCTGCTGGACACCACGACCGGTGAGCGGTGGCCGTACTGGGCGGAGCCGGACAGCAACGCCGCCGACCCCGCGCGCCGGGCCCTGCTGATCCACCCGGCCCGCAACTTCCGCGACGGCCACCACTACGCCGTGGCGCTGCGCCACCTCAAGGACGGGGCGGGCCGCACGATTCCGGCCGCCGCCCCCTTCGCCGCCGTCGCCGGAAAGCGGCTGCCCGCACACGATCCGCTGCGCGCCCGCCAGGACCGGCTGCGGCCCGCACTGAACGCGCTGCGCCGGGCGGGCGTCTCCACCCGTGGGCTCAATCTGGCCTGGGACTTCACGGTCGCCTCGACGCGCAGCCTCACCGGCGACCTGTTCACCCTCCGCGACGACGCGTTCCGCCGGCTCGGCGACCGCTCGCCCGCCTTCACGGTCACCGGGGTCACCGACCTCACGGAGGAGCAGGACGCCCGGATCGCCCGCGAGGTCACCGGCGAGATCACCGTCCCCGGCTACCTGGACGCGCCCGGCGGCCCGCCCGGCGCGGTGCTGAACCGCGACCGGAACGGCACCCCGCGCGCGCTTCCGGGCAGCGTCCAGACCGCCGCGTTCCGCTGCGAGATCCCCCGCGCCGCCTTCCGCAGACCGTCGCACCCCTCGCTGTACGGGCACGGGCTGCTCGGCTCCCGCAACGAGGTCGGCGCGGGCAACGTCAGGGACATGGCCGCCGAACACGACTTCACGTTCTGCGCGACGGACTGGATCGGCATGGCCAAGGACGACATCCCCGTCGTCCTGGCGGCGCTCGCCGACCCGAGCCTCTTCCCGGCCGTCCCCGAGCGCAGCGAACAGGGCATGCTCAACGCCCTGTTCCTCGGCCGCGCCCTGATCCACGCCCAGGGCCTCACCACCGATCCGGCGTTCCGCACCGCCGACGGGCGCCCGCTCCTCGACACCCGGCGCGGCCTCGCGTACGACGGGAACAGCCAGGGCGGCATCCTGGGCGGCGCGCTCGTCGCCGCCTCGCCCGACATCCGGCGCGGGGTGCTCGGCGTCACCGGCATGAACTACGGGCTCCTCCTCAACCGCAGCGCCGACTTCGCCCCGTTCCAGCAGGTCCTGGACGCCGCCTACCCGGACAAGCTGCACCAGCAACTGGTCCTCCAGCTCTTCCAGCTGGTCTGGGACCGGGGCGAGACCGACGCGTACGCCAACCACCTCACCGACCACCACCAGGTCCTGATGCACATCGCGTACGGCGACCACCAGGTCGCCAACGCGGCGGCCGACGTGGAGGCGCGCACCCTCGGCGCCCGGCTGCTCACCCCCGCACTCGCCGCCGGCCGCAGCCCGGACGCCGTCCCGTACTGGGGCATCCGGCGCATCGGCCCGCGCCAACTGCCGTACCGGGGTTCGGCGATGACCGTCTGGGACAGCGGTACGCCCACACCCCCGGTGACCAACACGCCGCCCGCCGGTCCCGCGTACGGGCACGACCCGCACGAAGATCCCCGCAACTCGCCCGCCGCACGTCAGCAGAAGGCCACCTTCCTGACCACTGGCCGGGTCATCAATGTCTGCGGCACCACCCCGTGCACCGCCACCCCGACCTCCTGACGCCTCCCCTGCACCGCAGGGCCACGACAAGGAGCACCATGCGTACGCACCGCATCGCCGGAGCCGTCCTCGCCACCGCCCTCCTCACCGGTACGGTCATGGCCCCGGCCGCCCTCGCCGCGCCGCCCGCGACCGCTTCGGCCGTCGCGCAGTCCGCCGTCCCGTTCACGGCGGCCACCGCCACCCGCACCGCCGACGGGGGCCACACCCTGTCCTGGGCCTCGCCCGCCGGATCGGTGACCGTCACCGCCGTCACCTCGCCCGACGCCACCACCGGCACCGCGCTCGGCACGGCCCCCGGGACCGGCTCGCTGACCGTCGCCCCGGGCACGCTCCCGGAGGCCGGGCGCTGGTACTTCCGGCTGGTCCCGGACAGCGGCAGCCCGCTCGTCGTCGCGGACCGCTCGCTGGGCCTGGCCTCGGCCCGCAACTTCCGGGACATCGGCGGCTACCGCACCGCGGACGGGCACTGGGTGCGCCCGGGCCTGGTCTACCGCTCCAACAAGCTGAGCGGTCTCACCGACGCCGAGCAGCAGCGGCTGGTCTCCCAGAAGCTGACGCTCGACGTGGACCTGCGCAACGCCCAGGAGCGCCGCGACGACCCGGACCGGCTGCCCGCCGGGGTGCGCTACCAGGTCGCGGACGTCGTCTCGCTCGCCCACGGCATCCGCTTCCACGACTCCGCCCTGATGACCCTCGCGGAGGCCGTCGCCGCCGGGCTCTTCTCCGGCTCATCGGACCTCGGCCAGTCCATCGGCTACCCGTTCATGGTCAACTTCGTGGGCGCGGACTACGCCTTCCGCGACCTCGTCACGGCGGTCGCCACGAACACCTCCGGCGCCACGGTGTTCCATTGCAGCGCGGGCAAGGACCGCACCGGCTGGGGCACGGCCGTCCTGCTCACCCTGCTCGGTGTCCCCCGGGCCACGGTCGAGGCGGACTTCCTGGCCAGCAACCAGTACACCGGCGACCCGAAGGCCGTCGAGCTGAGCTGGCTGCGCGCCGCGTACGCCGAGGTGGACCAGATCTACGGCGACTTCGACACGTACGTACGGGAGGGGCTGAAGCTCGACGCGGCGACGGTGGCGGCGCTGCGGGCGAAGCTGCTGACCGACTGACCGGGCGGCCCGTGGCCGGGATGCGGCAGCCCCGGTAGCAGCTCCACGGTGTGCGGCCCGGGCCCTGCGCACCGCGAGGTCAGCCCCTGTCGTCGTCACCGGCACCGTCGGCCCCCGCCGCATCCGCCCGGCCGTGGGTCCATGCTGGTAGGGAGGCGATGCCATGCGTACCGGCAATGAACCGACGACCGCCCGCAGCCCGCTGCGGATGCGGCTCTGGCTGAGTCTGTGGGGCCTGGCCTGGGCCGTCTTCGGGGTGACGGCCTTCGCCGTGAACGGCCGCACCGGCTGGGCGGCCGTCTGCGGGGTGCTGCTCGTGCTGGTCCTGGTGGACCTGTGCGTGGTCGTGCACCGGCTGCGCCAGGGCGCGCACTACCAGCCGGGCCGCTCCGTTCCCCCGTACGATCCCGACCACGGCCCACGCGGCGGCAAGGGCCCGCCGCCGGGCAGGCCCTAGGGCCCGCCGGACAGGCCCTAGGGCCCGCCGGGCAGGCCCTAGTCCTCGAAGCGGGCGGCCCGGAGGTACTCCGGCTTCGGGTCGAGCGCGGCCGCCAGCCGGAAGTGGCGGGTGGCGCGCTCGGGGTGGCCGGAGCGCTCGAAGGTGCGGGCGAGGGCGAAGTGCGCGAAGGCGTTGTCCGGCTCGCGCTCAAGCACCAGCTCGAATTCCAGCTCGGCGGGGCGCAGCTGCGCCGCCGCGAAGAAGGCGCGGGCGCGCAGCAGCCGGGCGGCGGTGTTCTCGGGGTGGGCGGCGATCACCGAGTCGAGCAGCCGCACGGCGCCCCGGGGATCGCGCGCGGCGAGCAGCTGCTCGGCCGCACGGAAGTCGATGACGTCGGTTTCCGGGGTCCTCTCGGGCACGGTGGCATCCTTCCCTGGTCCGTCCCCGGCGTGAACACGGGGGCGGCTGCGGGTATTCCGGTACGCCGGCGGCTTCAGCCCGCCTCCGCCGCGCGGCGGGTCAGCTCCGCCCAGACCTCGCGGACCCGGTCCGCCAGCTCCTCGACCGGTCCGTCGTTGCCGATGACCAGGTCGGCGATGGCGCGCCGCTGCTCGCGGGTGGCCTGGGCGGCCATCCGGGCGCGGGCGTCCTCCTCGGTCATGCCGCGCAGCCGGACGAGCCGGTCGAGCTGGGTCTCCGGGGCGGCGTCGACCACGACGACCAGGTCGTAGAGGGGGGCGAGGCCGTTCTCGGTGAGGAGGGGGACGTCGTGGACGACCACGGAGTCCGGTCCGGCGGCCTTCTCCAGTTCGGCGGAGCGGTCGCGGACCAGGGGGTGGACGATCGCGTTCAACGCGGCCAGGCGGTCCGGGTCGGCGAAGACGATCGCGCCGAGCGCGGGCCGGTCCAGGGTGCCGTCCGGGGCCAGGATGCCGGGGCCGAACTCCTCGACCACGGCGGCGAGTCCGGGAGTGCCGGGCTCGACCACCTCACGGGCGATGCGGTCCGAGTCGATGAGGACGGCACCGTGGCCCACGAGCAGCCGGGACACTTCGCTCTTACCGGCTCCGATGCCCCCGGTCAGGCCCACTCTCAGCATGCCCGGCAGCCTAATGCCCGCTGCCCGTGGCCCCCACAGGCGGGGCCACGGGCAGCGGGCACGGGAACGGGGCGACGCTCAGACGTCGCCCTCGCGCTCCGCGAGGAACTTCTCGAATTCGAGGCCGATCTCGTCCGCCGACGGCAGGTCCGCCGGTTCGGCGACCAGGTTGCCCCGGGTCTCCGCGCCCGCGACCGCGTCGTACTGGTGCTCGAGGCCCTCGACCAGCGAGACCAGTTCCTCGTCGCCCTGGCCGATCTGGCGGTCGATCTCCGTCTGGGTGCGGTGCGCCTCGGTGCGCAGGGCGTGCGCCACGGACGGCAGGACCAGGCCGGTCGCGGCCGTGATCGCCTCCAGCGCGGTGAGCGCCGCGTCCGGGTAGGCGGAGCGGGCGACGTAGTGCGGCACATGGGCGGCGACGCCGAGCACGTCGTGGCCCGCCTCCATCAGCCGGTACTCGACCAGCGCCTCGGCGGAGCCGGGGACCTGCGCCTCCTCGAAGGGACTGCGGTGGCCGGGGGTGAGGTCGGTGCGGTTGCCGTGCGGGGTGATGCCGACGGGGCGGGTGTGCGGGACGCCCATCGGGATGCCGTGGAAGTTGACCGCGAGGCGGACGCCCAGGCGCTCGACGACCTCCTCGACGGCGGCGGCGAACCTCTCCCACTCCACGTCCGGCTCGGGCCCGGACAGCAGCAGGAACGGGGCGCCCGTGGCGTCCTGGACGACGCGGACCTCCAGCGCGGGCGTCTCGTACGCCGCCCAGCGGTCGCGCTTGAACGTCAGCAGCGGACGCCGGGCGCGGTAGTCGATCAGGCGGTCGTGGTCGAAGCGGGCGACGACCTGGTGCGGCAGCGATTCGAGCAGGCCGTCCACGATCTGCTCGCCGGTCTCACCCGCGTCGATGTAGCCCTCGAAGTGGTAGAGCATGACCAGGCCGGCCGACTCCTGGGCGAGCGCCATGTCGACCACAGCCAGGCCCTTCGGCTCCCATTCGTACAAACTCTGCGGATCAGGCACGGTTACCGCTCCTCCTTGTGTTCCTGGAGAAGAACGCTCAGGGGGCATGGTCATTCCCTGTCCACGCCCCCTTCGTACGGTGTCTACCCAAGAACCCGCTCGTGCAGTGCCATGACGGCCTTGCGCGCCGAGGTGAACGCGCCGTGCTGCCAGGCGTCGGCGTAGCTCAGGTAGTCACCCGCGAAGTAGACGTGTCCCGCGGCGCGGTTGAGGGGCGCGAACACGGGGGCGTCCGGGCCGCCCGCCAGGGAGTGCCAGGACGCCTCCAGGTACGGGGTCTGACGCCAGTGGTGCGAGAACGACGTGGCGAGTTCCGTACGGTACTTCTCGCCGTGGATCTTCACGCCCTGGGCGATCGCGCGGGCCTCCCGCTCGGCGGGGGTGAGCGCGGCGTACGCGTCCGCGGCGGAGCCGGTGTTGTAGTAGCCGATGATCGTCCCGCGACGCCCCTGGTGACCGTAGGACGGGTACCAGATGTGGGCGAGGTCCATGTCCGTCTCGGTGATGCCGCCGTAGATCCGGTGGTCGCTCTCCCACCAGCGGCTGCGGTATTCGAGACCGATCTTCCCGGCCGACGAGGGCTTGCACGCCTCCAGGGCGGTCTGGACGGCCGGGCCAAGGTTGTGCGACGTCTTGGCCAGGATGTTGGGCGGCAGGGCGGCGACGCAGTAGTCCGCCTCGATGCGGCGGGTTCGGCCGGACTGGGTGTACGTGACGGTGACGCCGTGCGGGGTGTCGCTGATGTCCGTGACGGCGGCCCCGGTCCGGATGCGCCGTTCTCCGATGGCCCGGGTGAGGGCGGCGGGTATGCGGTCCATGCCGCCGACGGGCTGGAACATCAGCATGGCCTGGTCGTACTCGAACTCGAAGGCGAAGTAGCGTCCGACGCCGCTCGCGAAGACCTCGGAGGCGGAGGGGACGGAGCCGAGCAGTTCGCCCGGGGTGCCCGCGGCGGCCGGGTCGACGCGGTAGCCCCGGCGGGGGCTGCCGGTGTAGTCGAGCGTGTCGCCGATGTCCCCGAAGTCCTTGAGGAATTCGAGCAGCCGTTCCTGGTCGTCGGCGGTGATCTGCCGGTCGAGCGCGCCCTTGTCGGTGGCCTTGGAGAGCAGTTCCGAGACACAGCCGTATACGTCGGCCTTGGCGGTGCGGTAGCGCACCGGCGCCTTCATGCCCGCCTTCTCGTTGAAGATGTAGGCGTTGGCGTTCACGTTGGTGAACACCTCGATGGGGACGCCGAGCTCGCGGCAGTAGTCGAGGGTGACCATCCACTGCGGTATCCGGCCGGGCCCGGCGTTCATGTACTGCCCGTCGGAGAAGTGGGCGGTCTGCTTGACCCCGTGGATGTCGGTGGTGGAATCCCCGCCGCGCACGGTGAAGTTCCGGCCGCCGGTGCGGCCCCGGGCCTCCAGGACCGTACAGTCGTAGCCCGCCTTGCCCAGTTCGTAGGCGGTGGCGAGACCGGCGATGCCGCCGCCGACGACGACCACCTTGGCGGCGGCCCTGCCCTTGAGGTGGAAGTCGCCCTTGCTGGGAGCGCGGTAGGCGGGTTCGCGCCCTGCGGCCTGTGCGGTGGGGGCGAGCCCGAGCGCCCCCATGGTGGCGAACATGGCCCCGGCCCCGCCGGCGATTCCGACGTTGTGCAGGAAGGTGCGGCGGCTCGTGCCCGGTGTCGCGGGCGGCTGGTGCGAAGCGTGTGTCATGTCCCGGCTCCCCTTCGGATCTTGAGGTTGCCGGGATCCTGGCAAGCGTGTGTTACGAGCCCTCAGCTATTCGTGTATCCCACACGTTTCTCTGTGTTACGTCGGCGCGCGGAAACGCGTGAGGCCCGCTCCCCGAAGGGAGCGGGCCTCACGGTCACTTACCTACCGCAGCCGATGACCGGCCGGAGGGACAGAGCGTCAGCTCTGGCCGCCCGCCAGCTTCTCGCGGAGCGCGGCCAGGGCCTCGTCCGACGCCAGGGCGCCGGAGTTGTCCGAGGACTCCGAGGAGTAGGAGCCGCCGCTGCCGCCCGAGGCGGCCGGGGCGTTGCCGGCGGGGGCGGCAGCGCCCTCGGCGGCAGCGGCCTCGTCGGCCTCGCGGGACTTGATGACCTGGGCCTGGTGCTGCTCGAAGCGCTGCTGCGCCTCGGCGTACTGGGTCTCCCAGATCTCGCGCTGAGCCTCGAAGCCCTCGAGCCAGTCGTTGGTCTCGGGGTCGAAGCCCTCGGGGTAGATGTAGTTGCCCTGGTCGTCGTAGGACGCGGCCATGCCGTACAGGGTCGGGTCGAACTCGACCGAGGCCGGGTCGCCGCCGAACGCCTCGTTGGCCTGCTTCAGCGAGAGGCTGATGCGACGGCGCTCGAGGTCGATGTCGATGACCTTGACGAAGATCTCGTCGTTGACCTGGACGACCTGCTCCGGGATCTCCACGTGGCGCTCGGCCAGCTCGGAGATGTGGACCAGGCCCTCGATGCCCTCGTCCACGCGGACGAACGCACCGAACGGAACGAGCTTGGTGACCTTACCGGGGACGACCTGCCCGATCTGGTGCGTACGGGCGAACTGCTGCCACGGGTCTTCCTGCGTCGCCTTGAGCGACAGCGAGACGCGCTCGCGGTCCATGTCGACGTCGAGAACCTCGACGGTGACCTCCTGGCCGACCTCGACAACCTCGGAGGGGTGGTCGATGTGCTTCCAGGACAGCTCGGAGACGTGCACCAGACCGTCGACGCCACCCAGGTCCACGAAGGCACCGAAGTTGACGATCGAGGAGACGACGCCGGAGCGGACCTGACCCTTCTGGAGGGTCGTGAGGAACGTCTGGCGGACCTCGGACTGGGTCTGCTCGAGCCAGGCACGGCGGGACAGGACCACGTTGTTGCGGTTCTTGTCCAGCTCGATGATCTTGGCCTCGAGCTCCTTGCCCACGTACGGCTGGAGGTCGCGGACGCGACGCATCTCGACGAGCGACGCCGGGAGGAAGCCGCGGAGGCCGATGTCGAGGATGAGACCACCCTTGACGACCTCGATGACGGTACCGGTGACGATGCCGTCCTCTTCCTTGATCTTCTCGATGGTGCCCCAGGCACGCTCGTACTGAGCGCGCTTCTTCGAGAGGATCAGGCGGCCTTCCTTGTCCTCCTTCTGGAGAACCAGGGCCTCGATCTCGTCACCGACCTTGACGACCTCGTTCGGGTCGACGTCGTGCTTGATCGAGAGCTCGCGGCTCGGGATGACACCTTCGGTCTTGTAACCGATGTCGAGGAGAACCTCGTCCCGGTCAACCTTGACGATGACACCGTCAACGATGTCGCCGTCGTTGAAGTACTTGATCGTCTCGTCGATCGCCGCGAGGAACGCGTCCGCGTCGCCGATGTCGTTGACCGCAACCTGCGGAGTGGTGGCGGTGGTCTCGGTGCTGCTCGTCATGTGGGAAAGGGCTCCGGTACGGACAGTGAGTCGTAGGTACTGCTACGCCGAAAGCCCGTATCGCCTCTGCCTAAGCCGGACAGCCCGGGAAGCGCCAATTCCGTGACCGGAAGGCGCCTCGTGAACCGAGGGGACTAGCAACAGATGCGAGCGCGGCCTGCTAGGTCTGAGGAGCGCAGGCTCGCAGCGCAACTTGTAGCATACGGGGGCAGCAGGGCACGGTCAATGCGCGAAGGCGGACACCGCGGGCGGAAAGCCCCATATCCGGCACAACTCGGGTTCACCGAGGCCAGATCGTGTCCGGCAACGTCCGGACACACCGGTGCAGCGCCGCGCAGGCCCCCTTGGTACGTACCTCGTACGACGGGGTGAAGGCAAACTACAACGACGGACACGATGAGCCAAGAGATGTACGCCGCCGAACCCGAGGCGACCCGCCGCAGCGCCGGGACCGCCGAGAGCAGCCGGGCCAGCCGGGGCTGGTGGGACCGCAACGCCGACGAATACCAGAGCGACCACGGCGCGTTCCTCGGCGACGACCGCTTCGTCTGGGGCCCGAGGGCCTGGACGAGGAGACGGCCGGGCTGCTGGGCCCCGCCGCCGCGCTGAAGGGGCTCGACGTCCTGGAGATCGGCGCCGGCGCGGCGCAGTGCTCCCGCTGGCTGGCCGCGCGGGGCGCCCGCCCCGTCGCCCTGGACCTCTCCCACCGCCAGCTCCAGCACGCCCTGCGCATCGGCGAGGACGTCCCGCTGGTCGAGGCGGACGCCGGCCGGCTGCCGTTCCGCACCGCCTCCTTCGACCTGGCCTGCTCCGCATACGGCGCGGTGCCCTTCGTCGCCGACCCGGTCCAGGTCTTCCGCGAGGTCCACCGGGTGCTGCGCCCCGGCGGGCGCTGGGTCTTCTCCGTGACGCACCCGGTCCGCTGGGCCTTCCCGGACGAGCCGGGCCCCGAGGGCCTGTCGGTGGCCGCCTCCTACTTCGACCGCACCCCTTACGTGGAGCAGGACGAGCAGGGAAACGCGGTCTACGTCGAGCACCACCGCACGCTGGGCGACCGGGTCCGGGACGTGGTCGCGGGCGGCTTCCGGCTGGTGGACCTGGTCGAGCCGGAGTGGCCCGCCTGGAACGACCAGGAGTGGGGCGGCTGGTCCCCGCTGCGCGGCAACCTGATCCCGGGGACCGCGATCTTCGTCTGCGTACGGGACTGAGTCACCGGCCGGTGCGGGGCGCGGGCGCCCGCCGTACGAGACTGGGGGCGTGATCCGCACCGACGCCCTCGACCGGCTGCCCGTCCGCACCGCCGTCCCCGCCCTCCGGCAGGCGCTGGATGGCCACGGCACCGCAGTGCTCTGCGCGCCGCCCGGCACCGGCAAGACCACCCTCGTACCCCTCGCCCTGGCCGGGCTGACCGGCGAGGGCCCGGTGCGCCGGGTCGTCGTCGCCGAACCGCGCCGGATCGCCGCCCGCGCGGCGGCCCGGCGGATGGCGTGGCTGCTGGGCGAACGGACCGGGCAGCGCGTCGGGTTCACCGTGCGCGGCGAGCGGGTGGTGGGCCCGGAGACCGTGGTGGAGGTCGTCACCACCGGGGTGCTGCTCCAGCGGTTGCAGCGCGACCAGGAGCTGGCCGGGGTGGACGCGGTGATCATCGACGAGTGCCACGAGCGCCACCTCGACGCGGACACGGTGGCCGCGTTCCTGCTGGACGTGCGCGCCGCGCTCCGCCCGGACCTGCGCCTGGTGGCGGCGTCCGCGACGACGGACGCGGAGGGCTGGGCGCGGCTGCTCGGGGACGCCCCGGTGATCGAGGCGCAAGGGGTGTCGCATCCGGTGGAGGTGGTGTGGGCCCCGCCGTCCGTGCCGGTGCGGCCGCCGCACGGGATGAGGGTCGACCCGGCACTGCTGGGCCATGTCGCCGCCGTGGTGCGGCGGGCCCTCGCCGAGCGGGACGGCGACGTGCTGTGCTTCCTGCCCGGCGTCGGCGAGATCGGCCGGGTGGCGGGCCAGTTGGCGGGTGTCGGGGCGGAAGTGCTCCAGGTGCACGGGCGGGCCCCGGCGGCCGTGCAGGACGCGGTGCTGGCCGGGTCGTCCGAGGGGCGTCGGGTGGTCCTGGCGACCTCGGTGGCCGAGTCCTCGCTGACGGTCCCCGGGGTGCGGACGGTGGTCGACTCGGGGCTCGCCCGGGAGCCGCGCACCGATCACGCCCGGGGGCTGAGCGCGCTGGCGACCGTACGGGCCTCGCAGGCGGCGGGCCGGCAGCGCGCGGGGCGTGCGGGGCGCGAGGCTCCCGGGACGGTGTACCGCTGCTGGGACCAGGCCGAGGACGGTCGGCTGGCCCGCTTCCCCGCACCGGAGATCAGGGTGGCCGACCTGACGGCGTTCGCCCTCCAGGCGGCCTGCTGGGGCGACCCGGACGCCTCGGGGCTCGCCCTGCTCGACGCGCCGCCGGAGGGCGCGATGGCCGCCGCGCGCGACGTGCTCGGCGCGGTCGGCGCGGTCGGCCCGGACGGCCGGGTCACCGAGCGGGGCGTGCGGATGTCCCGGCTCGGACTGCACCCCCGGCTGGCCCGGGCGCTGCTGGACGGGGCGGCCGAGGTGGGCGGGCGCCGGGCCGCCGAGGTGGTGGCGCTGCTGAGCGAGGAACCGCCGCGCGCGTACGGGGACGATCTGGCGGCCGCGCTGCGCACCGCGCGCCGGGGCCAGGACGCCTACGCGGGCCGCTGGCGCCAGGAGGTGCGGCGCCTGTCGTCCGCGCTGAAGGGCGACGGCGGTTCCTCCGGCCGGAGCGTCGCCGACGACGCGGCCGTCGGTCTGGTGGCCGCCCTGGCGTTCCCGGAGCGGGTGGCGCGGGCGCGGGGCGGCGGGGCGTTCCTGATGGCGTCGGGCACGGGCGCGGAGCCGGGCGAGGGCTCGGGGCTGCGCGGGGCGCCCTGGCTGGCCGTGGCGGTCGCGGACCGGCCGGCGCACGCGGCCTCCGCCCGGGTGCGCCTGGCGGCCGTCATCGACGAGGACACCGCGCTCCTGGCGGCGGGGCCGCTGCGGTTCGCGGGCGAGGAGGTCCGCTGGGACGGCCGGGACGTGGTGGCCCGCCGGGTGGAGCGGCTGGGGGCGGTCGAGCTGGCCGCGCGCCCGCTGAAGCAGCCCGACCCGGGACTGGTCCGGGACGCGCTGGTGGCGGGGTTGCGGCGGGAGGGCCCGGGGCTGCTGCGGTGGAGCCGGGACGCGGGGCAGCTGCGGGAGCGGCTGGCCTTCCTGCACCGGGTGCTGGGTGGGCCGTGGCCGGACGTGTCGGACGGGGCGCTGCTCGCGGACCCCGGGGCCTGGCTGGAGCCCGAGCTGTCCCGGGCGCGGCGCCGCTCCGACCTGGCCGCGATCGACGCGGGGCAGGCGCTGCGGAGGCTGCTGCCGTGGGCGACGGGCGAGGCGGTCCGCCTGGACGAGCTGGCGCCGGAGCGGATCGAGGTGCCGAGCGGTTCGCGGATCCGGGTGGAGTACGGCGGGGACCAGCCGGTGCTCGCGGTGAAGCTCCAGGAGCTGTTCGGCCTCCAGGAGACCCCGCGGGTGGCGGGCGTACCGGTGCTGGTGCACCTGCTCTCCCCCGCCGGGCGGCCGGCGGCGGTGACGGCGGACCTGGCGTCGTTCTGGCGCGACGGCTACAAGGCGGTCCGGGCGGAGCTGCGCGGCCGCTACCCGAAGCACCCGTGGCCGGAGGACCCGACGACGGTGGAGGCGACCCGGTTCACGAAGGCGCGGCTGAAGCGGGAGTGAGCAGGCCACAGCCCCTCCGCCGGGCGGAGGGGCTGTGGCCTGGTGTCAGGAGGCGGCGGAGGCCGTGCGCTCCTCGACGGTCAGGTCGATGGTGACCGTGGCGCCGCCCTCGGTGGTGAGGCGCAGCTTGTACGTACCGGCCGGGCCGTCCGCGTAGAACTTCGGGAGCTTCAGGCTGCCGTCGGCCGCCGTGGTGAGCTCGATGGTGCGGACGGGGTTGCCGTCGTCGTCCGTGCAGTACGGGCCCTTGTCGTTGACGGCCGGGTCGTCGCCGTCGGTGATCATGGTGGCGGTGACGGCGACCTTGCCCGCGGCCTTGCCCTGGTAGGTGGCGGCGACGGTGATGTCGTCGAAGGTCTCACCGGCGACGGCGGTCAGCTCGGCGGTGCCGGTCCTGGTGATGGCGTCGGCCTGGCGGGCGGTGACGGTCGCCTTGACGGTGGTGGCCGCCGAGGTGCCGGACACGGTGGCCCGTACGGTGAACTCGCCGGTCTTCTCGCCCGCGCGGAGCACCGGCGAGGAGACCTTGCCGTCGGCGCCGGTGGCGAGGGTGACCGCCTTGAAGCCGCCGACGAACGCGGTGTCGGTGTCGCCGACGACGGTGAAGGTGACCTTCGCCTTGGCGACCGCCTTGCCGAGGCCGTCGCGGGCCCGCACCTTGACCGTTCCGCCGAACTCGTCGCCGGCCGTGGCGGTCAGCGTGCCGGTGCCGTCGTTCTGGAGCGCCGCCACCTGCTGGGAGGGGGTGGGCGCCGGGGTCGGGGTGTGCGTCGGGGGCTTCGGCTTCGAGGGCTGGGGGCTGGGCTCGGCCGGCTTCGTGGGCTTGGGGGACGTGCCCGGCTTCGGCGTCTTGGACGGCGAGGGCGTCGGCGTCGGGGACGGGGCCGGGGTGCTCGACGGGCCGCCGTCCGGCCGGCCGGGGCCCGGGGTCCGGCTGGTGGGGCCGGTCGGGAGGACGCCGGTGCCGTCGGGGACCTCGTGCGTGCCGCGGTTGTAGTACGTGAACCAGGAGCGGACCGTACGCAGGTACACGTCGGAGTGGTTGTAGCTCAGGACCGCCCGGTCCAGGTCGGTGGCGGTCGACAGGTCGCGGTCGCCGGCGCAGAGGTAGCGTCCGGCGGCGAGCGCGGCGTCGTAGACGTTGTTGGGGTCCTTGCGGCCGTCGCCGTTGCCGTCCTGGCCCCAGGTCGCCCAGGTGGACGGGATGAACTGCATCGGGCCGACCGCCCGGTCGTGCGTCCGGTCCCCGTCGTAGGCGCCGTTGTCGGTGTCCTTGATCAGGGCGAAGCCGTTGCCGTCGAGGGCGGGGCCGAGGATCGGCGAGAGCGTGGTGCCCTGCGCGTCGACCCGGCCGCCGCGGGCCTGGCCGGACTCGACCTTGCCGATCGCGGCGAGCAGCTGCCACGGCAGCCGGCAGCCGGCGTCCGTGCCCGCGACGGTGTCCTGGGCCTTCTTGTACGCCGCGAGGACGGAGGCGGGTATGCCGGACTCGGCGGGGCCGGTCACCGGCAGGTTGGCCGAACCGCCGGGCTTGTCCGGGGTGTTGAGCGGCGGCAGGTCCGTGTAGTACGGCGAGTCGCCGGAGACGCCGCCGCCCTGGTCGGCGGGGGTCGAGGAGCCGGCGGAGGGGTGCTCGCCGTCGGCCGCGACGAGCGGGGACGGGGCACCGGGGGCCTGCGAGGCGGAGAGTGCCGCCACGGCGACGGCAGCCACGGCGGTGGTGGCCGCTCCTCTGTACAGTCGGCGACCGAATTGCGCTGCCATGAAGTGTGGGCCCTCCCCCTCGTCACAGTCGGCGCTCCCCTGCGCCTGGACTCAGGCGACCCTACGGCAAGTCCTCCGGCGCGCACACAGCGGGCGGGCGGGTTCTTACCGCTTTCTCACCTTTCTGAACACAAGTTGTCCACGTCCGGACATTCCCGTGACGGACCTTCCTGCCCCACGGGCCACCCGTTCCTGCCCCTCCGGGTCACGCATACTGCCCGCATGCCCTTCACGCTCAGCCATGCCGCCGCCGTGCTCCCGGGTATCCGCCGGGACGGTGCGGGCCGCGGTCCGCTGCTCGCCTCGGCCCTGGTCGCCGGGTCGTTCGCCCCCGACCTGACGTACTTCGCGGACTCCGTGATTCCGGGCGCCATGGAGTTCGGCGAGGTGACCCACGCGGTGTGGGGTGTCGTCACGGTGGACGTCCTGATCACCGCGGTGGCGCTCGGCCTGTGGCTGCTGCTGCGCGATCCGCTGGTGGCGCTGCTGCCCGAGCGGTGGCGGGGGCGGGTGCATGCCTGGCTGCGGGGCGGCGGGGCCCCGACGGGCCCCGGACGGCGGGGACTCGGCGCCCGGGACGCCGGGTGGTTCGCGGTGTCGGCGGTGATCGGGTCCGCCACCCATGTCGTGTGGGACGCCTTCACCCACCACGACCGGTGGGGCGTACGGCTGGTGCCGGGGCTCGACGGCAGCGTGGCCGGGTATCCCGTCTTCACCCTCGTCCAGTACGGCACATCGGCCCCGGCCCTGCTGCTGCTCGCCTGGTTCACGGCGTCGGGGCTGCGGCGGACCGGGGACCGGCCGGTGCCCGCGTCCGTGCCGGTCCTGACCGGGTGGGTCCGGGGCTGGGCGCTCGCCTCGATCGGGCTGTGCGCCGTGCTGGGCACCGCCCATCGGTGCGCCCGCTGGTACGCGTACCACGGGCACATCGACACGCCGCTGGACATCATCCCGACGGCCTGCTTCGGCGCGGGCGCCGGGCTCGCGGCCGGACTCCTGCTGTACGCGGCGGCGGTGCGGCTCGCCCCCGTGCGGCGGGAGGCGGAACCGGCCGGGGTCCCCGCGGACCCCGGCCGGAAGCGGTCAGTGGGCCGCTGACTCCCAGTCGTCGCCGACGCCGACGGACACGTCCAGCGGGGCGCGCAGCCGCACCGCCGTGGACATCTCGTGGCGCAGGATGCGCTCGACCTGCTCCCGCTCGCCCGCGGCGATCTCCAGCACGATTTCGTCGTGCACCTGGAGCAGCATCCGGGACTTCAGCTCCGCCTCGGTCAGCGCCCGGTCGACGTGGAGCATGGCGACCTTGACGATGTCGGCGGCGGTGCCCTGGATCGGGGCGTTGAGCGCCATCCGCTCGGCGGTCTCGCGGCGCTGGCGGTTGTCGCTGTTCAGGTCGGGGAGGTAGCGGCGGCGGCCGAAGATCGTCTCCGTGTACCCGGTGGCCCGGGCCTCCTCGACCACGCGGCGCAGATAGTCCCGGACACCGCCGAACCGCTCGAAGTAGGTGTCCATCAGGACCCGGGCCTCGCCCGCCTCGATGTTCAGCTGCTGGGAGAGGCCGAAGGCGGAGAGCCCGTACGCGAGGCCGTAGCTCATGGCCTTGATCTTGCGCCGCATCTCCGGGTCGACCGCGGACTTCTCCACACCGAAGACCTGCGAGGCGACCGTGGTGTGCAGGTCCTCGCCGGAGGTGAACGCCTCGATCAGGCCCGCGTCCTCGGAGAGGTGGGCCATCACGCGCAGTTCGATCTGGCTGTAGTCGGCCGTCATCAGCGTCTCGAAGCCCTCGCCGACGACGAAGCCGCGGCGGATCGCCCGGCCCTCGTCCGTGCGGACGGGGATGTTCTGCAAGTTCGGGTCGGTGGAGGAGAGGCGGCCGGTCGCCGCCACCGTCTGGTTGAACGTGGTGTGGATGCGGCCGTCCGCCGCGATCGTCTTCACCAGGCCCTCGACCGTGACCCGCAGCTTCGCCTGCTCGCGGTGGCGGAGCATGAGCACCGGCAGCTCGTGCTCGGTCTGGGCGGCCAGCCAGGCCAGCGCGTCCGCGTCCGTCGTGTAACCGGTCTTGGTCTTCTTGGTCTTGGGCAGGCCCAGCTCGCCGAACAGCACCTCCTGGAGCTGCTTGGGCGAACCGAGGTTGAACTCCCGGCCCACCGACGCGTGCGCCTCCTTCACCGCCTGCTGGACGGCCCCGGCGAACTGCTGCTCCATGCCCTCCAGATGGGCCCGGTCCGCCGCGATGCCGTGCCGCTCCAGACGGGCGAGCAGGATCGACGTCGGGAGCTCCATGTCGTGCAGCAGCTCGGCCGCGCCGACCTCCTTCAGCCGCTCCGTGAACGCGTCGCCGAGGTCCAGGACCGCGCGGGCCTGCGCCATCAGGGCGTCGGCCTCCGCCCGGTCGTCGGCGCCGAACGCCAGCTGGCCGTCGGCCGCCGCGGCCGGGGCCAGCTCACGGCCCAGGTACTCCACGGCCAGCGCGTCCAGCGCGAAGGAGCGGCGGCCGGGCTTCACCAGATACGCGGCGAGCGCGGTGTCCATCGTGACGCCCCGGAGGTGCCAGCCGTGCTCCGGGAAGACCCGCATCGCGCTCTTCGCGTTGTGCATGACCTTGGGCCGGGCCGGGTCCGCGACCCAGGCGGCGAACGCCTGCTCGTCGGCCTCGTCCAGCTGCGCCGGGTCCAGCCAGGCGGCTGAGCCGTCGGCGGCGGCGAGGGCAATCTCGGTGACCGTGCCGACGCCGAGCGCCCAGGTGTCGACGGTCATGACGCCGAGCGGCTGCGCACCGTGCTCCGCCAGCCAGGGGCCGGCCTCGCCGGTGGAGAGCACGGTCCCGTCCAGGTCGATACCGGCGGCGGGCGCGGGCGGCTCGGCCTCCGCGGCGCCCGGGTCCACCGCGAGCAGCCGCTCGCGCAGGCTCGGGTTGCGGATCTCCAGTATGTCGAGGATGCCGGTGACCGCCGTGCGGTCGTAGGGGGCCCGCTCCAGGCCCTCCGGGGTCTTCGGCAGCTCCACGTCCCGGACCATCTCGGTCAGCACGCGGTTCATCTTCACCGCGTCCAGGTGGTCGCGGAGGTTCTGTCCGGCGACGCCCTTGACCTCGTCGGCCCGGGCGATCAGCTCGTCGAACGAACCGAACTGGTTGATCCACTTCGCGGCGGTCTTCTCGCCGACCTTGGGGATGCTCGGAAGGTTGTCCGACGGGTCACCGCGCAGCGCCGCGAAGTCCGGATACTGCCGGGGGGTGAGGCCGTACTTCTCCACGACCTTCTCCGGGGTGAACCGGGTCAGCTCGGAGACGCCCTTGGTGGGGTACAGCACGGTCACGTTGTCCGTGATCAGCTGGAACGAATCGCGGTCGCCGGTGACGATCAGGACCTCGAAGCCGGCCGCCTCGGCCTGGGTGGCCAGCGTCGCGATGACGTCGTCCGCCTCGAAGCCGTCCACCGCGAACCGGTCCGCGTGCATCGCGTCCAGCAGCTCGCCGATCAGCTCGACCTGCCCCTTGAACTCGTCCGGGGTCTTCGACCGGTTCGCCTTGTACTCGGGGAACTCCTGCGCCCGCCACGTCTTGCGGGACACGTCGAACGCCACCGCGAAGTGCGTCGGCGCCTCGTCACGCAACGTGTTCGCGAGCATCGACATGAAGCCGTACACCGCGTTCGTCGGCTGGCCCGCCGCCGTCGTGAAATTCTCCGCGGGCAGCGCAAAGAACGCCCGGTACGCCAGGGAGTGCCCGTCCATGAGGAGCAGGCGCGGTCGGTTGTCTGCCGTCTTCTTCGATGCCGTCTCAGCCACACCCCGATCCTGCCACGGCCCACTGACAATCCGGACCGGCCACCGCCCGCGCGGCCTCACCGGGCACCCGGCGCGGCCCCCGTGCCAGGATCAGAGGGAGAAGGAAACACCCACGGCGGACCCGCGAGACACCTCCCGGGGGCCCGCAGCCGGCTCGAAGGGGAGCACCATGGCCAGCAAGCCGCCCGCAGGAGACCCCGTCCAGGACGCCCCCCGGGTCGGACCGGCCCAGCACTCCGCCGCCGGGCTGCCCGCCGTCGCCCAGAGCCTGCGCGTCGCCCAGCAGCAGATGGGCCTGCGCCGCACCGCGCGGACCCTCCTCAAGGTGAACCAGAAGGACGGCTTCGACTGCCCCGGCTGCGCCTGGCCCGAGGGCGACAAGCGGCACACCGCCGAGTTCTGCGAGAACGGCGTGAAGGCCGTCGCCGAGGAGGCCACGCTCCGCCGGGTCACCCCGGACTTCTTCACCGAGCACCCCGTCTCCGACCTCGCCGGGCGCAGCGGCTACTGGCTCGGCCAGCAGGGCCGTATCACCCAGCCCGTCTACCTGCCGGAGGGCGCCGACCGCTACGAGGCCATCACCTGGGAGCGGGCCTTCGCCATCATGGCCGAGGAGCTGGGCGCCCTCGCATCGCCCGACGAGGCCGTCTTCTACACCTCCGGGCGCACCAGCAACGAGGCCGCGTTCCTGCTCCAGCTCTTCGCCCGCGAGTTCGGCACCAACAACCTGCCGGACTGCTCCAACATGTGCCACGAGTCCTCGGGCTCCGCGCTCACCGAGACGATCGGCGTCGGCAAGGGCTCGGTCTCCCTGGAGGACCTGCACCACGCCGACCTGATCATCATTGCCGGGCAGAACCCCGGCACCAACCACCCCCGGATGCTCTCCGCGCTGGAGCAGGCCAAGGCCGCCGGGGCGAAGATCATCTCGGTGAACCCGCTGCCCGAGGCCGGTCTCGAACGCTTCAAGAACCCCCAGACCCCGCAGGGCATGCTCAAGGGCACCCCGCTCAACGACCTCTTCCTCCAGATCCGGATCGGCGGCGACCAGGCCCTCTTCCGCCTCCTCAACAAGCTGATCCTGGAGACCGAGGGCGCCGTCGACCGGACCTTCGTCGCCGAACACACCCACGGCTACGAGGAGTTCGCCGCAGCAGCGGCCGAGGCGGACTGGGAGTCGACGCTCGCCGCGACCGGGCTCGACCGCACCGCCGTCGAAGAGGCCCTGGCGATGGTCCTGGCCTCGGAGCGCACCGTCGTCTGCTGGGCCATGGGCCTCACCCAGCACAAGCACTCCGTGCCCACCATCCGCGAGGTCGTCAACTTCCTCCTGCTGCGCGGCAACATCGGCCGCCCCGGCGCCGGCGTCTGCCCCGTGCGCGGCCACTCCAACGTCCAGGGCGACCGCACCATGGGCATCTTCGAACGGCCCGCGCCCGCCTTCCTCGACGCCCTCGACAAGGAGTTCGGGATCACCTCACCGCGCCACCACGGCTACGACGTGGTCCGCGCGATCCGCGCCCTGCGCGACGGCGAGGCCAAGGTCTTCTTCGCGATGGGCGGCAACTTCGTCGCCGCCACCCCCGACACCGAAGTCACCGAGGCCGCCATGCGCAACGCGCGCCTCACCGTCCACGTCTCCACCAAGCTCAACCGCTCCCACGCGGTCACCGGCGCCCGCGCGCTGATCCTGCCCACCCTCGGCCGTACCGACAAGGACGTCCAGGCGGGCGGCAAGCAGTTCGTCACCGTCGAGGACTCCATGAGCAAGGTCCACGCCTCGCGCGGCAACCTCACCCCCGCGAGCCCCCACCTGCTCTCCGAGCCCGCGATCGTCGCCCGTCTCGCGCGCGCCGTGCTCGGGCCCGAATCCGGCACGCCCTGGGAGGAGTTCGAGAAGGACTACGCGACGATCCGGGACCGCATCTCCCGGGTCGTCCCCGGCTTCGAGAACTTCAACGCGCGCATCGCGCACCCCGGCGGCTTCACCCTCCCGCACGGCCCCCGCGACTCCCGCCGCTTCCCCACCGCCACCGGCAAGGCCAACTTCACCGCCGCACCCGTCGAGTTCCCCGAGCTGCCCGAGGGCCGGCTGCTGCTCCAGACCCTGCGCTCGCACGACCAGTACAACACCACGATCTACGGCCTGGACGACCGCTACCGGGGCATCAAGGGCGGCCGCCGCGTCGTCCTCGTACACCCGGAGGACGCGGCGGCCCTCGGGCTGGCCGACGGGTCCTACACCGACCTGGTCAGCGAGTGGAAGGACGGGGTGGAGCGCCGCGCCCCCGGCTTCCGCGTCGTCCACTACCCCACCGCCCGGGGCTGCGCCGCCGCGTACTACCCGGAGACCAATGTGCTGGTCCCTCTCGACTCCACCGCCGACACCAGCAACACCCCCGCCTCCAAGTCCGTCGTGGTGCGCTTCGAGCCCGCGGGCTAAGCGCTCGCTCAGGCGTCTGATAAGAACGACGCATAAGAACGACGCGTACGAGCACCGCACCGAGACGAAAGGCGGACCCATGGGCGAGCACACCACCCCCACGTTCCCCCAGGAGATCATCGACGAGTACGCCGCGCTCGGCGTCGACCTGCCCGCCCTCTTCTCCGCCGGCCACCTCGGCGAGCGCATGGGCGTCCGCATCCTCGAAGCCTCCGCCGAGCGCGTCGTCGGCACCATGCCGGTCGAGGGCAACACCCAGCCGTACGGGCTCCTGCACGGCGGCGCCTCCGCCGTGCTCGCCGAGACCCTGGGCTCCGTCGGGTCGATGCTGCACGGCGGCCCCTCCAAGGTCGCCGTGGGCGTCGACCTGAACTGCACCCATCACCGAGGGGTACGGAGCGGCCTCATCACCGGCACCGCCACCCCCGTGCACCGCGGCCGCACCACCGCCACGTACGAGATCGTCCTCACCGACGAACACGACAAGCGGGTCTGCACCGCGCGCCTCACCTGCCTGCTGCGCGACGCCCCCACGCCCGAAGCCGTCTGACCCCGCACCACCGCACCGCCCCCCCTGCCCGGCCGTGACCCAAAACGGCCGGGCAGCGGCATATCCGGGCACAACCACCGGAGCGATCAAGGAAATTGAGCGGCGCACGACGTCAATCCCCTTGACCGGGCGCTCCGTTCCATGGCCCACTCATCTGCCACACCTCACCCGCCCCCACCACCACACCCCGTCGCCGCACCCCCGCCACCGTCACGCAGCGTGACCAACGCCCGAGGTGGAGCGCCCCGCCGCGACGCGATCAGCCCGGCCCCGCAGCCACCGGGCCCTTCGGCGCGCCCGCGCACCCCCGCACCGGGCCCCCGCCGGGCGACAGCAGCAAGATCACCTCAAGCCCCTTAGCAGAGCTGCGCGTTCTCACATTGCGGTCACTTCACGGTCCGGTAAAAAGCTGGACATGTCCGCCCAGCCACCTCAAGCCTTGCTCAAGGGCATAACAAGACAGTCACATCCTTGGCCGCTACCACTCCCGACCCCCACCGCTGCCCTTAGAGTCACGGCCAGTCACCGCGCCGCCGGGCGCGTCTGCAAGCACGGCCCTGTACCAACCCAGTACGGCCCGGCGAACGACACGGCACCTCAAGCGAGGAGGCCGCGCCAGGGAAAGGACCTTTCGTGCGACACCGTTCTTTGCTCATCCTCACCACAGTGCTCACCACCGGTGCACTGACGCTCACCGCCTGCGGGTCGCGCGACGACGACAACAAGAGCGACGGCAACGGCGGCAGCTCCAACACGACCGTCGTCATCGGCGTCGACGCGCCGCTCACCGGTGACCTCTCCGCCCTCGGCCTCGGCATCAAGAACTCCGCCGACCTCGCCGCCAAGACGGCGAACAAGGAGAAGACGGTCCCCGGCATCACCTTCGAGGTGCAGCCGCTCGACGACCAGGCCCAGCCCTCCGTCGGCCAGCAGAACGCCACGAAGTTCATCGACAACAAGAAGGTCGTCGGTGTCGTCGGCCCGCTGAACTCCGGCGTCTCCCAGTCGATGCAGAAGCCGCTCAACGACGCCGGCCTCACCCAGGTCTCGCCCGCCAACACCGGCACCGAGCTGACCCAGGGCGACAACTGGAAGACCGGCGACAAGAAGCGCCCCTTCAAGACCTACTTCCGCACCGCCACCACGGACCAGATCCAGGGCGCCTTCGCCGCGAAGTACCTGTACAACAACGCGAAGATCAAGCAGGTCTACCTCATCGACGACCAGAAGCCCTACGGCGCCGGTCTCGCCGCCTCCTTCAAGGCGACCTTCACCGACCTCGGCGGCAAGATCGTCGGCGCCGACCACGTCAACCCCGACGACCGCGACTTCAACGCCGTCGTCACCAAGGTCAAGAAGTCCGGCGCCAAGGCCGTCTACTACGGCGGCGAGTACCCCGCCGGCGCGCCCCTGAGCCAGCAGCTCAAGGACAGCGTCCAGATCCCGCTCATGGGCGGCGACGGCATGTACAGCGCCGACTTCATCAAGCTCAACAAGAAGGCCCAGGGCGACATCGCCACCTCCGTCGGCAAGCCCGTCGAAGAGCTCGACTCCGCCAAGAAGTTCATCGCGGACTACAAGACCGCCGGTTACAAGGACGCCTACGAGGCCTACGGGGGCGGCACCTACGACGCCACCTGGGCCATCATCGAGGCCGTCAAGCTCGCCGTCTCCGAGAACGACGGCAAGCTCCCCGACGACGCCCGCGCCAAGGTGCTCGACGCCATGGGCAAGGTCAAGTTCGACGGTGTGACCGGCCCGGTCTCCTTCGACCAGTACGGCGACACCACCAACACCATGATGACCGCCTACCAGGTCGACGGCGGCAAGTGGGTCTCCAAGCTCAGCGAGGCCTACAAGCCGTAACTCCCGGGCACGCCCCGACCGACGACCCCAGACCGCGCGGGAGCGCTACGAGCACTCCCGCGCGGTGCCATATCCGAACCACTCCACGGAGGCCCTGCGGTGCACGAACTGCCGCAACAGCTGGCCAATGGACTCATCCTCGGCGCGATGTACGGACTCATCGCGATCGGCTACACGATGGTCTACGGAATCATCCAGCTCATCAACTTCGCCCACGGCGAGATCTTCATGATCGGAGGCTTCGGAGCTCTCACCGTGTACCTCTGGATGCCGGCCGGCTCCAACCTCCTCGCTATCGTCCCCCTCATGATCATCGGCGGCGTCATATGCTCCGTCGCCGTCAGCGTCGCCGCCGAACGCTTCGCGTACCGGCCCCTGCGCAACGCCCCCCGGCTCGCCCCGCTGATCACCGCGATCGGGCTCTCCCTCGCCCTCCAGCAGGCCATCTGGAAGTGGTACCCGGACGCCACCAAGGACCACCCCTTCCCGCAGTTCAAGGGCGACGCCTTCGAGCTCTTCGGCGCCCACGTCCAGCGCGGTGACCTCTTCGTCCTCATCTCCGCCCCCGTCTGCATGATCGCCCTCGGGCTCTTCGTCTCCAAGACCCGCGCCGGCCGCGGCATGCAGGCCACCTCGCAGGACCCCGACACCGCCAAGCTCATGGGCATCAACACCGACCGCATCATCGTCATGGCCTTCGCCATCGGTGCCGCGTTCGCCGCCGTCGCCGCCGTCGCCTACGGGCTCAAGAACGGCCAGATCGGCTTCCGCATGGGCTTCCTCATGGGCCTCAAGGCCTTCACCGCCGCCGTACTCGGCGGCATCGGCAACATCTACGGCGCCATGCTCGGCGGCGTCGTCCTCGGCGTCGCCGAATCCCTCGCCACCGGCTACATGAGCGACGTCCCCGGCATGGAACTCTTCGGCGGCGGCGCCTGGAAGGACGTGTGGGCCTTCGCCCTCCTCATCGTCGTCCTGCTGCTGCGCCCCCAGGGCCTGCTCGGCGAACGCGTCGCGGACAGGGCGTGATACGGATGACCACCGCACTCCTTCCCGCCCCCGCACCCGCCGCCCGCATCGCCACCCTCGCCGGCGCCGCGGCCGCACTCGCCGGCACACTCCTCCCCTGGACCTGGACCTCCGAATTCCCCGGCGACCTCACCGTCACCGGCTACCCCGGCGGCCTCCAGGTCCTCACCCTCACCGGCGCGGTCCTCACCCTGCTCTTCGCCCTCACCGGCTACGGCATCCCCGGACTGCGCTGGCTCACCCCCGCCGGCACCAACAGCCCCGTCCGCCTCCTGGCCCTCGCCACCTTCGGCACCACCGGCTACGCCATGGGCGCCATCTCCTACGAGCTCGGCGGCGTCGTCAACCTCGAACCCGGAGCCTGGGTCAGCGGCATCGGCGCACTCGTCGCCGTCATCGCCTCCCTCGCCCTCCCCTACGACGTCCCGCTCTCCGAGGACGGCCCCGCACCGAACGCCTGGCAGCGCTTCCGCAACAGCCTCGCCGCCCCGTCGGCCCCCCGCGCCAAGGCCCTCCCGGGCTGGGCCGAAATCATCATCATCGCCGTCGCCTTCGGCCTCGGGCTGTACGTCTTCACCTACGGGATCGACATCCCCACCGAGGACTCCGAACAGTTCATCGGCTTCCTCATCACCGCGGGCTTCGCCGTCACCGCACTCAACCGCTCCGGACTCATCGCCCGGCTCACCGCGCTGACCACCAAACACCGCAACGTCACCCTCGCGGCCGCCCTCGTCGCCGCCCTCTGCTTCCCCTTCACCCAGGACACCGCGGAATACGCCCTCATCGGCGTCAACATCCTCATCTTCGCCACCGTCGCCCTGGGCCTCAACGTCGTCGTCGGCCTCGCCGGCCTCCTCGACCTCGGATACGTCGCCTTCCTCGGCGTCGGCGCCTACACCGCCGCCCTCGTCTCCGGCGCACCCCTCTCCGCGATCGGCGTCAAGTTCCCGTTCTGGGCCGCCGTCCTCACCGGAGCCGTCGTCTCGATGATCTTCGGCGTCCTCATCGGCGCCCCGACCCTGCGACTGCGCGGCGACTACCTCGCCATCGTCACGCTCGGCTTCGGAGAGATCTTCCGCGTCACCGTCAACGCCCTCAACGGCAACAGCGGCCCCGACCTCACCAACGGCTCCCAGGGCATCCCCAGCATCCCCGACCTCAACCTGTTCGGGATCGACTTCGCCCTCAGCCACGATGTCGGACCCTTCACCCTCAGCAGGCCGGCCAACTACTACCTGCTGATGCTCGTCTTCACCGCCGTCGTCGTCCTGGTCTTCCGCCGCTCCGGGGAATCCCGCATCGGCCGCGCCTGGGTCGCCATCCGCGAGGACGAGACCGCCGCCACCGCCATGGGCATCAACGCCTTCCGGCTCAAACTGCTCGCCTTCGCCCTCGGCGCCACGCTCGCCGGCCTCGCCGGCACCGTACAGGCACACGTCAACTACACCGTGACGCCCGAGCAGTACCAGTTCGCCGGCTCCGTGCCGCCGAACTCCGCGTTCCTCCTCGCCGCCGTCATCCTCGGCGGCATGGGAACCCTCAGCGGACCCTTCGTCGGCGCCGCACTGCTCTACCTCATCCCGGCCAAGCTCCAGTTCATGCAGGACTACCAGCTGTTCCTCTTCGGGATCGCGCTCGTCCTCCTGATGCGCTTCCGGCCCGAGGGCCTGGTCGCCGACCGCAGGAAGCAGCTCGAATTCCACGAGAACGACCAGCTCGACGTGCCCACACCCCGGAAGTCCGACGAGACGGACGCCGGCATCGCCAAGGCGGGGGCGTAACACCATGACCACCACCACCGAAACCGCCACCGGGACGACCGTCCTCGACGCCAGCGGGGTCACCATGCGCTTCGGCGGCCTCACCGCCGTCCGCGACGTCGACCTCCAGGTCAACAGCGGCGAGATCGTCGGCCTCATCGGCCCCAACGGCGCCGGCAAGACCACCTTCTTCAACTGCCTCACCGGCCTCTACGTCCCCACCGAGGGCAAGGTCAGCTACAAGGGCACCGTCCTGCCGCCCAAGCCCCACCTCGTCACCAAGGCCGGCATCGCCCGCACCTTCCAGAACATCCGGCTCTTCGCCAACATGACCGTCCTGGAGAACGTCCTCGTCGGACGCCACACCCGGACCAAGGAAGGGCTCTGGTCGGCACTGCTCCACCTCCCCGGCTACCACGCCGCGGAGACCGCCAGCCGCGCACGCGCCATGGAACTCCTGGAGTTCATCGGCCTCCAGGACAAGGCCGACCACCTCGCGCGCAACCTCCCCTACGGAGACCAGCGCAAGCTGGAGATCGCCCGCGCGCTCGCCAGCGACCCCGGCCTCCTCCTCCTGGACGAGCCCACCGCCGGCATGAACCCGCAGGAGACCCGCGTCACCGAAGAACTCATCTTCGCGATCCGGGACCAGGGCATCGCCGTCCTCGTCATCGAGCACGACATGCGCTTCATCTTCAACCTCTGCGACCGCGTCGCCTGCCTCGTCCAGGGCGAGAAGCTGGTCGAGGGCACCGCCTCCGAGGTCCAGAGCGACGAACGCGTCATCGCCGCCTACCTCGGCACCCCCTTCGAAGGCGCCCCCGGCGCGGACGAGGTCGCCGAGGTCGAGAAGGCCGAGGCGAGCGCCGCCACCACCACGACCACGGAAGAGGAGGACAACCGATGACCGCACTGCTGGAGGTCGAGGACCTCCGCGTCGCCTACGGCAAGATCGAAGCCGTCAAGGGCATCTCGTTCACCGTCGAAGCCGGCCAGGTGGTCACCCTCATCGGCACCAACGGCGCCGGCAAGACCACCACCCTGCGCACCCTCTCCGGGCTGCTCAAACCGCTGGGCGGCCGCATCCTCTTCGAGGGCAAACCTCTCACCAACATCCCCGCGCACAAGATCGTCTCCCTGGGCCTCGCCCACTCCCCGAGGGCCGCCACATCTTCCCCCGGCTGACGATCACGGAGAACCTGCTGCTCGGTGCGTACCTCCGCAACGACAAGGCGGGCATCGAGAAGGACGTCCAGCGCGCCTACGACCTCTTCCCCATCCTCGGGGAACGCCGGAAGCAGGCCGCCGGGACGCTCTCCGGCGGCGAGCAGCAGATGCTCGCCATGGGCAGGGCGATGATGTCCCAGCCCAAGCTGCTCATGCTCGACGAGCCCTCCATGGGCCTCTCGCCGATCATGATGCAGAAGATCATGGAGACCATCGTCGAACTCCGCGCCTCCGGCACGACGATCCTCCTGGTCGAGCAGAACGCCCAGGCCGCGCTGTCGCTGGCCGACCAGGGCCACGTCATGGAGATCGGCAAGATCGTCCTCTCCGGCACCGGGGCGGACCTCCTCCACGACGAGTCCGTCCGCAAGGCGTACCTGGGCGAGGACTGAGCGCCTACGCGTACGAGAAAGGCCCGCGCCTCCGTGGCGCGGGCCTTTCCTGTGCTGTACGGGGTTACTCGGCGGCCTTCTTCTTCTCCTCGGCGTCCGCGATCAGGGCCTCGGCGAGCTGCTGCATCGACAGCCGGCGGTCCATGGACGTCTTCTGGATCCAACGGAACGCCTCCGGCTCGGACAGCCCGTAGTCCGTCTGGAGGATGCTCTTCGCCCGGTCCACCAGCTTCCGGGTCTCCAGCCGCTGGGCGAGGTCCGCGACCTCGTTCTCCAGGGCCTTCAGCTCGGAGAACCGGGACACGGCCATCTCGATCGCCGGTACGACGTCGCTCTTGCTGAACGGCTTCACGAGGTACGCCATCGCCCCGGCGTCCCGGGCCCGCTCCACGAGGTCGCGCTGCGAGAAGGCGGTGAGCATGAGCACCGGCGCGATGGACTCCTCGGCGATCTTCTCGGCGGCGGAGATCCCGTCGAGCACGGGCATCTTCACATCGAGGATCACCAGATCCGGCTTGTGCTCCCGCGCCAGCTCGACGGCCTGCTGCCCGTCCCCGGCCTCCCCGACGACGGAGTACCCCTCCTCTTCGAGCATCTCCTTGAGATCGAGGCGGATGAGGGCCTCGTCCTCGGCGATGACGACACGGGTCGTCAGCGGCGGAACGTGCGACTTGTCGTCATCGGCGACGGGCTGGGGCGACTCGGGGGTGGTCACGGGGCTCCTTGGTCCAGGGCAGGTACAGCTCCCTTGAGCCTACCCAGCTGCGGTATGGTGGTCGCGCAGCGGGTCGGAGGAAACCTTCGATTCTGTCAGCCCCGGTAGCCCAATTGGCAGCAGGCGATGGATTCAAAACCCATACAGTGTCGGTTCGAGTCCGACCCGGGGCACTTTTCCTTCGATTCGAAGGTCGCAGAGAAATGCCGCTGATGCACACCATCGTGTGATTGCACCGCCATTCTTCCCCCAGAGCATCACGCTCCGACCAGGCTCGGCCGTGTGTACGACCTGGAAACACACAAGCACGCGCTCGCCCTCCTCGATCAGGGCCTCAGCCAGAACGCCGTGAGTAAGCAGACCGGCATTTCGCGGGCCGCGATACGCGCCTGGCTCACGCGCATCGAGCCGCTGCCCCGCATCGTGGGGCACGCCGAATGCCCCCGCTGTGCGCCCGTGCCCTTCCCGCCCAGTGACCCCGCCAACTACTCGTACCTACTGGGCCTGTACTTGGGCTACGGCTGTATCAGCGCGCACCCGCGAGGCCTCGGCTATTACTTGCGCATTGCCTGTGCCGACGCGTGGCCGGGTCTCATCGAAGAATGCCGCAACGCTATCGCGGCCATCCATCCGTCAGGCGCCGTGTATCTCGCGCAGAGGCAGGGGTGTGTCGCAGTGACCAGCTACAGCAGGCACTGGCCCTGCCTGTTCCCGCAGCATGGTCCCGGCAAGAAGCACGACCGCACCATCGCTCTGGCCCACTGGCAGCAGGAGATCGTGAACGCTCACCCGTGGGAATTCATCCGAGGGCTTGTCCACTCCGATGGCTGCCGCATCACCAACTGGGCCACCCGCCTCGTCCGAGGCGAACGGAAGCGCTACGAGTACCCGCGCTACTTCTTCAGCAACAAGTCGGACGACATCCGCAAGCTCTTCAGCGACACGCTCACCGCCGTAGGCGTCGAATGGACCAGGCTCGCCCGGGGCAGCGACCCGTTCAACATCTCCGTCGCCCGACGGGCGTCCGTCGCTCTCATGGACGCTCACGTCGGGCCGAAATACTGAGCCGCCCTACTTCGGGCTGTCGTCCTCGCCGATGTGGTGCACGCGCACCAGATTCGTGGAGCCCGCGACACCCGGCGGGGAGCCGGCCGTGATGACCACGACGTCGCCCTTCCGGCAGCGGCCGATCTTCAGGAGTTCCTCGTCGACCTGGGCGACCATCGCGTCCGTGGAGTCCACATGCGGGCCCAGGAACGTTTCGACGCCCCACGTCAGGTTCAGCTGGGAGCGCGTGGCCGGGTCCGGGGTGAAGGCCAGGAGCGGGATCGGGGAGCGGTAACGCGACAACCGCTTCACCGTGTCGCCGCTCTGCGTGAAGGCCACCAGGAACTTCGCGCCGAGGAAGTCGCCCATCTCCGCCGCCGCGCGGGCCACCGCGCCGCCCTGGGTGCGGGGTTTGTTCCGGTCCGTCAGCGGCGGGAGGCCCTTCGCGAGGATGTCCTCCTCGGCCGCCTCCACGATGCGGGCCATCGTGCGGACCGTCTCGATCGCGTACTTGCCGACGCTCGTCTCGCCGGAGAGCATCACCGCGTCCGTGCCGTCGATGATCGCGTTGGCGACGTCGGACGCCTCGGCGCGGGTGGGCCGGGAGTTGTCGATCATCGAGTCGAGCATCTGCGTCGCGACGATGACCGGCTTCGCGTTGCGCTTGGCGAGCTTGATCGCGCGCTTCTGGACGATCGGGACCTGCTCCAGCGGCATTTCGACGCCCAGGTCGCCGCGGGCGACCATGATCCCGTCGAAGGCGGCGACGATGTCCTCGATGTTCTCGACGGCCTGCGGCTTCTCGACCTTGGCGATGACCGGGAGGCGGCGGCCCTCCTCGTCCATGACGCGGTGGACGTCCTCGATGTCGCGGCCGCTGCGGACGAAGGAGAGGGCGATGATGTCGGCGCCCGTGCGAATCGCCCAGCGCAGGTCCTCGATGTCCTTCTCGGAGAGCGCGGGGACGGAGACGGCGACACCGGGGAGGTTGAGGCCCTTGTGGTCGGAGACCATGCCGCCCTCGACCACCGTGGTGCGGACGCGGGGGCCGTCGACTTCGGTGACCTCTAGGGTGACGCGGCCGTCGTCGATCAGGATGCGCTCACCGGGGGTGACGTCGGCGGCGAGGCCGCTGTACGTCGTACCGCAGCCGTTGCGGTCGCCGTCCATCGGCTCGACGGTGATGGTGAAGTCGTCGCCGCGTTCAAGGAGTACGGGTCCCTCACGGAAGCGCCCGAGGCGGATCTTCGGGCCTTGAAGGTCGGCGAGGACGCCCACGCTGCGGTGCGCCTCGTCGGACGCTTTGCGCACGCGGTGGTACCGCTCTTCGTGTTCGGCGTAACTGCCGTGGCTGAGGTTGAGGCGGGCGATGTCCATTCCCGCCTCGACCAGGGCCTTGATCTGGTCGTATGAGTCGGTTGCGGGTCCCAGGGTGCAAACGATTTTGGCTCGGCGCATGGTTCGAGCCTAGACCTTACCTATGGGTAGGTAATTGGCTCTGTATGACTGTCCAACCACCTTTGCATGAAGGGTTATTGACAAGTGTTGAATTGTGCGGCGGCGTGCTCGGATGAGCACGCGCCGGTGTCCCCGTAGCCGGGAATTCAGAGTTTCGGCGGGGTCATGGTGAAGCGGGCGTTCACCTGCGCGTACACGGTCTGGCGCTGCGGTTCGAGGTCGATGGCGGGCGGTCCTCCGGCGGCGGCGCCGGGCGCCTGGGGCGGGGCGCCGTAGCCGCCGGTCCTGGCGAACGCGACCGGCGGGGCGGCGTTCTCCGCGCCTATGTCGGCGAGTTCGACCAGGGCGGCGAGCTCCGCGCCGAGCGCCCCGGCGTATTCGCGGGCGCGCTGGACGGCTTCGCGGACGGCCTGGCGGCGGGCCTCGCCGTGGGCGGGCGAGGTGGGGCGCAGGGCCCACCAGGGGCCGCTGACCTGGGTCATCTCCAGGTCGCCGACGCGGGTGACGAATTCACCGAGTGCGGTGAAGTCGTTGAGGACGGCGGTGATGTAGACGCGTCCGTGGTAGGCGCGGATCTTCTCGTCGCGGCCGCGCTGGACGAGTTCGGGGTGGATGGAGAGCGCGCCGGTCTCGATCTTCTCGACGGCGTCTCCGTAGGTGCGGGCGAGTTCGAGGACGGTGGCGTTGCGCCGGGTGAGGTCTTCGAGGGCGGTGCGGCGGTCCTTGCCGCGGGCGGTGACGGTGATGGAGAGGCGGGCGATCTCGGGGTCGACTTCCAGGCGGGCTTCGCCGCGGACGGCGAGGCGGGGCTGGTCCGGGGTGCCGTAGGGCTGCGCGGTGTCGGTCATGGGTCCACTCTGGCATCCGGGTGTGACAGCCGGGGTGTGCACGGCCGGACGGCGTCCCGTCGATGTGTGGTCATGGAACGGAAACCTGCCGGGGGTGTTGCCGGGGGCGGTGCGTGGGTGATTATCTACGCGCGTTGTTGGACGGCGTACGACAGAACTTCGCACCAAGTGAACCGAAATGTGGGAGACGAGATGCCGCTGAACCGAAGGACGTTCCTGGGGACATCGGCCGCGGCCGGCGCGAGCGCGGTGGTGGTGGGCGGCGTCGCATCGCCCGCCGAGGCGCACGGGCGCGGGCACGGTCATGGTCACGGGCGTCCGCAGAAGCGGTACGCGTTCACCGTGATGGGGACGACGGACCTGCACGGGAACGTCTTCAACTGGGACTACTTCACGGACGCCGAGTTCGACGACAAGGACCACAACGACGTCGGTCTGGCGAAGATCTCGACGCTGGTGGAGCAGGTGCGGCGCGAGAAGGGCCGGCACAACACCCTGATGATCGACGCGGGTGACACGATCCAGGGCACGCAGCTCTCGTACTACTACGCGAAGATCGACCCGATCACGGCGAAGCGCGGTCCGGTGCACCCGATGGCGCAGGCGATGAACGCGATCGGCTATGACGCGGCGGCGCTGGGGAACCACGAGTTCAACTACGGCATTCCGGTGCTGCGGAAGTTCGAGGAGCAGTGCGACTTCCCGCTGCTGGGGGCGAACGCGCTGGACGCGAAGACGTTGCGGCCGGCGTTCGCGCCGTACGTGATCAAGAAGCTGCGTACGCCGCACGGGCGTGATGTGAAGGTGGCGATCCTGGGGCTGACGAACCCGGGGATCGCGATCTGGGACAAGGCGAATGTGAGCGGGAAGATGGTGTTCCCGGGTCTTGAGGAGCAGGCGGCGAAGTATGTGCCGCGGCTGCGTTCGATGGGTGCGGACGTGGTGATCGTGTCGGCGCACTCGGGGAACAGCGGGACGTCGTCGTACGGGGACCAGATCCCGTACGTGGAGAACGCGGCCGGTCTGGTGGCGGAGCAGGTGCCGGGGATCGACGCGATCCTGGTGGGCCACGCGCACCTGGAGATTCCCGAGTACTTCGTGGAGAACAAGGAGACCGGGAAGAAGGTCGTGCTCTCGGAGCCGTTGAAGTGGGGGCAGCGGCTGACGCTGTTCGACTTCGAGATGGTGTGGGAGAAGGGCCGCTGGGTGGTCGAGAAGGCCGGTTCGCGGGTGCTGAACTCGAACACGGCGGCCGAGGACCGGAAGATCACGAAGCTGCTGGCGGACGAGCACAAGAAGGTCGTGGCGTACGTCAACCAGGTGATCGGTACGGCGGCGTCGGAGATGACGACGGCGGAGGCGGCGTGGAAGGACGAGCCGATCATCGATCTGATCAACGTCGTCCAGGCGGAGACGGTGAAGGCGGCGCTGGCGGGCGGTGAGTACGCGGAGCTTCCGGTGCTGTCGCAGGCGTCGTGCTTCTCGCGTACGGCGCGGATTCCGGCCGGGAACGTGACGATCAAGGACGCGGCGGGTCTGTATCCGTTCGAGAACACGCTGGAGGCGCGTCTGGTGACGGGGGCTCAGATCCTGGACTACCTGGAGTTCTCGGCGAAGTACTACGTGCAGACGGCGGCGGGTGCGCCGGTGGATCCGGAGAAGCTGACGAACGCGGACAGCACTCCGGACTACAACTACGACGCGGTGTCGGGTCTGACGTATGAGATCGACATCGCGAAGCCGGTGGGTTCGCGGATCGTGAATCTGTCGTTCGAGGGGAAGCCGCTCGATCCGAAGGCGCAGTTCGTGCTGGCGGTGAACAACTACCGGGCGAGCGGGGGCGGCAATTTCCCGCATGTTCCGGCGGCGAAGCAGCTGTGGGCGAATTCGGAGGAGATCCGGAACACGATCATCGCCTGGGTGCAGGCGAAGGGTTCGGTGGACCCGGCGGGGTTCGCTTCGGTGGACTGGAAGCTGACGCGGGACGGGGTGCCGGTGTTCTAGGCGCGCGGTCGGTGCGGGCGGTCGTTCCGCCTCCCCTTTTCCGGGGAGGTGGGGCGGCCGCCCTTTGTGCGTCAGGGGCGGGTGAGGGGGACGAGGGTGGGTTGTTGGGCGGGGATGGCGGGGTGGGTGAGGCCGAAGGTGGTGAAGGCGGTGCGCTTCGGGAGGGGGTACGGGGTGGTGCCGGTGAGGTCGTTGAGGATGGTGGCGCTGCGCCAGGCGGCGAGGCCGAGGTCGGGGGCGCCGACGCCGTGGGTGTGGCGTTCGGCGTTCTGTACGTAGATGTGGCCGGTGACGGCGGGGCCGAGGTCGAGGCGGTGGTGGGCGTCGACGCGGGGGCGGCCGGCGGCGTCGCGGCGGAGGTGGGGGGCGAGGTGGTGGAGGAGGGTGTCGAGGGGGCGTTCGCGGTAGCCGGTGGCGAGGACGACGGCGTCGGTGGTGAGGCGGGTGCGGGTGGACTGCTGGGTGTGTTCGAGGTGGAGTTCGACGCGGGTGTTGGCGACGCGTCCGGCGGTGCGGACGGTGACGCCGGGGGTGAGGGTGGCGTCGGGCCAGCCGCCGTGGAGGGTGCGGCGGTAGAGCTCGTCGTGGATGGCGGCGATGGTGTCGTGGTCGATGCCCTTGTGGAGCTGCCACTGCTGGGGGACGAGGGTGTCGCGGACGGTTTCGGGGAGGTCGTGGAAGTAGCGGGTGTAGTCGGGGGTGAAGTGTTCGAGGCCGAGTTTGGAGTACTCCATGGGCGCGAAGGCGGGGGTGCGGGCGAGCCAGTGGAGCCCTTCGTTTCCGGTGGGGCGGGCGCGCAGGAGGTCGAGGAAGATCTCGGCGCCGGACTGGCCGGAGCCGATGACGGTGATGTGGCGGGCCTGGAGGAGGCGGTCGCGGTGGTGGAGGTAGTCGGCGGAGTGGATGACGGGGGCGGTGCCGGTGTCGGTGAGGGGTTTGAGGGCGTCGGGGATGTGGGGTTCGGTGCCGATGCCGAGGGCGATGTGGCGGGTGTGGGTGCGGCCGAGTGATGCGGCTTCGCCGTGGGCGTCGAGCTGGGTGTGGTCGACGTCGAAGCGGGCGGTCTGGGGGTCCCAGCGGATGGCGTCGACCTGGTGGCCGAAGTGGAGGCCGGGGAGCTGGGTGCTGACCCAGCGGCAGTAGGCGTCGTATTCGGCGCGGTGGATGTGGAAGCGCTCGGCGAAGTAGAAGGGGTAGAGGCGGTCCTGGGTGCGTTGGTAGTTGAGGAAGCTCCAGGGGCTGGTGGGGTCGGCGAGGGTGACGAGGTCGGCGAGGAAGGGGACTTGGAGGGTGGCGCCGTCGATGAGGAGGCCGGGGTGCCAGTGGAAGGCGGGGCGCTGTTCGTAGAAGGCGGTGGTGAGGGGGTGGGCAGGCCGTGGGCGAGGGCGGCGAGGGAGAGGTTGAAGGGGCCGATGCCGATGCCGGTGAGGTCGTGGGTGCGGTGGGGGTCGGGGGTGGCCGGGGCGGCGGTCATCGGAGGGTGCTGCCTTCCTTGAGTTCGGCGGTGAGCCGGGTGACGAGGGTGAGGAGGCGGTGGAGGTCGTCGGGGGTGGTGTGGGGGTTGAGGAGGGTGGCCTTGAGCCAGAGGCGGCCGTGGGCGTGGGTGCGGCCGAGTACGGCGTGGCCGCGGGTGAGGAGGGTGCGGCGGACGGTGGCGACGGTGTGGTCGTCGGCGCCGGTGGGGCGGAAGAGGACGGTGCTGATGGTGGGGCGGTCGTGGAGTTCGAGGCCGGGGGTGGCGGTGACGAGGTCGGCGAGGGTGTGCGCGGCGGCGCAGGTGCGGTCGACCAGGTCGGCGAGTCCGGTGCGGCCGAGGGCCCGGAGGGTGACGGCGATCTTGAGTACGTCGGGGCGGCGGGTGGTGCGCAGGGAGCGGCCGAGGAGGTCGGGGAGGCCGGCTTCGGTGTCGTCGTCGGCGTTGAGGTAGGGGGCTTGGTGGTGGAGGGCGTGGAGGTGGTGGCGGTCGGGGACGGCGAGGATGCCGGCGGAGGCGGGCTGCCAGCCGAGTTTGTGGAGGTCGAGGGTGACGCTGTCGGCGCGGTCGAGTCCGTCGAGTCGGTGGCGGTGGGCGGGGCTGAAGAGGAGGGGCCCGCCGTAGGCGGCGTCGATGTGGAGTTCGGCGCCGTGGCGGGCGCAGAGGTCGGCGATCTCGGTGAGGGGGTCGATCTGGCCGGTGTCGGTGGTGCCGGCGGTGGCGGTGACGAGGAGGGGGCCCCGCGCGTGGTGGCGGGCGAGGGTCTCGTGGAGTGCGGGGACGTCGATGGTGCCGTTCGGGGCGGGCACGGTGAGGGGTTCGGGGAGGCCGAGGAGCCAGGCGGCGCGGGTGAAGCTGTGGTGGGCGTTGGCGCCGGTGATGGTCTGGACGGGGCCGTGGCGTTCGCGGGCGAGGAGGAGGCCGAGTTGGTTGGCCTCGGTGCCGCCGGTGGTGACGAGGGCGTCGGGTGCGGGGTGGTGGGGGTAGACCTCGGCGGCGAGCGCGGCGGTGGTGTCGGCTTCGAGGGTGGAGGCGGCGGGGGCCTGGTCCCAGGAGTCCATGGAGGGGTTGAGGGCGGAGGCGGCGAGGTCGGCGGCGGCCGCGAGGGCGAGGGGCGGGGTGTGGAGGTGGGCGGCGCAGAGGGGGTCGGCGGGGTCGGCGGCGCCTTCGGTGAGGGCTTGGACGAGGGTGGCGAGGGCGTGGTGGGCGCCGGTGCCCCGGTCCGGGATGAGGGGGGTGAGGGCGGTGCGGGTGCGCGGGGTGACGGTGTCGGGTCCGCCTGCGGGAGGGGGCCGTCGCGGCGTCGGGCGCCTTCGGCGAGGGCGGTGAGGACGGTGTCGAGGAGGGGGCGCAGGGCGTCGGGTCCGGTGGTGGACCCGGCGAGGGGCGGTACGGGCATGGGGCGGGTGGTCCTTCGGGCGCGCGGGGACGGGGGCGGGCATGGGCATGGGTGTGCGTGCCAGCTTGTCCGGGTTTCGGGTGGCGCGGCCGGGGACCGGGTGATCTGAACTCGAAAGGGTGGCGGGGCGCGGGTGGGGGCGTGTTGCCAGGGGCTGCGGTGGTATGGGCGTGCCCGGCGCGCCCCTCGCGGTGAGGGGCGGGCCGGGCACGGGTGGGGTCAGTTGGCGTTGCGTACGTTCAGGGCGCGGCGCAGGTCGTCGATCTGGTCGATGAGCTTGCGGCGGAGGGCGGGGGTGAGGGCGGGGTCGTTCAGGGCTTCCTCGCCGGTGCGGAGGCTGTCGGCGTCGACGGCGTGGGCGGGGAAGGCGTGGCGGCCGGCGGCCTCGGCGATGGCGGGGCCCCGGCGGGCGGCGAGCTGGGCGGCCTCGGGATAGAAGCGGGGCACGTATGCGCGTACGAGGTCGGTCTGTTCGGGCTGCCAGAAGCCCTGGGCGGTGGCGGTGAAGAGGTAGTTGGAGAGGCTGTCGTCGTGGAACATCGCGTCCCAGGCGGCGGCCTTGGCCTCGGGGGTGGGCAGGGCGGCGCGGCAGCGGGCGGCGCCTTCCTGGCCGGTGGCGCTGGGGTCGTCCTCCAGGGCCGCGTCGATGGCGGTCTCGTCGGTGGCGCCGAGGACGGCGAGGCGGGTGAGGATGCGCCAGCGCAGTTCGGGGTCGAGTTCGGGTCCGCCGGGGACGGTGTCGTCGGCGAGCCAGCCCTGGATGGTGTCGGGCTGGGTGGCGGCGTCGATGAGGTGGCGTACGGCGGTGAGGCGGAGGCCGGGGTGGGTGCCGTCCTCGGTGCGGCGGATGAGGTCGCGGCAGAGGGAGGTGATCGTGGCGAGGGCGGCGGGGCGGTCCTCGGGGGCGGTGTAGCGGCCGGCGACCTGGGTGTCCGCGAAGGCGAGGACGCCTTGGAGGAGGGCGAGGTCGGTCTCGTACGGGAGGTGGGCGCGGGCGGCTTCGAGGTAGGTGCTGGGGGCGAGTTCGCCGTCGCGGACCATGTCGCGGGCGGAGTTCCAGACGACGGCGCGGGTGAGGGCGTCGGGGATGCCGGAGAGGCTGTCCAGGACGGTGTTCCAGGAGTGCGGGTCGAGCCGGACCTTGGCGTAGGTGAGGTCTTCGTCGTTGAGGACGACGAGGGCGGGGCGGCGGCCGGGGCGGGTGACGGGGGCTTCCTCGGGGATGCCGGCGTCGAAGCGTTCGCGCAGGACGAGGGGGGTGGGTCCGTGCTGGGTGTCGAGGCTGTGGTCGTAGGCGCCGACGCTGATGCGGTGGGGGCGGGTGCCCCGGTGGTCGACGGTGAGCGACCAGGTGGTGTCGGTCTCGGTGGTGTGTGCGGCGAGGGTGTCGACGCCGGTGGTGCGGAGCCACTGCTGGGCCCAGGCGTGGACGTCCCGGTCGGTGGCCGATGCGAGGTTGTCGATGAAGTCGGCGAGGGTGGCGTTGCCGAACTTGTGGCGGGCGAAGTGGGTGTTGATGCCCGCGAGGAAGTCCTTCTCGCCGAGCCAGGCGACGAGCTGGCGCAGGGCGGAGGCGCCCTTGGCGTAGGAGATGCCGTCGAAGTTGAGGAGCGCGGAGGCGGTGTCGGGGACGTCGGCCGGGTCGGGGGCGACGGGGTGGGTGGAGGGGCGCTGGTCGGCGTCGTATCCCCAGCCCTTGCGGGCGACGCCGAAGTCGACCCAGGTGTCGGTGAACCGGGTTGCTTCGGCGAGGGTCTGGTAGCCCATGTACTCGGCGAAGGACTCGTTGAGCCAGATGTCGTCCCACCAGGCGAGGGTGACGAGGTCGCCGAACCACATGTGGGCCATCTCGTGGGCGATGACCATGCCGCGGGTCTGGCGTTCGGTGTCGGTGACGGCGGAGCGGTAGATGAACTCGTCGCGGAAGGTGACGAGTCCGGGGTTCTCCATGGCGCCGGCGTTGAACTCGGGAACGAACGCCTGGTCGTACGAGTCGAAGGGGTACGGCTCGGTGAACTTCTCCTGGAACCGGTCGAAGCAGGCCCGGGTGATGTCGAGGATCTCGTCGGCGTCGGCGTCGAGGTGGGGGGCGAGCGAGCGGCGGCAGTGGATGCCGAAGGGCAGTCCGGCATGCTCGGTGGTCACGGAGTGCCAGGGGCCGGCCGCGACGGCGACGAGGTAGGTGGAGAGCGGCGGGGTGGGGGCGATGGTCCAGCGGCCGTCGCCGGTGTGCTCGGTGACGCCGTTGCCGAGGACGGTCCAGCCCTCGGGGCGGTGACGGTGAGCGCGAAGACCGCCTTGAGGTCGGGCTGGTCGAAGGCGGCGAAGACGCGCTGGACGTCCTCCATGAAGAGCTGGGTGTAGACGTACGTCTCGTTGTCGCTGGGGTCGGTGAAGCGGTGCATGCCCTCGCCGGTGCGGGAGTAGCGCATGGCGGCGTCGACGCGGATCTCGTGCGGTCCTTCGGTGAGGCCGGTGAGGGGGTACCGGTTCTCGGTGAGGTCCGCGGGGTCCAGCGGCTGCCCGTCGAGGCTGATCGAGCGCAGGGTGGCCGGCTTGAGCTCGATGAAGGTGTCACCGGCCGTGCGGGCGGTGAACTCGATCACGGTGCGGGAGTCGAAGGTCTCCTCCCCCGCGGTGAGATCGAGTTCGATGGTGTATCGCTGAACGTCGAGGATCTGGGCTCGGGCCTGCGCTTCATCGCGCGTCAGTACGGACATGGGGACATGCTGCCGTATCGGCCGGGCGGCGCGCAGGCGGGTTCCGCTGGGGGCGGACGGCCGTGCGGGGTCCTTTGAGGGCTAAGATTCTTACCCCATTGTGTACCCGCACGGAGGTGTGCCCGGGATGGCGGAGCAGGCGGACGCGGTGGCGTCGATCGTGGCGGACTGGCGGCGTGAGCGGCCGGAGCTGGATACGGCTCCGCTGGAGGTCTTCGGCCGGCTGCACCGGGCGTTCCTGCGGTACAGCACGGCGATCTCGCGGCCGGTGGAGCGCAAGGGGCTTTCGATGGCCGGCTTCGACGTGCTGACGGCGTTGCGCAGGGCGGGGGCGCCGTTCCGGCGCACGGCGGGCGAGCTGGCGGATTCCGGGCTGATCAGCTCGGCGGGCGTGACGCTGCGGATAGACCGGCTGGAGAAGGACGGGCTGATCCGGCGGGAGCGGGATCCGCAGGACCGGCGGGTGGTGCACTCGCGGCTGACGGACGAGGGGTTGTCGCTGATCGACGCGCTGTTCTCGGAGCATCTGGAGAACGAGCGGCGGATGCTGGCGGGGCTGTCGGAGGCGGAGTGCGTGGAGCTTGCGCGGTTGCTGGGGAAGCTGGAGCGGTCTGTGCTGTCGGCGGAGGGCGGTGAGTAGGCGCTCCGCGGGGGCGCCGGGATCCCGGCGCTGGGGTGTCCTCAATCGCCGGACGGGCTTGTTGTGGCCGGCGATTGAGGACGTCGGTCAGGCCGTCGCCTGCGACTCCGCCTCCGTGCGGTACATGCGGCGGACGCGGACCACGCCCAGGTCGTGCTGGTAGAGGTTCTCCGCCTGGTCGGCGTCGGCGCGCAGGTCCTCCAGCATGACGCGGTCCTGTTCGAGGACCTCCCAGTGGCGGTCCTCCAGGAGCGTCTTGTACAGGAAGCGCCAGGTGTCGCGCTCCCAGCCGGTGACCTTGCGGTAGCGCCAGAAGAAGACGGCGCAGCGGTCCTCGTCGATGGGGGTGGCCATGCCGACGATGCCGAAGGGTCCGCCGGGGCCGGCGGTCGGCGGGTAGGGGATGGTGAGGTCGACCCAGTCGACGCCGGTGCGGCAGAGTTCGACCCAGTCGAAGTTGACGCCGCTCTGGTCGGTCTTCTCGAAGAAGAAGCCGCGTTCGGTCTCGCGGATGCGGAAGCGGGCGGTGGTCTGGCCCTCGGCCATGCTGTGCGAGTCGCGGTGGAGGAACGAGCCGTGCATGGGGTCGAGCAGGTTCTCGACGGCGTAGCGCCAGTTGACGTTCCACTCGGCGTAGCAGAGGAACGCCGAGGTGCCGGGGTCGGTGAGGGGTTCGGGCAGGGTGAGCGGGACGGGTTCGGCGTGGGCGTGGTCGCCGAAGTAGGCGAGGACCGCGCCGCCGGTCTCGATGAGGTGGGGGGCGGCGACGAGTTGCTTGCCCTCCAGGTTGCAGCCGGGGAGGCCGGGGACGGCGGCGACGGTGCCGGTGCCGTCGACCTGGACGCCGTGGTACCAGCAGGCGATGCGGTCGCCGAGGTGTTTGCCGAGGGAGAGGCGGGCGCCGCGGTGGGGGCAGCGGTCCTCCAGCATGTGGAGGGTGCCGTCGGCGCGGCGGAAGAGGAGCCATTCCTCGCCGAGGAGGGTGAGCCGTTTCATGCCGCCGGCGGGCACGAAGTCCGAGGGGCAGACGGCGTACCACTGGTTGCGGATGCCGGTGGCGAAGAGGCGGTCGGCGGTGCGGTCGCCGGGGCGGGCGACCTCGGAGGGCCGGGTCGGGGTGGTGGCGGTGGTCATGGCTGTCTCACGCTCCCAGTCGGCGCATCTCGGCGCGGAAGGTGTCCTCGGTCCAGGGGCTGCCGTCGGGGGCGGGCAGGTCGCGGGCGTTGAGTCCGGCGACGAGTCCGGGCAGGTCGTGGGCCCCGCCGCCGAAGACCTCCTCGATCACGGCGGCGAGCTTCTTCTCGTACGGGGTGGGCTCGGCGGTGCGGGCCTGGTGCGGGTCGAGGTACTGCGGGCTGGTCGGGCCGGTCATGTCGGCTCCCTTCGGGCGGGTCAGAGGTCGAGTACGAGGCGGGGGGTGCGGGACCGGGAGACGCAGAGCATCATCGAGGCGCCGGCCGCGCGTTCGTCCTCGCTGAGGAGGAAGTCGCGGTGGTCGGGGGTGCCTTCGAGGACCTTGGTCTCGCAGGTGCCGCAGATCCCGTCGCGGCAGGAGGAGGCGACGGGGATGCCGGCGTTCTCCAGGGCGTCGAGCGCGGAGGTGCCGGGGGCGACCTCGACGGTGCGGCCGGTGCGGGAGCAGACGAGGTCGAAGCCGGTGTCCTCGCCGTCGCGGGGTGCGGCGGCGGGTGCGGCGAAGCGTTCGGTACGGGCGTCGGGGCGGCGTTCCTCGACGGCGGCGAGGAGGGGTTCGGGGCCGCAGCAGTAGACCTGGGTGCCGGGTGCGAGGCCGGTGAGGAGGGTGTCGAGGTCGGGGTGGCCCTGTTCGTCCTGGGGGATGAACTCGACGCTGCCGCCGGGCTGTGCGGCGAGGGCGGTGAGTTCGGCGGTGAAGGCCATGGAGGCGCGGGTGCGGCCGCCGTGGACGAGCCGCCAGGGGGTGCCGGTGCGGGCGGCCTCGCGGGCCATGGCCAGGAGCGGGGTGATGCCGATGCCGCCGGCGACGAAGAGGTAGCCGGGGGCGTCGGGGTCGAGCGCGAAGTGGTTGCGGGGGCCCTGGACGTGGACGGTCCGGCCGGGGCGGAGTTCGCTGTGGATGTGGGCGGAGCCGCCCCGGGAGGCGGGTTCGCGCAGGACGCCGATGCGCCAGCGGGTGGTGTCGGCGGGGTCGGAGCACAGGGAGTACTGGCGGACGTGGCCGCCGGTGTGGACGTCGATGTGGGCGCCGGGGCGCCAGGCGGGGAGGGGCTTGCCCTCGGGGTGGGTGAGTTCGATGCTCAGGACTCCGTCGGCCTCCCACGTCATGCGGTGGACGAGCAGGTCGAGCCGGGGCTCCTCGGCGGGTGTCATGACGGGTCGCCTCCTTCTGCGGGGGTGCCGGTGGCGGCGGCGGGGAGTTTGACGGGCGGGGTGAAGGGGGTGTTCATCGGGCCGAGCGCGGTGAGGTCGATCTCCACGAGGGTGGGGCCCGGGGTCGCGACGGCTTCCTTGATGACGGGTCCGGCGTCGGCCTCGGCGGCGATCCGGGCGTACGGGAGGCCGGTGGCGGCGGCGAGCAGGGTGAAGTCGGGGGTGGTGAGGTCGACGCCGGAGCGGCGGGGGAAGTGGTTGTCCTGCATGTTGCGCAGGACGCCGTAGCCGCCGTCGTTGAAGACGAGGAGGGTGAGGTCGGGCTTCTCCTGGGCGAGGGTGAGGAGTTCGCCGAGGTGGACGGCGAGGCCGCCGTCGCCGGCGATGACGACGGTGGGGGTGTCGGGGCGGCCGAGTGCGGCGCCGATGCCCATGGCGAGTCCCTGGCCGATGCCGCCGCCGCGCGGGAAGACGTTGGTGGCCGGGTCGGTGATCTCCAGGAGCCGGTTTCCCCAGGTGGAGGACGGGATGGTGACGTCCCGGGCGATGACGGACCCGGGCGGGCAGGCGTCGCGTATCGCGTCGTTGATCGCGGCCTGCGGGCCGATGGCGTGGCGCTGCGCGGCGCGGGCGGCGGTACGGGCCTCGCGTACGCGGCCGGGCCAGCTCGGCTCCGTACTCCCGCTGGTGACACGGCCGAGGAGGGCGGCGAGTACGGCGGAGGCGTCGCCGTGGAGGGCGACGGTCGCCGGGTGGACGCGGCCGGGGGCGGCCGGGTCCAGGTCGATCTGGATGTGTGTGGCGGGGAGTCCGAGGCTGTAGTCGGCGGTTTCGTTGGAGCGGAAGTGGGTGCCGATGGTGAGCAGGACGTCGGCCTCGGCGAGCAGGGCGCGGCCGGCCGGGGCGGTGGCGTAGTTGCCGAGGACCCGCTCGTCGGACTCGGGCACGGCGCCGCGTCCGGAGTTGGAGGTGACGAGCCCGGCGTTCAGGGCGTCGAGGAGTGCGGCGACCTCGGGGCGGGCGGTGTTGGCGCCGCCGCCGGCCCAGAGGAGGGGGCGGCGGGCGGCGGACAGCAGGGCGGCCGCCTCGTCCAGGAGCGCCGGGTCGGGCAGGGCCGGGGTGGCGGGCGCGGGGACGGGGGTGCCGGTGAGCCGCTGGGGGGCGAACTGGAGGTCGATGGGCCACTCGACGCTGACCGGGCCGTGCGGGGCGGTCAGGGCGCGGGCGGCGGCCTCGCGCAGGAGGTCGCCGGCGCTCTCGGCGTCGGTGACGGTGACGGCGTGCGCGGAGACCGCGCGGAGCATGCCGAGCTGGTCCTTGGTCTCGTGGATGAAGCCGCGCCCGGAGCCGAGGTAGGCGCTGTCGATCTGGCCGGTGACGTGCAGGACGGGGGTGCCGGAGCTGAGGGACTCGATGAGGGAGCCGGCCGCGTTGCCCGCTCCCGTACCGGTGCTGGTGAGGGCGCAGCCGAGCCGGCCGGTGGCGCGGGCGTAGCCGTCGGCGGCGTTGACCGCGGCGGCCTCGTGGCGGACGGGGACGAAGCGCAGGTCGCGGTCGACGGCTTCGACGAGCGGCAGGTTGTGCACGCTGACGATGCCGAACACCGTGTCGACGCCCAGTCCGCGTAGCGTCTCGACGAGCAGGTCGCCGCCGTTGGGTCGGGTCATGTCGGGTGCTCCTGAGGGGGTTGGGGGACGGGTTACGCGACCGCGCGGTTGACGCCGCCGCAGACGTCGACGGTGGTGCCGGTGATGTACGAGGCGCGGGGCGAGAGGAGGGCGGTGACGGCGTACGCGACTTCGTCGGCGTTGCCGAGGCGGCCGAGGGCGATGCCCCGGACGGCGGCGAGTTCCGCCTGCCAGGCGGGGTAGTCCAGCGGGGAGCCGGAGGCGGCGTACCGGCGTTCCCACTGCCCGGTGTCGATGAGGCCGAGGCAGACGGAGTTGACGCGGATGCCGTCGGGGGCCAGTTCCTTGGACAGCGAGGTGGAGAGGTTGAGGATGCCGGCGCGGGCGGCGCTGGTGGTCATCAGCCGGGTCTCGGGCTGCTTGGCGAGGACCGCGTTGATGTTGACGACGGAGGCGGCGCGGGCGGCGCCGGAGGCGCGGAGGTGGGGCAGGGCGGCGTGCAGCGGGTTGAGGACGCCGAAGAACTTGAGCTCCAGCTCCTCGCGCCAGTCGGCGGCGGTGGTCTCGGCGAAGGGTTTCATCCGGGAGGCGCCGGCGTTGTTGACGAGGCCGTCGAGTCCGCCGAAGTGGTCGGCGGCGGCGTCGGTGAAGGCGCGTACGGCGGCCTCGTCGGTGACGTCGCAGGGGGCGTGGTAGAGGGTGTCGGGTCCGGCGAGGCCGTCGAGGGCGGCGGCGAGGGCGTCGGGGCGGCGGCCGCAGGTGGCGACGCGGGCGCCCTCCGCGAGGAGCGCGCGGACGGTGGCGAGGCCGACGCCGGAGCTGCCGCCGGTGACGAGTAGGCGGTGGCCTTTCAGCTGGAGGTCCATGTGCGGCTCCTAGCGGGTGGGTGGGTGCGGGCGGTGGTGGGGTGTCCTCAATCGCCGGACGGGCTTGAACTGCCTTGTCCTCAATCGCCGGACGGGCTTTCGTTCGTCACTGCATCGTGAAGCCGCCGTTCACGGCGAACGTCTGGCCCGTGATGTAGCCGGACTCCTCGCCGATGAGGAAGGCGATGAGGCCGACCAGGTCGGACGGTTGCTGGGGGCGGGAGATCGCCCGGTTCAGCCGGTACAGCTCGTGGCGTTCGGCGGGGATGTCCACGGCGGACTCCCCCTCCGTGAGGCCGGGCGCCACCGCGTTGACGGTGATGCCGAGGTCGCCCGTCTCGCGGGCCATCGCCCGGGTCAGGGAGATCACGGCGCCCTTGGACGCGATGTAGTGGGCGAGCCGGGGTGAGCCGTAGAGCGCGGCGTCCGAGGCGAGGTTGACGATGCGTCCGACGCCGTGGGCCCGCATGAGCGGGAGGAGGGCGCGGGCGACGAGCCAGGGCCCGCGCGCGTTGACCGTCATGATGCGGTCCCACGCCTCGACGTCGATCTCGTGGAACGGCTTGCCGCCCACCGCGTTGGCCAGCCCGGCGTTGTTGACCAGCCCGTACAGCCGGCTGCCGTCACCGGCGAGGGTGTCGGCGAGGGCGGCGACGGAGTCCGGGTCGGCGACGTCGAGCGGGTGGTAGTCCGCGGTGATGCCGTCGGCGCGGAGCTTCCCGGCCGCCTGACGGCCGGTGGCCTCGTCCAGTTCGGCGATGACGACGCGGTGTCCGTCGCCGCCGATCCGGCGGGCCGCGGCCAGTCCGAGGCCGCGGCCGGCGCCGGTGACGACGACCGTGCGGGAGGTGTCGTCGGCGGCCATCAGTCGCGGGTGACGCCGTGCATCGGCGAGTGCTCGGGGTAGGTCGGCACCTGCGGCTTCCGGGTGCCGATGATGACGCAGAACAGGGCGTCGGTGTCGCCCTCGTTCTTCAGGGAGCGGGCCACCCCGGCGGGGACGACGATCATGTCCCGGTAGCCGAGCGTGCGGTACTCGGTCTCGTCGGCGCCCCGGTGGATGCCGACCCTGACCTGCCCCTCCAGGACGAAGAACGCCTCCTCCACGTCGTGGTGGGTGTGCTCGGGGCCCTCGGCGCCCGGCGGGAGCAGCATGTTGGAGAGGGTGAAGCCGCCCGAGGGCAGGATGCGGTTGTCGCTCTCGTGGTTGCCGGTGGCGCCGGAGCCGACGTACCGGATCTGGGCGCGGCGGTACTGGGCGCCGGCCTTCTCCTGGAAGGAGAGGGTGTCCCAGTCGGGTTCGCGGGAGTCCTTGGTGGCGATGAGCGAGTCGGTGAACTTCGCGAGGTCGCCGTTGTTCTCGTACGGGGTCTTGTCGATGGGCACGGGATGCTCCTGGGTTCGTTCGGGGTGGGTGGGGGGTTCGTCGTTACGCGGGTACGCGGGCGACGACGTGGAGGTGGGCGCGGACCCAGGCGTTGAACGCCTCGGGGCGTTCCTGGTTGGCGAGGTGTCCGGCGCCGGAGAGGGTGACGTAGACGGATTTCTCCAGGCCCCGGCGATGGCCTGGGACTCGGCGGTGCCGGTGACCGTGTCCTGTTCGCCGCAGAGCACGAGGGCCGGTGCGGTGATGGCGGGCAGGTCGTCGGTGAGGTCGGCGTCCGCCATGGCGTCGGCGGCGTAGCCGTAGCCGGGGCCGCGGACGGAGGCGGCCATGGTGGCGACGACGCGGGCGACGAGTTCGGGGGGTGCGCCGTCCGAGACGAGCCGGGGCCCCCGGGCGGCGGCGAACGCCTCGGGCCCTTCGGCGGCGAGCTGTTCGGCGCGCCCGCGCATGGCCTTCGCCCTGTCCGGGTCGGTGCCGGAGCCCCGGCTTGAGTCGGCGACGATCAGGGAGGCGACGAGGTCCGGGTGGCGGGCGGCGAGGCGGAGGGCGATGACGCCGCCCCAGGAGACGCCGAGGACGTGGGCGGGGCCGCCGCGTTCGCGGATGAGGGCGGCGGCGGTGTCCGCGTAGCCGTCGAGGCCGGGGGCGTGGTCCGGGTCGGCGGAGTCCGCGTAGCCGGGGGCGTCCCAGGCGACGACCCGTACCTGGTCGGCGAGCCCGTCGAGCTGGGGGGCGAAGGCGGCGGAGGAGGAGCCGATGCCGTGCAGGCAGAGCAGGAGCGGGGCGTCCGGGTCGCCGGCTTCGCGGGTGTGGATTCCGGCGGTCACAGGATCTGCCCCGCCCGTCCGACGACGGCGCCGAGGCTGCGGAGCACGGCGTGCGGGACGACCTGGCTGGTGGCGGGGTTGGCGGCGTCGGGGCGGTGGGCGACCTCGAAGCGGTAGCTGCCGTGCGGGCCCGCCGCCTCGATGACGTGCCGGGTGAGGGTGGCGTCCGGGTCCGCGACGACGACGACCTCCACCAGGTCCGGGTCGCCGGTGGCGAGGGCGACCGAGGCGGCGACGTTGGTCGACCTGGGGAACTTCACCGGGACGTCCCGGGCGGTGCCGCGCATGACCTCGACGGGTGCGGTGGTGGTGCGCAGCCGGTCCGTCAGTTCCTCGTCCATCCAGGGCTGGTGGAGGGTGGCGGGCAGCTTGGTGGTGGTGAGGGTGACGGAGGTGAGGGGGCCGAGGCCGCGGACGGCCTGGAGGAGGTCGAGCCCGCCGACGGCGCCCCCGGTGAAGTAGACGCGGCCGGGCCCTGCGGCGCGCAGCCGGGCGGTGAGTTTGGGGTCGACCAGGGCTCCGGTGGAGGCGATGAGCAGGTCGGCGCCGCTGGTGAGGACGCGCTCGGCCCATTCCCGTACGACGGCCTGGCCGGCGGCTTCGACCACGAGGTCGCAGACGGCGAGGGCGTCCTCGAAGGAGAGCTGGGGCGCGGGGGCGTCCACCAGGGGCCGGTTGTCGATGACGCAGGTGAGTTCGGCGCCGGGGACGCGGCCCTCGGCGAGGGCGGTGCCGACGACGCGGCCGATGGCGCCCCAGCCGACGAGGGCGACGCGGCGGACGGCGGGTCCGGGGCGGGCGGCGGTGTCCGGGCGGGGGTGGAGGACGGTGGTCACGCGGTCACCTCTTCCGGGGTGGTGGTGAGGGGGCCGGGGTCGGGGATACCGGCCATGTGGCGGCGGATGGCGGGGGACGGCGGTCCGGCGGTGCCCCAGAGGTCGGAGAGGTCGGGGGTGCGGCGCCAGACCTTGGCGATCCAGGCGTCCTCCACGATCTGGGCGACCTCGGAGGTGTATTCGCAGACGAGTCCGGCCGGATCGGTGAAGTAGGAGAAGGTGTTGTTGCCGGGGCCGTGCCGGCCGGGCCCCCACTGGGGGGTGATGCCGTGGTGGCGGAGCCGGCCGAGGCCGCGCATGAAGTGGTCGACGGACGGCATCTCGTACGCGACGTGGTTGAGGGACGCCCACTCGGCCTGGTTGAAGGCGATGCAGTGGTGGTCGGCGTTGCAGCGCAGGAAGGCCATCTGGTGCTCGGACCAGTCGGAGACGCGCAGTCCGAGGACGGAGGTGTAGAAGGCGACGGCGGCGTCGATGTCCGTGGTGTTGAGGACGGTGTGGGTGACGCCGACGGGGACGGCGCCGTCCCGGCCGCGCGGGGTGACGGCGTGGGTCTGGGCGCTGAGTTCGATCAGCCGGCCCTCGGGGTCGGTGAAGCGGAGTCCGTAGCCGCCGCCGACCTGGTCGAGGGGGCCGGGTCCGGCGACGGGGACGATGCCGCGGGCGAGGAGGCGGCGGGCGGCCTCGTCGATCTCGGCGGGGGTGGCGACGGCGAAGCTGATGCGGCCGAGGCCGTTGCGGTCGGCGCGGGTGAGGTGCAGGACGTGGTGTTCCTCGCCGGTGCCGCGCAGCCAGGTGGCGTCGGTGTCGCGCTCGACGGGTTCCAGGCCCCAGACCTCGGCGTAGAAGTCGGCGGACTCGGTGAGGGCGGGCGTGTGGAGTTCGACGGAGCGCAGGGCGCGGAGCCGGGCTATCGGCCGGTCGTGGGGGTGGTCGTGGGGCATGGGGTCCTCCCGCTCGGGTGGGTGGGGCGCGTGCGGTGTCAGTGGGCGGCGGCCCAGGGCAGCGGGGTGGTGTCGGTGGCCCAGTAGAGGGACTTCTGCCGTTGGTAGCCGCGGATGAGGTCGCGGCCCTTCTCGGTGCCGATGCCGCTGTCCTTCAGCCCGCCGAACGGGGTGGAGATGCTGAACTGCTTGTACGTGTTGATCCAGGCGGTGCCCGCGTCGATGCGGCGGGCGAGCCGCCAGGCACGGGCGTGGTCGCGGGTCCAGATGCCGCAGGCCAGGCCGTAGACGCTGTCGTTGGCCTGGGCGACGAGGTCGTCCTCGTCCTCGAAGGGCAGGGCGACCAGGACCGGTCCGAAGATCTCCTCCTGGCAGACCCTGGCGGTGTTCGGCAGGCCGTCCAGGACGGTGGGCAGGTAGTAGGCGCCGTCCCGGTAGCGCTCGCCCTCGGGGGCCGCTCCCCCGCAGCGGACGGTGGCGCCCTCCGCGCGGGCCAGGTCGACGTAGGCGGCGACGCTGTCGCGGTGGCGGTGGTGGACCAGCGGGGCGACCTGGGTGTCCGGGTCGGTGCCGGGGCCGACGCGCAGTTTCTCCGTACGGGCGACGAGTTCGCCGAGGAACTCCTCGTAGCGGGAGCGGTGCACGAAGAGGCGGGAACCGGCGATGCAGCTCTGCCCGCTGGACGAGAAGATCCCGTACATGACGCCGGCGAGGGCCTGTTCGAGGTCGGCGTCCTCCAGCACGATCGTCGGGGACTTGCCGCCGAGTTCGAGCGAGACCGGGATCAGCTTGTCGGCGGCGGCGTGGGCGAGGGTGCGGCCGGTCTCCGTGCCGCCGGTGAAGGTGACCTTGCCGACGGCCGGGTGACGGACGATCGCGTCGCCGATGACGCTGCCCCGGCCCGGCAGGACGGAGAGCAGGGCGGTCGGCAGTCCGGCCTCGGTGAGCGCCTGGTGGACCAGGCGGCCGAGCGCGAGGGCGACGAGCGGGGTCCACTCGGCGGGCTTGAGGAGGACCGCGTTTCCGGCGGCGAGGGCGGGGGCGAGCTTCTGGGCGTCGCTGGCGATCGGCGAGTTCCAGGGGGTGATCGCGCCGACGACGCCGATGGGTTCGTGGACGCTCATCGTGAGGTACGGGCCGCGGGCCGGGGTGAGCGCGTCCTCGGCGGTCTCCAGGGCGGCGGCGGTGTAGCGGAAGGTGCCGGCGGCGCTGAGCACGAGGGCCCGGGTCTCGGTGCGGCACTTGCCGGTGTCCGCGGTCTGGAGCGCGGAGAGCCGGTCGGCGTCCTGCTCGACGAGGTCCGCGACGCGGTGCAGCAGCCGGGCACGGAGGTGGGCGGGCAGCTCGCGCCAGGCGGGCTCCCGGGCGGCCCGGGTCGCCGCGGCGGCGGCCTCCTCGACGTCTTCGAGGGACGCGGCACGCACGGTGGCGATGACCTGGCCGGTGGCCGGGTCGACGGTCTCGATGGGGGCGCCCCGGCCCTGGCGCCACTGTCCGGCGACCAACACCTCGTCGGCAAGCATCGGTTGGCCTCCTGCGGTCGTGATCGGTTCCCGGTCCGGCCGGAGCCGGTACCTCAGGGCTAAAAAGCTAAGCACTTAAGTAATGGCCCGCAAGCCCCCCTGGACAAAAAGCTCGGGCAAAAAGTCTTTTGCTCCCCGACCCTTGACGGCCGCCACCCCCGGACCGATAGAACTTAAGCCCTAAGAAGCTAGGTGCTTACAGAGGTTCGTGGGCGATGTCACCGCCTCACGGGCACCGCGTACCGCTCCCCCACCCGTACGCTCGGCCCACCGCAGCCTCTGCATACACGTACACCTGGCTCCCCCAACCGCTCCGGGCCCCCGCGGAGCAGGAGGAACCCTGGATGAGCACCGACATCTCACAGGACGCCGCGCCGGGCCCCTCGCCCTCCGGCACCACCCGCACCGCCATAGCGGCCCGGTTCGAGCGGCTGCCGCCCTCCCGCTGGCACGTCACCGTCCGCCTGATCGTGGGCGTGGTCACCTTCTTCGAGGCGTTCGACCAGCTGCTGATCGCCTACGCGCTGCCGGAGCTGCGCGACGAGTGGCAGCTGAGCACCGGCGACGCCACGGCCGTCCTGACCGTCGGCTCGGTCGGCATGCTCGTCGGCGCCCTGCTGTCGGGGCGGCTGGCCGACCGCTACGGCCGGGTGAAGGTCATCGCGTACTGCATCGCCGTTTCGGGCCTGGTGAGCCTGGCCCTCACCGCCTGCACCTCGCTCACCCCGTTCCTGGCGCTGCGGTTCGCGCAGGGGCTGGCGATCGGCGGCGAGGTGCCGGTGGCGGCGGCCTTCATCAGCGAGATCACGCGCAGCTTCAAGCGCGGCCGCTTCGTCCTGCTGTACGAACTGGTCTTTCCGGCGGGCCTCACCGTCGGCGCGCTGGTCGCCGCCTGGGTCGTCCCGGCGGCGGGCTGGCGCACGATGTTCGTGGTCGCCGCCGTCCCCGGCCTGCTGGCCTTCCTGGTGCAGCGCCGCGTCCCGGAGTCCCCGCGCTGGCTCGCGGACCGGGGGCGGCTCGCGGAGGCGGAAGCGGTGATGGCCGGGATCGAGGCGAAGGTGGCGGCCGCGACGGGGCAGCCGCTGCCCGCGCCGCGCGCCGCGAGCACCCCGGAGAAGGCAACGGCCACCACCGACGCGGAGCGGGCGGCGACCGGCCTGCGCGGGCTGTTCACCGGCCGCTACCGGCGCCGCACGCTGGTCGTCGGCGCGATCTGGTTCACCGGCTACTTCGTGAACTACGGCGTGACGTCCTGGCTGCCGAGCATCTACAAGGACGAGTACGGCCTCGGCCTCTCCGACGCCCTGCTCTACTCCACGGTGACCTCGGTCGCCGGGCTGCTCGGCTGCCTGATCGTGGCGCTCACGGTGGACGTCCTGGGCCGCCGCAAGGTCTTCGCGATCTGCCTCGGCGCCTCGGCGGCCCTGCTGCTCACCCTGGCCGCGCTGGGCGCCGGCTCCCCGGTCCAGGTGCTGATCTGGACCTCGCTGTCGGCGGTCGGCTTCTTCGGCTCCAACATCTGCCTGTACCTGTACACGCCGGAGCTGTATCCGACCCGGATGCGGGCGCTCGGGTGCAGCGTCGGCGGCGCGGTCAACCGCCTGGGCGTGATCCTCGGCCCCATCCTGGTCGGCCTCGTCTACGCGGCGAACGACAGCGTCGTCGCGGTCTTCGTGATGCTCGCCGCGGTGGCGGTGCTCGGCGCGGTGGTCGCCGGCACCCTGGCGGAGGAGACGGCGAACCGGCCGCTGGAGGAGATCTCGCCCTGACGGGCGGGCGTGGGCGCGCGGAGGCGGCCGGGGAGGCTAGCGTCCCCCGGCCGCCTCCGTGCCGTTCGCGGACTCCTCCGCGATGCGTTCGTGGTGGCGGATGACCTCCGCGACGATGAAGTTGAGCAGCTTCTCGGCGAAGGCCGGGTCGAGGTGGGCGCTCTCCGCCAGCTCGCGGAGCCGGGCGATCTGACGGGCCTCGCGGGCCGGGTCGGCCGGGGGCAGCTGGTGGGCGGCCTTGAGGTGGCCGACCTGCTGGGTGCACTTGAAGCGTTCGGCCAGCATGTGGACGACGGCGGCGTCGATGTTGTCGATGCTCTGGCGCAGCCGGTCGAGTTCGACGCGTACGGAGGCGTCGATGTCGTTCGTGGTCATGGGCAGCGAGCTTACGGGGCTACGAGGAGATCGTCGGCGGGTGTTCGGGGTCCGGGACGCGGTCGCTCCAGCCGCCCGGGACCGTACGCCCCTGCTGTTCGCGGAAGCGGACCGGGGCGATGCCGACGCGCCGCGCGAAGAGCCGGGAGAAGTAGGCCGGGTCGTCGTAGCCGACGCGGCGGGCGACGGCCGCGACCGGCAGGTCGCTCGTGGCGAGGAGTTCCTTGGCGCGTCCCAGCCGGATGGTGAGGAGGTAGTCCTTCGGGCTGCATCCCGCGCCCCGGCGCACCGCCGTCCGCAGTTCGGCCGAGGTCATCCCGTGCCGGGCGGCGTGCTCGGCGACCGACAGCGGCTGGAAGGCGTCCCGGGCGAGCGCCTGGAGCACCGGGTCGCCGTCCGGGCCGACGTCGGCGCGGGCCCGGCGCAGGGCGACGAGGAGTTCGTGCACGGCGGCCCCGGTCTCGACCTCCAGGAGCGGGTTGCCGCGCCGGGCGGCCCGGACCATCCGGCCGATCGCGGCGCGCGGGGCGGCGGTGTCGGCGAGGGGGACCAGGGGGCGGTCGGGCTCGATGTAGCCGAGTTCGGTGTACGTGGCGGTGGCGGGCCCGGTGAAGTCGACGAAGCTCTCGTCCCAGCCGGTCGCGGGGTCGGCGCCGTAGTGGTGCGGGGTGCCCGGGGTCAGCCAGATGAGGCTGGGCGCGGTGACCGGGACCCGCCGCCCGTCCGGCCCGGCGAACCAGCCGCTGCCCGAGTGGACGACGACGGCCACATGGTGGTCCAGGGTGCGCGGCCCGACGGTCGGCAGGGTGCCGTGCTGGAGGCCGACGCCGAGGCAGACGAGGCCGAGGCGGTGGTGGAGCGGGCTGGGCGTGAAGAAGCGCATCCAGGTGTGGTACATGGGCTCCCTCTCTCCCGGTCCGGGCAACGCGCGTCCAAACAGCCAAGATCTTTGTCCATGGACCGGCCGCACGCCAGGGCTGAGGCTGGACCGAGACATTCCGCGCATCAGGAGAACGGGCACCATGGCTGACTTCACCGTCGGGGACGACGGCTTCCGGATCGACGGGAAGCCCGTACGGCTGCTGTCCGGGGCCCTGCACTACTTCCGGGTGCACGAGGGCCAGTGGGACCACCGGCTCGCGATGCTGCGGGCGATGGGCCTGAACTGCGTGGAGACGTACGTCCCGTGGAATCTCCACGAGCCCCGGCCCGGCCGCTTCCGGGACACCGGGGCGCTGGGCCGCTTCCTGGACGCGGCGCACCGGGCCGGCCTGTGGGCGATCGTGCGCCCGGGCCCGTACATCTGCGCGGAGTGGGAGAACGGCGGGCTGCCCGCCTGGGTGACCGGCCGGTTCGGGCGGCGGGTGCGGACCCGCGACGAGGGGTATCTCGACGCGGTCGGGACCTGGTTCGCGGAGCTGCTGCCGCAGGTCGCTGAGCGGCAGATCGGCCGCGGCGGCCCGGTGATCATGGTGCAGGCCGAGAACGAGTACGGGAGTTACGGCACCGACGCGGTCTATCTGCGCCGGGTGGCGGAGCTGCTGCGCGCGTACGGGGTGGACGTGCCGCTGTTCACCTCGGACGGGCCGGAGGACCACATGCTCACCGGCGGCTCGGTGCCCGGCCTGCTCGCCACCGCCAACTTCGGTTCGGGCGCCCGCGAGGCGTTCCGGGTGCTGCGCCGCCACCAGGCGTCGGGTCCGCTGATGTGCATGGAGTTCTGGTGCGGCTGGTTCGAGCACTGGGGCGCGCCGCCGGTCGTACGCGATCCGGCGCAGGCGGCCGGTGCGCTGGCGGAGATCCTGGAGTGCGGGGCGTCGGTGAACGTCTACATGGCGCACGGCGGCACCAACTTCGCGGGCTGGGCGGGCGCGAACCGCTCCGGGCCGCTCCAGGACGAGGAGCTGCTGCCGACGGTGACGTCGTACGACTACGACGCGCCGGTCGACGAGTACGGCCGGGCCACGGAGAAGTTCCGGCTGTTCCGGAAGGTCCTCGCCGGGTACGCGGACGGCCCGCTGCCCCCGCTGCCGCCGGAGCCGGCCGGGCTCGCCGCCCCGGTCCGGGCGGAGCTGACCGAGTGGGCGCCGCTGCACACGGTGCTGGAGGCGCTGGGCGACGAGGAGGCGGCGGAGTCCGGGGTGCCGCCGACGTTCGAGGAGCTGGGGGTGGACCGCGGCCTGGTCCGCTACCGGGTCGCCGTGCCGGGTCCGCGCCGCCCGTACACGCTGGCCGTCGCGGGACTGCGGGACCGTGCGGTGGTGTACGTGGACGGGGTGCGCCGGGGTGTCCTGAGCGAGGGGGCCGCCGCGCTGGCGGAGCCGGTGGCCGGGCCCGCCGATGTGGAGCTGTGGGTGGAGTCGCTGGGCCGGGTCAACTACGGGCCGCGCCTGGGCGAGCCGAAGGGCATCACCGGGGGCGTGCTCCACGAGCGCCAGTATCTGCACGGGGTGCGGGCGCGGGCGCTGCGGCTGGACGCGTTCGAGGAGCCGGGCGCGGTGGCGGGCGTGCCGTTCGCGCCGGTCGGCGGGGAGGGCGGGACGGGCCTGTACCGCGGCACGTTCGAACTGGCGGCCGGGGCGGACCACGCGGGGCTCGAACTCCCGGGTTGGACGCGGGGGTTCGTCTGGGTGAACGGATTCTGCCTGGGCCGGTACTGGGCGGCGGGCCCGCAGCACACGCTGTACGTGCCGGGTCCGGTGCTGCGGGACGGGGTCAACGAGGTGTGGGTGCTGGAGACGGAGGGCGCGGGCGCGCCGTTCGTGGAGCTGGGCCCGGGTCTGCCGGTGCGTACCGGCTGACAACCTCGGGACGCCCTGCCCGGTCTACATTGGTGAGGAGTCGGGCCCGGAGCGAGGAGCGGGGGTACGGACATGCCGGACGGCCTCCGCCGCAGCCCCGTCGAGCACGGTTTCCCGCATCTGGAGACGGTCCGCTCGGCGATCACCGCCCTGTACCGGAGGCTGTCGGCGGACGGCGTCCAGCGGTTCGCGACGAGCCTCGCCCCGGTCGACGCCGCGTTCGCCGACGCGGACGACCTGCACCTGGGCGCGCAGCGGGTGGCGCGGGCGATGGTGCACCACTACCGGCTGCCGGACGCCCGGGTGATCGTGGCGTTCCGGTCGATGGAGCACGCGGGCAGCGTCGAACTCGCGGCGGGGCCGGAGTACTTCGTGGAGCTGAACGACCGCTTCCGCACCCATCGCCGGGACATCGGCGCGGCCCTGTCGCACGAGGTGGCGCATGTCCTGCTGCACCGGCTGGGCCTGGAGTTCCCCGGCACCCGCGACAACGAGATCCTCACCGACACGGCGGCGGCCTACCTGGGCGCGGGGTGGCTGCTCCTCGACGCGTTCCGCGAGGACGCGACGTCCAGCCAGAAGCTGGGGTACCTGACGCCGGAGGAGTTCGGGTACGTGCTGGCCAAGCGGGCGCTGGTGTTCGGCGAGGACCCCTCGCCGTGGTTCACCAGTCCGCAGGCGTACACCGCGTACACGGAGGGCCGGGCGCGGGCCCTGCGCGATGCGGGGCAGCCGCCGCTGACGGCTGCGGGGTGGGCGGGGCGGCGGCGGTACGCCCGGGACCGGCGGGCCGCGTCCGGGGGCCCCGAGGGGTCGTACGCCTTCGAGGCGGCGGCGGACGGGCTGCGGGTGGCGTTCCCGTGCCCGGTCTGCCACCAGCGGAACCGGGTGCCCGTGCGCGGACGGGTGCGGGTGCGGTGCGCGCTGTGCCGCGCGGTGCTGGATTGCACGACGTGACCGGTCAGGCGCCGGAGGGGCCAAATCAAGCCCCTCCGACGTGACCGGTCGCCAAAATCAAGCCCCTCCGGCGATTGAGGAGCGGGGGTCCGGGGGCAGCGCCCCCGGAAGTGCTACGCGGCGCGGCGGCTGCGCTGCGCGGTGCCCCTGGACGCACCGGCGCCCCTGGAGGCACCGGCGCCCCGCGACGCACCGGCGCTGCGCGACGCCCCGGCCCCCGGCCCCGCCCGCGGCTGCCCGAGCGGGCTCCCGCCGGCCTCGGCTTCGGCTGGGTCGGCTGCGGGACCTCTATGACCACCGCGACGCCGGACGGCTCACGGGCGCCCGTGATGCGGGTCAGCTCCTCGTCGCTGGAGCGGATGCGCGTGGTGCGCGGGGCGATGCCCGCGTCGCGCATCAGCCGGGTCATGTCCCGCTTCTCGTCGGGCAGGACGAGGGTGACCACGCTGCCGGACTCCCCGGCCCGGGCGGTGCGGCCGCCCCGGTGCAGGTAGTCCTTGTGGTCGGTGGGCGGGTCCACGTTGACGACCAGGTCGAGGTCGTCGACATGGATGCCGCGCGCGGCCACGTTCGTCGCGACGAGAGCCGTGACCTGGCCGTTCTTGAACTGGTCCAGGGTCCGGTTGCGCTGCGGCTGCGAGCGCCCGCCGTGCAGCGCGGCAGCGCGTACCCCGCTGGCGAGCAGCCGCTTGGCGAAGCGGTCCGCGGCACGCTTGGTGTCCACGAACATGATCACGCGCCCCTCACGGGCGGCGATCCGCGTCGCGACGGCCTTCTTGTCGGTCTCGTCCAGGACGTGGAGGACGTGGTGCTCCATGGTGGTGACCGCACCGGCGGACGGGTCGACCGAGTGCACGACGGGGTCGGTCAGGAACATCTTGACCAGGCGGTCGATGTTCTTGTCCAGGGTCGCCGAGAACAGCATCCGCTGACCGTCGGCCTCGACCTGCTTGAGCAGGGCGGTGACCTGGGGCATGAAGCCCATGTCGGCCATCTGGTCGGCCTCGTCCAGGACGGTGATCGCGACCTGGTCCAGTCGGCAGTCGCCGCGCTCGATGAGGTCCTTGAGTCGGCCCGGGGTCGCGACCAGCACCTCGGCGCCGCGCCGCAGCGTGGCGGACTGCCGGGTGATCGACATGCCGCCGACGACGGTGGCCAGGCGCAGGTTGACCGAGGTGGCGTACGGGGTCAGCGCGTCGGTGACCTGCTGGGCGAGCTCGCGGGTCGGGACGAGCACGAGGGCCAGGGGGGCCTTCGGCTCGGCGCGGCGGCCGGCGGTGCGGGCCAGGAGCGCGAGGCCGAAGGCGAGGGTCTTGCCGGAGCCGGTGCGGCCCCGGCCGAGGATGTCACGGCCGGCCAGCGAGTTGGGCAGCGTGGCGCCCTGGATCGGGAACGGCTCGGTCACGCCCTGCGCGGCAAGGGTCTTCAGCAGGGCTGCGGGCATGTCCAGCTCGGCGAACGCCTCGACGGCGGGCAGTGCGGGGGTGATGGTCTCGGGCAGCGCGAATTCGCCCTGCGGCGGCGTGGCCCTGCGACGGGGCGACGCCTTTCCGGTTCCCTTGCCGGAACCCTGTGCGGTTGCCTGTGCCCGGTCCGTGCCGCGCGCCCTGGACGGGCGGTTGCGGGCGGGACGGTCCTGGCGTTCGGAGCGGGTCATATCGGGATTGTCCTCCTGGGACAGCACGAGCCGGGGCCCGCACCTTGACGGTGCGGGCCCCGGCTGCGAGGTACGCGTCCGGCGAAAATTAGGCCGGGACGATGTTCTCCGCCTGCGGGCCCTTCTGGCCCTGCGTGACGTCGAAGCTGACCTTCTGGCCCTCGACGAGCTCACGGAAGCCCTGGGCGTTGATGTTCGAGTAGTGGGCGAAGACGTCGGCGCCGCCGCCGTCCTGCTCGATGAAGCCGAAGCCCTTTTCAGAGTTGAACCACTTCACGGTTCCAGTAGCCATGTCGATCTCCTAAGGAGGTGCAGTGCCGGAAATTCGCACTTTACGAATTCCAAGTCGCCGCATTGAGCCCCATCCGGAGAAAGCCGGAAAACAATAAAGCGCCTGACGAAGCATTCCCGTCAGGCGCACATAAAGTTCATGGGTACCAAAACTGCAACACGACCACCGTAGCACGAGCTGCCGCCGGATGTCGGGAGGCGGTCCGGTCAGCCGTCGTTGCCCCGGCGGATCGTGCGCAGCGGGCGGCCCGGACGCCAGGTGCTGATGACGATGGTGTCGCCGCCCTCCAGGCCGACCCGCACCACCTCGGTGGGCTCGACGCGGAACAGGTGGAACGGCTCGGGCGGGGTGCGCTCCTCGATGAAACGGGCGAGGACGGCGGGGTCGGTGACCTCGACGGCGTGTCCGGAGATCCGGACGTCCCCGTCGGCCATCTCGGCGTCGGGGCCGGGGTTGGCGTGCACAGAGAAGCGGGGGTCGCGGCGCAGGTCGAGGGCCTTGCGGGAGTTCGGCATCATGCCGAGGTGCGGCTCGTCCTCCCAGAAGTCCACCTCCAGGCCGGTGAGCCGGGGCGATCCGTCCTTGCGGAGGGTGGCGAGGACATGGTGCTTGTACTGCGCGAACCTCCGCCGCACGGTGTCGGCGAAGTCGGGCTCGGCGGTGCGGAAGTCGGTCCAGGTGCTGGTGGTCATGGACTCATGGAACCGGAGAATCCCGTCATCCTCTGTCCGGTATTCGGGTCTGACACGATGAGCGCATGCGGAACGATCACTTCACGGAGCGCTCGCGTGCCCTGGTGCGGCGGCTGCATCCCCTGGACTGGCTGGCCGGAGGGCTGCTCCTGCTCGGGGTGGTCTTCGCGGCGACGGGGCTGCTGCCCTCCGGTCCGGCCGAGGACCAGCTGCGGCGGATCGGGCCGCTGCTGGCGTTCCTGGCGACGGTGATCGTGCTGGCGGAGCTGGCGGGACGGGCGCAGGTCTTCGACGTGGTCGCGGCGTGGGTGGCGCGGGCCGGGCGGGGGCGCTATCCGCTGCTGTTCGGGCTGTGCGTGGCGTTCGCCTCGCTGACCACGATCACCCTGAATCTGGACACGACGGCCGTGCTGCTCACCCCGGTGATGCTGGCGCTGGCCGGGCGGGTGGGCATCGCGGCGGTGCCGCTGGCGATGACGACGGTGTGGCTGGCCAACACGGCGAGCCTGCTGCTCCCCGTATCGAATCTGACCAATCTGCTGGCGGCGGACCGGGTGGCGCTGTCCCCGGCCGGTCTGGCCGGGGTGATGTGGCTGCCGCAGCTGGCCGCGATCGCGATGACGGCCCTGTGCCTGTGGGTCTTCTACTGGCGCCGGGGGCGGCGGGGCGCCGACACGTACACCCCGCCGCCGGTGCCCTCGCCCGAGGACCGGGTGCTGCTGGGGGTCTGCTCGGTGGCCTGTGCCGGGTTCCTGCTGGCGATCCTGGTGGTGGACGTGCCGCTGTGGTCGGCCTCGCTGGTGGCGATGGTGGTCGTGGTGGCGGCGTACGCGGTGCGGCGGCGCGAGGAGCTGCGGCTCTCGCTGATCCCGTGGCGGCTGCTGGTCCTGGTGCCGGGGATGTTCCTGGTGGTGGAGACGGTCAACGCGCACGGGCTGCACGAGCTGCTGGTGCGGGCGCTCGGCACGGACGACGGCCTCGCGGGCATGCTGCGCACCGCCGGGGTGGGCGCCGGGCTCGCCAACGTACTGAACAACCTCCCGGCGTACGTGGCGGGCGAGGCGGTCGTTCCGGCGGGCAACCACCATCAGCTGCTGGCCCTGCTGATCGGGGTCAACGCGGGCCCGCTGGTCACCCCTGGGGGTCGCTGGCGACGCTGCTGTGGTTCGAGCGGTGCCGGTTCCAGGGGACGCGCATCGGGGTACGGCGCTTCGCGCTGACCGGTCTGGTCCTCGCGGTGACGGCGACGGCGGCGGCGACCTGCGCGCTGGCGCTGACCGTCTGAGCCCCCGGCGCCACCTGTCCCAGGACGCGCCACGGCGCCTGCCGAATCGTCCGGTCGGGGACGGGCAGGCGCCGCGTTCAGTTCCGCACGCCGTTGTGCGGGACGTCTGGGTGCCGTATCAGACCGTCAGGGCACGGTCCGTCGGGCGGATCGGGGCCGGCAGGGCGCTGGCTCCGGTCAGGAAGCGGTCCACACCGCGTGCCGCGGAGCGGCCCTCGGCGATGGCCCACACGATGAGGGACTGGCCGCGGCCCGCGTCACCGGCGACGAAGACGCCGTCGACGTTGGTCGCGTAGTCCTGGTCGCGGGCGATGTTGCCGCGCTCGTCGAGCTCCAGGCCGAACTGCTGGACCAGACCGTTGGCCTGGTCGGTGCCGGTGAAGCCCATCGCGAGCGTGACCAGCTGCGCGGGGATGACCCGCTCGGTGCCGGGCTTCTGCTCCAGCTTACCGTCCTTGAACTCCACCTCGACCAGGTGGAGGGCCTGGACGTTGCCGTCCTCGTCGCCCTCGAAGTGGGTGGTCGAGACGGAGTAGACCCGCTCGCCGCCCTCCTCGTGCGCGGAGGTGACCTTGTAGAGCATGGGGAAGGTCGGCCAGGGCTGGTTGGCGTTCCGCTCCTCGCCCGGCCGGGGCATGATCTCCAGCTGGGTGACGGAGAGGGCGCCCTGGCGGTGCGCGGTGCCGACGCAGTCGGCGCCGGTGTCGCCGCCGCCGATGACGACGACGTGCTTGCCCTCGGCGGTGATCGGGGAGACCGTCAGGTCGCCCTCCTGCACCTTGTTGGCGAGCGGCAGGTACTCCATCGCGTAGTGCACGCCGTTCAGCTCCCGGCCCGGGACGGGCAGGTCGCGCGAGACGGTGGCACCGGCGGCGATGACCACGGCGTCGTAGCGGCGGCGCAGCTTCGCGGCGTCGATGTCCCGGCCGATCTCGGTCTCGGTGCGGAACTTGGTGCCCTCCGCGCGCATCTGCTCGATGCGGCGGTTGATGTGCGACTTCTCCATCTTGAACTCGGGGATGCCGTACCGGAGGAGGCCCCCGATGCGGTCCGCGCGCTCGTAGACGGCGACCGTGTGACCGGCCCGGGTCAGCTGCTGGGCGGCGGCGAGGCCGGCCGGGCCCGAGCCGATGACGGCGACGGTCTTGCCGGACAGGCGCTCCGGCGGCTGCGGGGTCACGTCACCGTTGCCCCACGCCTTGTCGATGATCGAGACCTCGACGTTCTTGATGGTGACGGCCGGCTGGTTGATGCCGAGCACGCACGCCGACTCGCAGGGCGCCGGGCACAGCCGCCCGGTGAACTCCGGGAAGTTGTTCGTGGCGTGCAGCCGCTCGGAGGCGGCGGCCCAGTCCTCGCGGTAGGCGTAGTCGTTCCACTCGGGGATGAGGTTTCCGAGCGGGCAGCCGTTGTGGCAGAACGGGATGCCGCAGTCCATGCAGCGGCCGGCCTGCTTGCTGATGATCGGGAGCAGCGAGCCGGGAACGTAGACCTCGTTCCAGTCCTTGACGCGCTCGCCGGCCGGGCGGGTCTGCGCGACCTCGCGGCCGGTGGTCAGGAAGCCCTTGGGGTCAGCCATTGGTCGCCGCCTCCATCATCTTCTCGGTGGTCTCCTGCTCGGAGAGACCGGCGAGCTCAGCGGCGTCCTTGGCGGCGAGCACTGCCTTGTAGGTGGACGGGATGATCTTGCTGAAGCGGGCCACCGCGGTGTCCCACTCGGCGAGGAGCTTCTCGGCGACGGTGGAGCCGGTCTCCTCCTGGTGGCGGCGCACGACGTCGTGCAGCCACTGCTTGTCGGTGTCGGTCAGCTCCTCGACCGCGCCGAGGTTGCCGGCGTTGACGTTGTCGCGGTCGAGGTCGATGACGTACGCGACGCCGCCGGACATGCCGGCCGCGAAGTTGCGCCCGGTCTCGCCGAGCACCACGGCGTGGCCGCCGGTCATGTACTCGCAGCCGTGGTCGCCCACGCCCTCGGAGACGACGGTGGCGCCGGAGTTGCGGACGCAGAAGCGCTCACCGGTGCGGCCGCGGAGGAACAGTTCGCCGCCGGTGGCACCGTAGGCGATGGTGTTGCCCGCGATGGTGGAGTACTCGGCGAGGTGGTCGGCGCCGCGGTCGGGGCGGACGACGACGCGCCCGCCGGACAGGCCCTTGCCGACGTAGTCGTTGGCGTCGCCCTCCAGGCGCAGCGTGACACCGCTGGGCAGGAAGGCGCCGAAGGACTGGCCCGCGGAGCCGGTGAAGGTGATGTCGATGGTGTCCTGGGGCAGGCCCGCACCGCCGAACTTCTTCGTGACCTCGTGGCCGAGCATCGTGCCGACGGTCCGGTTGATGTTCCGGATCGCGATCTGCGCGCGGACCGGCTGAGCGGCCTCGGGGCTGTCGGCCTTGAGGGCGTCGGCGGCGAGCTTGATCAGCTCGTTGTCGAGGGCCTTGTCGAGGGCGTGGTCCTGCTCGGTGTTCCGGTACCGGACCGCGCCTTCGGGCAGCTCGGGGACGTAGAACAGCGGGGCGAGGTCGAGGCCCTGCGCCTTCCAGTGGGTGACGGCGCGGTCGGTGTCCAGCAGCTCGGCGTGGCCGACGGCCTCCTCGATCGTGCGGAAGCCGAGCTCGGCGAGGAGCTCGCGGACCTCCTGCGCGATGAACTCGAAGAAGTTGACGACGTACTCGGCCTTGCCGGAGAAGCGGTCGCGCAGCACCGGGTTCTGGGTGGCGATGCCGACGGGGCAGGTGTCGAGGTGGCAGACGCGCATCATGACGCAGCCGGAGACGACGAGCGGCGCGGTCGCGAAACCGAACTCCTCGGCGCCGAGCAGCGCGGCGATGACGACGTCGCGGCCGGTCTTGAGCTGGCCGTCGGTCTGCACGACGATGCGGTCGCGCAGGCCGTTGAGCAGCAGGGTCTGCTGGGTCTCGGCGAGGCCCAGCTCCCAGGGGCCGCCCGCGTGCTTGAGGCTCGTCAGCGGGGACGCGCCCGTGCCGCCGTCGTGGCCGGAGATCAGGACCACGTCCGCGTGCGCCTTGGAGACGCCCGCCGCGACGGTGCCGACGCCGACCTCGGAGACCAGCTTGACGTGGATGCGGGCCTGCGGGTTGGCGTTCTTGAGGTCGTGGATCAGCTGAGCCAGGTCCTCGATGGAGTAGATGTCGTGGTGCGGCGGCGGGGAGATCAGGCCGACGCCCGGGGTGGAGTGCCGGGTCTTGGCGACCCACGGGTAGACCTTGTGGCCGGGCAGCTGGCCGCCCTCGCCGGGCTTGGCGCCCTGGGCCATCTTGATCTGGATGTCGTCCGCGTTGACCAGGTACTCGCTGGTGACACCGAAGCGGCCGGAGGCGACCTGCTTGATGGACGAGCGGCGGGCCGGGTCGTAGAGCCGGTCGGCGTCCTCGCCGCCCTCACCGGTGTTGGACTTGCCGCCCAGCTGGTTCATCGCGATGGCGAGGGTCTCGTGGGCCTCGCGCGAGATGGAGCCGTAGGACATGGCACCGGTGGAGAAGCGCTTGACGATCTCCGAGGCGGGCTCGACCTCCTCGATGTCGATCGAGGGGCGGTCCGACTTGAAGCCGAAGAGGCCGCGGAGCGTCATCAGCCGCTCGGACTGCTCGTTCACCCGGTCCGTGTACTTCTTGAAGATGTCGTACCGGCGGTTGCGGGTGGAGTGCTGGAGGCGGAAGACCGTCTCCGGGTCGAACAGGTGCGGCTCGCCCTCGCGGCGCCACTGGTACTCGCCGCCGATCTCCAGCGCCCGGTGCGAGGCGGAGATGCCGGAGGCCGGGTAGCCCTTGGTGTGCCGGGCGGCGACCTCCTTGGCGACGACATCGAGACCGGCGCCGCCGATCTTGGTGGCGGTGCCGTTGAAGTAGCGGTCCACGAACGCCTGGTCGAGGCCGACCGCCTCGAAGACCTGGGCGCCCCGGTAGGAGGCGACCGTGGAGATGCCCATCTTGGACATGACCTTGAGGACGCCCTTGCCCAGCGCGTAGATCAGGTTGCGGATGGCGTCCTCGGCCTCGATGCCCTCGATGAAGGTGCCGGCCCGGACCAGGTCCTCGACGGACTCCATGGCGAGGTACGGGTTGACCGCGGCGGCGCCGTAGCCGATCAGCAGCGCGACGTGGTGGACCTCGCGGACGTCCCCGGCCTCGACCAGCAGGCCCACCTGGGTGCGCTGCTTGGTGCGGATGAGGTGGTGGTGGACGGCGGAGGTGAGCAGCAGCGAGGGGATCGGCGCGTGCTCGGCGTCGGAGTGCCGGTCGGACAGGACGATCAGGCGGGCGCCGTCCTCGATGGCGGCGTCGACCTCGGTGCAGATCTCCTCGATCCGGGCGGCCAGGGCGTCGCCGCCGCCGTGCACCCGGTAGAGGCCGGAGAGCGTGGCGGCCTTCATGCCCGGCATGTCGCCGTCGGCGTTGATGTGTATGAGCTTGGCCAGCTCGTCGTTGTCGATCACCGGGAAGGGCAGCGCGACGCTGCGGCAGGACGCGGCGCCCGGCTCCAGGAGGTTGCCCGAGGGGCCGACCACGGAGCGCAGCGAGGTGACGAGCTCCTCGCGGATGGCGTCCAGCGGCGGGTTGGTGACCTGCGCGAACAGCTGGGTGAAGTAGTCGAACAGCAGCCGGGGGCGGGCCGAGAGCGCGGCGATCGGCGAGTCGGTGCCCATGGAGCCGAGCGGCTCGCCGCCGGTGCGGGCCATCGGGGCGAGGATGACGCGCAGCTCCTCCTCGGTGTACCCGAAGGTCTGCTGGCGGCGGGTGACGGAGGCGTGCGTGTGGACGATGTGCTCCCGCTCGGGGAGGTCCTCCAGCTCGATCTCGCCGCTCTCCAGCCACTCCTGGTAAGGGTGCTCGGCGGCGAGGGACGCCTTGATCTCGTCGTCCTCGATGATGCGGTGCTCGGCGGTGTCCACGAGGAACATGCGGCCGGGCTGGAGGCGGCCCTTGCGGACGACCTTGGCCGGGTCGATGTCCAGGACGCCGACCTCGGAGGACAGCACGACGAGGCCGTCGTCGGTGACCCAGTAGCGGCCGGGGCGCAGACCGTTGCGGTCGAGGACCGCGCCGACCTGGACGCCGTCGGTGAAGGTGACGCAGGCCGGGCCGTCCCAGGGCTCCATCATCGCGGAGTGGTACTGGTAGAACGCGCGGCGGGCCGGGTCCATGGAGTCGTGGTTCTCCCACGCCTCGGGGACCATCATCAGCACCGAGTGCGGCAGCGAGCGGCCGCCGAGGTGGAGCAGCTCCAGGACCTCGTCGAAGGACGCGGAGTCGGAGGCGTCCGGGGTGCAGACGGGGAAGATCCGGTCGAGCGGCGCGTCGCCGAAGAGGCCGGAGGCGAGCTGGGACTCGCGGGCCTTCATCCAGTTCCGGTTGCCCTTGACCGTGTTGATCTCGCCGTTGTGCGCGACGAAGCGGTACGGGTGTGCGAGCGGCCAGCTCGGGAAGGTGTTGGTCGAGAAGCGGGAGTGGACCAGGGCGACCGCGGTGGCGAAGCGGGGGTCGGAGAGGTCCGGGAAGAAGGGCTCCAGCTGACCGGTGGTGAGCATGCCCTTGTAGACGATGGTGCGGGCGGAGAGCGACGGGAAGTAGACCCCGGCCTCGCGCTCGGCGCGCTTGCGCAGCAGGAACGCCTTGCGGTCCAGGGCGATGCCGGAGCTCTCGCCGTCCGCGACGAAGAGCTGGCGGAACTCGGGCATGGTGGCGCGGGCGCCGTTGCCGAGGATGTCCGGGGTGACCGGGACCTCGCGCCAGCCGAGGACCGTCAGGCCCTCCTCGCCGGCGATCTTCTCCAGCTCGCGGACGGCGACGGCGGAGTCGTCGGCGGGCAGGAAGGCGATGCCGACGGCGTAGGCGCCGGCCTCGGGGAGCGCGAAGGGGACCTCGGCGCGCAGGAACGTGTCCGGGACCTGGAGCAGGATGCCGGCGCCGTCACCGGAGTCGGGCTCCGAGCCGGTCGCACCGCGGTGTTCGAGGTTGCGGAGCACGGTCAGCGCCTGCTCGACCATCTCGTGGCCGGGCACACCGGTCAGAGTGGCTACGAACCCCACGCCACAGGCGTCGTGCTCGTTGCGGGGGTCGTACATCCCCTGGGGGCGGGGCGACCGTCCATGGGCGACCAGGCGTCGGTGCGCATCGGCTCTCCCGTCGTCGTCGTGGCATATGCAGTGCCGAGGGACGACGTTGGCCCTCTGCGAAATTTCGTGCAGATTACATGATGGGGCGCTTCTCAAAAAGCGGATGAACCATTCCAACATGCGGACACCGTCGACGACGGTGGAGTGGGTCGCTGTCGGAGGATCGGCGCCCGGGAGACGCGGAGAGCAGGCGTCGTTGCCTGCGGTGTCTACGGCTCATGCCCGGTGGCGGAGAAAACGAAACCGCCGGGTAGTGGCTACTTATGTGCAGCCCTGCATAGGGACTCATTTTACGGTGCGCGGTGCGGCCGTGCCCAGGGGCGCGGGCCAAGACGTACGTCACACGCATGGCATACGCGTAACGGGCCGATTGCGTGAACCGGCCCGTTACGCGTACGAAGCAGGCGGGGTCAGCCGCCTACCGCCACGCCGAACAGGGCGCCCAGGCCGTACGTGATCGCGGCGGCAGCGCCGCCCAGGGCCAGCTGGCGCAGTCCGCTGAACCACCAGCTGCGGGCGGTCACCCGGGCCACGACGGCGCCGCAGCCGAACAGTCCGGCGAGCGCCAGCAGCACGGCCGGCCACAGCGCGCTCGCCCCCAGCAGGAACGGCAGCACGGGCAGCAGGGCGCCCAGCGCGAAGGCGCCGAACGAGGAGAAGGCGGCGACCAGGGGCGACGGCAGGTCGCCCGGGTCGATGCCCAGCTCCTCGCGGGCGTGTATCTCCAGGGCCTGCTCCGGGTCGCGGGAGAGCTGGCGGGCGACCTCGCGGGCGAGCGGGGGCTCGACGCCCCGGGAGACGTAGAGCGCGGCGAGCTCCCGCTCCTCGTCCACGGGGTGCTTGCGCAGCTCGCGCCGCTCGACGTCCAGCTCGGCCTCGACCAGCTCGCGCTGGGACGCGACGGAGGTGTACTCACCGGCCGCCATGGAGAAGGCGCCGGCGGCCAGTCCGGCGAGGCCGGTGATCACGATGGTGCGGTGCGAGACGTCGCCGCCGGCGACGCCGGTCATCAGGGCCAGGTTGGAGACGAGGCCGTCCATCGCACCGAAGACCGCGGGACGCAGCCAGCCGCCGTTGACGTCACGGTGGGTGTGGTTGTCCCGGTGCGCCTCGTGCAGTACGGCGTCCGTCTCGATGATGGCCACGGCTTATCCCTCTCCCCTGATCCGGGTGTTCCGGAGACGGGCCTCCTGCCCGCCCGCCCCCGCTCGACACCATCGAAAATACGCACGAAAAATCGCTCCTGCCAGCAAGGCAGGCCGTACTTACCACCCTGCGTAACCGGATAGGTACGGCTTCCCTTGCTGTCCGGAGGGTTTCATCCGAGTGGCCCTTTTGTGTGGATAACCGGCCTTCGTCGCGGCTCCGCGTGGAACGGATCCCACAGGCACGAGTACTGGCTCGGTACGAGCGAAGGGTCGACGCGATGGAGACGGTCGCAGGAAATCCGACGGCGCCGCGGGCGGGCGGCACACAGACGGCACCGCCTCCGGACGAACCGGCCCCGGGCGGGCCCCGCGACCGAGGCCGGGGCGCGATGCTCGGCCTCGCGGTCGGGGACGCGCTCGGCGCCCCGGCGGAGAACATGCGGCCCTCCGAGATCCGCCGCCGCTGGGGCCGGATCGAGGGCTTCGTCAGCGACGACCCGGCGGGCACCGACGACACGGAGTACGCGATCTTCTCCGGGCTGCTGCTGGCCCGGCACGGCTCGGAGCTCACCGTCACCGATGTCGAACGGGCCTGGCGGCTGTGGATCGCCGACCTGGACGAGGGGCCGTTCCGGGGCGCGGGCTTCAGCGAGCGCGGCACGCTGGAGAACCTGCGCCGGGGCCTGGCCGCGCCGATCTCCGCCCAGCACCGGCACGCCTGGAGCGACGGCCTGGCGATGCGGGCCGCGCCCTTCGGCGTCTTCGCGGCCGGCCGCCCCGCCGAGGCGGCCCGGCTGGTCGCGGTCGACGGCCGGGTCAGCCACGAGGGCGAGGGCATCTACGGCGGCCAGGCGGTGGCCGCCGGGGTGGCCGCCGCGATGACCGGCGCCTCGGTCACCTCGGTGATCGCCGCCGCGCTCTCGGTCGTCCCCATGGACTCCTGGACGGCCCGCTCCCTGCGCCGCGCGGTGACGGCGGCCCAGCGCCCGTACCCCGACCGCCTCACCGGCGAACGCGCGGTCCGCTCGGCCGTCGTGGTCGGCGGCTACCCCTGGACGGACCTGGCCCCGGAGGCGGTCGGCCTCGCCTTCGGCGCGTTCGCGGCGGCGCGCGGCGACTTCCGTACGGCGGTGCTGATGGCGGTCAACATGGGCCGCGACGCCGACACGACGGCCGCGGTGGCGGGTGCCCTCTCCGGCGCCCTGCACGGCGCGTCGGCGATCCCCCGCCTCTGGACGGACGCGATCGGCCCGGTACGCGGCAGCTGCCTGCCGTCGATGCGGGGATACCACGTAGCGGACGTGGCGGACCTGCTGGTGGCGGGGGCGGCGGACGGAGAACCCGGTGGCGAAGGGGCGGTGCGGCGATGAGCGGCACCCGGCGCGCCCGCGTCGAAGGGCTGCTCATCGGGCTGGCCGCCGGGGACGCCGCCGGCTGGCCCGCGGCCCGGCACCGGGCGGCGCGGATGCCGGAGTGGACCCGGCGGCTGACCCGGGAGCTGGACACCTTCGCCGAGCAGAACGCGACGACCACGCTCCCCGTGCCCATCGCGCTCAACCAGCCGCCCGAGCCGCTGCGGCTCGGGCCGTCGGACGACGCCGAGTGGGCGGCGTTCGCGGCGGGGACCGTGCTGGCGGCGGCCGGGCGGGCCCGGGCCGGGGCGGGCGCCGGCACCGCACCGCGCGACGCCCACGTCCGCGCCGCCGTCGCCGGGGCCTGGAACTCCCTCGCCGCCGAGGTCGCCGCCGCCGCGGCGCGCGCGACCGAGGTGGAGGCGGCCGTGCTGCCCCTGCGGGCACGGATCTCGGTGCGGGCCGGGCTCGGGAACCTCGCGGCCGGGCTGCGGCCGCCCGCCACCGGGCACGACAACCCGCACTACTTCGACGACGCGGCGTGCGTACGGGCGGCCGTGCTGGCGGTCGTCCACCCGGGCGACCCGCACGCGGCGGCGGAACTCGCGGAGTTCGACGCGCGCTTCACGCAGGACGGCGACGGGGTGCACGGGGCGCGGGCGATGGCCGCCGCGAGCGCCGAGGCGCTGGGCGGGGCGGACGTGGACACGGCGGTGACCGCCGCGCTCGCCCAGCTCCCGGACGGCACCGAGATCGCCCGCAACGCGGCCCACGCGGTGCGGATCGCCCGGGAGTTCGCCGGGGAACGGGCCGGGGCCTTCGCGCTCGTCCCGGTCCTGGAGCACCAGATCGTGGACCACGTCTACAGCTACGGGATCGCCGCCGCCGAAACCGTACCGGTCGCCCTCGCCCTGGCCACCGCGTCGCGGGGCGACATCGCGCAGGCCGTGCCCGCGGCGGCCTGCCTGTCCCGGGTCGCGGACTCCGCACCCGCCCTGGCCGGGGCGCTCACCGGGGCGCTGGGGACCATCGGCTCCGTGCCCGACGGCTGGCGCGAGACCTGCCGGACCCTGGCCGGCTGCGCACTGCCCCGGTTCGCCGGGACGGATCTGCTGGAACTCGCCGGGCGGCTGGCAGCCACGGAACCGGCCCCCACGGGTGGACAATTCGGACATGACTTCCACCGTGCCCCTGGCGCCCACGACGTCCCCCTCCCCCACGACAGCCACGACGCCCACGCTCGATGACCGGATCGCCGGCGCCCTCGTCGGGGCCGCCGTCGGCGACGCGCTGGGCGGCCCGGTCGAGGGCCGCTCCCCGGAGCAGATCACGGCCCGGCACGGCGGCCGGATCACCGGGATCGTCGGCCCCTGGGACGGCGACGACTGGCGGACCGCCCGCCCGATCGCCCCGTACCACAAGGGCGATGGGCACGTCACCGACGACACCCTGATGACGCACGCGCTGGTCCGGGTGTACGGGAAGGTGCGCGGCCACCTCGACGCGTACGCGGTCGCCGACCACCTCGTACCGGAGATGATCGGCGAACCGCGCTGGATTCCCGAGCTGGAGGCCGAGGCGCTGCCGCTCCAGCGGGTCTTCCTCGCGGAGAAGTGGATCGTCGCCCGGCTGCACTACGGGCACGTCGACCCGCGTGAGGCGGGCTCCGGAAACATCGTCAACTGCGGGGCGGCGATGTACATGGCCCCGGTCGGTCTGGTGAACGCCGCCCATCCGCGGGCGGCGTACGCCGAGGCGATCGACGTCGCGGGCGCCCACCAGTCGAGTTACGGCAGGGAGGCGGCGGGCGTCTTCGCGGCCGGGGTCGCCGCGGCCTGCGCGCCCGGGGCGACGCCCGCCACGGTCGTGGAGGCGTGCCTGGCCCTCGCCAAGGACGGTACCCGCGCCGCGATCGAGGCCGTCTGCGAGGCGGCATCCCGCCACCGGGACGTCGAGTCGGCGCTCGTCCCGCTGCGCGCGGCCGTCGCCCCCTTCGACACCGTCGGCCCGGACTACCGCGCGCCCTCGCTCGGCGCCCGCCGCCCGTCCCGGCTGCACGCCATCGAGGAACTGCCGGTCGCCCTCGGCATGCTGCTCGCCGCCGACGGGGACTACCGGCAGTCGGTGCTCGGCTCGGTCAACTACGGCCGCGACTGCGACTCGATCGCCACCATGAGCGGCGCGCTCGCGGGCGCCCTGCACGGCGAGAGCGCCGTCCCCGCCGACTGGGCGGCCACCGTCGCGGAGGCCAGCCGCCTCGATCTGCGCGCCCCGGCCCGGACCCTGGCCGAGGTGGCCCGCGAGGCGTTCGCCCGGGACACCGCCGCCCGCCGGGCCCACGAGGCCGCCTTCGCCGCGCTGGCGGGCACCCCGTGACCACGGCGGTGCGGGTGACCTGGGTGCAGCCGGAGGACCTGGTGGGCCACGAGCTGCGGCAGGCCGCCGAGGACGGCCGCGACGCGCGCGACATCGCCCGCCGGTGGTACGAGGCCGGCGGCTCCCCCGCCCCGGAGCGCGCCGGAGCCTCGTCCCCCGGCGCCCCGCCCGGGCTGCGCGCGGTCGCCGAACGGCTCCTGGACGAACTCGCCCTGATGGAGTCCCCGCTGGCCGGTGACGAGCCGGACGGCCTGGCCGAGATCAGGGCCGCCTGCCCGCAGTGGCCGCACGACCGGGACGTGCGGCCGGCCGGCCGGGACCGGCTGCACGCCGCCTGGCTGGGCCGCGCCGCCGGCTGCCTGCTGGGCAAACCGGTCGAGAAGCTGCCGCTGGAGGGCATCCGCGCCCTGGCCCGGGCCACCGGCAACTGGCCGCTGGACACCTGGTTCACCGCCCGGGGCCTGCCCGCCCCGCTGGCCGCCACCTATCCGTGGAACCGGCGCTCCGCGCCCACCTCGCTCGCCGAGAACATCGACGGGATGCCCGAGGACGACGACCTCAACCACCCCCTGCTCGCGCTGCTGCTGATCCAGCGTCACGGCACCTCGTTCACCACGGGGGACCTGGCCGAGCTGTGGCTGGACGAGCTGCCCGCGGGGCGTACGTTCACGGCCGAGCGGATCGCGTACCGCAATCTGCTCGACGGCATCGAGCCGCCGGACACGGCCCGGCACCGGAACCCGTTCCGGGAGTGGATCGGCGCGCAGATCCGGGCCGACGTGCACGGCTGGACCCGGCCGGGCGACCCGGCGGGCGCGGCGGAGCAGGCGTACCGCGACGCGGTCCTCACCCACACCGGGAACGGCGTGTACGGCGCGATGTTCACGGCGGCGGCACTGGCCGAGGCGGCCGCAGGCGAGACCGATGTGCACGGCTGCCTGGCCACCGGCCTGCGCGTGGTGCCGCCGCGCTCGCGGTTCGCGGCGGCGGTACGGGACGGTATCGCGGCGGCCCGCGAGGAGCGGGACTTCGATACGGTCGTGGACCGGCTGCACGCGGCGTACGGCAGGTATCACTGGGTGCATGTGCTGCCCAACGCGGCCCTGCTGGCCGCCGCCCTCACCCACGCCGACGGCGACTTCACCGGTTCCATCTGCAAGGCGGTGTCCGGCGGCTGGGACACCGACTCCAACGGCGCGACCGCCGGTTCGCTCGCCGGACTGCTCGCCGGGCGGCCGGACGCGCTGCCCGACCGGTGGACCACCCCGCTGAAGAACCGGCTCGCCACGTCCGTCCCCGGTTTCGACGGGACCGGCTTCGACACCCTGGCCGCCCTGACCCACCGGCTCACCCACGAGGAGGCACTCCGCCCATGACCAGAATCGCGGTGCTCGGCAGCACCAATATGGATCTTGTGGCCTACGTGGACCGCGCCCCGGAGCGCGGTCAGACCGTCACCGGACGGGAGTTCCGCACCATCCCCGGCGGCAAGGGCGCCAACCAGGCCGTCGCCGCATCCCGCGCGGGCGGTGACGTGCTGATGATCGGCGCGGTCGGCGACGACGAGTACGGCGTACGGATGCGGGAGAACCTGGAGCACTCCGGCGTCGACACCGATCTGCTGCACACCGCCGAGGGCCCCAGCGGCACCGCGCACATCGTGGTCGACGCCAAGGGCTCCAACGCGATCGTGGTCATCCCCGGCGCCAACGGCACCATGACCGCACTCGGACCGGGCGAGGTGGCCGCCATCGCCGAGGCGGACCTGCTGCTGCTCCAGTTGGAGCTGCCGATGTCCGCCGTGATCGAGGGCGCCCGCGCCAGCCACGCCCAGGGCGTACGGACCGTGCTCACCCCCTCCCCCGTACAGGAGCTGCCCTCCGAACTCCTGGACCACGTCGACCTGCTGGTCCCCAACGAGCACGAGGCCGCGGAGCTGTCCGGCTACGACGACCCGCACGCGGCGGCGGAGATCCTGCTCGGCCAGGTCCCCGCGGTGCTCATCACGCTCGGCTCGAAGGGCAGCCTGTACGCGGCCCGGGGCAGCCGCACCATCCACTTCCCGGCCCCGGACGTGACCGCCGTCGACACCACCGGCGCCGGGGACACCTTCGTCGGCACCCTCGCCGTGGCGCTCGGCGAGGGGCGCCCGATCCCGCAGGCCGTCGCCTGGGCCTCGGCCGCCGCCGCGCTCTGCGTACAGAAACCGGGCGCCTCGGTCTCCATGCCGTACCGCAGCGAAATCGACGGCGCGTGAGCGCCCCCGCGGCGCCGCCGCTCACCGGACTGCGGGTGGTCGATCTCGCCACGCTCTTCGCGGGCCCGCTCTGCGCGACCATGCTGGGCGACTTCGGCGCCGAGGTGATCAAGGTCGAGCATCCGGTCCGTCCCGACCCCTCGCGGGGGCACGGGCCCGCGAAGGACGGCGTGGGCCTGTGGTGGAAGCTGCTCGGCCGCAACAAGCGCAATCTGACGCTCGACCTCTCCGCCCCGGAGGGCCGCGACCTGCTGCTGCGGCTGGCGGCGGACACCGATGTGATCATCGAGAACTTCCGGCCGGGCACGCTGGAGCGGTGGGGCCTCGGCCCCGACGAGCTGCACGCGGTCAATCCCCGTCTGGTGCTGGTGCGCGTCACGGGCTTCGGCCAGTTCGGCCCGTACTCCCACCGGCCCGGCTTCGGGACGCTCGCCGAGGCGATGAGCGGCTTCGCGGCGATCACCGGGGAGCCGGACGGACCGCCGACCCTGCCGCCGTTCGGCCTCGCCGACTCGATCGCCGCGCTCGCCACGGCGTACGCGGTGATGGCCGCCCTCGCCGGGCGCGACCGGACCGGCGAGGGCCAGGTGGTCGACATGGCGATCATCGAGCCGATCCTGACCGTGCTCGGCCCGCAGCCGCTCTGGTACGACCAGCTCGGTTACGTACAGCCGCGCACCGGGAACCGGTCGCGCAACAACGCCCCGCGCAACACCTACCGCACCTCGGACGGGCAGTGGGTGGCCGTCTCCACCTCCGCGCAGTCCGTCGCGGAGCGGGTGATGCGGCTGGTCGGGCGGGCGGATCTGATCGAGGAGCCGTGGTTCGCCTCGGGCGCCACCCGCGCCGAGCACAGCGACGAGCTGGACGAGGCCGTGGGCCACTGGATCGCCCGGCACAGCCGGGAGGAGGCCCTGTCCGCGTTCGAGAAGGCGGAGGCCGCCATCGCGCCCATCCACGACGTACGGGACGTCATGGAGGACCCGCAGTACCGGGCGCTGGACACGGTCACCGAGGTGGACGACCCGGAGCTGGGCCCGCTGCGGATGCAGAACGTCCTCTTCCGGCTCTCCCGGACCCCGGGCGCGATCCGCTGGACGGGCCGCCCGCACGGGGCCGACACCGAGGAGATCCTGACCGAGCTGGGGCTGAGCGGGCCCGAGATCTCGGCGCTGCGGGCGGAGCGGGTGCTGTGAGCGCGGCGGCCCCCCTCACCCTGCTGTACGTGCCCGGTGACCGGCCGGACGTCGTGCGCAAGGCGGCCGCTTCGGGGGCGGACGTGGTGATCGTGGACCTGGAGGACGCGGTCGCCCCCGACCGCAAGGAGTACGCGCGTGCCGCGACGGTGGAGCTGCTGTCGGACCCGCCGGCCGGCACGGAGCCGCCGGTGCACGTCCGGGTCAACGACGAGGCGGACGTGCTGGCGCTGGCCGGGCTGCCGGGGCTCGGCGGGCTGCGGCTGCCGAAGATCACCCATGCCGCGTCCGTCCACCACATCGCGGCGCGGGCCCCCGGGGTGGCCCTGTGCCCGCTGCTGGAGTCGGCCCTCGGCATCGAGCACGCGTACTCGGTGGCCTCCGCCCACCCCCAGGTCCGCGCCATCGCCCTGGGCGAGGCGGACCTGCGCGCCGACCTCGGCGTACGGGAGGACGCGGGGCTCGACTGGTCGCGGAGCCGGGTGGTGGTCGCCGCCCGCGCGGCCGGCCTGGCCCCGCCGACGCAGTCCGTCTTCGCGGACGTCCGGGACCTGGACGGCCTCTGGTCCTCGTGCGCGCACGGCCGGGCCCTGGGCTTCCTGGGCCGGGCGGCGATCCATCCCCGCCAGCTCCCGGTGATCGAACGCGCCTACCGCCCGACGCCGCAGGAGGTCGAAGCGGCCTGGGAGATCGTGGAGGCGGCCCGCGACCAGGCAGGCGCCCAGGCCCTCCCGGACGGCCGCTTCGTGGACGCGGCCGTGGTTGCGCAGGCGCGGCGGACGCTGGCGCTGGCCCAGCGGAAGCGGTGACCCGGCGCTCCACCTGACCGCTGTGTCCTCAATCGCCGGACGGGCTGGTTTTCCCCCGCATCGACGGCGAGCGGCAAAATCAAGCCCGTCCGGCGATTGAGGACACCCAACGACGGCGAAGGGGCCGCCGAGAATCTCGGCAGCCCCTTACCCGGCTAGCGCGCGGCGTCAGCCCTTCGCGGCCTCGGCCGTACCGTCCGCCTTCGGCGCATCGGTGTCCGCCTCCGCGGCCTCCGGCTCGCCCGCCTCGACCTCGTCCGCCTTGTCCGCATCGTCCGCGGACTCCGGCGCCCGGGGCTCGACGATCTCCTCGCGGCCCGGGCGGACCTTCGCCGAGATCACGATGTACGTCACCGCGAGCACGAACACGATCAGCGCCGTCCACACGTTGAGCCGCAGGCCCAGGACGTGGTGGGCCTCGTCCACGCGCATGTACTCGATCCACGCGCGCCCCGCGCAGTACGCCGCGACGTACAGCGCGAATGCCCGCCCGTGGCCGAGCTTGAAGCGGCGGTCGGCCCAGACCACCAGGAGGGCCACGCCGACGCACCACAGCGACTCGTACAGGAAGGTCGGGTGGTAGGTGCCGGCCACCCGGTTCGGGCCCTCGCTGATCTTCAGCGCCCACGGCACGTCGGTCGCCTTGCCGTACAGCTCCTGGTTGAACCAGTTGCCCCAGCGGCCGCACGCCTGGGCGAGGGCGATGCCGGGAGCGAGGGCGTCGGCCCAGGCCGGCAGCGGGATCCCGCGGCGGCGGCAGCCGATCCACGCACCGACCGCACCCAGCGCGATCGCACCCCAGATGCCGAGGCCGCCTTGCCAGATCTTGAAGGCGTCGACCCAGTCCTCACCGTCGCTGAAGTACAGCTGGTAGTCGGTGATGACGTGGTAGAGCCGGCCGCCGACAAGCCCGAAGGGCACGGCCCAGACGGCGATGTCGGCAACGGTGCCGGCGGTGCCTCCTCGGGCGACCCAGCGCTTGTTGCCGAACCAGACGGCGACGAAGACACCGATGATGATGCAGAACGCGTAGCCGCGGAGCGGGATCGGTCCGAGATCGATCACGCCGGTCGACGGGCTGGGAATGTAGGCAAGGTTCATGGCAGCGTCGACGCTACCCTGCCGGGCGGGAGGTAGGACAACCCGCCCGGCAACGTCTGGGTAACGAGCGGGCCGTCGATTCCCCCGACCGGCCCCCTCGGCACCGCCGGCCGGGCTACGGCGTCGCCGTGGGGGTGGCCGGTTTCTTGCCCTTGTTGGCCTCGGCGACCCACTTCTTCAGATGGGCGACGGTGATCGGCTCGTCGCCCTTCTTCGGGAAGATCGACTCTCCGTTGAGGAGGGCCGTCGGGGTGCCCTGGAAGCCGCCGTCGCTGAAGGCCTTGTTGGACTTCTCCACCCACGCGTCGTGCTTGCCGTCCTCGACGCAGCCGCGGAATTCGGGCGTGTCCAGGCCGGGGACCTTCTTGGCGAGCTCGATCAGCTTGTCGTTGTCACCGAAGGCGTCGTCGGTCTCCGCCGGCTGGTTGCTGTACAGCACGTCGTGGTACGCGGAGAACTTGCCGGCGTCCTGCGCGCAGGCGGCCGCGTTGGCCGCCTTGAGGGAGCCGCTGCCGCCCATGTTGCCGTCGATGATCGTGGCGAGGTGGTAGTCGACCTTGATCTGGCCGTCACGCTCCATCTCGTGGATCGTGTCGCGGAACGCGGTCTCGAACTGGGCGCAGACCGGGCAGCGGAAGTCCTCCCAGATGGTGAGGGTGGACGGGGCCTCGTCCGCGCCGACCCGGATGGCCAGGGCGTCCTTGCCGGTCGCTCCGGACGGCGCGACGGCGGGTCCGGACGCCTTGGACTTGTCGCTCTTGCCGTCGGTGTTCGCCGCGATCACGCCGACGACGGCGGCCAGGCCCAGGACCCCCACCACGGCCGTGGACACGATCAGCGTGCGGCGCCGGCGGTCGCGCGCCTTCGCCTGCTCGCGCTGCTGGATCAGCCGGTCTCGCGCGGCCCTCTTACCCTGTTCGTTCTTCTCGCTCACACCGCGCAAACGACCCGGGGAGGCACTCGCGTGCCTCCCCGGGCCGAGGTCCACCCGTTCGGGTTACCCCAGGTGTCAGCGCTTTCGAACACCTTCGGCAAGCTCGGCCGCCAGTGAACGGACACCCGCGAGCCCGGCCGCCTCGTCGGGGGCGTCCAGCATCCGCTTGACGAAGGCCGAGCCGACGATGACCCCGTCGGCGAAGCCGGCGACCTCCGCTGCCTGGGCGGCGTCGGACACGCCGAGGCCGACGCAGACCGGCAGCTCGGTGGTGGCCCGGGTCCGCCGCACCAGGTCCTCGGCCTGCGCGCCGACGGAGGCGCGGGTGCCGGTGACGCCCATCAGGGACGCGGCGTAGACGAAGCCGGAGCCCGCGTCGGTGATGGTGGCGATCCGCTCGTCCTTGCTGCTGGGTGCGACGACGAAGACGGTGGCCAGGCCGTGCCGTCCCGCGTGCTCGCGCCACAGCGCGGACTCCTGGACCGGCAGGTCGGGCAGGATGCACCCGGCGCCGCCCGCCTCGGCCAGCTCGGCCGTGAACCGCTCGACGCCGTACCGGTCGATCGGGTTCCAGTACGTCATGACGAGGATCGGCGCCCCGGTGGCCTCGTGGGCCTCGCGCACCGTGCGCATCACGTCGGCGATCCGTACGCCGCCGCGCAGCGCGATGTCGTCGGCGGTCTGGATGACCGGGCCGTCGAGGACCGGGTCGCTGTGCGGCAGCCCCACCTCGACGACGTCGGCACCGCCCGCCACGACCGCCTTGACGGCCTCGATGCCGCCGTCGACGGTCGGGAAGCCGGCCGGCAGGTACGCGATGAGCGCGGCCCGGTCCTCGGCCCGCGCGGTGGCGAGCGTGCTGTTCAGCAGTTCGATGTTGCCGCTCACTGCGCGTCCCCCTCGATCTCCGCGTTCCCGCCGTCGGCGTCGGCCTCGACGGCCGCGTCGGTGTCGTACAGCCCGAAGTAGCGGGCCGCCGTGTCCATGTCCTTGTCGCCGCGCCCGGACAGGTTGACCAGGATCAGCCCGTCCTTGCCCAGCTCCCTGCCGACCTCCAGGGCCCCGGCCAGCGCGTGCGCGCTCTCGATGGCCGGGATGATGCCCTCGGTACGGGAGAGCAGGCGCAGCGCCTGCATCGCCGCGTCGTCGGTGACGGCGCGGTACTCGCCCCGGCCCACGTCCTTGAGGTAGGCGTGCTCGGGGCCGATGCCCGGGTAGTCCAGACCGGCCGAGATGGAGTACGGCTCGGTGATCTGGCCCTCGTCGTCCTGGAGGACGTAGCTGCGCGAGCCGTGCAGGATGCCGGGCTCGCCCGCGGTCAGGGTCGCCGCGTGCTCGCCGGTCTCCACGCCGTGTCCGGCGGGCTCGCAGCCGATGAGGCGGACGTCCGCGTCGGGCACGAAGGCGTGGAAGAGGCCGATGGCGTTGGAGCCGCCGCCGACGCACGCCACGGCGGCGTCCGGCAGCCGGCCGGCCTGCTCCAGGATCTGGCGTCTGGCCTCCACGCCGATGACGCGGTGGAAGTCGCGGACCATCGCCGGGAAGGGGTGCGGGCCGGCCACCGTACCGAAGAGGTAGTGGGTGCGGTCCACGTTGGCGACCCAGTCGCGGAACGCCTCGTTGATGGCGTCCTTGAGGGTGCGGGAGCCGGACTTCACGGCGATGACCTCGGCGCCCAGGATCCGCATGCGCGCCACGTTCAGCGCCTGGCGCTGGGTGTCGATCTCGCCCATGTAGATGGTGCAGTCGAGGCCGAAGAGGGCGCAGGCGGTCGCGGTGGCGACGCCGTGCTGTCCGGCGCCGGTCTCCGCGATCACGCGGGTCTTGCCCATGCGCCGGGTCAGCAGCGCCTGCCCCAGCACGTTGTTGATCTTGTGCGAGCCGGTGTGGTTCAGGTCCTCGCGCTTGAGGAAGACGCGGGCGCCGCCGGCGTGCTCGGCGAAGCGGGGCACCTCGGTGAGGGCGCTGGGCCGGCCGGTGTAGTGGACCATCAGCTCGCCCAGCTCGGCGGCGAACGCGGGGTCGGCCTTGGCCTTCTCGTACTCGACGGCGACCTCGTCCACGGCGGCGACCAGCGCCTCCGGGATGAACTTGCCGCCGTACGCGCCGAAGTAGCCCTCGGCGCTGGGGATCAGACCCTCCGGGTCCGGGATGAAGAAGTCGGAAGACATGCGGAACGTGCTCCTCGTCGTCACAGGGGTGGTCGCACCGTCTGCGCCGTGAGCGGAGCGCCGCCCCGGTCAGGGACCGGGGCGGTTTCGGGGCTCGGCTACAGCGCGCGCCCCGTGCGCCATCGCATGCCGTTGACCTGGCCGGGCTCGGCGCCGATCACGTACCGCACCCGCCGGCCGTGCACCCGGCGCGCGGGCGCCCGGCAGCCGCGGTGCCACGAGGGCAGGGCGCAGCTCATCGGCTCGGGGTGCGGGAGGGACACGGCCTGGTCAGCCCCGTCCGTGGCGCAGCGCCGGGTGGGCGCCGGCGGCGACGAGGTCGGCGACGGCGGTCCGCGGGTCGCGGCCGGTGACCAGGGACTCGCCGACCAGCACCGCGTCGGCGCCGGCGTTGGCGTAGGCGATCAGGTCGTGCGGGCCGCGGACGCCGGACTCGGCGACCTTGACGATGTGGTCCGGGATCTCGGGGGCGACGCGCTCGAAGGTGGAGCGGTCGACCTTGAGGTCCTTGAGGTTGCGCGCGTTGACGCCGATGATCCGGGCCCCGGCCTCGACGGCGCGCTCGGCCTCCTCCTCGTCGTGCGCCTCGACCAGCGGCGTGAGGCCGATGGACTCGGCGCGCTCGATGAGGGAGACCAGCGCCTCCTGTTCGAGGGCGGCGACGATCAGCAGCACGAGGTCGGCGCCGTAGGCGCGGGCCTCCCACAGCTGGTACGAGGTGACGATGAAGTCCTTGCGGAGGACCGGGATGTCGACCTTGGCGCGGACGGCCTCCAGGTCGGCCAGCGAGCCGCCGAAGCGGCGCTCCTCGGTGAGGACCGAGATGACGGAGGCCCCGCCGGCCTCGTAGTCCGCGGCGAGCGCGGCCGGGTCGGCGATGGCGGCCAGCGCGCCCTTGGAGGGGCTGGAGCGCTTGACCTCGCAGATGACGTGCACGCCCTCGCCGCGCAGCGCGGCGACGCCGTCCTTGGCCTGGGGGGCGCGGGCGGCGCGTTCCTTGAGCTCGTCGAGGCTGACGCGCGCCTGCCGCTCCGCGAGGTCGGCGCGGACGCCGTCGATGATCTCGTCGAGCACACTCACGCGAGCGGCCCCCTTCCGGAACGGTGACAAAAAAACGTAACAGGCCACAGGATCAGCCACTCCGATGGTATCCGCAGGAGGGCGCTGGGCCCGCATCCGGCCGCCGGCTGTCCCACTACCTGGGACTTCACGGGGCGAGCGCGGAGCCGAAGGGAAGGTTCCGGACGACGGTGAAGAGCAGCAGTACGGCGCCGATCGCCCACCAGTGCGCCGGGCGCAGTCCGATCCGCAGGGGCTTTCCGCGGGCCTCCCGGATCAGCCAGACGGCCCACAGCACGGCGAAGATCCCGTAGCCGACGACGGCGAGCGCGTTGGCGCCGAAGGCGGCGGCCAGGTCGCCGTGGGCGAAGTCGTGGGCGCTGCGGAGGCCGCCGCAGCCGGGGCAGTAGATGCCGGTGAACCGCAGCAGCGGGCAGACGGGGTAGTGGCCGGGCTCGTTCGGGTCGACGGTGGCGACGTATCCGAAGGCGCCGACGACGGCGGCGAGCACGCCCACCGGGACGGCGATCCGGCGCAGCCGCGAGGCGCCGGCGGGGGCCGTGGGGAAGAGGGGGCCCGCACGGGGGCGAAGGGCGGCGGGGCCGGGGCGGGGTCCGACGGGGCGGCGGAGGGGGTTGGCGTTGCGTCCACCCGGTGATTGTCGCCGCTGACGCGGAAAGGCGCAGCCCGGTCCGGGCCGCGCCTTTCCGGCGTACGTGGTGCGGGGGTCAGGAGGTCTGCGCCTGGCCGGCGCGCGCGCGGGCGGCGGTCAGCTCGGCCGACTCCTTCGGCATGCCGAGGCCCGCGGCCTTCATCGCGAGGCCGACGACACCACCGAGCAGGACGACGCCGATGCCGGCCCAGAAGCCGACCGGGTTGGCCGCGACCATGAAGACGCCCGCGACGCAGAAGCCGATGAAGGCGATGATGACACCGGTCCAGGCGGCCGGGGTGTGTCCGTGGCTGCTGCCCGCCATGAGTTGCTCCTCGTTGGTGTTGCGCTGTTGGAATCGCTCGGGTCGCTGTGCCCACGGCCCGTGCCGCTGTGCCAGCTCACCGTCATTGTCCCGTACGTGCGGGTAGGACGTGAGCTGGGGGTCATGCCTCGCGCGTCGGGTCCTCGCCGCGGTCCAGGGCCTTCCACAGATCCTCGGGCCGGTCCGGGTCGAGCGGGCGCGGGGCCTTGCGGGGGCGGGGGGTGCCGTCGCGCTCGTAGCGGCCGGACATCGTGGGCCACCGGCTGCCGTAGCGCAGGGCGAGCAGCCCGGCGAGCAGGATGAGCAGGCCGCCGACGGCCGTGACGTACGGCCAGGCGGTGTGGCTGAGGGCCGTGATGGTGGCCGCGCTGTCGCCGCTGGTCTGCGCGGCCTTCTCGTCCAGCGCCCCGCTGTCGGACGCGCCGATGAAGGCGCTGAGCGCGGCGCCGAGTCCGCTGAGCGCGAGGAGTCCGGCGACCACGCGCCGGCCGCCGCCGCGTACGGCGAAGACGGCGACGAGGGCGGCCAGGCCGACGATCGCGAGGGCGGCGGGGAGTCCGGTGACGTCCTGCCCGTCGGCGCTCAGCGGGAGGCTGCCGCCGCCGACGGGGGCCTTGCCCTCGGCCCAGGTCTGCCCGGAGGCGAGCAGGACGACGGTCGCGCCGGCCGCCCCGAGGAGCAGGCCGGCGGCCAGGGTGCGGCGGCTCCCCGCACTGTCGGGCGCGGCGGCGGCTTCGGTACGGGGCTGGGGTACGGGGACGGCACTCACGTACTCCACTATCCCTCACCGGCCCGGAACGCCCCACCGCGCCCCTGGCCGGGAGGCGCGGGCGTCAGGCTCGGGCGCCGCCGAGGCGGTTGGCGGTGTGGACGGCGCGCAGGACCGCCGCCGCCTTGTTGCGGCACTCGGTGTCCTCGGCGACCGGGTCGGAGTCGGCGACGACGCCCGCGCCCGCCTGGACGTACGCGGTGCCGTCGCGGAGCAGGGCGGTGCGGATGGCGATGGCGGTGTCGGAGTCCCCGGCGAAGTCGAGGTAGCCGACGCAGCCCCCGTACAGGCCCCGGCGGGTGGGTTCCAGTTCCTCGATGATCTGGAGGGCGCGGGGCTTGGGGGCGCCGGAGAGGGTGCCGGCGGGGAAGCAGGCGGTCAGCACGTCGAAGGCGGTGCGTCCTTCGGCGACCTTGCCGGTGACGGTGGAGACGATGTGCATCACGTGCGAGTAGCGCTCGATGGACATGAAGTCGACCACCTCGACGCTGCCCGGTTCGCAGACCCGGCCCAGGTCGTTGCGGCCGAGGTCCACGAGCATCAGGTGCTCGGCGCGCTCCTTGGGGTCCGCGAGGAGTTCGTCGGCGAGGGCCTGGTCCTCCTGCGGGGTGGCGCCGCGGTGCCGGGTCCCGGCGATGGGGTGGACCATGGCCCGGCCGTCCTCGACCTTGACCAGGGCCTCGGGGCTCGATCCGGCGACGTCGAAGCCGTCGAACCGGAAGAGGTACATGTACGGCGAGGGGTTGGTGGCGCGCAGCACCCGGTAGACGTCGAGGGCGCTCGCGGTGCACGGGGTCTCGAAGCGCTGGGAGGGCACCACCTGGAAGGCTTCGCCGGCCCGGATGCGCTCCTTCACGTCCTCGACGGCGTCCTGGTACGCCTCTCCGCCCCAGAGCGCGGTGTACGGGGGCAGCTCGGACGGGGGCAGCTCGGACGGGGCAGGGCGGCGGGGGCGTTCTCGACGGGGCGGCGCAGGTCGCGCTCCATCGCGTCGAGCCGGGCGACGGCGTCGGCGTACGCCTCGTCCACTCCGGTGGCCAGGTCGTTGTGGTTGATGGCGTTGGCGATGAGCAGGACGCTGCCGTCCCAGTGGTCCAGGACCGCCAGGTCGGAGGTGAGCAGCATGGTCAGCTCGGGCAGCTTCAGGTCGTCGCCGCCGCTCTCGCCGATCTTCTCCAGGCGGCGCACGATGTCGTAGCCGAGGTAGCCGACCATGCCGCCGGTGAAGGGCGGGAGGCCGGATTCCCGGTCGTGCGGGGTGTGCAGGGCCTCGATGGTGGCGCCCAGGGCGTGCAGCGGGTCGCCGTCGACGGGCACGCCGACCGGCGGGGTGCCGAGCCAGTGGGCCTCGCCGTCGCGGGTGGTGAGCGTGGCGGCGCTGCGTACGCCGATGAACGAGTAGCGCGACCAGGTGCGGCCGTTCTCGGCGGATTCCAGGAGGAAGGTGCCGGTGCGCTCGCCCGCGAGCTTGCGGTAGAGCCCGACGGGGGTGTCGCCGTCCGCGAGGAGGCGGCGGGTGACGGGGATGACGCGCCGGTCGACGGCCAGCTTGCGGAAGGTGTCGAGGTCCATGGCCGGAGACACTACTGGCCGAGAAACAGGACGTCGGCGTCGAAGCAGGTGCGGTCGCCCGTGTGGCAGGCGGCGCCGGTCTGGTCGACCTTGACGAGGACGGTGTCGGCGTCGCAGTCCAGGGCGACGGACTTGACCAGCTGGATGTGGCCCGAGGTGTCGCCCTTGACCCAGTACTCCTGACGGCTGCGGGACCAGTAGGTGCAGCGGCCGGTGGTGAGGGTGCGGTGCAGCGCCTCGTCGTCCATCCAGCCGAGCATGAGTACCTCGCCGGTGTCGTACTGCTGGGCGACGGCCGGGACCAGTCCGTCGGCGCCGCGCTTGAGGCGGGCGGCGATGGCGGGGTCGAGGTCGCTGGCGGTCCGGGGGGTGCCGGGCTGGGGCGTGCTGCTCATGGGCCCATTGTGCCGTGGCGGCGAGGGGTGTCCGGGCGGGCGTCCACTGGGCGGACGGGGCACGGCGGTCGTACGCTGGCGGGCATGTCGACCCATGCGAAGCGCGAACGTCTTCTGCTCGCCGACCTGTTGGAGGCGGCGGGCCCGCAGGCCCCGACCCTGTGCCAGGGCTGGACGGCCCGTGATCTCGCGGCCCATGTGGTGGTGCGCGAGCGGCGGCCGGACGCGGCGGCCGGGACGCTCATCGGGCCGCTGAAGGGCCGCCGGGACCGGGTCATGGCCGAGTTCACCGAGAAGCCGTACGAGGAGCTGATCCAGCTCATCCGGACCGGCCCGCCCCGGATGTCCCCGTTCGGCCTGAAGCAGCTGGACGAGGCGGCGAACACGGTGGAGTTCTACATCCACACGGAGGACGTGCGCCGGGCGCAGCCCGACTGGACGCCCCGTGAGCTGGACCCGGTCTTCGCGGACGCGCTGTGGGCGCGTACGGAGAAGGCGGCGCGGATGCTGGGCCGGAAGGCGCCCGTGGGCCTGGTGCTGCGCCGCCCGGACGGGCAGACCGCGGTGGCGCACCGGGGGACGCCGGTGGTGACGGTGACCGGTGAGCCGGGCGAGCTGCTGCTGTTCGCCTTCGGGCGGCAGGACGCGGCGCGGGTGGAGCTGGAGGGCGAGCCGGACGCGATCGGCCGGGTGACGACGGCGAAGCTGGGCATGTAGCCCGCGTACGCCCCGGTCAGCGCGGGAGTTCCGCCCGGCGGAGCGGGGCGAGGAGGAGGCCGGCGCCCGCGCCGGCCGCGCTCAGGGCGGCACTGGCGACGAAGACCGGGCCGGTGCCCCAGAGGGCGACCGCGGCTCCGGTGACGGGGTAGCTGAGCGGCGCGAGGGCGTGCGTGAAGAGCGTCGAGACCGAGGTGACGCGGCCCAGGTAGGCCGGGTCGGTGACGGTCTGCGTGAGCGCGCCGCACAGTGAGCCGCCGAGGCCGGCGAAGAGTCCGACGAGGACCGCGACGGCCGCGGCGAGCGGTACGGAGGGCACGTACGCCAGGGCCGCGATGGCGACGGCTCCGACGAGGACGGTCAGGCACATGACCAGTCCGGCCCTGGGCAGCCGGCCGCGTACGGCGAGCAGGAGGGCGGAGGCGCCCGCTCCGACGCCGAAGGCGGCGACGACCCAGCCCATGCCGGAGGCGCCCCAGCCGCGTTCGTCGCTGAGCAGGATGAGGCCGAGGTTGAGCGGCCCGACGAAGCCGAGTTCGCTGACGGCGACGACGAGCATCAGCGGCCCGAGGAGCGGGTGGCGGCGGATGTGGCGCAGCCCGTCGGCCAGTTCCCGCCAGGCCGTGCCGGTGGGGGCGGACGCCTCCGGCGCGGGCAGCGCGCGCATGCGTACGGCCAGCAGGAGCGGGAGCGACACGGCGAAGAGGATGCCGGCCGCGGCGAAGGCGAGGACCGGCCCGCCGAGGGCGACGGCCACGCCGCCGAGCGGGGCGCCGACGACGTTGGCGGTACGGGTGGCGAGGCCGCGCATGCCCTGGACGCGGGCGAGCTGGGACGGGGCGGTGATCCGGGGCGGCAGGGCGCCGACGGCGGGCAGGAAGAGGGCGTCGACGGCGCCGAAGACGAGCGCGACGGCGATCAGCGTCCACACCGCGGGCGAGGTGAGCAACAGGGCCCCGGCGAGGCCGAGGATCACCAGGCAGCGGGCGGTGTCGCTGGCGACGACCACGCGGCGCGGGCCGAGCCGGTCGGCGAGCACTCCCCCGCCGAGCAGGAGCACCGCCCGGGGTATGGAGCCCGCGGCGAGCACCAGGCCGGTCTGCGAGGCGTTGCCGGTGCGGGCGGCGGCCCAGGCGAGGGCCATGTAGTACACGCTGTCGCCGATCATGGACGCGGTGTACGCGCCGAGCCAGCGCAGGACGTTGCCGTCGCGGTGGGCCGGGCGGGCGGGGGCGGGCAGGGTGGCGGTCACGGTCGCGTCCTCTCGGGGGGCCGGGTCAGGTGCGGAACGGGAAGCCGTACACATGGAGCGCGACGTTCTCGCGGTTCTCGCTGTCGCCGGCCTCCTCGCGGGTGCGGCCCTGCTGCTCGTAGCGCTTGATGAGGTCGTTCATCTCGGACGCCAGCGCGGCGAGCTCGTCGGCGGTCAGCCGGGCGAGGAACTCGGAGCTGAACGCCGCGCGGCGCCACTCGGCGGGCCAGGTGCGGTTCGCGTCGAGGTGGCGGCGGTACATCTCGACGTGCTGGTCGAAGGAGAGCCGGGTGACGGCGGAGTGCGTCGCGGCCTTCTCGGGCGCGTCGCTGAAGTCCTCGTCGTGGAAGGTCAGCCCCTCCGACGCGGCCTGCCACCAGCGCTCGCGGCCGTCCCTGCCCTGCCGGTCGGCCTCCTCGATCAGCCCGTGGTCGGCGAGCTTGCGCAGGTGGTAGCTGACGAGCGAGACCGCCTCGTCCACCTGCTCGGCGAGCTGGGACGCGGTGGCCTGCCGGGCGATGTAGAGGGCCCGGTAGAGCTTCATCCGCAGGGGGTGCCCGAATGCCTTGAGGGTGCCGAGGTCGGAGACCCGGCGTGATGCGTCGCTTGCCATACCCAGAGCCTAGATAGAAAAGATTCCTTGCGCAATATTTATTGCGCAAGGAATCTTGCGAAAGGAATGCTGCGCGTCCTGGTACGCGGCCGGCCGGGCGGACCTCGCGCGGTCTCAGCCCGTCAGCAGGCGGCGGGCCGTCAGGGCCAGGGAGACCTCGGTCGCGTCGGAGGGGCGGGTCAGACAGCGGCCGGTGAGCTGTTCGAAGCGGCGGAGGCGATTGAGGACGGTGTTGCGGTGGCAGTAGAGGCGGGCGCCCGCCCGGGGCGCCGAGCCGTCCGCGTCGAACCAGGCGGTCAGCGTGTCGATGAGCACGTCCCGGTCGGCCGCGTCCAGCCGGTCCAGCGGACCGAGCACCCGGTCGGCGAGGGCCGCGCCGAGCCCCGGGGACGAGACGACCAGGGCGGCGGGCAGATGCTCGTCCAGCAGGACGGTCCCGCCGTCCGCCGGGCAGGCCCGCAGCGCCGTGTCCGCGAGGCGGCGGGCGTCCCCCACCGCCGCGAGACCGTCCACCGCCGAACCGATGCCGGCCCGGGCCCCGGGCGGCACGCACATCCCGGCGGCCAGCCCGGCGAGTCCGTCCGCCCGGTCCGCACCGCCCGGTCGGCCCAACGACAGGACGGCGTACTCCGCTTCGGGCCCCGCGTGCCACACCGCCTCCGTCCCGGCGGGCAGTTCGAGGGGCGGGTGGGCCGCGCCGTGCGGGGAGCGGCGGGCGTCGCGCAGCGCGAGCACCGCGTAGCGGCCGTCCTCCGGCAGGCCGAGGGCCGCCGCCGTGTCCGGGAGGTCGGCGACCCGGGCGGTGCCGTCGAGCAGCGCGGCGGTCATCAGGCGGTGCCGGTTCTCCCGGCGCCAGGCGAGGCGGCGTTCGGCACCGCGATAGGCGTCCGCGACGACCCCGCAGTGCTCGTCCACGAAGTTCCAGACGTCCGCGGCGACATGGACGAGCAGCCGGATGTCCTCGGGGTGGCGGCGGGCGGTCTCGTCCACCAGGTCCTGCCAGACCATCGCCCCGCCCATCCGGAACGCGTGCAGGACCGCGTCCAGCGGCACCCCCTGCTCGGCCCGGACCTCGCCGATCCGCCGCGAGGTGCGGTGCGCGGCCTCCCGGAACTCACGGGGCCGGATGAGCGAACCGACGTTGTGCCGCAGCGACTGGTGCACCTCCTGCCAGATCTCCGCCGGGTCGGCCTCGATCGCCGCGCGATAGGCGGGCTCGCGCTCCCGCAGCGCCTCCACCATCCGGTCCGTCAGCTCCGGGAGCGCCGCCACCAGCACCCGGGCGGCCCGGTGCAGGACGGCGACGGCCTCGCGGTCGGCCAGCGAACGGAAGCGGCGCGGGGCCGGGGCGACGGGCGGCGGCGCGTGCAGCGCCCTGACCCGTGAACGTACGACCTGCGGCATGGCGGCCTCCACCGGGATGCGGCCGGCTCGGTGCACGGCCGGTTCCGGCACGCCCCGCCCAGGACAGGGCCGCGGGCGCACCGAATGATCCTGACGCCCGCAGAATGGCATACCGCCCAGTCGGTACCTAGAGGTGTGCGGCCTCCTTCTCATCACGGTCCCGCAACTCCGGTGGCCTCAGAGCCCGTTGCCCAGCAGTCCGGCCAGCTCCGTCCGTGAGCGGACGCCCAGGGCGGCGAAGACGTTGCGCAGGTGGTGGTCGACGGTCCGGGTGCTCACCGAGAGCCGCCGTGCGACCTCCCGGTTGGTGGCCCCCTCGGCCACGCACCGGGCGATCCGGGCCTGTTGCGGGGTGAGCCCGGCCAGCGGCGCGCCCGCCCCGGACCGGCCCGGGGCCTCCACCGCCGCACCGGCGGCCCGCAGTTCGCCGCTCGCCCGGGCCGCCCAGGCCGGGGCCCCGCACCGCTCGAAGCCGACGAGGGCGTCCCGCAGCGGCTCGCGGGCCTCGCGGGTACGGCGGCGCCTGCGCAGCCAGGACCCGAACAGCAGCCGGGTCCTGGCCTGTTCGAAGTCGCCGCCGGCCCGCTCGTGGTGGGCGAGGGCCTCCTCGTACCGCTCGGCGGCCTCGCCGTCCGGTGCCAGCAGGGCCCGGCAGCGGGCGAGTTGGGCGGGAACCTGGGGGTCGGTGGTACGCGTCGCCCACACGGCGAACTCCGCCACCGCCTCGGCCACCGCTCCCCCGCCCCGGACCGCCGCGCGCCCGGCCGCCACGGACGCCTCGACATAGCAGGGCACGGCGAGCATCCGGGTGGCGAAGTGGCCGCGCCGGGGCCCGGGCCGGACCAGCGGGTCGAGCCGCGCCGCCGCCTCCGCCGGGCGCCCGGCCGCGAGATCGGCGCGGGCCGACGCCCAGGTGGCCAGGGTCTCCGCCTGGACGAGCCCGTGCGGTGCGGCGCCCGCCAGCGCGGCCCCGGCGTGTGCCGCGCACTCCCGCACCCCGGCCTCGACCGAGGCCGCGAGGGCGAGTACGGCGTGCAGATGGGCGGCGGTGTTGGGCCGCCCGGTACGGCGTGCGGCGCGCAGGCCGTCCAGCGCGTGGGCGCGGGCCCTGGCATGCCGCCCGGCGCGCAGCTCCGCGTAGGCCAGGTGTTCCAGGGCCTGCGGCAGCAGGGCGTCGGCGCCGCTCGCGCGTACGGCGGCGAGGGCACGGGTCCCGGCCCGGCAGGCGGCGTCGAGGTCGCCGAGGACGAGACCGGCCGCCCCGGCCCGTAACAGCGCCCCGGAGTCGCGGGCGCCGGAGTCGAGACAGCGGCGCAGCAGCAGGTGCCCCGCACCGGTCCGCCCGCGCAGCACGGCGCACATCCCGTCCCGGTAGTGGGCGAGGTCCCGGTCGGCGGCGTCGGCGGGGATACGGGTCAGCGCGTCGAGGTAGCCGAGGGCGTCGCCCGCCGCCCAGGCGGCTTCGGCGGCCCCGAGCAGGGCGTCCCGGGCGCGCCCGGGATCGTGCGGGGCGAGCAGGGCGGCGGCGGTGAGCAGGGTCTCGTGGGCGTCGGGGGCGGGTCCGTCGGCGAGGGCGAGCAGACCGCGGGTGTGGTGGGCGGGGCCGGTTGCGCGCCCCGCCCGTGCCAGCAGGGTGCGGGCCCGCCCCGGGTCCCCCGCGAGCCGGTACTGCTCGGCGGCCTCCGCGCACCGGGCGGTCCTCGCCGTCCCGTCCCGGGTCAGCGCGGCCGCGTGGGCGAGGGCGGTCGCGCGGTCGGCGTGCGGGCGGGGCGGGGCGGCGGCGGCCTCCAGCGCGGCGGCGAGCGGGGCGTCGGGGCCGGGGGACGCGCAGGCCCGCTGGATGAGGGCTGCGTAGCCGGGCGGGAGCAGACCGGCGAGCAGGGCGTGCACCGCGCGGCGGCGGTCCGGGGGCGCCCGGTGCAGGAGGGCGCGGCGCATCAGGGGCTCGTCGAAGTGGACGCGGTCGCCGGCCTGCCGGAGCGTGTGGGCCGTGAATCCCGGGGTGTGCGGGACGGCGGCCGAGGCGGCGGCCCGGCGTACGAGGGCGAGGTCGGCCCCCGTGCCCTCGGGCTCGTGCGCGTGGGCGGCGGCCGCGATCAGGAGCAGGGTCCGGGTGGCGGCGGGGAGGTGGCCGACGCGGTCGGCGTGGGCGGCCAGGATCTCGTCGCCGCCGGGCAGCGGGTGCGGCGGCGGGGTCCGGCCGGTGAGCTGGTCCGGGGTGAGGCGGGCGGTGAGCGCGGTGAGCAGCCCGGGATTCCCGGCCGCCTCCCGGAGCAGCTCGCCCCGCACGACCGGGTCGGCCCGGTCCGCTCCGGTGAGCCTTTCCAGGAGCGCGGCGGCCGCCTCGTCGTCCAGGGGCCGGGGCGGAGGGCGGGCAGCCCGGCGAAGCCGGCCTCGTCCCCGGCGGCGATCAGCACGGCGACCGGGGTGCCCGGTCCGAGCCGGCGGGCGGCGAAGGCGAGGGCGGCACGGGAGTCGGGGTCCCAGAGGTGGGCGTCGTCCACGCACACGAGGAGCGGCCGGCCGCCGCCGAGCCGCCGGAGCAGCGTGAGGAGGCCGTCGCGCGGCACGCGGGCGGGGTCGCCGGGCGCGGGACCCGCCGCGCACAGCAGTGCGTGCAGCCCGCTGTACGGCACCCATCGTTCGTCGGGGGCGCCGACGACGTGGAGGACGGGCCCGGCGCCCCGGTCGCGGTGCGCCGCGACGGCGTGGGCCAGGAGGGCCGTGCGGCCCGAGCCCGGCGGGCCCGTGAGGACCAGCGCGCCGCCGTCGCCGTCCTGGAGGCGCGTCAGCAGTGCTTTTAGGGAGGCGAGTTCACCGCTGCGGCCGAACAGCCGGAGCGGTCTGCGCACGGACGTGGGGGGAGTCACGCCCGGCACGCTAGGCCCGCGTGCCGGGGCCGTGAAGGTGCGCGTACGACGGTGGGGCGCCCTCCCAGGGAAGGGCGCCCCATGTCTGTGCACGCGCACAACGGCCGGTCAGCGCACCGGGTGGCCGGATTCCGCGAGTGCGCCCTTGACCTCGGAGATGCGCAGGTCCCCGAAGTGGAAGACGGACGCGGCCAGGACCGCGTCGGCCCCGGCGTCGATGGCCGGTGCGAAGTCCGCGAGCCGGCCGGCGCCGCCGGAGGCGATCACGGGGACGCGGACGTGCTTGCGGACGGCGGCGATCATCTCGGTGTCGTAGCCGTCCTTCGTGCCGTCGGCGTCCATCGAGTTGAGCAGGATCTCGCCGGCGCCCAGCTCCGCCGCCCGGTGGGCCCACTCGACGGCGTCGATGCCGGTGCCCCGGCGGCCGCCGTGCGTGGTGACCTCGAAGGTGCCCTCGGGGGTGCGTCGGGCGTCCACCGAGAGCACCAGGACCTGGCGGCCGAAGCGCTCGGCGATCTCCCGGATCAGCTCCGGACGGGCGATGGCCGCGGTGTTGACGCCCACCTTGTCCGCACCGGCCCGCAGCAGCTTGTCGACGTCGTCCGGGGTGCGGACGCCGCCGCCCACGGTGAGCGGGATGAAGACCTGCTCGGCGGTGCGGCGCACCACGTCGTAGGTGGTCTCCCGGTCGCCGCTGGACGCGGTGATGTCCAGGAAGGTCAGCTCGTCGGCGCCCTCGGCGTCGTACAGCTTCGCCATCTCGACGGGGTCGCCCGCGTCCCGCAGGTTCTGGAAGTTGACGCCCTTGACGACCCGGCCGTTGTCCACGTCGAGGCAGGGGATGACGCGTACCGCGAGGCTCATCGCGCACCCGCCCGGTAGGCCTCGACCTCGACCTCGACGACCAGGCCCGGGTCGACGAAGCCGGAGACCACGACCATGGTGGCGGCGGGGCGCACGGCGTCGAACAGCTCCTTGTGGGCGCGGCCGACCTCGTCGGTGTCCCGGGCGTGCATGACGTACATCCGGGTGCGGACGACGTCCTCGCGGCCGAGGCCCAGCTCCCTCAGCGCCTCGAAGGCGACGTTGAAGGCGGTGACGGTCTGGTCGTACGGGCCGCCCGCGGCGATCTCGCCGCCCACCACCGACGTACAGCCGGAGACCAGCACCAGGCCGCCCGGGAGTTCGACCGCGCGCGAGTAGCCGAACTTCTCCTCCCAGGGGGCGCCGGAGGAGACGCGGCGCACGGATGCGGAATCGGTCATACGGAGACCGCCTCCAGCGCCTCTTCGAGGGTGAACGCCTTCGCGTACAGGGCCTTGCCGACGATCGCGCCCTCGACGCCCGCCGGGACGAGCGAGGCGATGGCGCGCAGGTCGTCCAGCGAGGAGACGCCGCCGGAGGCGACGACGGGCTTGTCGGTGGCGGCGCAGACGTTCTTCAGGAGCTCCAGGTTGGGGCCCTGGAGCGTGCCGTCCTTGGCGATGTCGGTGACGACGTAGCGGGCGCAGCCCTCGGAGTCGAGGCGGGCCAGCGTCTCGTAGAGGTCGCCGCCGTCGCGGGTCCAGCCCCGGCCGCGCAGGGTGGTGCCGCGCACGTCGAGGCCGACGGCGATCTTGTCGCCGTGCTCGGCGATGACCTTGGCGACCCACTCCGGGGTCTCCAGGGCGGCGGTGCCGAGGTTGACGCGGCGGCAGCCGGTGGCGAGGGCGGCGGCGAGCGAGGCGTCGTCGCGGATGCCGCCGGACAGCTCGACCTTGATGTCCATGGCGCCGGCGACCTCGGCGATGAGGTCGCGGTTGTCGCCGGTGCCGAAGGCGGCGTCCAGGTCGACCAGGTGCAGCCACTCGGCGCCGGCGCGCTGCCAGGCGAGTGCGGCCTCCAGCGGGGAGCCGTAGGAGGTCTCGGAGCCGGACTCGCCGTGCACCAGGCGGACCGCCTGGCCGTCGCGGACGTCTACGGCGGGGAGCAGTTCAAGCTTCGGCATTACAGCGTCTCGATCCAGTTGGTCAGCAGCTGGGCGCCGGCATCGCCGGACTTCTCGGGGTGGAACTGGGTGGCCCACAGCGCGCCGTTCTCCACGGCGGCCACGAACCGTTCGCCGTGCGTGGCCCAGGTGACCCTGGGGGCACGGATCTTCGGGTTGGTGACTTCGAGGTCCCAGTCGTGCGCCGCGTACGAGTGCACGAAGTAGTACCGGGCATCGGCGTCGAGTCCGGCGAACAGCTGGGAGTCCTCGGGGGCTTCGACGGTGTTCCAGCCCATGTGCGGGACGACGTCGGCCTTCAGCGGGCCGACCGTGCCGGGCCACTCGTCCAGGCCCTCGGTCTCCACGCCGTGCTCGATGCCGCGCTCGAACAGGATCTGCATGCCGACGCAGATGCCCATGACCGGGCGTCCGCCGGCCAGCCTGCGGCCGATGACCCACTCGCCGCGGGCCTTCTTCAGCCCCTCCATGCACGCCGAGAACGCGCCGACGCCGGGCACGAGCAGCCCGTCCGCGTTCATCGCGGCGTCGAAGTCGCGGGTGATCTCGACGTCCGCGCCGACGTGGGCGAGGGCGCGTTCGGCGGAACGGACGTTGCCGAAGCCGTAGTCGAAGACGACGACCTTCTTCTTCGTATCCACGCTCGTCGCTTCCTAGTCCCAGAGACCTTGAATGCGCAGGACGCCCGCCACCAGACACATCAGCGATGCGATGGAGAGCAGGACGATGACGCCCTTGGGCATGCCCTGCTTGGAGAAGGAGTAGACCCCGCCGGCCAGGAACAGGCCGACCAGGATCAGGATGGTGTTGAGGCCGGTCACAGCGCGCCCTTCGTGGACGGAAGGATTCCGGCCGCGCGCGGGTCGCGCTCGCTGGCGTAGCGCAGGGCGCGGGCGAGCGCCTTGAACTGGCACTCCACGATGTGGTGCGCGTTGCGCCCGTACGGGACGTGGACGTGCAGGGCGATCTGCGCCTGGGCGACGAACGACTCCAGGATGTGCCGGGTCATCGTCGTGTCGTAGGCGCCGATCATCGGCGCCATGTTCTCGGGCTCGGTGTGCACCAGGTAGGGGCGGCCGGAGAGGTCGACGGTGACCTGGGCGAGCGATTCGTCCAGCGGGACGGTGCAGTTGCCGAAGCGGTAGATGCCGACCTTGTCGCCGAGCGCCTGCTTGAAGGCGGCGCCGAGCGCGAGGGCGGTGTCCTCGATGGTGTGGTGCGAGTCGATGTGCAGGTCGCCGTCGGTCTTGACGGTGAGGTCGAAGAGACCGTGCCGGCCGAGCTGGTCGAGCATGTGGTCGTAGAAGCCGACCCCGGTCGCGACATCGACCTTGCCGGTCCCGTCGAGGTTGATCTCGACCAGGACGGACGTCTCCTTCGTGGTGCGTTCCACGCGGCCTGTGCGGGGGTTCATGCGTCGTGCTCCTTCTTCAGTCCGCGCACCGCATCGAGGAACGCGTCGTTCTCTGCCGGGGTCCCCGCGGAGACCCGCAGCCATCCCGGTACGCCGTTGTCCCGGACCAGGACGCCCCGGTCGAGGATCTGCCGCCAGGCGGCGTGGCTGTCGGCGAAGCGGCCGAACTGGACGAAGTTGGCGTCCGATTCGGTGACGTCGAAGCCGAGGCCGCGCAGTTCGGTGACGATCCGGTCGCGCTCGCTCTTGAGCTGCGCGACGTACCCGAGGAGCGTATCGGTGTGCTCCAGGGCGGCGAGCGCGGTGGCCTGGGTGACGGAGGACAGGTGGTACGGCAGCCGGACCAGCTGCACCGCGTCGACCACGGCGGGGCCGGCGGCCAGGTAGCCGAGGCGGAGCCCGGCGGCGCCGAACGCCTTCGACATGGTGCGCGAGAGCACCAGGTGGGGGCGGCCCTCGATCAGCGGGAGCAGCGAGGGGTGGTGGCTGAATTCGCCGTACGCCTCGTCCACGACGACCATCGAGGGCCCCGCCGCCTGCGCGGCCTCGTACAGCGCGACGACGGTGCCGGCGTCCACGGCGGTGCCGGTCGGGTTGTTGGGCGAGGTGATGAAGACGACGTCCGGGCGGCGCTCGGCGATGACGGCGCACGCGGCGTCCACGTCGATGGTGAAGTCCTCGTTGCGCGGGCCGGAGATCCAGCCGGTGCCGGTGCCGCGCGCGATGAGGGCGTGCATCGAGTACGAGGGCTCGAAGCCGATCGCGGTGCGGCCGGGCCCGCCGAAGGTCTGGAGCAGCTGCTGAAGGACCTCGTTGGAGCCGTTGGCGGCCCAGACGTTGGCGGCCTCGACGCGGTGCCCGGCGGTGCGGGTGAGGTAGCGGGCCAGCTCGGTGCGCAGCTCGACGGCGTCCCGGTCGGGGTAGCGGTTGAGGTCGCGGGCGGCCTCGCGGACCCGTTCGGCGATGCGGTCGACCAGGGCGTCGGGCAGCGGGTAGGGGTTCTCGTTGGTGTTGAGCCGTACGGGGACGTCGAGCTGGGGCGCGCCGTACGGGGACTGGCCGCGCAGTTCGTCGCGGATGGGCAGGGCGTCCCAGGGGTTGGCCGTGGGACCGCCCGCGTTGTTCTTCGTCACTGCTGGGGAACCTTCCACCCGAACCTGGCCTTGAGCGCGGCGCCGTGGGCGGGGAGGTCCTCCGCCTCGGCGAGGGCCACTACGTGGTGGGTGACCTCGGCGAGCGCGTCGCGCGTGTAGTCGACGATGTGGATGCCGCGCAGGAAGGACTGCACGGACAGGCCCGAGGAGTGGCAGGCGCAGCCGCCGGTGGGCAGGACGTGGTTGGAGCCGGCGCAGTAGTCGCCGAGCGAGACGGGCGACCAGGGGCCGACGAAGACCGCTCCGGCGTTGCGGACGCGGTCGGCGAGCGCGGCGGCGTCGGCGGTCTGGATCTCCAGGTGCTCGGCGGCGTACGCGTTGACGACGGTGAGGCCGTCCTCCAGGTCGTTGACGAGGACGATCGCGGACTGCCGGCCGGCCAGGGCGGGCTCGATGCGCTCCTCGACGTGCTTGGTCGCGGCGACCTGGGTGACCAGCTCGGCCTCGGTGGCGGCGGCCAGCTCCTCGGAGTCGGTGACGAGGACGGCGGCGGCCATCGGGTCGTGCTCGGCCTGGCTGATCAGGTCGGCGGCGACGTGCACCGGGTCGGCGGTGGCGTCGGCCAGGATGGCGATCTCGGTGGGTCCGGCCTCGGCGTCGATGCCGATGCGGCCCTTGAGGAGGCGCTTGGCCGCGGCGACGTAGATGTTGCCGGGGCCGGTGACCAGGTCGACGGGCAGGCAGTCGTCGGTGCCGTACGCGAACATCGCGACGGCCTGGGCGCCGCCGGCGGCGTAGACCTCGTCCACGCCGAGGAGGGCGCAGGCGGCCAGGATCGTCGGGTGCGGCAGTCCGCCGAACTCGCGCTGGGGCGGCGAGGCGACGGCGAGGCCGGGGACGCCCGCCTCCTGGGCCGGGACGACGTTCATCACGACGGAGGACGGGTAGACCGCGCGGCCGCCCGGCACGTAGAGCCCGACGCGGTCGACGGGCACCCACTTCTCGGTGACCGTGCCGCCGGGGACGACCTGGGTGGTGTGCGTGGTGCGGCGCTGGGCGCGGTGGACGAGGCGGGCGCGGCGGATGGACTCGTCGAGGGCGGCGCGGACGGCCGGGTCGAGCTCGTCCAGCGCCCGGGCGAGGGCGGCGGCGGGCACCCGGACCGATTCCAGCCGGACGCCGTCGAACTTCTCCCCCCAGTCGATCACTGCCGCCGAGCCACGATGGCGTACGTCCTCGCAGATGGGCCGCACCGTCTCCAGGGCGGCTTCCACGTCGAACTCGGCACGGGGCAGCAGGTCGCGCAGGGCGCCGCCCTCGGGGAGGGCATCGCCGCGCAGATCGATTCGAGAGATCACACCGCAATTCTCGCAGACCGCCGCGCGCGGCCGGACGGCCGTATCACTGGCTGATACATGCCGGTGCTGTGACGGCTGACTATGTGCGTTCATTCCGTCACTCAGAGGGAATAACGGGATCACGCCTCCGAACGAAAGGGGCACCGGTGACGGAGCGGCACGACGATGATCTCCCGGACGGCCTCAGCGCGGCGGAGCTGGGCATGTGGCAGTCCTTCCGGAACGGCACGACCTACGACCTCCGGGCCCGCGACCGGGCCCTCGACGATCCGTTCGCCCCGCACGAGTGGGGCCCCGAGCGCAGTGTGGCGGCCCGGGTCGTCGCCCGGCTGCTGCTGAGCGGACCGGCGGCCCGGCCGGGCCGGGTGACGGCGCTGAAGCTCTGGGGCGTACGGATCACGGGGAAGCTGGACCTGGCGGGCGGGCGTGTCGATCCGTACGTGGAGCTGACCGGCTGCCGGTTCGACGAGGAGGTGGCGTTCCCGGAGTGCCACTTCACGACCCTGCGCCTGGTGGGGTGCGCGGTGCCCCGCTTCGAGGCGGCCCGGCTGCGCACCGAGGGCGATCTGCATCTGCCGCGCTGCCGGGTGGAGCGCGGCATCCGGCTCACGGACGCCCAGATCGGCACGGATCTGCTGGTCAACCAGATCGAGGTCGGCCCGGACCGGCAGGGGCGGGCGCTGCTCGGGGACGGGCTCGCGGTCGCCCAGGACCTCCAGGCCGAGATGGCCGACATGCTGGGCGAGCTGAGTCTGCGCGGGGCGAAGGTGGGCGGTTCGCTGAGCCTGCGCGGCAGCCGGCTGCGCGCGGCCCGGGGCCGCCGCGCGCTGAACGCCCCGCAGCTCAGCGTCGAGCGCACGCTGTACATGAGCGAGGCGTGGGTCAGCATCGACACGGGGAACCAGGGCACCACTCCCCCGTACGGCATCGCCACCTCGCCGACCCCGGCGCACGGCACCCGCTCGCAGGTGTTCCGCTGCCGGGGCGGGGTGCGGCTGGACGACGGCAGGTTCGGTGACGCGGTGGACCTGCACAAGGCGGTATTCGTGCTGGACACGCACGAGGAGCTGTCGCTGCGCCGGACGGTCACCCCGGAGCTGCGGTTCAACCCGGAGCGGCCGGTGCGCGGCCGGGTGGTGCTCAACGGCGCGAAGGTCGTCACGCTGATCGACGTCTCCACGAGCTGGCCGGGCCCGGGCGGGCTCGCGATGGGCGGCTTCGTGTACGAGAACCTCGTCCCGTACGGGCACTTCCCGCTCTCCCGGCGCCTGGAGTGGGTGGCTGCGGCGACCCCGGAGTACGTGCCGGAGCCGTACGAGCGGCTGGCGGCGGTGCTCCGCAGCTGCGGCGAGGACGCGGACGCGCGGGAGGTGCTGCTCGCCAAGCAGCGCCGCCGCCGCGAGACCCTGCCGCCGGCCGGGAAGCTGTGGGGCTACCTCCAGGACTGGACGGTGGCGTACGGGTACCGGCCGGGCCGGGCCGCGGTGTGGATGGCGGTGCTGTGGGCGGCGGGCACGCTGGCGTTCTCGCGGTACGACCCGGCCTCGATCAAGGGCGCGGAGCATCCGCAGTGGAACGCGGCGCTGTACGCGCTGGATCTGCTGGTCCCGGTGATCGATCTCGGCCAGCAGGGCTACTGGCGGCTGGAGGGCGGCTGGCAGTGGATGGCGGCCGGGCTGGTCCTGGTGGGGTGGATACTGGCCACCACGGTCGCGGCGGGCGCCTCCCGGCTGCTGCGCCGGGGCTGACTGCCGGGCGCCGGACGCGGGCCTCCCGCCCCGGGGCGGCGGGCCGCGCGGGCCCCTGTCGCCGCCGGGCAGACCACGGACCTTCTGCCCACCACCCACGAGAACCAGCCAGAAACCCCGGATTCCTTTACCGCACCTTGACCGGCCACCGGGCAACCCATCCGCTCGGCACAAATGCTTCACAGCGCACCCCCTGGCGCCCGCCTCCACCTGCGCTTTTGAATGGTCTGCACCATGCCTTTCCTCCGCGCTCTGCTCCGAACCGCGCGCGTGATCCGGCACACCCCGGTGCTCTCCACCGGGCTGCCCGCGGACCACGCGGTGCTGCTCGACGCCCCCGACGAACGGCTGTCCCCGGCGCTGGTGGCCGCCGCGGCCGGGGAGTACGAACCGGCCGCGAAGCTCCTGGCGACCACCCGGGACGCGGCCGAGTGGGAGAGCCGGGACCGCTATCTGAGACGGCTCGTCGCGTTCGCCCGCAACCGGGACGGCTGGCTCGCGGACTGGCTGGCCGCCGCGCCGCACGATCCGGACGCGCTGCTCGTCAAGGCCCAGCTCGCGGTCGACCGCGCCTGGGAGTCCCCGGCGCGCGCGGAGCAGCTGCGCGAGCTGGGGCCGCTGATCACGGCGGCCGCGGCCGGTGATCCGCGCGACCCGGTGCCCTGGCGCCTCGCCCTGGACCACGCCCGGGGCACGCAGGCCACGCACACCACGTTCGAGGCGCTGTGGGGGGAAGCCCTCCAGCGCTCCACGCACCACTACGGCTGCCATGTGGCCGCCCTCCAGTACCTGTCGGCCGCCTGGTACGGCTCGCACCGCGAGTGCTTCGACTTCGCCGAGCGGGCCGCCGAGGACTCGGTGCCCAGCTCCCTGGTGCAGGCGCTGCCGCTGCGCGCGGCGTTCGCGATGCTGACGGAGGGTCCCTGGGACGCCCGGTCGACCTCGGTGCAGCAGGAGCGGATCGACGCGGCGGCGGATCTGGCCATCTCGCTGTCGGCCTCCTTCGCCCCGGGCGACCCGTGGCCGGCCGAGGTCCGCAATCTGCTCGCGTACGTCCTGGTGGTACGGGGCCGGTGGGCGGAGGCGCTGGAGCAGTTCGGCCGGATCGGCCCGCACGCGTCCTCGTTCCCGTGGGCTTCGGTGTCCGGCGATCCGCTGGGCCGGTTCCTGGACGCGCGGGACAGCGCACGGCTCCGGGTGGCCTCCGCGACCCCGCTGAAGCAAGGCTCCGGACGAGGGCGGGCGCGCGGCCATTACGCTTGACCGCTGTGACCACCGCTCGCCTGCCTCTGTTTCCGCTGAACGCGGTGCTGTTCCCGGGCCTCGTGCTGCCCCTCAACGTCTTCGAGGAGCGATATCGCGCCATGATGCGTGAGCTCCTCACCATCGACGAGGACGAACCGCGCCGGTTCGCCGTGGTCGCCATCCGGGACGGCCGGGAGACCGCCGTGACGGGTCTCGGCATGCCGGAGGCGGTCCGCAAGCCCGTCGAACGCGGCCCGGCCGACGGCTTCGGACCCGATCCGCTCCAGTCGCTGCACCGGGTGGGCTGCGTCGCCGACGCCGCGACCATCCGGGAGCGCGCGGACGGCAGCTACGAGGTCCTGGCCACCGGCACCACCCGGGTCCGGCTCCTGTCCGTGGACGCCACCGGCCCCTTCCTCACGGCCGAGCTGGAGGAGCTGGAGGAGGACCCGGGCGACGAGGCGGACCCGCTCGCCGAGGGCGTCCTGCGGGCCTTCCGCGGCTACCAGAAGCGCCTGGCGGGCGCGAGCGAGCGCTCCCTCACCACGGGGGCGGACCTGCCGGACGACCCGTCGGTCGTCTCCTACCTGGTCGCCTCGACGGTGGTCCTGGACGTCCCCGCCAAGCAGCGGCTCCTCCAGGCCCCGGACACCGCGACCCGCCTCCGCGAGGAGCTGCGCATCCTCCGCGCGGAGACGGCGGTCATCCGGCACCTGCCGTCCCTCCCGGCGGTGGACCTGACCGTCGCCCCGACGCACCCCAACTGAGGCCATGGCCAAGAAGCAGAAGAAGTCCCCGTCCGGCGGCACCCCCGCCACGGTCGCCCTGACGGCGGCGGGCACGGCGTTCACGGTCCACGCGTACGAGCACGACCCGGCGTCGCCCTCGTACGGCGAGGAGGCGGCCCAGGCCCTGGGCGTCTCCCCCGACCGCGTCTTCAAGACCCTGGTGGCCGACGTGGACGGCCGCCTGACGGTGGCGGTCGTCCCGGTCGCCGGGAGCCTGGACCTGAAGGCCCTGGCCGCGGCGGCGGGCGGCAAACGCGCCACGATGGCGGACCCGGCCGCGGCGGAACGCACCACGGGCTACGTCCGGGGCGGCATCTCCCCCCTGGGCCAACGCAAACGCCTCCCCACGGTCCTGGACGCGTCGGCCCGCACCCACCCCACGATCTGCGTCTCGGCGGGCCGCCGGGGCCTGGAGGTGGAACTGTCCCCGGAGGACCTGGCGGCCCTGACGGACGCGGTATTCGCGGACATCGGCCGAGGTTGAGGTACAACCCAGCCCCGCCGGCGCTTGAGGCGCGGGGCCCGGGCGGAGCCCCGAAACCCACCCCCGCCGCGGAAATCAAGCCCCGCCGGCGTTTGAGGCGCGGGGTCCGGGGCGGAGCCCCGGTTTCGGGAAGGGGCGGGTAGGGGAAAGCCCCGCGCAGCGGCCCTACGCTCCGCCGGGCCCGGACGACGGCGCCGAAGGCGCCCCTGGTGCGCCGGGCCCCCACCCCCGTAGGACCCCCACTCCCCCTCAAAATCCCGCGGCCCCCAAGCCGCCGTCAACGCCAGATGCACCACCATCGCCGCCAGCCCCCAAGCCAACAGCACTCCATGCGCGTGCATCTCCAACGGCGCGTCGAACACAACCCCCTTGCCGACCTCCCGCGCATGCGCGACCACATCCGACGTCGGCCCGAGCCGCGTCCCGAGCTGCCACGCCAGCAGCGACCCGAGCACGCTGCCCACCGCGAGCCCCACCGTCAGCCAGATCCCGCCGCGCCGGTGGAACCAGAAGACGAGACCCGCCGAGACCGCCCCGAACGCCAGCCCGAGCAGGGCGAACGTGCCGTCGGCCCCGATCGCCTCCTCGCCCTCGCTGTCGTTGAGGAACACCGCGGTGTTGTCGGAGATCAGCGGCACCCGGGGCGCCAGCCACAGCCACAGCAGCCCCATCAGGACGCCCGCGACGGTCACCACGGCCGCGACGACACCCGCCCGCCGCAGATCGGCGCGCAGCTCCTCCCGGTCCACCACCGGCGAGGGCGCCGGGTGGGAGCCGTACACAGCGGCGGGACCGCCCGGCTTCTGCCAGTCGTGGTGGTCGTCGGGCGAGGGCCGGTTCGGCGGCGTCAGAGGTGCGGTCACCGTGCCATCGTGCCAGGCGCCCGCGAGCCGCGCCTCACCGGACCGCCGCCCTGCGGTACGCCCAGGTGGCGACGGCGAGCGAGACGACACCGACGACGGCGCAGACCGCGAGGTCGAGCGCGACGACCGCCCAGTCGGGGTGGGCGCCGAAGGACCGGGCCAGCGCCTCCACCCCGTACGTCGACGGCAGCAGATCGCGCGCCCAGTCCACCGGCTCCGGCAGCCGGTCGGCCGGCAGGACGCCCAGCAGGAGCGCGGCGGACATGCCGAGCTGCCCGAGCAGCGTGGCCAGCTCCTGGCGCGGCGCGAGCAGCCCCAGCGCGGCGCCGAGGCCCGAGAGCGCCGCCCCGGACAGCGGCACGACGGCCACGAGCACCCACAGATGCGCCATCGGCAGCCCGAACAGCACGCTGCCGGTCACCGCGGTGACGACGGTGCCGGGGACGGTGAAGGAGGCGTACGCCCCCGCCGCGCCGAGCACGACGGCGGCGGGCGGCACGGGCAGGGTGGCGTAGTGGTCGAGCCCGCCGCCCGCCCGGAGCTGCCCGAAGTACTGGGCCAGCAGGTTCAGCGCGACGAAGGCGACGACCAGGACGCTGGACCCGGCGACGACGGCCCGCGCCTCGGAGCCGCCGTCCACCACCCCGCGCATGAGGATCATGATCCCGACGGACTGGAAGGTCGCCACGAACAGCAGCGGGATGCGGGCCACCCGGGCCCGGGAGAGCTGGGCGCGGTAGACGGCCGCGAGAGAGGGGAACAGCCGGGCCCGGGGGGCGAGCGTCGCGGCCGCCCCGGCCACCGCACCGATTCCGCTCATGCCTTCACCAGTCCCTTGGTCGCGCCGCCGCCGAGCGCGAGGTAGACGTCCTCCAGGCTCGGCGTCGCCAGGCTGAAGTCGTCGAGCTGCGCGAAGGCCGCGCCCCCGGTCACCGCGGCCACCGCCGCCCGCGCCTCGTCGGGCGCGAGCCGCAGCGCCCAGCGCCGCCCGGACTCCTGGGCGCACGCGCGCAGGGCCGCGACCTCGGGGATGTCCAGCGGGGCGCGCTCCCGCCACATCAGCTCGACCCGCACCTCCCCGGCGACGCGCTCCTTGAGCCCGGCGGGGGTGTCGCAGGCGATGACCTTGCCGCGCTCGATGACGGCCACCCGGTCGAGGACGGTCTCCGCCTCGATGACGTTGTGCGTGACGAGCAGGACCGTGGCGCCGCGCTCGGCGCGCCGGCGGTCGACGGCGGCCCAGACGGCGCGCCGGGCCACCGGGTCCATGCCCGTTGTGGGCTCGTCCAGGACGAGCACGGGGCGCTCCCCGACGAGCGCGGCGGCGAAGCAGGCGAGGCGCCGCTGGCCGCCGGAGAGCTTCTTCAGCGGCCGGGCCGCGAGGTCGGTGAGGCCCAGCTCGTCCAGGACGGCGTCGCGCTCGGCCCGTGCCTCGCGCACGGGGAGCCCGCGCAGCCGCCCGGTGGTCTCGGCGGCGAGGGCGACGGTCAGCTCGTCCAGGGCGGTGGACTCCTGCCCGAGGTAGCCGATCAGCCGGGAGGCCCGCTCGGGGTGGCGCACGAGGTCGTGGCCGAGGACGTCGACGCTGCCGGAGTCGGGCCGCATCAGCCCGGTGAGCTGGCGTACGAGGGTGGACTTGCCGGCTCCGTTGGGCCCGAGCAGTCCGAAGATCTCACCGCGCCGGACGTCGAGGCTGATGCCGTCGGTGGCGCGTACTTCGGGGGTCGCGGGCGTGCCGCGGCGGCCCCGGGCCGGGGGATAGGTCTTCACCAGATCGCGCACCGCGCACACGGTGCCGCTCGCCGTCGGCGCCTGTACTGTCCCCGTACTCACGAGGTACGAGGGTACGGGGTCCGGGGACCGGCATTACGCCCGGGGCCGCACCGATCGGACATCGACGCCACCGACGGCGGCCGGGTCGAGCGGCCCTCGGGCCGATGTGGACTCAGTCTCCACCGGGCCCGGATTTCCCGGCCTTCTCCGCGGCCCGCTCGGCCGCCGGGGCGTGGTCGGCGGCGGCCCGTACGTCGATCTCGCGCCAGAAGCCCGCCCGGATCGCGTACCGGTCGTGCTCGTCGATCTGGTCGTCCTTGTGGGCGAGGAGGCCGAAGCGGGCCGCGTACCGCAGGAGTTCGCCGTCGATGCGGTGCGGGATGCGCGGGTAGAGCGCGGAGAGCTTCTGCAGGTGGCCGGTCTCCGGCAGCCGTTCCATCCAGCGCCGGGCGAAGACCTGGCCCACCTCGAAGGGGTCGCCGCCGACCGTGGTGATGTCCTCCTCGCGGTCGGCCCACCGCTGTTCGGCGCTGGTGAGCTGGGCGAGCGTCGGCAGGGACGCGGTCTCCGGGGGTTCGCCCAGCGGGCCGCCGCGCTCCACCCAGCCCCGGTCCGAGGACCAGCGCAGGGTCGCCGCGGGCTGCGGGGCGGGCTGCCGCTCGGCCGGTCCGGCGGGCCCGCGCAGGGTGCCGGCGAGGTCCTTCGGGGTGGGCACTCCCCTGGCGCCGTGCCCGTGCCCGTGCCCGTGCGCGGGCGGGGCGGGGGCGTCACCGGGCCGGGGGGCCGCCTCCTCGTCGTCGCGGGCCGCGTCGGCCTGCGCGGCAGCCCTGGACGCCCGCTCGGCGGAGGCGGCGATGGCCGACTCCGGCAGCGGGGCGGAGAGGATCGCGGCGATCTCGGGGCGCGGGGCGGGCGGCGGGGCGCAGGGGCCGCCGGTCTCCTTGGCGCGGACGGCCTGGGTGATCCAGGCCCGGTCGAGGACGCGGCGCTCGTCGGCCTCGGCGACCAGGTCCTCGGACTGGTTGTAGTCGCCGTCGGCGGCCTGGACGGCCCAGAGGTGGACGGCGACGCCGTGCTCCTTGGCGGACATCAGGCCGGGGAGCAGGTCGCCGTCGCCGGTCACCAGGACCACGTCGGAGCAGGCGCGGTTGCGGGCGAGCTCGGTCAGCTCGGCGTGCATCGCGGCGTCGACGCCCTTCTGCGCCCAGCGTCCGTCACTGCGGGTGAGGGCGCCCAGCCGAACGGTGACCCGGGGCATCACGCGCAGCCTGCGGTGCTCGGGCTGCGGGACGCGGTCGGGGGCGCCGTCGAACCAGTAGATCCGCAGCAGCGGCTGTGCGGTGTCGGCCTCGGCGCGTTCGCGCAGCTGCTGGATGAGGGCCGCGTGGTCGACGGTGATGCGGGACCGGGCGGGCTCTCCTGCCAGCAGACTCGCGGCTGCGCCCAGCAGATAGCCGGCGTCCACCAGGACGACGCAACGGTCCACGCGTTCCACCCTCTTCCAGGCATTCGGGATCGGGTTTTCTCAGGGTTCCTTCGAGTCTGCCCGACCGCACCGGGGTTAACGGCCGGAACTCGATCATCGGCGTGGCGGATCACGAAAAGCGCGCATCATACCCCGTCACTACGCACGGTAATGATCCGACATGCGATGTTTATCCGATTATGTGAATCTGACGGTGGTCCTGGCCCCGAGAGTCCTTATAGGAGGAACACCATGGCCAAGAACAAGAACCGCAAGCAGGGCAGCCAGCAGGACCGCGCTTCGCAGGCGGAGCGCGGTGCTCAGGAGGCACGCGCGACGGCCACCGAGGCGCGGAGCCCGATGGAGTCGCAGGCTCAGGGCAGCCCTGCCGATGTTGCGCGCAAGCATCAGCGGCGCTTCGGCCACAACTGACCGGACTCCCGGTAAGGCAGGCACACCGAGAGGGGCGACCCCGCGCAAGCGGAGCCGCCCCTCTCGTACGCGTAGGGGAGTTCAGCCCGCCAGGCAGGACGGGCCGAGCAGCACCTTCAGGTCGCCGAAGAGCGCCGGGTCCGGCTTCACCCGGTGCCGGTCGAGCCGGAGCACCGTGGTCTTGCGGGGGCCCTGGAGCCGGATGCGTACCTCGGTGTCGCCCCGGTGGCTGTTCAGCACCTCGCCGAGCCGGCTGACCATCGGCGGGGTGACCCGGACCGTGGGGATGGTCAGGACGACCGGTGCGTTGGTGCCGGCCGAGGAGAGGTCGGGGACCTGCATCTCCATCGCGACCAGGCGCGGCACGTCCTCGCGCTTGTCGAGGCGCCCCTTGACGAAGACGACGGTGTCCTCGACGAGCTGGGTGGAGACCAGCTGATAGGTCGCGGGGAAGAACATGCACTCGATGGAGCCCGCCAGGTCCTCCACGGTGGCGATGGCCCAGGCGTTGCCCTGCTTGGTCATCTTGCGCTGGAGGCCGGAGATGATGCCGCCCACCGTGACGATCGCGCCGTCGGCGTGCTCACCGCCGGTGAGCTGCGAGATCGCCGCGTCCGACTTGTCGGACAGGACGTGCTCCAGGCCGAACAGCGGGTGGTCGGAGACGTACAGCCCGAGCATCTCGCGCTCCTGGGCCAGCAGATAGGACTTCTCCCACTCGACGTCGGAGAACTCCACGTCGAGCCCGAAGCCCGGCTCGTCGCTGTCCTCCTCGCCGCCGCCGAAGAGGTCGAACTGCCCCTCGGCCTCCTTGCGCTTGACCTGCACCACGTTGTCGATCATGGGCTCGTGGTGGGCGACGAGCCCCTTGCGGGTGTGGCCCATCTCGTCGAAGGCGCCGGCCTTGATGAGGGATTCCACGGTCCGCTTGTTGCAGACGACGGCCTCGACCTTGTCCAGGAAGTCGGGGAAGGTGCTGTACTTCCCCTTGGCCTTGCGGCACCGGATGATCGAGTCCACGACGTTCTGGCCGACGTTGCGGACGGCCGTGAGCCCGAAGAGGATCACGTCGTCACCCTGGGCGGCGAAGTTGGACTCCGACTCGTTGACGTTCGGCGGGAGCACCTTGATGCCCATGCGCCGGCACTCGTTGAGGTAGACCGCGGACTTGTCCTTGTCGTCCTTGACCGAGGTCAGCAGGGCGGCCATGTACTCGGCGGGGTAGTTCGCCTTGAGGTACGCGGTCCAGTAGGTGACGAGCCCGTACGCGGAGGAGTGCGCCTTGTTGAACGCGTACCCGGCGAAGGGGACCAGGACGTCCCAGAGCGCCTTGATCGCCGCGTCCGAGAACCCCTTCTTCTTGGCGCCGGCCTCGAAGAGGACGAAGTTCTTCGCCAGCTCCTCGGGCTTCTTCTTGCCCATCACGCGGCGCAGGATGTCGGCCTCGCCGAGCGAGTACCCGGCGACGATCTGGGCGGCCTTCTGCACCTGCTCCTGGTACACGATCAGGCCGTAGGTGAGGCCCAGGACCTCCTTGAGCGGCTCCTCCAGCTCGGGGTGGATCGGGGTGATCTCCTGGCGGCCGTTCTTGCGCTCGGCGTAGTTCGTGTGCGAGTTCATGCCCATCGGGCCCGGCCGGTAGAGGGCCGAGACGGCGGAAATGTCCTCGAAGTTGTCGGGCTGCATCTGGCGCAGCAGCGAACGCATCGGCCCGCCGTCGAACTGGAACACGCCGAGCGTGTCACCGCGGCACAGCAGCTCGTAGGTCTTGGGGTCGTCGAGCGGGAGGGCGAGCATCTCCAGGTCGATGCCCTTGTTGGACTTCACCATCTTGATGGCGTCGTCCATGATCGTCAGGTTGCGCAGCCCCAGGAAGTCCATCTTGAGGAGGCCGAGCGATTCGCACTGCGGGTAGTCCCACTGCGTGATGGTGACGCCGTCGGTGTGCCGCACCCAGACCGGGGCGTGGTCCACGATCGGCTCGCTGGACATGATGACGCCGGCGGCGTGCACGCCCATCTGCCGGACCAGGCCCTCGACGCCCTTGGCGGTGTCGATGACCTTCTTGACGTCCGGCTCGTTCTCGTACATCCCCCGGATCTCGCCCGCCTCGCTGTAGCGCGGGTGGCTGGGGTCGGTGATGCCGTTGAGGTCGATGCCCTTGCCGAGGACGTCGGCGGGCATGGCCTTGGTGAGCCGGTCGCCCATGGCGTACGGGTAGCCGAGGACGCGGGCGGAGTCCTTGATCGCGTTCTTGGCCTTGATCTTGCCGTAGGTGCCGATCATGGCGACCTTGTCGGCGCCGTACTTCTCCGTCACGTACCGGATGACCTCGACGCGCCTGCGCTCGTCGAAGTCGATGTCGACGTCGGGCATGGAGACGCGCTCGGGGTTGAGGAACCGCTCGAAGATCAGCCCGTGCTCGATCGGGTCGAGGTCGGTGATGCCGAGTGCGTACGAGACGATCGAGCCGGCCGCGGAGCCTCGTCCCGGGCCGACCGCGATGCCGTTGTTCTTGGCCCACATGATGAAGTCGGCGACGACCAGGAAGTACCCCGGGAACCCCATCTGGATGATGATGTCCATCTCGTACTCGACCTGCTTCTGCCGGTCCTCCGGGACGCCGTTCGGGAAACGGCGGTTCATCCCCGTCCGGACCTCCTCCTGGAACCAGGTGATCTCCGTGTAGCCCTCGGGGATCTCGAACTTCGGCATGAGGTCGCGCTTCTCGAACATCCCGGTGGTGTCGATCTGCTGGGCGACCAGGAGGGTGTTGGCGCACCCCTCCTGCCAGGCGTCGGAGGAGTCGACGCCGTACATCTCGTCCGTGGTCTTCAGGTAGTAGCCGGTGCCGTCGAAGCGGAAGCGGTCCGGGTCGGAGAGGTTCTTGCCGGTCTGGATGCAGAGCAGGGCGTCGTGCGCGGTCGCCTCGGAGGCGTACGTGTAGTGCGAGTCGTTCGTCACGAGCGGCGGGATGCCGAGCTTCTTGCCGATCTCCAGGAGCCCGTCGCGGACCCGGCGCTCGATCTCGATGCCGTGGTCCATCAGCTCCAGGAAGTAGCGCCCCTCGCCGAAGATGTCCTTGTAGTCGGAGGCCGCCTTGAGCGCCTCGTCGAACTGGCCGAGCCGCAGCCGCGTCTGGACCTCGCCGGAGGGGCAGCCGGTGGACGCGATCAGGCCCTCGGACCACTGGGAGATGGTCTCCTTGTCCATACGCGGCCACTTCTGGAGCCAGCCCTCGGCGTAGGCGTCGGAGGACAGCTTGAAGAGGTTGTGCAGCCCCGTCCTGTTGGCCGCCCAGATCGTCTTGTGGGTGTAACCACCCGAACCGGAGACGTCGTCGCGCTTCTGGTGCGGCTGCCCCCACTGGATCTTCCGCTTGTGCTTGCGCGACTCGGGCGCGACGTACGCCTCGATGCCGATGATCGGCGTCACGCCCGCCTTCTGCGCCGAGTGGAAGAAGTCGTACGCCCCGTGCAGGTTGCCGTGGTCCGTCATCGCGATATGGGTCATGCCCATGTCGTTGCACGCGGTGAACATGTCCTTGAGCCGCGCGGCACCGTCCAGGAGCGAGTACTGGGTGTGGACGTGAAGGTGCGTGAAGGGCGGCTTGGTCACGGCGCTGTGCCTCCGGGGAAATGTGGATGACGGGACGGGTGACGTCTCGGGATGTCTGGGGGGACAGCGTGGAAGTCTACGTCTCCGAGGAGCGCGGCGACGGGCACTCCGCGATACGGTCGCGCGTTGGAAGGGCGGGACCACCCGTCCCTTTTGTCATGCACGTCATCAGCCAGGTCAGGTACCAGGAGGCAGTCACAGATGTCGGACACGCAGACCGGCGCGGAGCGGCGCGGGGAGCAGATTCTCGAGGTCTTCGACGCCGCCTTCGGGGAGCTGTTGGCCGCCGATCCGGCCGCCTTCCGGGTCAAGTTCCGCAAGATGGCGGGCTCGGCCTTCGCGTTCTACCGCGGCACGGCCTGCCTGTTCTACAACGACCTGGAGCACGAGCGGCACGGCGGCCCGTATCTGGACGAGCGCACCGGCCGGGTCTGGATCCACGGCGACCTGCACGCGGAGAACTTCGGCACCTACATGGACGCCAACGGCCGCCTCGTCTTCAACGTGAACGACTTCGACGAGGCGTACGTGGGCCCCTTCACCTGGGACCTCAAGCGCTTCGCCGCCTCGGTCGCCCTCCTCGGGTACGCGAAGGCGCTGGGCGACGAGCAGATCACCGAGCTGGTACGGATCTACGCGGCGGCCTACCGCGAGCGCATCCGCGCCCTGGCGACGGGCGCCAAGAACGACGAGGTCCCGCCGTTCACGCTCGACACCGCCGAAGGCCCCCTCCTGGGCGCGCTGCGCGTCGCCCGCTCGCTGACCCGGTTCTCGCTGCTCGACTCGATGACCGAGATCCGCGACTTCGAGCGCCGGTTCGCCGAGGGCGGCGGCGCGATCGACCTGGACGCGGCCACGCGGTACAAGGTGCTGGCCGCGTTCGACGGCTATCTGGAGACGCTGCCGGAGTCGAGCCTGACCCGGCCCGACTCCTACCGGGTCAAGGACGTCGTGGGCCGGCGCGGCATCGGCATCGGCTCGGCGGGCCTGCCCTCGTACAACATCCTCCTGGAGGGCAACAGCGACGCCCTGGAGAACGACGTCGTGATCTACCTCAAGCAGGCCCAGACCCCGGCCGTCTCCCGGCACATCACGGACCCGGCCGTACGCGGCTACTTCCAGCACGAGGGCCACCGGACGGTCATCTCGCAGCGCGCCCTCCAGGCCCACGCCGACCCGTGGCTCGGCTGGACCGAGCTGGACGGGGCCGGCCAGCTCGTCGCCGAGGTGTCGCCGTACGCGGTGGACCTGGACTGGTCCGACATCGACGAGCCCGACGAGATCGCGGCGCTCGTCGCCGACCTCGGCCGGGCCACGGCCACGATGCACTCGGCGGCGGACGACGAGAGCGGCCACTCCCTGGTGCCGTTCTCCACGGAGCGGGCGATCGACGCCGCCATCGCGGCCGACGAGGAGGGCTTCGGGGACCTCCTCGTGGACTTCGCCCACAGCTACGGCGCCCGGGCCCGCGCGGACCACCAGATCTTCGTGGACCTGTTCCGCAACGGCCGCATCCCGGGGCTGTAGGGCGCGAAACGGAACCTTTAGGGGTCGCTTACAGGTTCGCATGCGACACTCCTGGGCGATGGACATATCCGGGACGCAGCTCAGAGCGGCACGCGCGGCGCTTTTCACAGCGCTCGTCGTGACGCTCTCCGCCGCGTCCCACGTCCTGCTCTCGCAGGTCGCGCTGCCCCTGGTCCCCGTCGCCGTGCTGGCCGGGGCCGTCTTCGCGGCGGCATACGCCCTGGCCGGCCGCCAGCGCGGCTTCGGGGCCATCGCCGGGCTGCTGGTCCCCCTGGAGCTGGCCGCCGACACCTTCTTCACCACCGGCCAGCACCTCTGCTACGGGGCGGCGGGCGGCCCGATAGCGGGCCCCCTGCGCTCGGTGGGCGTCGACGTCCTGTGCGGCGGCGGCGACCTCGGGCCCGGCACCGCCCAGCTCGCCGACGTCGGCACCCCGCTCGCCTCGGTGACCGCGGGCGGCCAGGGCGCCGCCGCGCTGCTCGCCTCCCCCGGCCCGCTGGTCCCCTGGCTGCTGCTGGCCGCCCATGTCACGGTCGGGCTGCTCGCCGCCGCCTGGCTGCACCGCGGGGAGCTGGCGCTCGCCGGGCTGCTCCGGGCGGGCGCGCTGCTGGCGTTCCGGCCGCTGCTGATCGCGGTGGCCGTGGTGCGCACGGCGGGCCGCTCGCGGCGGACCGGGGCCCGCCCGGCCGCGTCCGGGCCGCTGCTGCCGGGCCGCGCGCTCCTCCTCGTGCACTCCGTGGGACGGAGGGGTCCGCCGCTCGGGGCCTGTGCCCTCTGAGCACGCGAGCCCCGCACCGTACGACCCCCACTCCACGGAGAACACCACCATGAGCAAGCGCAACAGCCAGGCCAACAAGTCCGCCGCCCGCGAGCGGCTGCGCGCGGAGCGCGAGCGCCAGGCGAAGAAGGACAGGGCCCGCCGGCAGGTCGTCGTCGGCGTCTCGGTCGTCGCCGGTCTCGCCGTCGTCGCGGGCATCAGCTACGCGGTGATGCAGCTGAACAAGCCGTCCCACTGGGACTCCCTCAAGGACGAGAAGACGGTCGTCGCGCCCAAGAACACCTCGGGCAAGGACGGCACCACCGTCGTCATCGGCAAGGACAGCGCGAAGAAGACCCTGAAGCTGTACGAGGACTCCCGCTGCCCGATCTGCGCCTCGTTCGAGCAGACCGTCGGCTCGACCGTCACCAAGGACGTCGCGGACGGCAAGTACAAGATCCAGTACATAGGCGCCTCGTTCATCGACGGCGACAGCCTCGGCGGCGACAACCCGTCCGTCGGCACCCGCGGCGAGGGCTCCAAGAACGCCCTGAGCGCGCTCGGCGCCGCCCTGAACGTGAGCACGGACGCCTTCCTGGAGTACAAGAGCGCGCTGTACTCGGCGGAGTTCCACCCGGACGAGGCGGACGACAAGTTCAAGGACGACAGCTACCTGATCAAGGTCGCCGACTCGGTGAAGGAGCTCAAGGGGAACAAGGCGTTCCAGAAGGCCGTCGAGGACGGCACGTACGACGCCTGGGCCCTGAAGATGTCCAAGAGCTTCGACGAGAACAAGGACGACGTGACCGGCACGCCGACCCTCGTCATGGACGGCAAGAAGATCACCGGCAGCGACGGCAAGAACGCGCCGATGACGGTCGAGGACTTCAACACGGCGATGACCGCCGCGCTGAAGGGCTGATCCGCACCCTTCGAAGGGCTCCGCGCGCCCGCCGCGCGGAGCCCTTCGCGCGTCACAGCGTGGCGAGGAACCCGATCGCGACCTTCCAGGCCAGCTCCGCCGCCTCCCGGTCGAAGTCGGGCAGCTCCGGGTCGGTGAAGAGGTGGCCGGCGCCCGGGTAGCGGTAGACCTCCACGTCCGCCCCGGTCCGCTGCATGTCCAGGTACCAGGAGTTCAGCCAGTCCGCCGTCTCGTACGGGTCGGGGTCGGCGACGTGCAGCTGCACGGGCAGCTCGTCCACCGAGGCGTTCTCGGCGATGTCCGAGGTGCCGTGCAGGAGCAGCAGCCCGCGCGCCTTCTCGTCGCCGAGCGCCAGCGTCTGGGCGACCGAGGCGCCGAGCGAGAAACCGGCGTAGACGAGGCCCTGGTCGGAGTAGGGCGCGGCGGCGAGCACGGCCCGCTTGAGCAGCTCCTCCTTACCGGTCTCCTCGCGGAACGCCTCCGCTTCCTCCACCGAATCAAAGGTGTGCCCCTCGAACAGATCGGGCACGCGCACCTCGTGCCCGGCGGCGCGCAGCCGGTCGGCTGCGGCGTGCACGGCGGGGCGCAGACCGTACATCGAGTGGAAAAGCATGATGTTCATGACGCCCATGGTGCCAGTTGCGTTCGAAGGGATGGAGAGCGACAGCATGGAGAGTGTTCTGCGGCCGCTGATCGTCCTCGGCGGTTCGGTGGTGATCACCCTGGCGGCGGGCTGGTTCTTCGACTTCCTGCTGAGGCGCGCCGACGCCAGACACCACGAGACCCCGCTGTGGGGCCTGCTGCGGCGCTGTCGCATCCCGTTCCAGCTGGTCATGTGCGCGGCGCTGCTGCGCGGTACGTACGCGAGGACGGGGCTCGGCCCGGTCCAGGACCACCGAGTGGGCATCGGGCGGCTGCTGACGCTCGTGCTGATCGGCGCTTCGGCCTGGCTGGTGGTGCGGATCGCCATCGCGATCGTGGACTCCGTGTACGCGCGGTACGCGGCGGCCCACAACCGGGACCCGGCGCGGGTGCGGCGGGTGCGGACGCAGGTGACGCTGATCCAGCGCGTGGTCATCGCCGTCGTGACGATCCTGGCCGTCGCGGCGATGCTGCTGACGTTCCCCGAGATGCAGGCGGTGGGCACCTCGATGCTGGCCTCGGCCGGTCTCGTCGGCATCGTCGCCGGTGTCGCCGCCCAGTCCACGCTGGGCAACCTCTTCGCCGGTCTCCAGATCGCGTTCGGCGACATGGTCCGCATCGGCGACACCGTGGTGGTGGACGGCGAGTGGGGCACGATCGAGGAGATCACGCTGACCTTCCTCGCGGTGCGTACGTGGGACGAGCGGCGGATCACGATGCCGGTCTCGTACTTCACGGGCAAGCCGTTCGAGAACTGGTCGCGCGGCGGGGCGCAGATGACCGGCTCGGTCTTCTTCCACCTGGACCACTCGGCGCCGATCGAGGCGATGCGCGACAAGCTGCGGGACATCCTCGGCGAGTGCGCCGCCTGGGACGGCCGGAACTGGTCCCTGGCGGTCACGGACACCACCCCGACGACGATCCAGGTGCGCGCGGTGGTGACCGCGAAGGACGCGGACGACATCTGGACGGCGCGCTGCGCGGTCCGGGAGCAGCTGATCGGCTGGCTGCGCGACCACCACCCGTACGCGCTGCCGCGGGTCGCGACGGCCCCCGCGGCGCTCCCGCCCGGCGACGCCTGGCCGTCGATGACCCTGAACGGCAGGGAGGAGAAGACCGCGAGCAGCTGGAACCGGACCCCGCGCACCGGCCGGGGCTGACCGCCCTCAGCGCAGGCTGCGTACGTCCAGCTGCCGCAGCACCCGGTCCACGACCTCCGGGTCCGAGCCGGGTTCGCTGCGCGCGGCGAGGACGGCGTGGCGGGCGGCCGACATCATCTCGCGCTGGATGCGGCTGACCGCCTGGAACCGCTCGACGCGCTTGGCGTAGGCGTCGCGCCGTTCGTCGTCGACCATCTCCGGGCTGATCCGCGCCCCCACGTCGTAGGCGAGCCGGTGCAGCCGCTCGGTGACCTCCTCGGGGAAGTCCTCGGTCTCCTCGATCTCCTTGAGCCGCTGCCGGGCCGCCTTGGCCGCCCGGATCGCGAGGTCCTTCTCCAGGGCCGCCTCGGCGTCCGTGTCCGCGCGCACCCCGAGCCTCCGCACCAGCCAGGGCAGCGTCAGCCCCTGGAAGACCAGGGTCACCATGATCACGGAGAACGCGATGAAGACGATCTCGTCGCGACCGGGGAACGGCTGGCCGTCGTCCGTCTCCAGCGGGATCGCCAGGGCCAGCGCGACGGAGGCCACCCCGCGCATCCCGGCCCACCACATGATCACGGTCTCCCGCCAGCTGGTGGGGATCTCCTCGCTGACGTCCCGCCGGGTGTGCAGCCGCTTGGCGAGCCAGGTGGCCGGCAGCAGATACAGCAGCCGTACGCCGACGACGACGGCGACGACCGCGAGGCCCCAGCCGGCCGTCTCCAGGAGGCGCCCGTCGGCCGTGCCGAACACGTTGTGCAGTTCGAGGCCGATGAGCCCGAAGGCGATCCCGGTGACGAGGGTGTCGACGATGTCCCAGAAGGTGCGTCCGGTGAGCCGGCCGAGGACGTCGTCGGCGTCCGCGGTGTGCTCCGCGAGGAACATCGCGGTCATCAGGACGGCGAGCACACCGGAGCCCATCAGCTCCTCGGCGAGCACGTAGCTGGCGAACGGCACCAGCAGGGTCAGGCCGACCTGGAGGGTGGCGTCGCCGAGCAGCCCCATCAGCTTGATGGTGAGCCAGCCGAGCGCGACGCCCACTACCACGGCGACCACCGCGGACAGCACGAGCAGCCCGAACGCCTCGGGCCACGAGAAGGTCCCGCTGACGGCCGCCGCGATGGCTACGTGGTACAGCACGATCGCGGTGACGTCGTTGAACAGCCCCTCGCCCTCCAGGATGGAGACGAGCCGCCGGGGCAGCCCGACCGACCCGGCGACGGCGGTCGCGGCGACCGGGTCGGGCGGGGCGACGAGCGCGCCGAGGGCGACGGCGGCGGCGAGCGGCAGCCCCGGCACGATCGCGTCGGCGACCGCGGCGACGGCGGCGGTCGTGAGGAAGACCAGGGCGACGGCCAGCAGGAAGATGGGCCGCTTGTTCGCGGCGAACTGCCGCCAGGAGGTGCGCTGCACCGAGGCGTAGAGCAGCGGCGGCAGCAGCGCGGGGAGGATGATCTCCGGCGGGATGTCCACGTTCGGCACGAAGCTGAGGAAGGCGAGCACGACGCCGAAGAGCGTCATCAGCACCGGCGCCGGCAGCCTCAGCCGGTCCCCCAGCGGGACCGTGACCACGGCCCCGAGCAGCAGCAGGAGCAGCAGTGACATCTGGTCCACGGGGTGCCTTCCGAAGCGCTCCGGCCGGGGCCCGGTCCCACGCCCGGCCGATGCCCCTCACCCTGCCATGCGCCCCCCGCCGCCCGGGGTCAGGGGGTGCGGCGGGGCGTCAGATCGTCCGGCGCATCGCCCGGTGCGGTATGCCCGCGTCCATGAACTCGGGGCCGTACGGCTCGTAGCCGAGGCGCTCGTAGAAGCCCAGGGCGTGCGTCTGGGCGTGCAGGTCGACGGCGGTGAGGCCGTGGCTCCGGGCCGCGTCCTCGATGGCCCGCACGAGCGCGGCGCCGACGCCGAGCCCCCGGGCCTCCTTGCTCACCGCGAGCCGGCCGAGCGAGCCGACGGCCGGGTCCCCGCCGGTGTGCGAGGCGGCGGCGGGGCCGTGCAGCAGTCGGCCGGTCCCGAGCGCGGTGCCGTCGGCGGCGATGGCTATGACGTGCAGCGCGTCCGCGTCGTGGGCGTCGTACTCCAGCTCCTCGGGCACGTTCTGCTCACCGACGAAGACCTCCTTGCGCACCTGGAAGCAGGCGGCGCGGTCCTGCTCGTCGGCGACGGGCCGGGTGGTGTACGCGAGGCGCCCGGCGCTCACTGGCTCTCCGCCGCGATGCGGTCCAGCGCCTGCTGGAGGTCGTCGGGGTAGGTGCTGGTGAACTCGACCCAGCTCCCGTCGGCGGGGTGCTCGAAGCCCAGCTTCACCGCGTGCAGCCACTGCCGGGTGAGGCCGAGGCGCTTGGCCATGGTGGGGTCGGCGCCGTAGGTGAGGTCGCCGACGCAGGGGTGGCGGTGGGCGGCCATGTGCACCCGGATCTGGTGGGTGCGCCCGGTCTCCAGCTTGATGTCGAGGAGGCTGGCCGCCCGGTACGCCTCGATGAGGTCGTAGTGCGTCACCGAGGGCTTGCCGTCCGCGACGACCGCCCACTTGTAGTCGTGGTTCGGGTGGCGGCCGATGGGGGCGTCGATGGTGCCGCTCATCGGGTCCGGGTGGCCCTGGACCAGCGCGTTGTACTTCTTCTCCACGACCCGGTCGCGGAACTGGGCCTTCAGCAGGGTGTAGGCGCGCTCGGACTTGGCGACGACCATCAGTCCGGAGGTGCCGACGTCGAGCCGGTGCACGATGCCCTGGCGCTCGGCGGCGCCGGAGGTCGAGATCCGGTACCCGGCGGCGGCGAGGCCGCCGATGACGGTGGTGCCGGTCCAGCCGGGGCTGGGGTGGGCGGCGACGCCGACGGGCTTCACGATCACCACGATGTCGTCGTCGTCGTGGACGATCTCCATGCCCTCGACGGGCTCGGCGACGATCTGCACCGGCGCGGGCGCCTGCGGCATCTCCACTTCGAGCCAGGCACCGCCGTGCACCCGCTCGGACTTCCCGACGACCGAGCCGTCCACCTGCACCTTGCCTGCGGCGGCCAGGTCGGCGGCCTTGGTGCGGGAGAAGCCGAACATCCGGGAGATGGCGGCGTCGACGCGCTCGCCCTCCAGGCCATCGGGGACGGGCAGGGTGCGGACCTCGGGTTGCGTACTCACCAGTCGAGTATGCCTTGCGTGCCTCAGTCCTTGTGCACGGTCCCGTCGGGGTCCAGGCCCTTGAAGGAGAGCAGCACGATCAGGATGCCGCCGCAGACGATCGCGGAGTCGGCCAGGTTGAAGACGGCGAAGTGGGCGGGGGCGATGAAGTCCACCACCGCGCCCTCGAAGACGCCCGGCGCGCGGAAGATGCGGTCGGTGAGGTTCCCGAGGGCCCCGCCGAGCAGCAGGCCGAGGGCGATGGCCCACGGCAGGCTGTACAGCTTGCGGGCCAGCCGCGCGATCACCACGATGACGGTCGCCGCGATGATCGTGAAGATGATCGTGAACGCCTCGCCGAAGCCGAACGCGGCCCCCGAGTTGCGCAGGGCGTCCAGCTTGAGCCAGTCGCCGATGAGCTCGACCGGCTCCTGGTGCTCCAGCTTCGCCACGACGAGCATCTTGCTGCCGAGGTCCAGCAGATACGCGACGACGGCGACGCAGAACAGCAGGATGACCCGGCGCCTGCGGGTGGCCGACGAGCGGTCGACGGCCGCGTCCGCCGCGGTGGCCCCGGTGTCCGGGGCCTCCGGCGCGACCGGGTCCGGGGAAGCGGCCGAGCCGTCCGGCCCGGTCTCTCCGCTTCCCTCAGCCCCGGTGATGTCCGGCGTACCGATGATGCGCTCCGCCTCTGCCAACGTGAGTCCCTCAACCTAGTTCCCGACTGAGGACGAGGGTACGGCACGCCCGTGCGAATCAGCCGCGTCGCTCCTGCTTCTGTTTGTCCTCGACACACAGCGTGGCCCGGGGGAACGCCTGCATCCGCGCCTTGCCGATCGGCTTGCCGCAGACCTCGCACAGCCCGTACGTGCCCGCCTCCAGACGGGCCAGGGCGCGCTCGGTCTGGTCCAGCATCTCCTGGGCGTTGGCGGCGAGCTGCATCTCGTGCTCGCGGGTGATGTTCTTGGTGCCGGTGTCGGCCTCGTCGTCGCCCGCCCCGTCGCCGGAGTCGCGCATCAGACCGGCCAGCGCGAGACCGGACGCCTCCAGCTCGTTGCGGAGGCGGGTGGCCTCGCCGGTCAGCCCGTCCCGTGCGGCGGTGACCTCCTCCGGCGTCCAGGGGTCCTCGCCCGGCCGTACGGCCAGGTCTCCCGGCGCCGTGGCGACCCGGGCGGGCGGCACGGGTGCCGCGTCCTCGCCCGCGGTCCGGGTACCGGCCGCGCTCTTCTTGGCTACCACCGTGTGGGCTCCCGTCTGATCGGCGGCCTCGGCCGCCCCCGTGGTCGCCGAGGCCGCGGTGGCCCCGGTCTTCTTCGGCGTGGTCTTCTTCGACACGGTCTTCTTCGACGCGGTCTTCCTGGCCGCCGCCTTCTTGGCGGAGGTCTCCTTGCCGGGCGCCTTCTTCTCCACCATGGCCGCGGCCCCTTCACACGCTGTGATCTTGCTCGCGAGTCGTGCTGGGACGATAAGTCGACCCCCGGCCCGCGGCAACGGGGCACGCCGCCGCATCCCGCCTCCCCGTGTCCGGATCACCGTGTGCCTGCATCCGTTGTGCCCAGCTCCCCGCGGGGTAATCCGGCTTTCCGCCGCGCGCCGGGCCGCGCTCCGGCCGAGTACGGCCCGTATGGCCATTCGGGTCACGCCCGGCCCCTCCGTAAACCGGTCGGACGCCGTGCCCCGGGGCCCGTACACTGGCCTCAGCGAGAGGCGTGGATGGGACGAGTAGCGTCGTACGCAGCCAGCAGCGACCCGGGGACGGTGGGAGCCCGGGGGCGAGCGCGTCGTGAAGATCACCCCGGAGCCGCCGGAAGAAAGCCCCCGAGGGGCCAGTAGAACCGGCATCGCACCCCAATGAGGGGGCCCGGGGCGCACGCCCGGGGCCAAGGAGGGTGGTACCGCGGGGACCGGCTCGGTTCTCGTCCCTCCGACGGAAGTGGAAGACGTCCGCCGGAGGAAGCCCGCACATGACATCGCCGCAGTACCGCCAGGTGCCCGCCCAGGTCGACCTGCCCGCCCTTGAGCACGCCGTGCTCGACTTCTGGCGCGAGAACAAGGTCTTCGACAAGAGCCTCGACCAGTCCGAGGGCCGCCCCGAGTGGGTGTTCTACGAGGGCCCGCCGACCGCCAACGGCATGCCCGGCGCCCACCACATCGAGGCCCGCGTCTTCAAGGACGTCTTCCCCCGCTTCCGGACCATGCAGGGCTACCACGTCGCCCGCAAGGCCGGCTGGGACTGCCACGGCCTGCCGGTCGAGCTGGCGGTCGAGAAGGAGCTGGGCTTCAACGGCAAGAAGGACATCGAGGCGTACGGCATCGCCGAGTTCAACGCCAGGTGCCGCGAGTCCGTGACCCGGCACACCGACGCCTTCGCCGAACTCACGACCCGCATGGGGTACTGGGTCGACCTGGACGACGCGTACCGCACGATGGACCCCGAGTACGTCGAGTCCGTGTGGTGGTCGCTGAAGGAGATCTTCAACAAGGGCCTGCTGGTCCAGGACCACCGCGTCGCCCCCTGGTGCCCGCGCTGCGGCACCGGCCTCTCCGACCACGAGCTGGCGCAGGGCTACGAGACGGTCGTCGACCCCTCGGTCTTCGTGCGCTTCCCGCTCACCTCCGGCCCGCTGGCCGGCGAGGCGGCGCTCCTGGTCTGGACGACGACCCCGTGGACCCTGGTCTCCAACACCGCCGTCGCCGCGCACCCCGAGGTCACCTACGTCGTCGCGACGAACGGCGAGGAGAAGCTCGTCGTCGCGCAGCCGCTGGTCGAGAAGGCGCTCGGCGAGGGCTGGGAGCTCACCGGCCAGTCGTTCACCGGCCGCGAGATGGAGCGCTGGACGTACGAGCGCCCGTTCGCGCTGCTCGACTTCCCGGCCGAGGCGCACTACGTCGTCAACGCCGAGTACGTGACGACCGAGGACGGTACGGGTCTGGTCCACCAGTCCCCCGCCTTCGGCGCCGACGACCTCCTGGTCTGCAAGGCGTACGGCCTGCCGGTGGTCAACCCGGTCCGCCCCGACGGCACCTTCGAGGAGGACCTGCCGCTGGTCGGCGGGGTCTTCTTCAAGAAGGCCGACGAGGCGCTGACCGAGGACCTGAAGGACCGCGGCCTGCTCTTCCGCCACGTCCCGTACGAGCACAGCTACCCGCACTGCTGGCGCTGCCACACCGCGCTGCTGTACTACGCGCAGCCGTCCTGGTACATCCGCACCACGGCGGTCAAGGAGCGGCTGCTCCAGGAGAACGAGAAGACCAACTGGTTCCCGGACTCCGTCAAGCACGGCCGCTTCGGCGACTGGCTGACCAACAACGTCGACTGGGCGCTGTCCCGCAACCGCTACTGGGGCACCCCGCTGCCCATCTGGCGCTGCGAGGAGGGCCACCTCACCTGCGTCGGCTCGCGCGCCGAGCTGGGCGAGCTGTCCGGCACGGACCTCTCCGGCCTGGACCCGCACCGCCCGTTCATCGACGACGTCGTCTTCGCCTGTACGCACGAGGGCTGCGGCCTGGAGGCGCGCCGCGTCCCCGAGGTCATCGACGCCTGGTACGACTCGGGCTCGATGCCGTTCGCACAGTGGGGCTACCCGTACAAGAACAAGGAGATCTTCGAGAGCCGCTACCCGGCGCAGTTCATCTCGGAGGCCATCGACCAGACCCGCGGCTGGTTCTACACGCTGATGGCCGTCGGCACGCTGGTCTTCGACAAGTCGTCGTACGAGAACGTCGTCTGCCTGGGCCACATCCTCGCCGAGGACGGCCGGAAGATGTCCAAGCACCTGGGCAACATCCTCCAGCCGATCCCGCTCATGGACCAGCACGGCGCGGACGCGGTGCGCTGGTTCATGGCGGCGGGCGGCTCCCCCTGGGCGGCCCGGCGCGTGGGCCACGGCACGATCCAGGAGGTCGTCCGCAAGACGCTCCTCACGTACTGGAACACGGTGGCCTTCCAGGCCCTGTACGCCCGTACGTCGAGCTGGGCGCCCTCGGCCGCGGACCCGGCGCCCGCCGACCGCACGGTCCTGGACCGCTGGCTGCTCGGCGAGCTGAACACGCTGGTCGACCAGGTCACGCAGGCGCTGGAGGGCTACGACACCCAGCGCGCCGGCAAGCTGCTCTCCGCGTTCGTGGACGACCTGTCCAACTGGTACGTGCGCCGCTCCCGGCGCCGCTTCTGGCAGGGCGACAAGGCGGCGCTGCGCACGCTGCACGAGGTGGTGGAGACCGTCACGCGGCTGATGGCCCCGCTGACCCCGTTCATCACCGAGCGGGTCTGGCAGGACCTGGTCGCGCCGGTCACCCCGGACGCGCCGGAGTCGGTCCACCTGTCGTCCTGGCCGAAGGCGGACCCGGCGGCGATCGACCCCGCGCTCTCGGCGCAGATGGCGCTGGTACGGCGCCTGGTCGAGCTGGGCCGGGCCACGCGTGCGGAGTCGGGCGTCAAGACCCGCCAGCCGCTGTCCCGGGCGCTGGTCGCGGCCTCGGGCTTCGAGGCCCTGTCCGCGGAGCTGCGCGCCCAGATCACGGAGGAGCTGAACGTCTCCTCGCTCGCCTCCCTGTCCGAGGTGGGCGGCTCGCTGGTCGACACCACGGCCAAGGCGAACTTCCGGGCGCTCGGCAAGCGCTTCGGCAAGGGCGTCCAGGCGGTGGCCAAGGCGGTCGCGAACGCGGACGCGGCGGCCCTGTCGCTGGCCCTGCGCGAGGGCACGGCGTCGGTGGAGGTGGACGGCGAGACGGTCACCCTCTCCCCCGACGAGGTCATCATCACGGAGACCCCGCGCGAGGGCTGGTCCGTCGCCTCGGACTCGGGCGCGACGGTCGCCCTTGACCTGGAGATCACCCCGGAGCTGCGGCGCGCGGGCCTGGCCCGTGACGCGATCCGCCTGATCCAGGAGGCCCGCAAGAACAGCGGCCTGGACGTCGCGGACCGCATCGCCGTCCGCTGGACCGCCACGTCCGCCGCGACGACGGAGGCCCTCACCGAGCACGCGACGCTGATCGCGGACGAGGTGCTGGCCGTGGACTACGCGGAGTCCGAGCCGGACACCACGTACGGCCCCCCCTTCGAGGACGAGGGCCTGTCCCTGACGTTCCACCTCCGCAAGGCGTAGCCGTAACCCGAGGGGCCCGGCCGGACGTTCCGGCCGGGCCCTTCGCTGTCCCCCACGGGGGCTCCGCCGCCATCTTCAGCCTCGCCGGCGTTTGAGGCGCGGGGTCCGGGGCGGAGCCCCGGTTACGGGAAGGGACGGGGAGCGGAACAAGCCCCCGCAGCGGCGGCCCCGCCCGTCGGCGGACACGCAAAAGGGCCGGGCCCGGGGAAAACCCCGGGGCCCGGCCCTTTGCCTGCCGACGGCTACGCGCTCACCGCGCGAAAGCCCGTCAGTTGTCGTCCTCGTCGATCAGAAACCCACGCATCGGCGACGGCGCCTGCTGCATCGGCTGCGGCGCCTGCGGCCGCACCGGCGCCATCGGCTGCGTCATCGCCGGCGACATCTGCTGCTGACCGCCGTACGACGGGCCACCGCCCATGGACGGGTTGCCGCCGCCCATCTGCTGGCCGCCGTGGTTGCCGCCCATCGTGTGCCCCATGGCACCCGCACCGGCCGGAGCCAGCGAGGGCGACGGCGGCAGCGACGCGGCGGCCGGGGTGCGCGGCGGAGCCAGCGAGTCGTCCGCCTGGGTCTCCAGCTGACGCAGCTGGCTCTCCAGGTAGGACTTCAGACGCGTCCGGTACTCGCGCTCGAAGCCCCGCAGGTCCTCGACCTTGCGCTCCAGCGTCGCGCGGGCCGACTCCAGCGAGCCCATCGCCACGCGGTGCTTCTCCTGCGCGTCCCGCTCCAGCGCGTCCGCCTTGGCGCGGGCGTCCCGCTCCAGGCCCTCGGCGCGGCTGCGCGCCTCGCCGACGATCTTGTTGGCCTCGGAACGGGCCTCCGCGATCGCCTGGTCGGCGGTCTGCTGGGCCAGGGACAGGACACGGGCGGCGCTGTCGCCACCGGGGCCCTGCTGCTGCATCTGCGGCGGGGGCTGCATCTGCTGCATCTGCTGCTGCGGGTTGTGACCGCCCATGGGACCGCCCATCGGGCCGCCCATGGGACCACCCTGCATCGGGCCGGGACCGTGCGGGCCCTGCGGACCGGGGCCGTGCGGGCCCTGGGGGCCGTGACCGCTGGGACCGGCGGGCAGCTGCGGAGCACCACCGGGCAGCTGGGGGGACCCATCTGCGGGGGCTGCTGCTGGACCGGCGGGCCCGATATGGCGGCGGGCACCGGGGCACCCGGCCGGTCCTGCTGCTCCGGCGGCTTGCGCATACCCTGCTGCTGGTTCTGCGCAGCGGCACGCGTGGCGGCGGCCAGCTTGGCACGCAGGTCCTCGTTCTCACGGAGCAGGCGGGTCAGCTCCGACTCGACCTCGTCGAGGAAGGCATCGACCTCGTCCTCGTCGTAGCCCTCTCGGAGGCGGACCGTCGTGAACTGCTTGTTCCGCACATCCTCGGGAGTCAGCGGCATCTCTTCTTCACCTCTACGTAGTCGTCGGCAGTCGGCAAGACCGTATCGCTCACAGCCTGACCACGATGCTGATCAGGATGGAAACGATGATCATCAGAACGAAGAAGGACAGGTCGAGTGCCACGCCCCCGAGACGCAGCGGCGGGATGAACCGCCGCAGGAGCTTGAGCGGTGGATCGGTGACCGTGTAGGTCGTCTCCAGGACGACCACCATCGGCTTGCCCGGCTGCCATGAACGTGCGAACTGGAAGACGTAGTCCATGACGAGCCGGAAGATCAGCACGATGAGGAAACACATCAACGCGATGTAGACAACACTTTGTGCGACGCCCATCTCTCGCGCTTCCCTCTCCCCTGGCTCTCGTAGCACCGGCCTCTCGGCCGGGTTGTTCCCGGTGTCGTGTTCTCAGCTCTGGTTGAAGAATCCGCCCTCTGCGATGCGGGCCTTGTCCTCCGCCGTGACATCGACGTTAGCAGGCGACAACAGGAACACCTTCTGTGTCACTCGCTCAATGCTGCCATGGAGACCGAAGACGAGTCCCGCGGCAAAGTCGACAAGTCGCTTTGCGTCCGTATCGTCCATCTCCGTGAGATTCATGATCACCGGAGTGCCCTCACGGAAGTGTTCCCCGATGGTACGGGCCTCGTTGTACGTCCTGGGGTGCAGCGTCGTGATCCGGTAGGGCTCGCGCTCGGACACGACCTTGGGCATGATCACCGGTGCGTTCTTCTCCATGTTCGGACGTTCAGGTGTGATGGATGCCACGGGTGCGATCCGGGCGGGTCGCTCACGCTCCGCGGGGATCTGGACCGGCTCCCGCTGCGCCGGCGGCTGGACCGCGCGGACCGGTTCGTCGCGCTCGCGGTCCCGCTCCACCTGATGCGCGGGCTGGTGCCGGCGCCGGTCGCGCTCGGGCTCCGGCTCGGGTTCGAATTCGTCGTCGGGGTCGAACCCCGGGCCGTCGTACCCATCGTCCTCCACGAGGCCGAGGTAGACCGCCATCTTGCGCATCGCGCCGGCCATGCTCTGAGTCCTCCGCTCTGTGGTGGATCGGCATCTGTCACCAAGTGCCCGCGATCCACTCCGGCCTACCCGCTCTGGGCGGTAATGACCATATTTTCTGCTGTGGTCCGACTTCTTGGCGACGTTACCCGAGCCCGGGTCGGACTCCGAGTACCGCAGTACCGACGCGCACATGTGTCGCTCCGGCCGCGATCGCGTCCTCGAGGTCCGCACTCATCCCCGCAGAGACCATGTTCGCAGCCGGATGGTTCCCGCGCAGCCGGGATGCGAATTCCATCAGCCGGTCGAACGCGGCCCGTTGCCGCCCGGCGAAGGGGCCGGCGAGCGGCGCGACGGTCATCAGTCCGTCGAGCCGGAGCCCGGGCGCGGCGGCGACCGCGTCCGCCAACTCCTCGATCCCGTCGGGCGCGACACCTCCGCGGGACCCCCGCTCGCCGCTCTCCGCGTCGAGCGCGACCTGGATGAGGCAGCCGAGTTCGCGCTCGCGGCGCTCGGCGGCGGTCGAGAGCGCGGCCACCAGCTTCGTACGGTCCACGGACTGCACGACATCGGCGTAACCGGCCACGGAACGGACCTTGTTGGTCTGCAACTGGCCGACAAAGTGCCAGGAGAGCGACAGATCTGCGCATTCCGCAGCCTTGGGGGCGGCGTCCTGGTCACGGTTCTCCGCGACCTGACGCACACCGAGTCCGTGCAGAATCCGCACATCGCTCGCGGGGTAGGTCTTGGTGACCACGATCAGGGTCACCTCCTCCCGCTTGCGCCCGGCCGCGGCGCAGGCCGAAGCGATCCGCTCCTCCACCCGCGCCAGATTCGCGGCGAGTTGTTCCTTGCGTTCCGTCATGCCCTATCAGTCCAGCCAGACATATCCGGCGAGCCGCCCGGTGGTGCGGTCGCGTCGGTACGAGAAGTGGTCGCCCGATTCCAGGGTGCAGAAGGGCGACGCCTGCCGGTCGGTGACGCCGAGCCCGGCGAGCTGGGCGTGCACCCCGCCGGTGACGTCCACCGCGGGGGTGCCCCAGCTGGTCTCGGACCAGGAGCCGGGCACGCGTGCGGCGACCTCGTCCCGCATCGCCGCCGGGACCTCGTAGCACCGGCCGCAGACGGCCGGCCCGGTCCGGGCGGTGATCCGGGAGACCTCCGCGCCGAGCCGGACCATGGCCTCGACCGCGGCCGGCACGACCCCGGCGACCAGCCCCGGCCGCCCGGCGTGCGCCGCCGCGACGACGCCGGCCTCCGGGTCGGCGAGCAGGACGGGGGTGCAGTCGGCGGTCAGCACGGCGAGCGCGAGCCCGCGCCGCGCGGTGACCAGCGCGTCCACGGCGGGGATCTCCGCCGCCTCGCCCCAGGGTCCGTCGACCACGGCCACGTCCCGGCCGTGGACCTGGTTCATCCAGACGACCCGCGCCGGGTCGAGCCCCCGGGCGCGCGCGGCCCGCTCGCGGTTGGCGAGCACGGCGGCGGGGTCGTCGCCGACCGCGCCGCCGAGGTTGAGCTCCGCGTACGGGGCGGCGCTCACTCCGCCCCACCTGTCGGTGAAGGAGAAATGAGCGCCGCCCCGCGAAAAGACAGAGACCGTCGGGTTCACTGCGTCATGCGGACCTATCACTTCAAGAAGTCCGGTACGTCCAGCTCCTCGGCCTGGGAGTCCGAGTAGGGCCGGGCCGGCGGGACGTGCGGCGGCGAGACGACCGGCGGAAGGTGGGTCTCACCCGACACCGGAGCCGGCTCGGCCTGGGCCGGCGGCTCCTCGCGCGGCGGCACGGACCCGAGTCCGCCGGACGACTGGCGCACCGGCTCGGGCGCGGACCGGACCGGCGTCGGGGCCGGCTCCTCGCGCTTGGCGCTGTTCGCGCCGAGGACGTTCTCCCGCCGGGCCGGCGGCTGTCCGCCGTCGAAGCCCGCCGCGATGACGGTGACCCGCACCTCGTCGCCGAGGGCGTCGTCGATGACCGCGCCGAAGATGATGTTCGCCTCCGGGTGGGCCGCCTCGCTCACCAGCTGGGCGGCCTCGTTGATCTCGAAGAGACCGAGGTCGCTGCCGCCGGAGATGGAGAGCAGCACACCGCGGGCGCCGTCGATGGACGCCTCCAGGAGCGGCGAGGAGATCGCCATCTCCGCGGCGGCCACCGCGCGGTCGTCGCCGCGGGCGGAGCCGATGCCCATGAGCGCCGAACCGGCCTCGGACATGACCGACTTGACGTCGGCGAAGTCCAGGTTGATCAGGCCCGGCGTGGTGATGAGGTCGGTGATGCCCTGGACACCCGAGAGCAGGACCTGGTCGGCCGACTTGAAGGCGTCGAGCACGCTGACCTGGCGGTCCGAGATGGACAGCAGCCGGTCGTTGGGGATGACGATGAGGGTGTCGACCTCTTCGCGGAGCTCGGCGATGCCGTCCTCCGCCTGATTGGCGCGGCGCCGGCCCTCGAAGGTGAACGGGCGGGTGACCACACCGATCGTCAGGGCGCCGAGCGAGCGCGCGATGTTGGCGACGACGGGTGCGCCACCGGTGCCGGTGCCGCCGCCTTCGCCTGCGGTGACGAAGACCATGTCGGCCCCCTTGAGGACCTCCTCGATCTCCTCACGGTGGTCCTCTGCCGCCTTACGACCGACGGCCGGGTTCGCCCCGGCGCCGAGGCCGCGGGTGAGTTCGCGGCCGACGTCGAGCTTGACGTCGGCGTCGCTCATCAACAGGGCTTGCGCATCCGTGTTGATCGCGATGAACTCGACGCCCTTGAGACCGACCTCGATCATTCGGTTGATGGCATTGACACCACCGCCGCCGACACCGATGACCTTGATGACTGCGAGGTAGTTCTGCGGTGCTGCCACGTCGAAGGCCTCTCGCCTCGAGTTACGTGTCGTCGCTTCGCGGTGATCCCGCCGCGACGACGGATGCCGATTGGGACGGTCCGAACGCCGACCCAAACCCTAACGTTCAAGTTTAGGGTTACCAGTGTGTCTGCTTCATGGACTCTTCCGAACAGGACACTAAGTCGACAAGTGGCGCACGTTCAACGAACACGCCGAACCTCCCGTTTTTCTTTTCACCCTATGTGATCACCCGTAGCGCTGACCAACCAGGGTGCTGGCCAGGCCAAATGTGCGTCAACCACCCGACACCGCGGGGGCGGTGGGGGCACTCACGTCGAAGTGTCCCGCTTTGGGGGCGGCCTTCATGAGAGCGGTGAGGACTTTCGCCTTCGCCGCGCCCGCTCCGCTGCTTCCCCACATCACCGTGCGATCCCCGCCGAGTTCCAGGGAGATGGCGTCGTACGAGTCGACCCGGACGACCCGGGTGTCCTCGGCGACGCCGTCCGGGAGGTCACCCGCGACCCGGACCGCTTCCCGCACCAGCCGGTCACTGCCGAAGCGGCGCAGACTCGCGGAACGGCCCGTGGCCATTTCCAGCAGAGGCACATGCCCGGGCGACTTGTCCACCGTCGCGAAGTGCACGCCCTCGTCGTCCACTTCGATGAACTTTCCGCCCTTTTTCACCAACAGGACCGGCTTTCGTTCGGTCACCTTAAGTCCGATGCCGTGCGGCCATGACCGAACGACATCCACCTCGTCGATACGAGGCAACTTCTGGCGCAACCTCTTCTCGATGGCGCCGGTGTCCGCGGAGACGAGCGGGGCGCCCATTGGCACCGCCGCGGCCCGTTCCACCTCGGCCGGCGTCAGCACCCGGACGCCGGTGATCCTGACCTGTTCGACCCGCAGCCAGGAGGAGCCGTACAGCGCCCAGATGACGCCGGAGCCGAGCAGCAGCACGGCTCCGGCGATCAGGAGCAGCAGCCGGCGCCGGGAGACGCGGCGCCCCTCGGGGCCTGGGCGCGGCGGCCGGTCCGGGGCGTCCTCCTGCTTCCCTGCACCGCGCTGGGCGGTCGTCGGTCCGGCCACGCTCGCTCCTTAAGCCGGGTCCGGGGGCCACCGCCCCCGGACCCGTCCGCCTCACGCGTTACGGCGTGCGGCAATCGCCTCGTACACCATGCCGACCAGCAGATCGTCGGCGTCCCGGCGGCCGAACTCGGCGGCGGCCCGGGACATTTCATACAACCGGTGCGGATCGGACAGCACCGGGAGGACGTTGCCCTGCACCCACTCGGGGGTGAGCGCGGCGTCGTCCACCAGCAGACCGCCGCCGGCGTTGACCACCGGCTGGGCGTTGAGCCGCTGTTCGCCGTTGCCGATGGGCAACGGGACGTAGGCGGCGGGCAGTCCGACGGCGGAGAGTTCGGCGACGGTCATCGCGCCCGCACGGCAGAGCATCATGTCGGCCGCGGCGTACGCGAGATCCATCCGGTCCACGTACGGTACCGGGATGTAGGGGGGCATCCCGGGCATGTTGTCCACGCGCGGCAGTTCGTTCTTCGGCCCGACCACGTGCAGGATCTGGATGCCGGAGCGCTGGAGCAGCGGAGCAACACGCTGCACCACCTCGTTGAGGTGGCGGGCGCCCTGCGAGCCGCCGGAGACCAGCAGCGTCGGCAGGTTGGGGTCGAGGCCGAACGCCGCGCGCGCCTCGGGGCGGACCCGGGCCCGGTCGAGGGTGGCGATGGTGCGGCGGAGCGGGATGCCGATGTAGCGGGCGCCGCGCAGCTTGCTGTCGGGCGTGGAGACGGCGACGCCGTGCGCGTACCGCGAGCCGATCTTGTTGGCCAGGCCGGGGCGGGCGTTGGCCTCGTGGACCACGATCGGGACGCCGGCGCGCTTGGCGGCGAGGTAGCCCGGCAGGGCCACGTAGCCGCCGAAGCCGACCACGCAGTCGGCCCTGGTGCGTTCCAGGATCTGCTCGGCGGCCTTGATGGTGCCGCGCAGCCGGCCCGGGACGGTGATGAGTTCGGGGGTCGGCTTGCGCGGCAGCGGTACGGCCGGGATCAGCGCCAGCTCGTATCCCCGCTCGGGTACGAGTCTGGTCTCGAGTCCGCGCTCCGTGCCGAGAGCGGTGATCCCCACGCTCGGGTCCTGCCTGCGCAGGGCGTCCGCGAGGGCAAGCGCGGGCTCGATGTGGCCGGCGGTCCCCCCGCCGGCGAGTACGACATGCACCGAATTTCACCGCTCTCCGGACGGACGCTTCTTGACGCGCCGTCTCATCGTCTTCCATCTCACCCCGGGCCTCCGCACGGCCAGGGCCGCCTTCGCGGCGGGCTCGTCCCGCGCGAACGCGATCAGCAGCCCGACGGCGAACATGGTCGGCAGCAGGGCCGACCCCCGTAGGAGAACAGCGGGAGCGGGACACCGGCGATCGGCAGCAGGCCGAGCACCGCACCGATGTTGATCACGGCCTGCGCCGTGATCCAGGTGGTCACACCTCCCGCTGCGTACCTCACGAAGGGGTCCTCCGTGCGTCCGGCCACGCGGATACCCGCATAGCCTAGAGCCGCGAAGAGGGCGAGCACCGACAGCGTCCCCGCCAGCCCCAGTTCCTCCCCGGTGATGGCGAAGATGAAGTCGGTGTGCGGTTCGGGAAGTTGGCCCCATTTTTCCACACTCGCGCCGAGGCCGGAACCGAACCATCCGCCTGACGCCAGAGCATAGATGCCGTGCACGGCCTGCCAGCAGGAGCCTCCCGGCCCCGGCTCGCTGGCCCCCATGCAGTCCAGCCTGGACATGCGGTTGGGGCTGGTCTTGATCAGCAGGAATCCGATGAGCCCGGCGGTGGCGAGCACGCCGGCGAACAGCCGGGTGGGCGCCCCGGCCAGCCAGAGCAGGCCGAAGAGGATGGCCGTGAGAATGATCGCAGTGCCCATGTCGCCGCCGAGCATGATGAGCCCGAGCAGCATGAAGGCGACCGGCACCAGCGGCACCAGCATGTGCTTCCACTGGGTCAGCAGCCGCTTGTCCTGTTTACGGGCGAGCAGGTCGGCCCCCCACAGCACGAGCGCCATCTTGCCGAACTCGCTGGGCTGGAGCTGGAAGGGCCCGCCCAGATAGAGCCAGTTGCGGTTGCCGTTGACCGACATCCCTATCCCGGGCACCTGGACCAGGACCATCAGGAAGACGGCGCCCATGAGCAGCGGGTAGGACAGCGCGCGGTGCAGCTTCACCGGCATCCGGGCGGCCAGCGCCATCAGCCCGGCCCCGATCACGGCGGCCAGGAACTGCTTGCGGAAGAAGTAGGTGCCGGGCTTGCCCAGCTCCAGCGCCTTGATCATCGAGGCGGAGTAGACCATCACAAGGCCGAGCACGGTGATCAGCAGTCCGGCGCCCAGGATCACGTAGTACGCCGTCAGCGGGCGGTCCCAGGCCCGCCGGGCCCGCTCGTACAGCCGCCGTACTCCGCCGCCGCGCGGGCTGCGCGGGCTGCCGGTGCTCCGGACCCGCACCGACGCGGGCCGCCGGACCTTGGCAGCGGGCCTGACCCGCACGCTCTCTTCGGCCGGCATGTCCCTGTCCCCTCCACTGCTCGTGCCCGGGGCGCGGCGGCCGGGCCCGTCAGACGCTCTCGGCGGCGCGCGCGCGGACGGCGTCCGCGAATGCCTCGCCCCGCTTGTTGTAGTTGACGAACATGTCCATGGAGGCGCAGGCCGGGGCCATCAGTACGGTGTCGCCCGGCCGGGCGAGCCGTGCGGCTTCGCGGACCGCCTCGGACATCGCCCCAGTGTCGGTCCGGTCGAGGTCGACCACGGGTACCTCGGGGGCGTGTCGCGCGAGGGCTTCGCGGATCAGGGCCCGGTCCGCGCCCATCAGCACGACGCCCCGGAGCCGCTTGGCGCACCCGGTCACCAGCTCGTCGAAGGTGGCGCCCTTGGCGAGGCCGCCGGCGATCCAGACGATGGAGTCGTAGGCGGCGAGCGAGGCTTCGGCGGCGTGCGTGTTGGTGGCCTTGGAGTCGTCCACGTACGCGACCCCGGCCACGTCCGCGACGTGCTCGATGCGGTGCGGGTCGGGGCGGAAGTTCCGCAGCCCGTCCCGCACGGCGGCGGGCGCGACACCGTAGGCGCGGGCCAGGGCCGCGGCGGCCAGGGCGTTGGCGATGTTGTGCGGGGCCGGCGGATTCACGTCCGCGACCTCGGCCAGCTCCTGGGCCTGCTTCTGGCGGTTCTGCACGAACGCCCGGTCGACCAGGATGCCGTCCACCACGCCGAGTTGCGAGGGCCCCGGCGTACCGAGGGTGAAGCCGATGGCCCGGCAGCCCTCCTCGACGTCCGCCTCGCGCACCAGGTCCTCGGTGGCCGGGTCGGCCGCGTTGTACACGCAGGCGATCCGGTTGCCCTCGTAGATCCGGCCCTTGTCGGCGGCGTACGCCTCCATGGAGCCGTGCCAGTCGAGGTGGTCGGGGGCCAGGTTGAGCACGGCGGCGGAGTGGGCGCGCAGCGAGGGCGCCCAGTGCAGCTGGTAGCTGGAGAGTTCGACGGCGAGTACGTCGTACGCCTCCTCGCCGAGGACGGCGTCCAGCAGGGAGACGCCGATGTTGCCGACGGCGGCGGTGCGCAGCCCGGCGGCCTCCAGGATGGAGGCGAGCATCCGTACGGTCGTGGTCTTGCCGTTGGTGCCGGTGACCGCGAGCCAGGGGGCCGGTTCGCGGCCGTCCTGGCCGCGCAGCCGCCAGGCGAGTTCGACGTCGCCCCAGACCGGGACGCCCGCCTCGGCGGCCGCGGCGAACAGCGGCTTGCCGGGCTTCCAGCCGGGGGCGGTGACGATCAGCTCGGTGGACTCGGGCAGGGTGTCGCCGTCGCCGAGGCGCACGGCGATGCCCTGCGCCTCCAGCTCGGCCGCCTGGGCGCGGGAGCGCTCGTCGTCGCCGTCGTTGACCACGGTGACGACGGCGCCGAGGCCGTGCAGCACCCGGGCCGCCGGGATTCCGGAGACCCCGAGCCCGGCGACCGTGACGTGCTTGCCCTGCCAGTCCACGTTGCTCACTTCTTGGCTGCCCATCCTGCGTAGAAGAGGCCGAGTCCGACGATCACGCACATGCCCTGGATGATCCAGAAGCGGACCACGACAAGGACTTCGGACCAGCCCTTGAGTTCGAAGTGGTGCTGGAGCGGGGCCATCCGGAAGACCCGCTTGCCGGTCATCTTGAACGAGCCGACCTGGATGACGACGGACATCGTGATCATCACGAAGAGGCCGCCGAGGATGGCCATCAGGAATTCGGTGCGCGAGCAGATCGCCAGGCCGGCGAGCGCGCCGCCGAGGGCGAGCGAGCCGGTGTCCCCCATGAAGATCTTGGCCGGCGAGGTGTTCCACCACAGGAAGCCGAAGCAGGAGCCCATCAGCGCGGAGGCCACGACCGCGAGGTCGAGCGGGTCGCGCACTTCGAAACAGGCGCTCGGGTTCGTGAGGGTGCCGGCGTTGGCGCAGGACTCCTGGAACTGCCAGAGCCCGATGAAGGTGTACGCGCCGAAGACCATCACCGACGCGCCGGTGGCCAGGCCGTCCAGACCGTCCGTCAGGTTCACGCCGTTGGACATGGCGAGGATCATGAACAGCGCCCAGACGACGAACAGCACCGGGCCGATCGACCAGCCGAAGTCCTCGACGAACGAGAGCTTGTCGGAGGCCGGGGTGTTGCCGCGGGCGTCGGCGAACTGGAGCGAGAGCACCGCGAAGGCGATCCCGACTATCAGCTGGCCGGCCATCTTCGCCTTGGCGCGCAGACCGAGCGAGCGCTGCTTGACGATCTTGATGTAGTCGTCCAGGAAGCCGACGAGTCCCATGCCGGCCATCAGGAAGAGGACCAGCACACCGGAGAAGCGCATCTCCTCGCCGGTGATCACCTTCGCCAGGAAGTACGCGATGAGCGTCGCCAGGATGAAGGCGATGCCGCCCATCGTGGGCGTGCCCTTCTTGGACCCGTGGGTACGCGGGCCGTCGTCGCGGATGAACTGCCCGTATCCCTTGCGGGCCAGGAGCTTGATCAGCAGCGGCGTGCCGACCAGGGTCAGGAAGAGCCCGATGGCTCCCGCGAAGAGGATCTGCCTCATCGGCCCGCGACCTCGCCCTCGGTCGCGTTCTCCAGCAGTGCTGTGACGACCTGCTCGAGGCCGACCGACCGGGACGCCTTCACCAGCACCACGTCTCCCGGGCGCAGTTCCCTGCGCAACAGGTCGACGGCAGCCTGTGCGTCGGACACGTGCACCGACTCCTCACCCCACGAACCCTCGTTGTATGCGCCCAGTTGCAGCCAGGAGGCTTCTCTGCCCCCGACCGCGACGAGCTTGCTGACGTTGAGTCGGACGGCGAGCCGTCCGACCGCGTCGTGCTCGGCGAGCGAGGCGTCGCCCAGCTCGGCCATGAGGCCGAGCACCGCCCACGTACGACGCCCCTTCCCCATGGCGACCAGCGCGCGGAGCGCTGCCTTCATGGATTCGGGGTTGGCGTTGTAGGCGTCATTGACGAACGTCACGCCGTCCGGACGCTCGGTGACCTCCATACGCCAGCGGGAGAGGGAGCCCGCCTCGGAGAGCCCTTCGGCGATCTCGTCTGCGGACAGGCCCAGCTCATGGGCGACGGCGGCCGCGGCGAGCGCGTTCGACACGTGGTGCTCACCGTACAGGCGCATGGTCACCTCGCTGCACCCGGTGGGTGTTCGGAGGCGGAACGCGGGGCGTCCGTCGTCGGTGAGGTGCACGTCTTCACCCCGTACGTCCGCATCCGCGCCCTCTCCGAAGAGGACGACGCGGGCCTTGGTACGGGAGGACATGGCGCGTACGAGAGGGTCGTCGGCGTTGAGCACGGCGATGCCGTCCTCGGGGAGCGACTCGACCATCTCGCCCTTGGCCTGGGCGATCTGCTCCTTGCCGCCGAACTCGCCGATGTGCGCGCTGCCGACGTTGAGCACGAGGCCGATGCGCGGCGGGACGAGTCCGGTGAGGTAGCGGATGTCCCCGATGTAGCGGGCGCCCATTTCGAGGACCAGGTGCTTGGTCTCGTCGGTGGCGCGCAGCGCGGTGAGCGGCAGGCCGATCTCGTTGTTGAGGTTGCCCTCCGGGTAGACGGTGGGCCCCTTGCGCTCCAGGAGTTGCGCGATGAGGTCCTTGGTGGAGGTCTTGCCCGCGGAGCCGGTGAGGGCCACGACGGTGGCGCCGAGGCGGCCGACGACGGCGCGGGAGAGCGCCCCGAGGGCGGCCACGACGTCGTCCACGACGATCGCGGGCACGCCGACGGGCCGGGTGGCCAGGACGAGGGCCGCGCCCGCCTCGACGGCGCGCTCGGCGTAGTCGTGGCCGTCGGCCCGTTCGCCGGCGAAGGCGACGAAGAGGCTGCCGGGGGTCACCTTGCGGGAGTCGATGACGACCGGTCCGCTGACGGTTACTGCCGGATCCGGTATGTCGTGCGTCTGCCCGCCGACGATTTCGGCGATCTCGGCGAGGGAAAGGGCGATCACTTGGTCATCCCTGACTGTTGTTCTCGTGGTGGGAGGCACGGGGCCCGGCGCCTTCGTGCCCCAGGGAGCGCTCGATGGCCTCGCGCAGGACGATCCGGTCGTCGAAGGGGCGGACGACGCCGTGGACGTCCTGGCCCTGCTCGTGGCCCTTGCCGGCGACGAGCACGGTGTCGCCGGGCTCGGCCCGGGCCACCGCGGCGGCGACGGCCGCGGCGCGGTCGGCGTCGACCAGGACGTCGCCGCGCTCGTGGACGGGCACCTCGGCGGCGCCCGCGAGCATCGCGGCGAGGATGCCGAGGGGGTCCTCGGAGCGGGGGTTGTCGGAGGTCAGTACGGCGGTGTCGGCGAGCCGGGCCGCCGCCGCGCCCATCGGGCCGCGCTTGGTGGTGTCGCGGTCGCCGCCGCAGCCGAGGACGATGTGCAGCCGGCCCTTGGTGACCTTGCGCAGGGACCGCAGCACGGACTCGACGGCGTCGGTCTTGTGCGCGTAGTCGACCAGGGCGAGGTAGGGCTGTCCGGCGTCGATCCGCTCCAGCCGGCCGGGCACCCCGGGGACGGTCGCGATGCCGTCCGCCGCGGTCTGCGGGTCGATGCCGGCGACGGCGAGGGCGACGATCGCGGCCAGTGTGTTGGCGACGTTGAACGGGCCGGGCAGCGGGGCCTTGGCGGTGGCCCGTGCGCCGTCCGGACCGACGACGGTGAAGGTGGAGCCGAGCTGGCCGACGACGACGTCCTCGGCGCGCCAGTCGGCGTCCGGGTGGCCCTCGGCGGAGAAGGTCGTGATGGGCACCGTCGCCTCGGTGACGAGCCTGCGGCCGTACTCGTCGTCGTAGTTGACGACGCCCCGCCTGCTGCGCTGCGGGGTGAAGAGCTGGGCCTTGGCCTGGAAGTAGTCCTCCATGCCGGAGTGGAACTCCATGTGCTCCGGGCTGAGGTTGTTGAAGACGGCGACGTCGAAGACGCAGCCGTCGACCCGGCCGAGGACCAGCGCGTGGCTGGAGACCTCCATGGTGACGGCGTCGGCGCCGCGTTCGCGCATGACGGCGAACAGGGCCTGGAGATCGGTGGCTTCGGGCGTGGTGCGCTCGGACTTGATGCGCTCGTCGCCGATCCGCATCTCCACCGTGCCGATGAGCCCGGTGGCGCGTCCGGCGCCGCGGAAGCCGCCCTCGACCAGGTAGGCGGTGGTGGTCTTGCCGGAGGTGCCGGTGATGCCGATCTGGAGGAGGTCGGTGCCGGGGTGGCCGTAGATCTCGGCGGCGAGTTCGCCCATCCGGGCGCGCGGGTTCTCGGTGACCAGGACCGGCACGCCGGTGGCCCGGGCGCGGTCGGCGCCGGAGGGGTCGGTGAGGATGGCCGCCGCGCCGAGGCCGGCCGCCTGGGTGGCGAAGTCGGCGCCGTGCAGGCGGGCGCCGGGCAGGGCCGCGTACAGGTCTCCGGGGCGCACCGCACGGGAGTCGTGGGTGATGCCGGTGATGTCGCCGGTGCCCGGCGGTTCAAGTCCGAGCCGCTCTGCCAGCGTGACCAGGGAGGTGGGCCGCAGGCGGTCCGGGCGAGGCGCTCCCGGGTAGTTCACAGGTGCGTCCTTCTGGGTCGTTCGGGACTGTTCGGCGTGGGGCACGGCGGTGAGCGTACCGGGCTCACCCGGCCTCTCGCGAAGTGAGGGGCCGGGCGAACGGAGGTTCTCGTTCCGGTTCCCGGGGTCGGGGGTGATGGTTGTCACTGGTGGTCTCCGCGCGTTCACTCGCCGGTTCCGAAGAACACCGGCAGCTTGGCCGGCTCGCGGCCGGACGGGGGTGTCTGGAGCGTCTTGAGGGCGAATTCCATGACCTGCTTGTAGATGGGCCCGCAGGTCTGGCCGCCGAAGTGGCTGCCCCTGGTGGGGTTCTGGATCGCGCAGTAGACGGTGACCTGGGGGTCGTCGGCGGGCGCGAAACCGGCGAAGGACGCGGTGTAGCCGTGGTAGCCGCCGCGCACCGGGTCGACGCGGTTGGCGGTGCCGGTCTTGCCCGCGACCCGGTAGCCGGGGATCTGGGCCTTGGTGCCGGTGCCCTCCTGGTCGGCGACCACCGATTCGAGCATGGTGGCGAGCGTCTTCGCGGTCTTCTCGCTGACCACGCGCGTCTGTTCGGGAGCCTCGGCCGGGGTGAAGCGGCCGTCCGGGCCCCTGGTGCCGCGTACCAGCGTCGGCTGGATCCGTACGCCGCCGTTGGCGATGGTCGAGTAGATCGAGGCGGCCTGCATGGCGTTGAGGGAGAGACCCTGGCCGAACGGGATCGTGTACTGCTGCGAGGTGGACCAGTCCTGCGGCTTGGCGAGGAGGCCGGGCGTCTCGCCGGGGTAGTCGAGCCCGGTGGGCGATCCGATGCCGAATTTCCTCAGATAGGAGTACAGCACCTTGTTCGCCTGGGGCTGCGTCTTGCCCAGTTGGCCGGTGGCCATGATGGTGCCGATGTTGCTGGACTTGGCGAGCACGCCGTTGAGCGTGAGCTGCCAGGTGGCGTGGTCGATGTCGTCCTTGAAGAGTCGGTCGCCCCGGTGCAGCCGGTTGGGGACCGTGACGTGCGTGAGGGGCGTGGCGGCGCCCTCTTCGAGGACGGCGGCCATGGACATCACCTTGCTGGTGGAGCCGGGCTCGTAGACGTCCTGGAGGGCGGCGTTGCCGAGCGAGGCGGCGTCGGCCTGCGAGAGGTCGTTGGGGTCGAAGCCGGGGGCGTTGGCCATGGCGAGGACCTCGCCGGTGCGGGTGTTCTGCACGATGACGTAGCCGCGGTCGGCCTTGGACTTCGACACCTGCTCGGAGATGGCCTTCTGGGCGGCCCACTGGATGTCGCGGTCGATGGTCAGCTCGATGTCGGAGCCGGGGACCGCGGGGACCTCCTTGGTGCCCGCCGTGGGCACCCTGCGGCCGCCGGACTGGGCGTACTTGATGGTGCCGTCCTCGCCCGCGAGCTGCTTGTTCAGCTGGGATTCGAGGCCGCCGGCGCCCTTGCCCTCGGCGTTGACGTAACCCAGTATCCCGGCGGCCAGGGTGCCGTTGGGGTAGACCCGCTTGGTGGTGGACTCCTGGAAGACGCCCGCCAGCACATTGGCGCCGGGCCCGCCGGCCGCCTTGTCCTTGGCGGCCTTCTCGGCGAAGACGGACTTGAGGTCCTTGATCTGCTTCCAGACCTGCGGGGTCTGCCTCCGCGCCAGGACCGCGTACCTGCTCTTGGGCTTGGAGAGCTTCTTGACGAGGCCGTCCGCGTCGACGCCGAGGATCGGCGCGAGCAGGGCGGCGGCCTGCTGGGGGGCGTCGGGCGCCTTGCTGTCGGCCGGCGTGAACATCTTCGGGTCGGCCGTGATGTCGTACGCGTCCACGCTGGTGGCCAGCGCGATGCCGCTGCGGTCGGTGATCTCCCCGCGTTCCGCGGCGACCGTGTAGCTCAGGTAGCGGTTCGTCTCGGCCTTCGCGGCGTACGCGTGCGCGTCGACGGCCTGGACCTGGAGGAGCCGTACGACGAACGCGATCATGACGAGCGTCAGGGCGAGGCTGACCAGCCGCAGCCGGGGGCGCGGGCTGCCCAGCCGCAGCGGCCGCCGGGCGCGGGCGCGCTGCGCGGCGGGCGACGGCCGCCGGCGCTGCTGGGGCCGGGGACGGCCGGATGCCGGGGAGGCGTTACGGGGACGCGCGGGGCCGGGTACCCGGCGGCGCGGCGGTTCCTTGGGGGGCACTGCGTCACCTGCCGGGGCTCGTGGAGGGCTGTGCTGCCGGTGTGCCGGAGGGCGTGGACCCGGTGGGCCCGGGCGCCGGAGTGGTGGCGGCCGGGCCGGCGGGGGTGGGCGTCGGCGTCGGCGTCGGCGTGGGCGTCGGTGTGCTGGGCGGGGGCGCGACGACCGGGGCCGGAGCGGCCTTGGACGGGACGCCCCGGACCTTGCCGTCCGGGCCGAGGAAGGCGGGGCTGCCGCCGGGGACCATGCCCAGCTCACGGGCGCGCCGGGCCAGCGCGTCGGGCTCGAAGGAGGCGTCGACGTCGTGCTGGAGGGCCTGCTGCTCGTCGGTGAGTTCGGTGGTCCGCTTCTTCAGCTCGCTCAGCTCGAAGGAGCCTTCGTTGAGCGCGGAGTTGAGCAGCAACAGCGTGATCAGGCCGCCGCCGAGGAGCACCACGACCAGCAGGACGAACGGGGTCCGGGCCGCGCTGCTCGGCCCGGCGGGCATCAGCCGGGTGAGCCGTGCGACGCGGCCCTTGGGCTGCCCGGCCGGTTTGCTCACCGCGCCGCTCCGTCCCCGGCGCGCGCGGCGGTCCGCCGGCTCACCGCTCGTCCTCGCGGATGCGCTGGGCGCCGCGCAGCCGGGCGGGGGCGGCGCGCCGGTTCTCGGCGACCTCCTCCTCGGTGGGGAGTTCGGCGCCCCGGGTGAGGAGCTTCAGCCGGGGCTGGTAGCGCTCGGGGACGACGGGCAGGCCGGGCGGGGCGGTGTTGGCGGCGCCCGCCGCGAGGACCTGCTTCACGAGCCGGTCCTCCAGGGACTGGTACGAGAGGACCGCGATGCGCCCGCCGACGGCGAGGGCGGCGACGGCGGCGGGGATGGCCCGCTCCAGGACGGTGAGCTCGCCGTTGACCTCGATGCGCAGGGCCTGGAAGGTGCGCTTGGCGGGGTTGCCCCCGGTGCGCATGGCGGCCTGCGGCAGGGCCTCGCGGATGAGTTCGACCAGCCGGGCGCTGTTGGTGAACGGCTCCTTCTCGCGCTCGCGCACGACGGCGGAGACGATGCGCTTGGCCTGCTTCTCCTCCCCGTACGCGCGCAGGATGCGCACCAGTTCGCCCGGCGGGTAGGTGTTGAGGACCTCGGCGGCGCTCACGCCGGTCGTCTGGTCCATGCGCATGTCGAGCGGTGCGTCACGGGCGTAGGCGAAGCCCCGGTCGGACTCGTCCAGCTGCATCGAGGAGACGCCGAGGTCGAACAGGATGCCCTGCACCTTGGGGATGCCGAGCCGGTCGAGCACCTCGGGCAGTTCGTCGTAGACGGCGTGCACCAGGGTCGCGCGGTCGCCGTAGGGGGCGAGCCGTTCGCCGGAGAGGCGCAGCGCCTCCTTGTCCCGGTCGAGGGCGATCAGCCGGGCGGTGGGGAAGGCGGAGAGCAGCGCCTCGCTGTGGCCGCCGAGGCCGAGGGTGCAGTCGACGACCACGGGGGGCTGCGGGCCCGGGGCCTCCAGAGCCGGTGCCAACAGGTCCAGGCATCGCTGGAGCATCACCGGGACGTGTCGGGTCTGGCTCATGCGCCCTCTCAGGCTCAGCTCCCGGTGGCGGGACGTACGGCCTGGTCCCCGCCCGCTCGCGAAGGGGAGGTCCGCCGGCGCCGGGGAAGGGGCGTCAGCCGACCGGCGAGCGGGAGAGGGCCGGGCCGTACGTACGCCGCGCACACGGGTAAAAGTTCGAAATGTGCAGGGTGTCGGTAACTTCCCGTCACTTTAGTCCACCCTGCCACTCGATCGATTCCCGATCAATCAACCCGACAGCGCGTCGGCCGTCGCGTGTTCACCCGCACGGGTGGCGGAAGGCGGGCCTGTGGATTACCTCACAACAAGCACTGTTGACGTTTTTTGTCCGCTTCCCTCTCGCCCGGGGGTGGGGGGCGAAGGCTAACGTCTTGAGCATGTCGACTTCCGCGCACTCCCCCGCCTCCGCCCCCACCGTCACCGACCGCCTGGTCGAGGCGAACGGCCGTTACGCAGCAGACTTCAAGGACCCCGGCATGGACGCCAAGCCGGTGCTCCAGGTCGCCGTGGTCGCCTGCATGGACGCCCGTCTCGACCTGCACAAGGCGCTCGGCCTCTCGCTCGGTGACTGCCACACCATCCGCAACGCGGGCGGCGTGGTCACCGACGACGTCATCCGGTCGCTGGCGATCAGTCAGCGGGCGCTGGGCACCCGCAGCATCGTCCTGATCCACCACACCGGCTGCGGCATGGAGTCGATCACGGAGGACTTCCGCCAGGAGCTGGAGCACGAGGTCGGGCAGCGGCCGTCCTGGGCCGTCGAGGCGTACACCGACGCCGACCAGGACGTGCGGCAGTCGATGCAGCGGGCCCGCACCTCGCCGTTCCTCAAGCACACCGACGACGTGCGCGGTTTTGTCTTCGACGTGACCACCGGCAAGCTGCGCGAGGTCCTGCCCGCCTCCTGAACCGAAGGCCCGCGTGGTCCCGGCCGAAGGCCCGAGGGACACCGGACCACCACCTTCCGGTGACGAAATCCTCACCCAATCCGACATATCGCCCCGGGTTGTCCACAGGCGAGTGACACGAAGCGGTAACGGCAACAAGAATGCGTGAGTGACACCCCGCCGGACCCCGTCCGGCGCGGTGTCCGCAATTCGGGGTGGGCCGGGCCGCACGAGGGCACCGGCCCGTGACTGGGGAATCCCCTGCTCCTGGTGAGCGTGGGGCGGGGCCGAGGAGGGCCGGGGTGACGACCTATGACGATCGAGCGAGCCTCACAGATCTGACCACCACCGTCGATCGGGTGCGCAGGTCGATGGAGGCCGTGATCGAGGGCAAGCCCGAGGTCGTGCGGCTCTCGCTGACCGTGCTGCTCGCGGAGGGGCACCTCCTGATCGAGGACGTGCCGGGCGTGGGCAAGACCATGCTGGCCAAGGCGCTGGCCCGGTCCGTCGACTGCTCGGTGCGGCGCATCCAGTTCACGCCCGACCTGCTGCCCTCGGACATCACCGGTGTGTCCATATACGACCAGCAGCGCCGGGACTTCGAGTTCAAGCCCGGCGCGATCTTCGCGCAGGTCGTGATCGGCGACGAGATCAACCGCGCCTCCCCGAAGACCCAGTCCGCGCTCCTGGAGTCGATGGAGGAGCGCCAGGTCACCATCGACGGGCACACCTACGAGCTGCCCGACCCCTTCATGGTCGTGGCGACGCAGAACCCGGTCGAGATGGAGGGCACGTATCCGCTGCCCGAGGCCCAGCGCGACCGGTTCATGGCCCGGGTGTCGATCGGCTATCCCAGCGCGGAGGCCGAGCTGCGGATGCTCGACGTGCACGGCGGCCCCTCGCCGCTCGACGACCTCCAGCCCGTGGCGCACGCGCACGACATCGTGAAGCTGATCGAGGCGGTGCGCGCGGTCCATGTCGCCGAGGCCGTCCGCAGATACGCGGTCCAGCTCGTCGCGGCCACCCGCGGCCACCTCGACCTCCGGCTCGGCGCCTCGCCGCGCGCCACGCTGCACCTGCTGCGCGCCGCCAAGGCGTCCGCCGCGCTGGCCGGCCGGGACTACTGCCTGCCGGACGACGTGCAGGCCCTGGCCGTCGCGGTGCTCGCGCACCGGCTGCTGCCCACCGCTCAGGCCCAGCTCAACCGGCGCACCGCCGAGCAGGTGGTGCTGGAGATCCTTCAGCAGACCCCGGTGCCCACGGCCTCGGGCGGCTCCGGCCCCCAGGCTCCCGCGTATCCGGCGGGCCCGGCGTACGGCGGCCCGCAGCAGCCCGGCGCGCGGCGTCCGTGATGGCCGCGTCGGGGCCCGTGGCGGTGGACGGGGACGACAAGGGCGGCCTGCGGGCCGCGCTCGGCGGCCTGACGACCCGTGGCCGGTCCTTCCTCGCGGCCGGGATCGCGGCGGCGGTCTGCGCCTACGTACTGGGCCAGGGCGACCTGCTGCGGGTCGGGCTGCTGCTCGCGGTGCTGCCGCTGGTCTCCGTGACCGTGCTCCACCGGACCCGCTACCGGGTCACGGGCACCCGCAGGCTCTCCCCCTCGCGCGTCCCGGCCGGCTCCGAGGCCCGCGTCCACCTGCGCATGGACAACGTCTCGCGGCTGCCCACGGGGCTGCTGATGCTCCAGGACCGGGTGCCGTACGTGCTCGGGCCGCGGCCCCGCTTCGTGCTGGACCGGGTGGAGGCGGGCGGGCGCCGCGAGGTGTCCTACCGGGTCCGGTCCGACCTGCGCGGGCGCTATCCGCTCGGCCCGCTGCAACTGCGGCTGAGCGACCCCTTCGGCATGTGCGAGCTGACCCGCTCGTTCAGCGCCTACGACACCCTGGTCGTGGTCCCCCGCACCGAACCGCTGCCCCCGCGCCGCTGGCCGGTGAGTCCTCCGGATACGGCGAGGGGCGCCAGCGGTCCCTGGCGCTGGCCGGTGACGACGACGTGATCCCGCGCGGCTACCGCTACGGGGACGATCTGCGCCGGGTCCACTGGCGTTCCACCGCGCGCTACGGGGAGCTGATGGTGCGCCGCGAGGAGCAGCCGCAGCGCGCCCGGTGCACGGTCCTGCTGGACACCCGCCGGACCGCCTACCGGGGGTCGGGGCCGGACTCCGCGTTCGAGTGGGCCGTCTCCGGTGCGGCGTCCGCGCTGGTGCACATGCTGGAGCGCGGCTTCGCGGTCCGGCTGTTGACGGACGCGGGGGACGCGGTGCCGGGCGAGGGCGAGGGCGGTTTCGCCGGTGCCACGCAGGCCACCGCGGACGCGGCGGGGCTGATGATGGACACCCTCGCGGAGATCGGGCACTCCGACGGCGGCGGTCTCTCCCGGGCCCACGACGTGCTGCGCGGGGGCGGCGAGGGGCTGCTGATCGCCTTCCTCGGCGATCTGGACGAGGAGCAGGCCGGGATGGCCGCCCGGATGCGGCAGCGCAGCGGCGGGGCCGTGGCCTTCGTCCTGGACAGCGCCGCCTGGGTGAACGGCGATTCGCCCGCCTCCCGGGAGGCGGCGGAGCGGCGGCTGCGGGTGCTGCGCGAGGCGGGGTGGACGGTGGTTTCGGCGGAGCCCGGCGCGCGGCTGGCCGAGCTGTGGCGGCTGGCGGCCCGGCACGGTGCGGTGGCCGGGTCCGGCGCCGCGGCCGGCCCGGCGGGCTTCGGGGGTTGGTCATGAGGGGGCTGGGCTTGAGGGGGCTGGGCCCGAGAGGGCTGGGCTTGAGGGGGCGGTCATGAGCGGTCGGGGCCGGCTGGCGCTGGCCGCCTTCGCGGCGACGCTGATGGCGTCCTGTTCGATGCTGCCGCTGGTGGACCCGGTGAGCTGGCTCGTGCAGGCGGCGTTCCTGCTGGCCGTGCAGTGCGGGGTGGGGGTGCTGGGCCGCCGGGTGCCGTTGCCCCGGCTGCTGACGGCCGCCGCCCAGGCGCTGGTCATGGTGGTGCTGCTGACCGTGGCGTTCGCCCGGGAGCAGGCGGTGGCGGGCGTGCTGCCCGGACCGCAGGCCCTGCGGCAGCTGGTGGACCTGCTCACGGCCGGCGGCGAAGACGTCGGGCGGTACGCGATCCCGGCACCGGCGACCCCGGGCATCCGGCTGATGCTGGTGGGCGGTGTCCTGCTGGTCGGTCTTCTGGTGGACACGCTGGCGGTGACGTTCCGCAGCGCCGCGCCCGCCGGGCTGCCGCTGCTGGCGCTGTATTCGGTGGCCGCCGGGCTGGCGGAGGGGAGTGCGGGCTGGCTGTGGTTCCTCCTGGCCGCCTGCGGCTATCTGCTGCTCCTGCTGGCCGAGGGGCGCGACCGGCTCTCCCAGTGGGGCCGGGTCTTCGCGGGCGCCGCGCGGCCCCGGGGCTCGTCCGCCGGGCTCGACACCACGGGCGGCGGCCGGGCGGCGGCCCCGGTCCGCACGGGGCGCCGGATCGGGGCGGTGGCCCTCGGGATCGCGCTCGTGGTGCCCGCGGCGCTGCCGGCGCTCGACGGCGGCCTGCTGGCCGGTGCGGGCGGCGGAGGCGGCAGGGGTGGCGGGGGCGGCACGATCTCCGCGGTGAACCCGCTGGTCTCGCTCCAGGACAACCTCAACCAGCCGGAGAACCGGCAGGTCATGTCGTACCGCACCGACGCGAGCAGTCCGGGCGACTTCTATCTGCGCATCCTGGCCCTGGACCAGTTCAACGGGAACGAGTGGCGTGCCTCGACGCGCAAGCTCCAGGACGTGCCGAAGCGGCTGCCGACTCCGGCCGGGCTGTCCTCGTCCGTCGCGGTCGCGGAGATCAGGTCGACCGTCTCGGCGTCGGCCTCCTACAAGCAGACGTATCTGCCGCTGCCCTATCCGGCGTCCGAGGTGCGGATCGGCGGCCGGTGGCGCTTCGAGCCGGAGGGACGCACCCTCGTCGGTGACGACGGGGAGACCACCGGCGGCGCGCAGTACACGGTGACCAGCCTCGATGTGCAGCCGACGTCCGACCAGCTCGCCCGCGCGGGCGCGGTGCCGCCGGAACTCCTGCGCGAGTACACGCAGGTGCCCGACTCGCTGCCGAAGGTGGTCGCGCGGACGGCCGACGAGGTCACGAAGGGGGCCGCCAACTCCTACGAGCGGGCGGTGAAGCTCCAGGACTACTTCTCCACCGACGGCGGGTTCAGGTACGACACCTCGGTCGACTCCGGTACGGGCAGCGCGGCGATCGCCCGCTTCCTGAAGGACAAGCAGGGCTTCTGCGTCCACTTCTCTTTCACGATGGCGGCGATGGCCCGGACGCTGGGCATCCCGGCCCGGGTCGCGGTGGGCTTCACCCCGGGCAGCGCGCAGGCGGACGGTTCGTACTCGGTGGGGCTGCGCGACGCGCACGCCTGGCCCGAGCTGTACTTCGAGGGGATCGGCTGGACGCGCTTCGAGCCGACGCCGACGCGGGGCTCCGTCCCGTCGTACACCCTGCCCGACGCTCCGACCGGTGACGCGGCGGACCCGGCCCGGCCGGAGGCGGACGCCTCGGCGCCGGTCGCGGCCACGCCGTCCGCCTCGGAGAGCTGCCCGGCGCAGATGCGCAAGCAGGGCGAGTGCGGGCAGTCCGCCGCGCCCGGTGCCGCCGCGCCGACCGACCCGGGGGCGCCGACCGGGACCGTGCTGGGCGTGGCCGCCGCGGTGGTGGTCGTCCTGCTGCTGCCGCTGCTGCCGATGTTCTGGCGCCTGCGGGCGCGGGCCCGCCGCCTGGGTTCCTCGGGCGGCCGCACCCCCGCCGACACGACCGCGCGGACGCTGGCGGTGTGGCGGGAGGTCACCGACACGGCGTGGGACCACGGCATTCCGCCGGACGAGGCGCTGACCCCGCGCCGGGCGGCCGAGCGGCTGGTGCGGCTGGGCCGGCTGGACACGGAGGCGGCGGACGCGGTGCACCGGGTCGCGGGAGCGGTGGAGCAGGTGCTCTACGCCCCCGAGCCGCGCCCGGCGTCGGGCCTCGCCGAGGACGCGCGGGCGGTACGGACCGGTCTGGCCCTCTCGGCCGGCCGCCCGGCCCGCCTCCGCGCGCTCCTCGCCCCCCGCTCGTCCGTACGGGTGGCCTGGGCCCTGTCCAGGCGCCGAACGGCCCTGTCGGCCCGCTTCCACCTGCCACCGCGCCCGGCATGGACCCGGCGCCCGTCCCGCCAGGAAGGCTGAGGGGGCCGCGGGCGGCCCGGGGCCTGCGCCGGCCGGGCAGTGTGCGCCCCGGCCCGGGACGGCCGCCCGCGGGCGGGGGCCCCGAAGGGCAGCCGCCGTACGGACCGACGCCGCACGGGGCTGCGCTGGTCCCCCACGCCCAGGGGGGTCGGGGGCCTCGGCCCGGACGCACCCCCGCGCAGGCGCAGCGCGCCGGGCCGCGCGCCACCACGCGGACGGGCCCGTGCCAACGGTGTCGGCCGCCCGGGGCGGCCATACGCGTGAAGGGGCGGCCGCCCGGTCGGCGGCCGCCCCTTCAGCTGAAGCGTTCTGTGGTTACTGTCCCTGCTCGTCGCGGCGGCGCTGCCACCGCTGTTCGATCCGGTTCATCACGGACCGGCGCTGACGGGACTGCCTGCGGTCGCCCGCGCCACCCGCGCGCACCGACTGCTGCTCGCCCGGCTTGGGCGCCTTGCGCCATCCCGTGACCGCGAGCACCGCGCAGCCCAGCATGACGAGGAAGCCCACCACGCTGATCCAGATCTGCTGAGCGACCATTCCGGCCATGAGGAGCGCGATACCCACCAGAAAGCCAGCGACCGCCTGGTAGACCCGTCGCCGGGTGTACGTACGCAGCCCACTTCCCTCGAGCGCTGTCGCGAACTTGGGATCTTCGGCGTACAGCGCTCGCTCCATTTGCTCGAGCATTCGCTGCTCGTGCTCCGAGAGCGGCACGGAGTCCTCCTCGTCGTCGGCCGCGGGGGCGGCCGGTATGCGGCCCTTCCAGGATAGGCAGGGAATCGCCCCCGTGAAACCCGCCCTCATTGCCAAACAGCCAGTCCGGGCCGCCACGACGGCTCAGCTGCTGAGTTGATTCCCCAACCTCCGATCCGTCATGCCGGATGGTGTCCCCCGATCATACGGGGCCGGAGCGCCGAACGGGGCGGTCGGTGCGTACTCCGTCTGCCGCTGCGTCGCTGATCAGCCGCGCTCTCGCCGGTAACCCCCGGGGGTTCAGCCCCGCTTGGTGCCCAGGACGTGCAGCTGGGTGGCCACGGAGTGGAACGCGGGCAGTTCGGCGGCGGCGGCCTCCAGCCGGAGCAGGGCCTCCATCGCGCCCGGCTCGGTGTCCACCAGGACCCCGGGGACAAGGTCGGCGAAGACCCGCACCCCGTGCACGGCGCCCACCTCGACGTCGGCGGCCGTGACCAGCTCGGTCAGCTGCTCCGCGGTGTACCGCCGGGGCATCGGGTCCCCGTCGCCCCACCGGCCCTCCGGGTCGCCCAGCGCGTGCCGCGCCTCGTTGAAGTGGCCGGCCAGCGCGCGGGCCAGGACGGCACCGCCGAGACCGGCGGCGAGCAGGCTCAGCGCCCCGGCCGGACGGAGGGCCTCCACCGCGTGCCGGACACCCTCGGCGGGGTCGTCCACGTACTCCAGGACGCCGTGGCAGAGCACCGCGTCGTAGCCCCCGCGCTCGACCACGTCGAACAGGCCGAGGATATCGCCCTGCACGCCGTGCACCCGGTCGGCGACCCCGGCCTCGGCGGCGCGGCGCTCCAGCGCGAAGAGCGCGTTGGGGCTGGGGTCGACGACGGTGACCCGGTGGCCGAGCCGGGCGGCGGGCACCGCGAAGTTGCCCGTGCCGCCGCCGGTGTCCAGCACGTCCAGGGCGTCCCGGCCGGTCGCCTTGACCCGGCGGTCGAGGGCGTCCTTCAGGACCTCCCAGACCACGGCGGTACGGAGGGAGGCACGGGGGCGCAGCGGGTCCGACACGGCAGTTGACTCCTCGGCACGGGCCGCACGGGGGCGGAGCGTGAACAGCGCAGGTAACAGGTACCGCCCACCCTATTGCCTGGCGCCGCCCACGCGGTCACCCCGCGTCGGGCCGCTCCCCGCGCGGCTGCGGGAGCACCGGCTGGAGCGCGAGCAGCCGTTCCACGAGGCGCAGGAACATGGCGGCGTCGCGCAGCAGGTCGTCGGCCTGACGCCGGTTGGCCGCTCCCGGTATGCCCGCCTCGGCGCGGGCCCGCCGAGCGGCGCCGGAGGCGAAGAGGGCGCTCCACTCGGCGAGTTCGGGCGCCAGCTCCGGAAGGATCTCCCAGGCGCTGCGGATCGGCTCCCGGCGTCGGCGCGGGGGCTCGGGCCGGGCCCGGGCGGCGAGGACGGCGGCCGCGGTGCGCAGGGCGGCGAGGTGTGCGGTGGCGTACCGCTCGTTGGGCACGGAGAGGACAGCTGCCTCGTCCAGGCCGGCACGGGCCTGGGTGAGGAGATCGAGGGCGGCGGGCGGTGCGGTGGTGCGCCGGACGACGGGGTGGACATCGCGGGCCGGGCCGGTCGGTGAGGGAGCAGGGCCGTCTGCGCGGCGTCGCGGAGCGGCGGCTGCGGACGAGTGGGCCATGACAGAACCTCCTGTCTCGGTGACGACTCTGTGGCCGTCTGTATCCATCGTGACCGCCCCCACTGACAATTAACCTCCGCACTGCCCTGACCTGGGCTTTTGCTTCGATCGCGAGTTCGGGCTACGTTTTGAACTGACCAGTCAGTTCAAATGAGGGGTGGGGTGCGTGGAGAGTCCGCACGGGGCGGCCGTCACCGCCGAGGACCTGGGCCTGGAAGGGCCGCGCGGCTGGGCCTTCCGGGGCGTGGGCTTCCGCGCGGAGCCCGGCGCCCTGATCGCCGTCGAGGGCCCGTCCGGCTCCGGCCGCACCTGCCTTCTGCTCGCCCTCACCGGCCGTATGCGTCCCACCGAGGGCGAGGCCACGACCGCAGGTCTGGCCCTGCCGCGCCGGGCCGCCGCCGTCCGCCGCCTCGCGGCCCTGGGCCCGGTGCCCGGGGTCAGCGAGCTGGACCCGGCGTTCACGGTCGCCGAGCACCTGCGCGAGCGGGCCCTGCTCCTGCGCCGCTACGACGGCTCCCCGCGCGCCCTGCTGCGCCGCCCCCGGGACCGGGCCGCCGCCGCCCGCGCCCGGATCGACGCCGCCCTGGAAGCCGCCGGGCTCGACCTCGCCACGCTGCCCAAGGCCGAGCGCACCGCCGTACGGGACCTGGAGCGGACCGAGGCGCTGCGGCTGTCCGTGGCCCTCGCGCTGATGGGCCGGCCCCGGCTGCTCGCGGTGGACGACACCGATCTCAAGCTGTCCGACGACGAGCGGGCCGAGGTCTGGGAGCTGCTGCGCTCCGTGGCCGCCGACGGCACCACCGTCCTCGCCGTCTGCAGCGAGGCCCCCGAGGACGCCGTCACCGTACGCACGGGCACCGCCCCCGAAACCCACGCCACCACGCACGAGGAGGAACCGGCCGATGCGTTCGCCGAGACTGGCCGCGCTTGAGCTGAGGCGCTTCGGAAGGGGCCGGCTGCCGCGCGCCGCCCTCGCCGCGCTCCTGCTGCTCCCCCTGCTCTACGGCGCCCTGTACCTGTGGTCCTTCTGGGACCCGTACGGCAGGCTGGACCGCATCCCGGTCGCCCTGGTCAACGACGACAAGGGCGCCACCGCCGACGGCAAGCGCCTCGCGGCGGGCGACCAGATCACCGGCAAGCTCCTCGACTCGAAGACCTTCGACTGGCACGAGGTGAGCGCCGAGGAGGCGGACCGGGGCGTCGAGAACGGCACCTACTACCTCTCGCTGCGCATGCCCGCCGACTTCAGCGCGCGCATCGCCTCCAGCGCCGGTGACTCCCCCGAGACCGGCGCGCTCCAGGTGCGTACCAACGACGCGAACAACTACATCGTCGGGCAGATATCGCGGACGGTGTTCTCCGAGGTCCGCACGGCCGCGTCGGCCAACGCCTCGCGCGGGTTCCTGGACCGGATCTTCATCAGCTTCTCCGATCTGCACGACCGGACGGCGAAGGCGGCGAAGGGCGCGTCCGATCTCAAGGACGGGATCGGCAAGGCGAAGAAGGGCTCGAAGGACCTCGCGGACGGGCTGAAGGACGCCAAGAAGGGCAGCGGCAAGCTGTCCGGCGGGATCGTGAAGCTCGACAAGGGCGCGGGCGATCTGGAGACCGGTTCGCGCCAGGTCGCCGACGGCACCCAGCTCCTCGCCGACAAGGTCAACGGGGTCGCCGCCAACGTACGCCCGTTCCTGAAGGACAACGGCAAGGCCATCGGCGACACCGCCCGGCTGGTCGCCGACTCCTCGAAGACCGTACGGGACAACCTGGACCTGCTCGTCAAGGCGGCGCCCACCGCCGCCACCGCCGCGCACACCGCCGCCGACGACCTCACCGAGATCCACCGCACCCGCTGCGAGGAGCAGCCGGCCCCCGACCCCACCGTCTGCCCGCCGCTGAAGCGGGCCGTGACCGCGGCGGCCGACGTCGCCGCCGTGGCCGACGACGTGAACACCCTGGTCAAGAACCAGAACGGGGACCTGAAGAAGCTGCGCACCCAACTGACCACACTGGAGAAGCAGGCGAAGAGCCTCGCCGCGCGCTCCCCGCACCTGGACGAGGACCTGGAAGCCGCGGTCAAGAAGATCAACGCGCTGAACTCCGGCGCGCACAAGGTCGCCACCGGCGCGGACCGGCTGCACACCGGGCTCGGCACGGCGAAGACCGGCTCGTCCGACCTGGACGCGGGCGTCGGCAAGCTCAAGAAGGGCGCCGACAGCCTCGACAAGGGCCTGGTCCGCCTGAAGGACGGGTCCACCACGCTCGCCCAGGGGCTCGGCGACGGCGTCGGCAAGATCCCCGACTACGGGAAGAAGGACCGCGACGCCCGTACGGAGGTCATGGCCGACCCGGTACGCCTGGCCTCGCAGTCGCTGCACTCCGCCCCGAACTACGGCACCGGCTTCGCGCCCTACTTCATCCCGCTGTCCCTCTGGGTCGGCGCCATGGTGGCGTACATGCTGATCAAGCCGCTCAGCGGGCGCGCCCTGGCCGCCGGGGCGCCGGCCCGGCGGATCGCCCTCGCGGGCTGGCTGCCGGTGGCCGGGATCGGGCTGCTCCAGACGGCCGCGCTGATGGCCGTCCTGCACTGGGGCCCCGGCCTGGACATGGCGCACCCCGCCGGGACGCTCGGCTTCCTGGCGCTGGTCACCTGCTGCTTCGCGGCGATCGTGCAGTGGCTGAACGCCTGCTTCGGCGCGGCCGGGCGCATCCTCGTCCTCGCGCTGCTGATGCTCCAGCTGACCTCGGCGGGCGGCACCTACCCCGTACAGACGAGTCCCGGTTTCTTCAACGCGATCCACCCGTACCTGCCGATGAGCTACGTCGTGGAGGGGCTGCGCCGGCTCATCACGGGCGGCGGGCTCGGCCCGGTCTGGCAGGGCTGCGCGGTGCTGGTGGCCTTCACCGCCGGGGCGCTCGCGCTGACCGCCCTGTCGGCCCGCCGCAAGCAGATGTGGACACTGGAGCGGCTGCATCCGGAGCTGAGCCTGTGACCGTGCCGGGACCTGTGAGAATCAGGTCCATGGAAAGCAGTAGCAGCGCGCGCCGCCAGGCCACCCGGCAGAGGCTCTACGAAGCAGCCGTCACCCTCATCGCCGAGAAGGGCTTCTCGGCGACCACGGTGGACGAGATCGCCGACCGGGCCGGGGTCGCCAAGGGCACGGTCTACTACAACTTCAAGAGCAAGACCGAGCTTTTCGAGGAGCTGCTGCGCCACGGCGTCGGCCTGCTCACCTCCTCGCTGCGCGCGGCGGCCGAGGAGACCGGCGCCCGCGGCGGCAGCCGGGTCGAGGCGCTGGACGCCATGATCCGGGCCGGTCTGGTCTTCATCGACCGCTACCCGGCCTTCACCCAGCTGTACGTGGCCGAGCTCTGGCGCACCAACCGCGCCTGGCAGTCCACCCTGCTGGTGGTGCGCCGCGAGGCGGTCGCCGTGGTGGAGGGCGTCATCGCGGAGGGCGTGACCAACGGCGAGCTGAGCGAGGAGATCGATGTGCCGCTGACGGCGGCGGCGCTCGTCGGGATGGTGCTGGTGGCGGCGCTCGACTGGCAGGCGTTCCAGCCGGAGCGCTCGATCGACGATGTGCACTCGGCGCTGTCCCTGCTGCTGCGCGGCCGCGTCAGCGGGCACTGAGCACCCCGTACGCACGAAGGCGCCGGTCGCGCGTGGCCCGTCCCCCGAGCCCGCCCGACCGGCGCCTTCCGTGCTGCCGGAGGACCATCCCCCGTGACCCCGTGTCCCCCGTGGTCCCGAAGTCCTCCGCCGCGCACCCCCGTTCGGAAGGGAGCCGCCGCCCCGCCCCGCCGCCCCGTGCCGGCGGTGGCGGGACGGCGCCCCTTCCGTGGCCACCACTCTGCCGTTCCGGCAGGTCACGGCCCATCCGTGCGGCTACTCATCCCGCGCTCTGAGTACGGGTACTCAGAGCCGGGTCTCCGCGCCCTGCCCGGGGGCCAGACCCGCTGGCTACGATCGCCTGCGTGTCGGTACTCCCTCTGGTGTTCACAAGCGGCTGGGCGAGCGGGATCAACGCGTACGCGGTGGTCCTCCTGCTCGGCATATTCGGCGCGACCGGTGTCAGCGACGAGGTGCCCGCCTCGTTGCAGCGCACCGACGTGCTCGTCGTCGTCGCGGTCCTCTTCCTCTTCGAGGCGGTCGCGGACAAGGTCCCCTATGTCGATACCGCGTGGGACGCGGTGCACACGGTCGTCAGGCCGGTGGCGGGCGCGGTGGTCGCGGCGCTGCTGGCCGGCGAGAGCGGTTCGCTCCCGGAGATCGCGGCCGGTGCCATCGGGGGCTCGACCGCCCTGGTGAGCCATCTGGTGAAGGCCGGGACGCGGATGGCGGTCAACACCTCACCCGAGCCGTTCAGCAACATCGCGCTGAGCGCCGTCGAGGACCTGGGGGTCGCGGGGGTCGTCACCTTCGCGATCTTCCATCCGTGGATCGCCGCCACCCTCGCCGGGACGTTCCTCGTCGCGGGCCTCGCGATCGTGATCTTCCTGGCCTCCCGCATCCGCCGGTTCTGGCGCCGCCGGGCGGAGCGCCGTGCGGAGAGGCGCCGGGGGCAGGCCGTCCTCCCCTCGGCCAACCCTCCCTGGGGCTGACGGCCGGTCTTTCGGCGGCGGCCGTTAAGGTCGCCTGCATGGCACGAATTGCGGTGATCGGCGCCGGGATGGGCGCGATGGCGGCGGCGGCCCGGCTGGCCGTGGCAGGGCACCGGGTGACGGTGTACGAGCGCGCGCAGACGTACGGCGGCTCGCTCGGGCAGTACGCGGAGGAGGGCTTCGCGTTCGACACCGGGCCGGGTCTGCTTCATCTCCCCGCGGTCTACCGCGACCTGTTCGTGAAGACCGGCAAGGAGCCGCTGGAGCGGTGCGTCCAGCTGACCCAGGTGGACCCGGCGAGCCGGCACCTCTTCGCGGACGGCACCTCGGTCTCCCTGCCGAACGCCTCGCGCGCCGGGACCGTCGCCGCCCTGGACACCGCGCTCGGCGGTGGCGCCGGCGCGACGTGGGGGGCCTTCCTCGACCGGGCCAGGGACGCCTGGGACCGCTCGCGGCGGCCGCTCCTGGAGGAGCCCCTGCGCCCCGACTGGCAGGTGCTGGGCCGTGACCCGTATCCGGCCGAGGAGCGCCGGCGGCTGCTGCGCCCGGCGCGGCGGGCCGGGACGGTGGCGGAGATCGGCGCGTGGGAGCTGGCGGACCCCCGGCTCGCGGCCCTCCTCGACGGATACGCCCTCGCGTACGGCCTCGACCCCTCGCACGCCCCGGCGGGCGCGGCCCTCCTGCCGTACATGGAGGAGACGTTCGGCACCTGGTACGTGAGCGGCGGCATGCGGGCGCTGGCCCGGGCCGTGTACGAGCGGTGCCTGGCCCGGAAGGTGGAGTTCGTCTTCGGCGCCGAGGTGGCCCGGGTCGTGGAGAAGGACGGCCGCGCTGCGGGCGTGGAGCTGGCGGACGGGACGGTCGCGGAGGCCGCCCATGTGGTGCTCGGGGCCCGGCCGTGGCCCGGCCTGGTGCCGGGTCAGGAGCTGTGGGCGGACGGGGATGTGACGGTGCGTGCGGACGGGGCGGGGGCAGGCCGCTTCGTGGTGATGCTGTCGCTGCGCGGCGGGCGGCCCGCGGACGCCGTGCACCGGACCGTGGTGCACCCGGCGGACGGGGCGGCCGAGCGCGAGGCGGTGTTCGGCGGCCGGATCGCCGCGCACCCGACGGTGACCGTGCTGCGCCCCGACGACCCCTCGACCCGCCCCGACGCGGAGCACGAGGCGGTGACGCTGGTGGCGACCGTGGCCCCGCACGGCCCGGTGGACTGGACGGACGAGGGCCTGCGGGCCCGGTTCGCCGAGACGCTGACCGAGGCGGCGGGCACGGCGGTGCCGGGGCTGCGGGAGCGGGTGCTGCGGACCCGGGTGCGGACGCCCGCCGAGACCGCCGCGGACACGGGCGCCGAGGGCGGTGCGGTGCCGCCGCCGGCGCTGGGCGGTGCCGGGGGCGCGTTCCTGCACCCGGCCAACCGGACCCGGCTGCCGGGCCTGTTGCTGGCCGGCGGCTGGTCGCATCCGGGCGGCGGACTCGCGCACGCGGGCATGTCCGGGGCGCTGGTCGCGGGGACCGTGGTGGAGGGGGACGGCTTCCGCGGCTCCCAGTGAGCCCGGGGGCGCCTCAGTAGCGGTACTGCTCGTCGTAGCCGGTGTCGTAGCCGTTCGGGTACGGGGCCGGCTGGGCGGCCTGCTGCGGGTGCTGGTCGCCCTCGCGCTGCTGCGGCACCCAGACACCGCCCGGCGGGGTCTCCGAGCCGTAGCCGTCGCCCTGCGCGTACGGGTCGGCGTACTGCTGGCCGCCGTAGCCGTCGTAGTTCCCGTAGCCCTCGTACGTGCCGTACTGCGGGGTGCTCGCCGTGGTGCCGATGTACGGGTCGGAGTAGGCGGCGTAGCTCTGCTGATCGGTGCCGTAGTCGTACTGCCCGGCCCCGGCATAGGTGTCCTGGGCCTGGGGCTGCTGGACCGGATAGCCGTAGGGGTCGTATGCCTCGTGGCTCTGCGCGGTCTGCGGCTCGTGGGCCGGGCGGGGCGGTGCAGGGTCGGTGTAGACGCCGTACTGGCCGGTGTCCTCGTCCATCGGTTCGGTCGCGTAGACGGCGGCGGGGGCAGGGGCGGACGGCGGGGCGGCCGGGGCCTCGGGGGCGCCGCCCTCGTACTCCACCTCCAGGTCCGAGACCTCCAGGGTGGGCTTGCGTCCGGCGGCGCCGCGCCGACGGCGGCTCTCACCGGGCTTGCCCCCGATCGCCCAGCCGGTGGAGAAGCCCTTGCGGAACGAGAGCGTGACGTAGGTCTGGCCGGTGGCGAAGGCGACCGCGCCGAGGGCGATGACGGGCACGGACGGCAGCAGGACGCCGATCACCACGCCGAGGAAGCCGGTGAAGGCGAGGAGGCGCCAGCGCAGCCGCGCCTTGTACTGCAGCAGCACCTCGCCGAGCAGCCACAGCGCGACGACACCGAACGCGATGTAGAGGACCGTCCAGCCCATGCCCGCCCCCTTCTACGGCCACCGCCCCGGATGGTGGCGGGTACGGCCGGTCACGACTGCTTGTGCAGTCCGAGATTCTCGTAGATCTCGAGCGTCGCAGTCGAGTTGTTCAGCGTGATGAAGTGCAGTCCGGGCACGCCCTCGGAGAGCAGCTTCGCGCTGAACCGCGTTGCGAAGTCGATGCCAATGGAGCGTACAGCGGCGGGGTCGTCCTTGGCGGCGAGGATGCGCTCTTTCAGGTCGTCGGGCAGCTTCGCGTCGCTGAGCTGGGAGAACCGCTCCAGTTGCCGGACGTTGGTGACCGGCATGACCTCGGGGATGATCGGGGTGTCGCAACCTGCCGCGACCACCCGGTCACGCATCCGGAGATATGCCTCGGGGTCGAAGAACATCTGGGTGATCGCGTAGTCGGCGCCCGCGCGGCACTTGTCCACGAAGTGCCGGATGTCGGTGTCCCAGTCCTCGGAGCGCGGGTGCCGCTCGGGGAACGCCGCGACGCCCACGCAGAAGTCACCGGCCTCCTTGATCAGCCGGACCAGGTCCGCCGCGTACTTCACGCCCTGCGGGTGCTCGACCCAGGGGCCCATCGGGTCGCCCGGCGGGTCGCCGCGCAGGGCGAGGATGTTCCGGATGCCGACGTCCGCGAACTGGCCGACCATGTTGCGCAGTTCGGCGACCGAGTGGTCGACGGCCGTGAGGTGCGCGACCGGGGTGAGCGTGGACTCGGCGGCGATGTCCTGGGTGGCCTTCACCGTGCCGGAGCGGGTGGATCCGCCGGCTCCGTACGTCACCGAGACGAAGCTCGGCGCGACGGCCTCGACCCGGCGCAGCGCGTTCCACAGGTTGCGCTCGCCCTTCTCGGTCTTGGGCGCCCAGAACTCGAACGAGTACGAGGTCGCGCCGGTCGCGAGCATCTCACGCACGGTGCGCGCGTGATCTGTCCTGGTGGAAGGTGTGCCAAGGGCCATACGGGCAGGTTAACCAGGGCGGGGCGGGCCCCCAACCGAACCGGAGACATTTGCCGGAATTGACTGATTCTTGTCCATCCTTCGGACAGATGCGTCCCAGACCGGTCCCGCGCGGCCGCTCCTGGCGCACCCGCCCCCGTCAGGCCCCGGCGCGCTCGCGGACCCGTCGTGCCAGCTCAGCGGCGGCGGCACCCGGGTCGGACGCCTCCGTAACGGCCCGTACGACCACGACCCGCCGGGCCCCGGCGTCCAGCACCTGGTCGAGGTTGTCCGCGTCGATGCCCCCGATGGCGAACCAGGGGCGGGCCGGGGCGAGCGAGGCGGCGTAGCGGACGAGGTCCAGGCCGGGCGCGTGGCGGCCGGGCTTGGTGGGGGTGGGCCAGCAGGGGCCGGTGCAGAAGTAGTCCACGCCGGGCTCGGTGACGGCGGCGTCGACCTCGGCCTCGGCGTGCGTGGAGCGGCCGATGACCGGCTCGGCGCCGATGATCGCGCGGGCCGCCGGCACCGGCAGGTCGCCCTGGCCCAGGTGCAGCACGTCGGAGCCGATGGCGTGGGCCACGTCCGCCCGGTCGTTGACGGCGAGGAGCTTGCCGTGCCGCTTGCAGGCGTCCGCGAAGACGGCGAGGTGGTCCAGCTCCTCACCGGCCTCCATGCCCTTGTCGCGGAGCTGGACGATGTCCACCCCGCCGGCGAGGACCGCGTCGAGGAAGTCGGGCAGGTCTCCCTGGCGCCTGCGGGCGTCCGTGCACAGGTAGAGCCGGGCGTCGGACAGCTGGGCGCGAGGCGTGGACATGGCGGTTCCCCCGGGACGGTGACGGTGGATCGGTGGTGCGGCGTGGGGAAGCGGGCCGCCCGCTCGCGCGGTGCGGCCCGCTTACCCGGGCGGTTCAGACGGCGAGCGCCTGGGCGCGGCGCTTCACCTCCGTGCCGCGATTCTCACTCAATGCCTGCGCGGGGGTGCCGGGCAGGGTCGGGTCGGGGGTGAAGAGCCATTCGAGCATCTCCTCGTCGGAGAAGCCGTCGTCCTTCAGGAGCGTCAGGGTCCCGGAGAGGCCCTTGACCACCTTGTTGCCGTCGATGAAGGCGGCGGGCACCTGAAGTGCCCGGTTCTCCCCACGGCGTACGGCGATGAGCTGGCCCTCCTTGACCAGCTGCCGCACACGCGTCACCTCGACATCGAGCATTTCCGCGATGTCGGGCAGGTGGAGCCAGGCAGGGACGAGAGCATCGATCTTTGCGTCAATCTCGGTCACGGGACAAGCCTGCCATCCCGGACTGACAGCCGAAACCCGGACTCCGCCCTTCAGGGCCCGGGCCTTCCGCGACACCCTCTACGGCAGGACCGCCGACTTCAGCGGCACGGCGGGGTCCCCGGCCCGGTCCGCGTCGAGCCGGCTCCCCGCCTCGATGAGCCGGCGCCCCTGGGCCAGGTCGCGCGGGCGGCTCACCGCGAGCACCGCGACCAGGACGCCTGCGCGCAGCCAGCACACCGACCAGCCGGGATCGGCCGGGTCGCCGCGCCACAGCAGGGTGTCGGCGTCCGCGTGGTGTCCGGCGTACTGCACGAACCGGCCGAACTGCTCGGACCAGAAGTAGGGCACGGGGTCGTACGGCGGGATGTCGGCGCCCTCCGCCGCGATGTGGGCGGCGGCGGTCCTGGGCCCCTGGAGCGCGTTGTCCCAGTGGTGCACGACCAGGCGGGTGCGGTAGCGGGCCGAGGGGAAGGAGGCGCAGTCGCCGACCGCGTACACATCGGGCAGCGAGGTGCGCAGCGCCGCGTCGGCGGTCACCGAGCCCTCGGGCCCGAGCGCGATGCCGGAGCCGGCGAGCCAGCCGGTGGCGGGGTGGGCGCCGATGCCGACGACGACCGCGCCCGCCGGCAGGGTGCGCCCGTCGGCGAGGACCACCGTGCCGGGTTCGACGCGGGCGACCCGGGTGCCGGTGAGGAGCCGGGCGCCGCTCTCCTCGTACCAGGCGGCCATCGGGGCGGCGACCTCGGCGGGCAGGGCGCCGGCCAGCGGGCGGTCGGCGGCCTCCACGACGGTGACCTCGCAGTCGGCGGCGCGGGCGGCGGTGGCGAACTCGGCGCCGATCCAGCCGGCGCCGACGACCACGACGGGGTGCCCGGCCTCCAGGACGGGGCGCAGCCGGGCCGCGTCGTCGAGGGTGCGCAGCAGGTGGACGCCGGGAACGCCTTCGGAGCCGGGCAGGGCGACGGGTTCGGCGCCGGTGGCGAGGACCAGGACGTCGTAGCGGACCGGGCCGTCGGAGGTGTCGAGTTCGTGGGCGCCGGCGCGGACGCCGGTGACCTCGCAGCCCAGGCGCAGGGTGATGTCCAGCCCCTCGAAGTCGATGTCGAAGGCGGACTCCTCGGCCTTGCCCAGCAGCACCGCCTTGGACAGCGGGGGCCGGTCGTAGGGCTGGTGGGGTTCGGCGCCGATCAGCGTGACGGGGCCGGTGAAGCCCTGTTCCCGCAGGGCAACGGCGGTCTGCACACCCGCCATGCCCGCGCCCGCGACGACGACCCGGCGTTCCGTCCGCTCTGCCCGCTGCTGCTCGCTCACCTGTCCACCTTACGTAGCTGACGAGCCATCAGGAAAGGGCGCCCCCTCCCCCGGCCCTCCCTACCCGGTCCGCCGGACGGGGTTTAGGGTGGCCACCGTAAGACACGCGGGAGCCCGGGCGCACCGGGCTGAGAGGGAGGCTGGGCGGCCTCCGACCGTACGAACCTGATCCGGGTCATGCCGGCGAAGGGAGGGGCTGGACACCCATGCGCACCCATCCCACCGAAGGGTCCGACGTCCTCGTCATCGGGGGCGGCATCATCGGTCTGGTGACCGCCTGGCGGGCCGCGCGGCGCGGCCTGGCCGTCGCGCTCGCCGACCCCGAGCCGGGCGGCGGAGCGGCCCGGGTCGCGGCCGGGATGCTGGCCGCCGTCACCGAGCTGCACTACGGCGAGGAGACGCTGCTCGGGCTCAACCTCGCCTCCGCCCGGCGCTATCCGGCGTTCACGGCCGAGCTGGAGGAGGCGAGCGGGCAGGACATCGGCTTCCGCGCCTGCGGCACCCTGGCCGTCGCGCTCGACGCCGACGACCGCGCCCATCTGCGCGAGCTCCACGAGCTGCAACGCCGCTCGGGCCTGGAGTCGGAGTGGCTGACCGGGCGCGAGTGCCGCCGCCTGGAACCGATGCTCGCCCCGGGCGTGCGCGGCGGCCTGCGGGTGGACGGCGACCACCAGGTCGACCCGCGCCGCCTCGCCGCCGCGCTGCTCACCGCCTGCGAACGGGCCGGAGTGGTCTTCCACCGCCGCCGGGCCGACCGCCTCTCCGTGGTCGCGGACCGGGCCGTGGGTGCCGTGCTCGACGACGGTACGGAGGTGGCCGCCGACCAGGTGGTACTCGCCGCGGGCAGTCTCAGCGGCCGGCTCGCCGGGGTCCCCGCCCACGTCCTGCCGCCGGTGCGCCCGGTCAAGGGCCAGGTGCTGCGCCTCACCGTGCCCCCGGCGTACGCCCCCTTCCTCTCGCGCACCGTGCGCGCGGTGGTCCGGGGCAGCCACGTCTATCTCGTACCGCGCGAGAACGGTGAGCTGGTCATCGGCGCCACCACCGAGGAGATGGGCTGGGACACCACCGTCACGGCGGGCGGGGTCTACGAGCTGCTGCGCGACGCCCACGAGCTGGTGCCCGGCATCACCGAGCTGCCGCTCACCGAGACCCGCGCCGGGCTGCGCCCCGCCTCCCCCGACAACGCCCCGCTGCTCGGCCGCACCGCGCTGCCCGGCCTCCACCTCGCCACCGGCCACGGCCGCAACGGTGTGCTGCTCACCCCCGTCACCGGGGACGCCATGGCGTCGCTGCTGGCCGACGGCGAGCTGCCCGAGGCGGCCCGCCCCTTCTCCCCCGGCCGGTTCGCCCCGGTCCCCGCACCCCAGGAGCAGCCCGCATGACCGACCCCACCCCGCTCACCGTGTCCGTGAACGGCGCCCCGGCCACCGTCGCGCCGGGCACCACCCTGGACGCCCTCGTCGCGACGCTGACCGACGCGACGGCGGGGGTGGCCGCCGCACTCAACGAGACCGTGGTGCCGCGCGGCCAGTGGCCCGCCGCCGCGCTCGCCGACGGCGACCGGGTCGAGGTCCTGACCGCGGTCCAGGGAGGCTGACGATGTCCGACGACCTGTTCACCCTCGGCGGCACCGACTTCACCTCGCGGCTGATCATGGGCACCGGCGGGGCGCCCAGCCTGGACGTGCTGGAGCGGTCGCTGATCGCGTCCGGCACCGAGCTGACCACGGTCGCGATGCGCCGCCTCGACCCGACCGTGCAGGGTTCGGTGCTCTCCGTGCTGCGGAAGCTGTCCATCCGGGTGCTGCCGAACACCGCCGGCTGCTACACCGCCGGGGAGGCCGTGCTCACCGCCCGGCTGGCCCGGGAGGCGCTGGGCACGGACTGGGTGAAGCTGGAGGTGGTGGCGGACGAGCGGACGCTGCTGCCCGACCCGGTCGAGCTGCTGGACGCCGCCGAGATCCTGGTGGACGACGGCTTCACGGTGCTGCCGTACACCAACGACGACCCGGTCCTGGCGCGGAAGCTGGAGGACGTGGGGTGCGCGGCGGTCATGCCGCTCGGCTCCCCCATCGGCTCGGGCCTGGGCATCCGCAACCCGCACAACTTCCAGCTGATCACCGAGCAGGCCGGGGTTCCGGTGATCCTGGACGCCGGAGCCGGGACCGCGTCGGACGCGGCGCTCGCGATGGAGCTGGGCTGCTCGGCTGTGATGCTCGCCTCAGCGGTGACCCGGGCCCAGGAGCCGGAGCTGATGGCCGCCGCGATGCGGCACGCGGTGGAGGGCGGGCGGCTCGCGCACCGGGCCGGGCGCATCCCGCGCCGCCACTTCGCGGAGGCGTCCTCGCCTACGGCCGGGCGGGCGGTGCTCGATCCGGAGCGGCCGGCTTTCTGACACGCGCCTGTCACGGCTCGGCTTCAGTACTGCGCCGGGTTCGCTCCGCCGCGGCGGGCCTGTCCGCGGCGGCTCGTAGACTCGCATGGTGGATACGACCCTCCAGGACCCCCTCGTCGGGCAGCTGCTCGACGGCCGCTACCGCGTCGATGCCCGCATCGCCGTGGGCGGCATGGCCACGGTCTACCGGGCCATGGACATGCGGCTCGACCGGGTGCTCGCGCTCAAGGTGATGCACCCGGCGCTGGCGACCGACGCCTCGTTCGTCGAGCGCTTCATCCGCGAGGCCAAGTCGGTGGCGCACCTCGCCCACCCCAACGTGGTCGGGGTCTTCGACCAGGGCGCCCAGGGTCAGTACGTCTACCTGGCCATGGAGTACGTCGCCGGGTGCACGCTGCGCGATGTGCTGAGCGAGCGCGGGGCGCTCCGGCCGCGGGCCGCGCTGGACATCCTGGAATCGGTCCTCGCCGCCCTCGGCGCGGCGCACCGCGCGGGCTTCGTGCACCGCGACATGAAGCCGGAGAACGTGCTGATCGGGGACGACGGCCGGGTCAAGGTCGCCGACTTCGGCCTGGTCCGGTCCGTGGACGCGGTGACGAACACCACCGGGACGATCCTCGGCACCGTCTCGTACCTGGCCCCGGAGCAGATCGAGCACGGCACGGCGGACACCCGCGCCGACGTGTACGCCTGCGGGGTCGTGCTGTACGAGATGCTGACCGGCGCCAAGCCGCGTGACGGGGAGTCCCCCGCCCAGGTCATCTACCAGCATCTGCACGAGGACGTGCCGGCCCCGTCCGCCGCCGTCCCCGGTCTGGCGCCCGAGCTGGACGCGCTGGTGGGGGGCGCGACCGCCCGGGACCCGGAGGCCCGCCCGTTCGACGCGGTGGCGCTGCTCGCCGTGGCCCGCCGGGCGCGCGCCGCCCTCACGGACGCGCAGCTCGACGCCGTACCGCCGCAGGCCCGGCCGGAGCCCGGCCCGGACGGCGGGACGGAGGGGTCCGACGCGCGGACGACGGTGATCCCCCGGGTGCTGCCGAGGGACCTGGGCACCGCCCACCACACCAGCCGGCTGGAGATGCCCCCGCCCGCGCCCCCGCGGCGCCCGCTGCCGCCGCGCCGGAGGGGGCCGTTCGCCGGCCCCCGGCGCGGGCTGATCGCGGCGGTCCTGGCGGTGCTCGTCGTCCTGGGCGTCGGCGGCGGCGTCTGGTACATCAACTCCGGGCAGTTCACGAAGGTCCCCTCGCTGCTGGGCCAGACCGAGAAGGCGGCCGAGAAGCGGCTCTCCGACGCGGGCCTGGAGCTGAAGGGCGTGAAGCGGGCCTTCAGCGACACCGTCGACCGGGGCAAGGTGATCAGCAGCGATCCCCGGTCCGGCGCGCGGATCAGGGGCAACGGCTCGGTCTCGCTCGTCGTCTCGCGCGGCCCCGAGATCGTCCGGGTGCCCGATGTCGCGGGCGACCGGCTCGCCGAAGCCAAGCAGCGGCTGACCAAGGCGGGCCTGCGCCCGGGCATGGTCACCAAGGAGTTCGACGACGACGTGGCGGCCGGCGAGGTGGTGCGTACGGACCCCGGGGCGGGCACCGAGCGCCACCCGGACTCGGCGGTCGCGATCGTCGTCTCCAAGGGCAGCCCCGTCGACGTCCCGGACGTCACCGGGCTCTCCGTCGACGACGCCACCGACACGCTGGCCGACGAGGGCCTGAAGGTGAAGGTGAAGCCCGGCCGGGTGCACTCGCCGGAGGACGAGGGCGATGTCGCCGCCCAGTCACCGAAGGAGGGCGCCGAGGCCGCCGAGGGCGACACCGTGACGCTGACGGTCTCCGCCGGGCCGCGCATGATCGACGTGCCGGACGTGGTCGGCAAGAACGTGGACGACGCCCGGGACGAGCTGGAGGCGGCGGGCTTCGAGGTCGACGTCGACCACGGGTTCCTCTCCTTCAGCGACAAGGTCGCAGGCCAGTCCGTGGACGGCGGCGACCGGGCCCCCGAGGGCAGCACCATCACCATCAAGACCAAGGGACTGTAGAGATCCGTATGCGCAACCCAGTCGGCGGCCATGTACCGGTGGCCGGCGGCCTCGCCAAGGTCGGCCTCCCCTATGCCCGCGAGATGGGCGCCGAGGCCGTCCAGGTCTTCGTCGCCAACCCGCGCGGCTGGGCCACCCCGGCCGGCAACCCGGCGCAGGACGAGCTGTTCCGCGCCCAGTGCGCCGCCGAGTCCGTACCGGCGTACGTGCACGCCCCGTATCTGATCAACTTCGGCTCGCACACCCCGGCGACGGTGGAGCGGTCCGTGGAGTCGCTGCGCCACTCGCTGCGCCGGGCCCGGGAGATCGGGGCGCTGGGCGTCGTGGTGCACACGGGGTCGGCCACCGGCGGGCGGCCCCGCGAGGAGGCGCTGGCCCAGGTACGGACGCACATGCGGCCGCTGCTGGACGAGCTGACGCACGACGACGACCCGTTCCTGCTGCTGGAGTCCACCGCCGGGCAGGGCTCCTCGCTCTGCTCACGGACCTGGGACTTCGGCCCGTACTTCGAGGCGCTGGACGCCCATCCGAAGCTCGGGGTCTGCCTGGACACCTGCCACATCTTCGCGGCGGGGCACGACCTGGCCGGGCCGGGCGGGATGAAGGAGACGCTGGACCTGCTGGTGGGGACGGTCGGCGAGGGCCGGCTGAAGCTCATCCACGCCAATGACTCCAAGGACGTCTCCGGCGCCCACAAGGACCGGCACGAGAACATCGGCTCGGGCCACATCGGCGAGGAGCCGTTCCGCGAGCTGTTCGCGCACCCGGCCACCGAGGGCGTGCCGCTGGTCATCGAGACACCGGGCGGCAAGGAGGGCCACGCGGCGGACGTGGCCCGGCTCCAGGCGCTGCGCGACGGCGGGTGACGCGGGCCGGTCGGAGCCCGGTTCAGAGTTCGGGGCCGTCCCCGGGCTCCTCCTGGTAGGAGTAGCGCTGTTCCTTCCAGGGGTCGCCGATGTTGTGGTAGCCGCGCTCCTCCCAGAAGCCGCGGCGGTCGGCGGTCATGTACTCGATGCCCCGGACCCACTTGGGCCCTTTCCAGGCGTACAGGTGGGGGACGACGAGCCGGAGCGGGAAGCCGTGTTCGGCGGTGAGCAGTTCGCCGCCCTTGTGGGTGGCGAACAGGGTCCGGTCGGAGAGGAAGTCGTCCAGCCTGAGGTTGGAGCTGAAGCCGTATTCGGCCCAGACCATCACATGCGTGACCTGGGGGGCGGGCGGCGCGAGGGCGACCACGTCGCGGGCGAGCACACCGCCCCACTCGGCGCCCAGCATGCTGAATTTGGTGACGCAGTGGAGATCGGCGACGACCGAGGAGAACGGCAGGGCCGAGAATTCCTCGTGGTTCCAGCAGTGCTTCTCACCGTCGGCGGTCGCGCCGAAGACGCGGAATTCCCAGCGTTCCGGTTTGAACTTGGGGACGGGCCCGTAGTGGGTGACCGGCCACCCACGCTGCAACCGCTGGCCCGGCGGAAGCTCGGACTGCTCTGACGCGCGGTGTTCCCGGCTTTCCGGCTGACCCATGTCTCCATGGTGACAGACAGGCGGGGGTGGTCGTGACCAGGGCGGAGCCCATTCGGGCAACTCGTACTAAGCATGCACTTACTGGACGGTCACCGGGTCCGGTGCGAGGATGCCGCCAACGTGCCCGGTTCACCGTTGGAAGGAGCCTCTGCGATGCAGGGCGACCCCGAGGTCATCGAGTTCCTGAATGAACAGCTGACCGCCGAATTGACTGCCATCAACCAGTACTTCCTGCACGCGAAGATGCAGGACAACTTCGGCTGGACCAAGCTGGCGAAATACACGCGCGCCGAGTCCTTCGACGAGATGAAGCACGCGGAGATCCTGACCGACCGCATTCTCTTCCTCGACGGTCTGCCGAACTACCAGCGGCTGTTCCACGTACGGGTCGGCCAGACGGTCACCGAGATGTTCCAGGCGGACCGGCAGATCGAGGTCGAGGCGATCGACCGCCTCAAGCGCGGGATCGAGCTGATGCGCGGCAAGGGCGACATCACGTCGGCGAACATCTTCGAGTCGATCCTCGCGGACGAGGAGCACCACATCGACTATCTCGACACCCAGCTCGATCTCGTCGAGAAGCTGGGCGAGCCGCTGTACATCGCGCAGCTGATCGAGCAGCCGGAGAGCTGACCGCGCTCAGGCGGCCTCGGGAAGCCCCTCCACCGGAGCGGTGGCGGTGGCGGGCGTCTGCTTCCGCTCCAGGAGCTCGCGGCGCGGGCAGGCACCCCGGCCGAGCATCGCCTGGATGGTGCGGACACAGCCGCCGCAGTCCGTGCCTGCCTTGGAGGCGGAGGCGATCTGGCGGGGCGTGCACGCCCCGGCCGCCGCATGATCCCTGACCTGCTGCTCCGTAACGCCGAAGCACGAGCAGACGTACATGCGGTTCACCTCCCGGGCGGGGACGGGTCGTGGGCGCCGCCCCGATGATCGGTGAGGCTAACCTAACCTTACCCGCCGCGCGCGGGCGGCAAAAGCCCGGGAATGCCCGTGGGGCACGGATCACATCGATCCGTGCCCCACAGTCGTACGGTGCCGCCTGCCGCGGCCCTTACTGGTCGCGGTACATCTCGGCGACGAGGAAGGCCAGGTCGAGCGACTGGCTGCGGTTGAGCCGGGGGTCGCAGGCCGTCTCGTAGCGCTGGTGGAGGTCGTCCACGAAGATCTCGTGGCCGCCGCCGACGCACTCGGTGACGTCGTCGCCGGTCAGCTCGACGTGGATGCCGCCGGGGTGCGTGCCGAGGCCCTTGTGCACCTCGAAGAAGCCCTTGACCTCGTCCAGGACGTCGTCGAAGCGACGCGTCTTGTGGCCGGAGGCCGCCTCGAAGGTGTTGCCGTGCATCGGGTCGGTCACCCAGGCGACGGTGGCGCCGGAGGCGGTGACCTTCTCGACCAGCTCGGGCAGCTTGTCCCGGACCTTGTCGGCGCCCATGCGGACGATGAACGTCAGCCGGCCGGGCTCGCGCTCGGGGTCGAGGCGCTCGATGTAGCCCAGGGCCTCGTCGACGGTGGTCGTCGGGCCGAGCTTGATCCCGATCGGGTTGCGCACCTTGGAGGCGAACTCGATGTGCGCGCCGTCCATCTGGCGGGTGCGCTCACCGATCCACACCATGTGGCCCGAGGTGTCGTACAGGTGGCCGGTGCGCGAGTCGGTGCGGGTCAGCGCGGTCTCGTAGTCGAGGAGCAGGGCCTCGTGCGAGGCGTAGAACTCGACGGCCTTGAACTCGGCGGGGTCGGTCCCGCACGCCTTCATGAAGTTCAGCGCGTTGTCGATCTCGCGGGCCAGGGCCTCGTAGCGCTGGCCGGACGGGGACGACTTCACGAAGTCCTGGTTCCAGGCGTGGACCTGGCGCAGGTCGGCGTAGCCGCCGGTGGTGAAGGCGCGCACGAGGTTCAGCGTGGAGGCGGACGCGTGGTACATCCGCTTCAGGCGCTCGGGGTCGGGGACGCGGTCGGCCTCGGTGAAGGCGAAGCCGTTGACGGAGTCGCCGCGGTAGGTCGGCAGGGTCACGCCGTCGCGGGTCTCGGTCGGCTTGGAGCGCGGCTTGGAGTACTGGCCGGCGATCCGGCCGACCTTGACGACGGGCACGGAGGCCGCGTAGGTGAGGACGGCGCTCATCTGGAGCAGCGTCTTCAGCTTGGCGCGGATGTGCTCGGCCGACACGGCGTCGAAGGCCTCGGCGCAGTCTCCGCCCTGCAACAGGAACGCCTCGCCCTTGGCGACGGCTCCCATACGGGCACGCAGCTGGTCGCACTCGCCCGCGAAGACGAGCGGCGGATACGACGCGAGGTCCGCGAGTACATCGCGCAGGGCCTCGGAGTCGGGGTACTCGGGCTGCTGCGCCGCGGGAAGGTCTCGCCAGGTGTTGCCACCGGCGACGGAGGTATTGGCGTTCACGGTCACGGCGTCCACATTACGGGGTCGCGACCGCTCCATTTCCCGGTTGCCCAGTCACTGAGACGGACGTCTCGCCACGGCCGGTGCCGGGGGTGTCCGAGCGGCCTGCTAACCTCGCGACTTTCAGCGTTGCACAACGTTGGACAAGTGGACATCGAGGGTGGGGACTTGAAGCGGAATCACCGTAAGGACCTCAAGAAGAGACGGCTGCTGATCGGGGCGGGTGCCGCCGTGGTCGCGACCGCGACGATCGGCACCCTGGCCATGGCCGCGCAGGACCCGGACCCGGGGACCGCCAAGGCCGCCTCGCCGTCCGCCGTGCTCCAGGCCCAGTTCGAGGACGCGGCCCGTGAGTTCGACGTACCGCAGAGCGTGCTGATGGCGGTCTCGTACCGGCAGACGCGGTGGGAGAGCCACGACGGGGAGCCGAGCACGACGGGTGCGTACAACGTCATGGGGCTCACCAGCGTGGCGGCCGGGGACGTGGAGCAGCCGACGGACGCGGAGCGTCTGGCGCACATGAACATGTCCGGCCGGCCGGAGATCGAGAAGACCTTCGACGCCGCGAAGGCGCTGCGCGACCTGCCGAAGAAGACGGTCGACACCACCGACCCCCGGCTGCACACGCTGGACGAGGCCGCCGGGCTGATCGACACGGACACGGCTTCGGTACGCGACGACACCGAGGACAGCATCCGCGCGGGCGCGGCCCTCCTCGCCGAGTACCAGCGCGACGCCAAGGGCTCCCTGTCGGACGACGCCGCGCAGTGGTATCCGGCGGTGGCGCGGTTCAGCCAGTCGCCGGACAAGAAGGGGGCCGACCTCTTCGCGAAGCGCGTCTTCGACTCGATCCGTACGGGCGAGAGCGCGGTCACCCAGGACGGCCAGCAGGTCTCGCTGCCCGCCGACCCGTCGGTCCAGCCGGTCAAGCCGGCGAAGGTGCCGCTGGCCGCGTCCTTCGCGAGCACGGCCGCGACCCCCACCCCGGAGTGCCCGTCCGGTCTGAACTGCAACTTCGTGCAGGCCAAGACGTCGAGCACGGGCCAGCGCGCCTACACGCCCGCCGTGCGCCCCGACAAGGGCGTCGACATCCGGCAGATCGTGATCCACGACACCGAGGGCGACTACGCGAGCTCGCTCGCCACGCTCACCAGCCCGAGTGCGGCCGCCAGCGCTAACTACCTGATCCGCGCGTCGGACGGCCTGGTCACGCAGATGGTCGAGAACAAGGACCTGGCGTGGCACGCGGGCAACTGGACCCTGAACATGCACTCGATCGGCGTGGAGCACGAGGGCTACGCGATCAAGGAGGGCAAGTGGTACACGGAGCCGCAGTACGAGTCCTCCTCGGCCCTGGTGAAGTTCCTGGCGGACAAGTACGGCGTCCCGATCGACCGTGAGCACATCATCGGCCACGACGCGGTGCCCGTCGCTCTGAACGACAAGTTCGCGGGGCCCACTGGGACCCGGGCCCGTTCTGGGACTGGAACCACTTCATGGGCCTGATGGGCGCCCCGACGGGCGCGAGCGGCGCCGGCGGCCCGGTCAAGGCGGGGCAGCTGGTGCGCGTGGTGCCGCCGTTCACCACGGCCAACCAGCCGAAGCTGACCTCCGGCTCCAAGGCGGTCACCACGCAGCCGGCGAACTTCGGCTACCTGTACACCTCGGCGTCCACCAGCGCGACCACGCTCAGCGATCCGTACTTCTCGGCGCTGTGGAGCGAGGGCTCCAACTGGTCGAACAAGGTCCGCGCCGGCGACACCTATGTCGTCGCCGAGGCCAAGGCCGACTGGACGGCGATCTGGTACGGCGGCAAGAAGGCGTGGTTCTACAACCCGGGCGGCCAGTACACCGTGCCGCTCGCCGCGGCCCCGCGCGTGGTGAAGGCCAAGGCCGGGGTGACCGTCCGGATCTACGGGCGGGCCTACCCGGAGACCGCCGCCTATGAGGCCGCGGGCCTGGAGGCGCCGACGGACAACCCGGACTACCTGACCAAGTACACGCTGCCTTCGGGCCAGGGGTACACGCTGGCCGGTGCCGAGGCGAAGGGCGACGACTGGTTCGGCTCGGCCCAGACGGACGTCATCGGTTCCACGTCCTATCTGCCGATCAACTACAACCACCGCCAGGCGTGGGTGAAGGCGAGCGACGTCCAGACCTCCACGAGCGTCGCGCCGGTCTCCGCCACCGACCGCTACAACATGATCGGCCGCGACAGCGCCGGCCGGATCTGGCAGTACCAGGGCACCGGTAGCGCCTCCTCCCCGTACTACCGCCGCTACCAGGCGGGCTACGGCTGGGGCGGCTACACCGTGATGACCGCCATGACCGCGCTGCGCGCGGACGGTACGGGCGACTTCGTGGCCCGGGACAAGGACGGCGTCCTCTGGTACTACCGGGGCAGCGGCAACCCGGACAAGCCGTACATGGCCCGGCTCAAGGTCGGCAGCGGCTGGAACCAGTACAGCAGCCTCAACGGCATGCGCGACCTGGACGCGGACGGCAAGGCCGACATGATCGCCCGCAACGCCGCCGGGGACATCTACTTCTACAAGGGCACCGGCACCCCGGAGAAGCCCTTCGCCCCCAAGGTGAAGATCGGGTACGGCTGGCAGATCTACGACCAGATCGTCTCCACCGGCGACCTCAACGGCGACGGCAAGGCCGACTTCGTGGCCCGGGACAAGTCCGGGACCCTGTGGATCTACACGGGCACCGGCTCGGCCTCCGCCCCGTACGACAAGCGGGTCAAGATCGGTACCGGCTGGGGCAAGTACAAGCTGCTGCTCGGCCCGAGCGACCTGGACCGTGACGGCCGGGGCGACCTGGTCGGCGTGGACTCGGCCGGAGATTTCTGGTTCTACCACTCCACCGGCAAGGTGACGGCCCCGTTCGCGACGAAGTCGCAGGTCGGGGACGGCTGGCAGATCTACGACACCCTGTTCTAGCCGACAGGACGTCTCGTGCGCGCGGGGCCCTTTCCCATCCGGCCGGGTGGGAAAGGGCCCCGCCGCCGTCAGGCGTGGGTTAGGGTACGGGGCATGTTCGCGCACTCGACCCGTAACTGGTGGTGGACCGCTCATCCGGCGGCCCGCTGATCGCGCGTACACACTGACGCAGAGGCCGCCCGAGGGGCGGCCTTTTCCGTGTCCACGGGCCGTTCCTCCCAGCTGATTCCCTGGAAGGAACCGACCCATGAGCTTCGACCGACTCCTGCGCGACGACTGCCCGCCGTTCGCCCTGCTGCGCCGCCGCACCCCCGGCCACGACCACGACACCGTCGAGGTGCTGATCGGCCGGGTGCACGAGGCGGACCGCCTCGCCGGCATCCCCGTGGGCGAGCTGCCGTCGCTGGCGCTGGTGCCGTTCCGGCAGATCGCGGAACGCGGCTTCGACGTACGCGACGACGGCACTCCGCTGTCCGTCCTGGTCGCGGACGAGGCGTACACGCTGTCCCTGACCGAGGCGCTGGAAGCGCTCCCCCGCCACGAAGTCCGCGTGGACGACGGGGAGTTCGACGTCAGCGACGAGGAGTACGCCGACACCGTGCGGCGGGTGATCGAGGACGAGATCGGCCGGGGCGAGGGCGCCAACTTCGTGATCCGGCGGACGTTCCGGGGCCGGATCGACGGCTTCGGCCGGGCGGACGCGCTGGCCCTGTTCCGGCGGCTGCTGGCGGGCGAGCGGGGCGCGTACTGGACGTTCGTCGTGCACACCGGCGACCGTGTACTCGTCGGCGCCAGCCCCGAGGTGCATGTGCGGATGTCCGGCGGGACCGTCGTGATGAACCCCATCAGCGGCACCTACCGCTACCCCGCCGAGGGGCCGACCCCGAGAGCCTGCTCGCCTTCCTCGGCGACCGCAAGGAGACCGAGGAGCTCTCCATGGTGGTCGACGAGGAGCTGAAGATGATGTGCACGGTCGGCGACATGGGCGGTGTGGTGATCGGCCCGCGCCTCAAGGAGATGGCCCATCTCGCGCACACCGAGTACGAGTTGCGCGGACGCTCCTCGCTGGACGTACGGGAGGTGCTGAGGGAGACCATGTTCGCGGCGACCGTCACCGGCTCCCCCGTGCAGAACGCCTGCCGGGTCATCGAGCGGTACGAGGACGGCGGGCGCGGCTACTACGCGGGCGCGCTGGCCCTGCTGCGCCGCGAGGGCGACGGCGGCCAGACCCTGGACTCGCCGATCCTGATCCGGACCGCCGACATCGACGCGGACGGCACGCTGCGGGTGCCGGTCGGGGCCACCCTGGTCCGCCACTCGGACCCGGAGAGCGAGGTCGCCGAGACCCACGCCAAGGCGGCCGGCGTCCTCGCCGCCCTCGGCGTCCGCCCGGCCCGCCCCGAGGCGGAGCGGGAGCGGCCCCGGCTGGCCGCCGACCCCCGGGTGCGGGCGGCCCTGGACGCCCGGCGGGACGGGCTCGCCCCGTTCTGGCTGCGGATGCAGGAGCGCGCCGCCGACCGCACCGGCCACGCCCTGGTGGTGGACGGCGAGGACACGTTCACCGCGATGCTCGGGCACCTGCTGCGCGCCTCGGGGCTCGACGTCACCGTGCGCCGCTACGACGAGCCGGGGCTGCGCGAGGCGGTGCGGGCGCACGAGGGGCCCGTGGTGCTCGGGCCCGGCCCGGGGAATCCGGCGGACGCGGCCGACCCGAAGATGCGGTTCCTCCGCGCGATGGCCGCCGAGCTGGTCCGGGACCACCGGCACGGGCTGCTCGGGGTGTGCCTCGGCCATGAGCTGATCGCGGCCGAACTGGGCCTGGAGATCGTCCGCAAAGCGGTGCCGTACCAGGGGGCGCAGACCCGTATCGATCTGTTCGGGCGGCCCGAGACGGTCGGCTTCTACAACAGCTACACCGCGCGCTGCGACGACTCCGGGGCGGCGGAGCTCGCGGCGCACGGCATCGAGGCGAGCCGGGACGAGGTGTCCGGGGAGCTGCACGCGCTGCGCGGGGCCGGGTTCGCCTCGGTGCAGTTCCACCCGGAGTCGGTGCTGACGCTGCGCGGGGCGGCGATCGTCTCCGAGCTGCTGGCGGGGCTGCCGGTGCGCGGCTGAGGGGCTGCCCGGGCCCCGGGGTCTCAGCTCCCGGGGCGGGCCGGGACCAGGACGTTGTCGCCGTGGCGGCCGGCCAGGTAGTCGCCGACGTTCTCGACGGTGGCGTCGATGATCTGGCCGACCGCGTCCTCGGTGTAGTACGCCTGGTGCGAGGTGACGATGACGTTCGGGAAGGTCACGAGCCGGGCCAGGGTGTCGTCGTCCACGCCCTCCAGGGACTTGTCCAGGAAGAACAGCCCGGCCTCCGCCTCGTACACGTCGAGTCCGACGCCGAGGAAGCGGCCCGCGCGCAACTCGCCGACCAGGGCCGAGGTGTCGATGAGGCCGCCCCGGCTGGAGTTGACCAGGATCGCGTCGTCCTTCATCAGGGCGAGGGCGTCCCTGTCGATGAGGTGGTGCGTCGCCGGGAGCAGCGGGACGTGCAGGCTGACCAGGTCGGACTCGGCGAGCAGCCGCTCCTTGTCGACGTACCGCATGCCCAGCTCGACGCAGGCCGGGTTCTCTGCGACGTCCCAGCCGAGCAGCTTCATGCCGAAGCCGTGGGCGATCCGGGTGAACGCCTCGCCGATCTTGCCGGTGCCGACGACGCCCACGGTGCGGCCGTGCATGTCGCGGCCGAGGAGCCCGTCGAGCCGGAAGTCGAAGTCGCGGGTGCGGCTCGCGGCCCGGATCACCCGGCGGTTGACCGCCATGGCCAGGGTCCAGGCGAACTCCGCGACCGAGTACGGCGAGTAGTACGAGACCCGGGCGACGCGCAGCGCCAAGCGCTCTGCGACGTCCAGGTCGATGTTGTTGAAGCCGGTGGAGCGCTGGGCGATCATCTGGGTGCCGCCGGCCGCGAGGGTCTGGAGGACCGCGCCGCCCAGGTCGGCGTTGACGCTGGTGGAGATGACCTCGTAGCCGGCCGCGATGGGGGCGGTGTCCCGGTTCAGGAAGACGTCCAGGCAGCGGACTTCGTGCTTCCCGGCGAATGCCTTCTCGATCAGCGGCTTCTCGTCGGACTGCACTCCGAAGGCCAGGATCTCCACGACGTCTCCCCTGTCTGCGTGCTGGGCGCGGCCGGTCCCCGCGAATATACGGCGACCGGCCCCGCCGCGCCGGACAGGCCCTAGACGTCGTCGAGTCCGCGCTCTATGGCGTAGCGCACCAGCTCGACCCGGTTGTGCAGCTGGAGCTTGCCCAGGGTGTTCTGGACGTGGTTCTGCACGGTCCGGTGCGAGATGACGAGCCGCTCCGCGATCTGCTTGTACGAGAGCCCCTTGGCCACGAGCCGCAGCACCTCGGTCTCCCGGTCGGTCAGCTCCGGCGCCTTGGGCTCGTCGGACGCGGCCGGTGCGGGCTCCGAGGCCAGCCTGCGGTACTCGCCGAGGACCAGGCCCGCCAGGCCCGGGGTGAAGACGGCGTCTCCGGCGGCGGTGCGGCGGACGGCCTCGGTCAGCTCCTGGGTGCTCGCCGACTTCATCAGGTAGCCGGTGGCACCGGACTTGACGGCCTCCAGGACGTCGGCGTGCTCGCCGCTGGCGGAGAGCACGAGGACCCGCAGCCCGGGCTGGCTGCCGACGAGTTCCTTGCAGACCTGCACCCCGGGCATGCCGGGCAGATTGAGGTCGAGGACCAGGACGTCCGGGGTGACGGCGCCGGCCCGGCGGACGGCCTGGGGCCCGTCGCCCGCGGTGGCCACCACGTCGAACCCGGCCTCGGTGAGGTCGCGGGCCACCGCGTCCCGCCACATCGGGTGGTCGTCCACCACCATCACTCTGATCGCCGGCTGCCCGGTGCCCTCTTCGTGTGTCGCGTTCATCGGACCGATCCCGCCTTCCCCGTGAAACCTTGGGAACCTTCAATTCCACCTCGGTGCCCTGTCCGGGCACCGAGATCAGCTCTGCCGTACCGCCCAGGTCGCGCAGCCGGCCGCGGATCGACAGGGCGACCCCGAGCCGCCCCTCCCCCTCGGCCTGCGCGAGCCGCCCCTCGGGGATGCCGGGCCCGTCGTCCCGGACCGTGACGACGACCTCGTCCGGCCAGTCCTCCAGCAGGATCCACGCCTGGGCGCCCTCGCCCGCGTGCACCCGGACATTGTCCAGCGCCGCGCCGACCGCGGCCGCCAGTTCCGCCGCGGCGGCGGAGGGCAGCAGCACCGGGGCGCCCGGCTCCGCGAAGCTGGTCCGGGATCCGGCGTGCGGGGCGAGGAGCGTCCGCAGGTCGGTCTCGCCGCCGTCGGCCGGTTCGTCCTCGTCCGTCTCGACGGTCCGGACGACGGCGCCCTCGGAGGCGTCCTCGGAGAGCCGGGTGGGCGGCACCAGGCCGCTGGAGACCAGGGTGCGCAGGGCGACCTCCTGTTCCCCGGCCATCCGGCCGAGCTCCGCCGCCTCGCCGCCGATCGCGGCGCCGCGCCGCTGGACCATCGCGAGGACCTGGAGCACGCCGTCGTGGATGTCCCGGGCGAGGCGTTCCCGTTCGCGGGTGGCGGCCTCGATCTCCAGGGCGCGGGCGAGGGTGCGCTCACTGGCCCGGGCGACCTCCACCACGTAACCGATGGCGATGGAGGCGACCCAGACCAGCATCACGTTGTGCAGGGTGTCGCGGCTGGGCTCGCCGCGCTCGATGAGGTTGGCGACGGCGACCAGGCTGGAGGCGAAGCCCGCCCAGCGCCAGCCGCCCTTGATCGCGAAGGCCAGCACGGAACCGGCGGTCCAGATGGACGGCAGGGTCGGCCCGTCGACGTGCTGCGCCTGGAGGTCGGCGAGCGGGGTGACCAGGATCCCGATGAGGGCGAGGGCCAGGTCCGCGCCCAGGAAGCGCCTGGTGCAGGCGGCGGCGCTGCCCACCTTCGGCAGGGTGGCGAGCGTCCAGACCGCCATCAGCGACAGGAAGGTGATCGCTATCCAGGGCCGCTCGTAGTCGTGCCGGGCGAAGGCGGCGAGCAGGACCGCATAGGCCATCGTCAGCACGCGGTACGCCGTCAGGGCGCGCCACAGCGGCTGCTCCACGGACATCCGGACCACGCGTACGCGTTTGACCATGCTGTTCTCCCCCGTCCCCCGGCGGACCGCCGCGCCGTCAGGCGCTGTCGCCGTCCGTCTTCTTCGCGGCCTCGGACCGGCGCTTGGCCTCGTCGGCGAGCTGCCGCTTGGCGGCGGTCGCGTAGATGTCGACGTACTCCTGGCCCGAGAGCTTCATGATCTCGTACATCACCTCGTCGGTGACCGAGCGCAGGATGAAGCGGTCGCCGTCCATGCCGTGGTAGCGGCTGAAGTCGAGCGGCTTGCCGATGCGGATGCCGGGCCGCATCAGCTTGGGGATCACCTGGCCGGGCGGCTGGATCTTCTCCGTGTCGATCATGGCGACGGGGATGACCGGCGCCCCGGTGGCCAGCGCGACGCGGGCCAGGCCGCCGGGCTTGCCCCGGTAGAGCCGCCCGTCGGGCGACCGGGTGCCCTCGGGGTAGATGCCGAAGAGGCCGCCGCTCTCGATGACCTGGATGCCCGCCCGGATCGCCGCCTCACCGGCGCCGCGCGCGCCGGAGCGGTCGACGGGGAGCTGGCCGACGCCCTTGAAGAACGCGGCGGTGAGCTTGCCCTTCACACCGGGGGCCGTGAAGTACTCGGCCTTCGCGATGAAGGTCACCTTCCGGTCCAGGACGGCCGGCAGGAAGAAGGAGTCGGAGAACGACAGGTGGTTGCTGGCGAGGATCGCGGGCCCGCGCGCGGGGATGTTCTCCAGGCCCTCCACCCACGGCCTGAAGGCGAGCTTCAGCGACCCGCCGATGGAGAACTTCATAGCGCCGTAGATCAACTCGGATGCCTCCTGTGTGCTGTCCGACAGACCTTAACCCGCCGTGTCCCCCTTCCTCCCGCCTGGCGCGGACGGGTGTCCGAGGCCCGGGCCGCGACGGCCCTGGTCGGTGTCGGCCCGGTCGCGTACGGTGAAGTAATCCTCGCGCGTCCCGTACATCTTTCCGAACCCCTTCCGCTCCCCGCTCGTGCCCCGCGAGCCTCATGAACAGGAGACCCCGGTGCCGGTCCTTCCCGGAGCCGAGCCGTTCCGCCACGAGGGCGGAGCGGTCGGCGTCCTCCTCTGTCACGGATTCACCGGTTCCCCGCAGTCGCTGCGCCCCTGGGCCGAGTATCTGGCCGAGCGCGGCCTGACGGTGTCGCTGCCGCTGCTCCCCGGGCACGGCACGCGCTGGCAGGACATGCAGGTGACCGGCTGGCAGGACTGGTACGCGGAGGTGGACCGGGAGCTCCGCGGGCTGCTGGAGCGCTGCGAGCGGGTGTTCGTCTTCGGGCTCTCGATGGGCGGTGCGCTGGCGCTGCGGCTGGCCGCGAAGCACGGGGACGCGGTGAGCGGTCTGGTGCTCGTCAATCCGGCCAACAAGGTGCACGGCCTCGCGGCGCACGCGCTGCCGGTGGTCCGCCATCTGGTGCCGACGACGAAGGGCCTGGTCAGCGACATCGCCCTGGAGGGTGTCGCGGAGGTGGGGTACGAACGGGTGCCGCTGCACGCGGCGCATTCGGTGCGCCGGTTCTTCCGGCTGGTCGACGGCGACCTCCCCCAGGTCACCCAGCCGCTCCTGCTGCTGCACAGCCCGCAGGACCACGTCGTGCCGCCCGCCGACACGGCCCGCATCCTGAGCCGGGTCTCCTCGACGGATGTCCGGGAGGTCCTGCTGGAACAGAGCTATCACGTCGCGACGTTGGACCATGATGCGAAGCGGATCTTCGACGAGAGTCATGCGTTCATCGGCCGCCTCGCTCCGAGCGAGAAGAATCAGGAGGGGGTACGTCCGATGGCTGAGCACGACGCGGAGCGCGCGGGCAGCGAGGAGGAGCGCGAGCCGCTCCCCGTGGAGGGGGCGGCCGTCGCCGACGAGGCCGGCGCCCCGGTGGCCGGTGCGGGTGACGGAGCGCTGGACGAGGAGGCCGTCTGGCGGGCCATCGTGGAGGGTTACGGGGAGGAGCCGCCGGACCCGCCGGGCGCGCGGCCCTTCCGGTCGATCGAGGATCTGGCGCTGCCGGACGACGGTCCGCTGACCGCCCCGGCCGCGGACAAGGGGCTCGGCAAGCGGCCGCCCAAGCCGAAGCCGGAGGAGGACCGGCCGCTGGGCGGCTCCGTGGTCTTCGCTCCGGGCGTGGGCCCGCGCGACTACGAGCCGGCCGACCCGGACGCGGCCGCCCCGGGCGGCGGGGACGACGACGAGGGGCACTTCGTGCCGCCGGAGCCGCCGCCGCTGCCGGAGGCCGACGTCACGGCGAAGTTCGCCTGGCTCGCGGTGGTCGGCGGGCCGGTGCTGATGCTGCTCGCGGTGCTGCTGTCCTGGGAGATGACCTGGTGGCTGACGACGGTCTGCGTCGGCGGCTTCCTGGGCGGTTTCGTGACGCTGGTGGCCCGGATGGACTCCGACGAGGACGGCGACGACGACCCGGGGCGGGGCGCGGTGGTCTAGGGGGTGTCTGCGGGCACCCGGAGTGCGGCCAGTACCGGGCGGTGGTCGGTCGCCGCCCGCAGGTCGGCCTCGCGCACCCCGGGCAGTCCGTCCGGGACCCCGCAGCCGAGGACCTCGATGCCGCCGGTGGCGAAGACGGCGTCGATCCGGCGGCGCGGTTCGTGCGCCGGGAAGGTGTACTCGCCGCCCTGCGGCTTCACCTCCCAGCAGTCCTGGTAGCGCCCGGCCAGCCGCCGGAAGGCCCGCCCGCTCGGTACGTCGTTGAGGTCGCCGGCGACGACGGCGTGCCGCACGCCCAGCGCGTCCACGGTCTCCGTCAGCCGCTCGGCCTGGGCCAGCCGCTCCTGCCGCTGGAGGCTGAGGTGGCAGCTGACCACGCCGACCCGGGCGCCCGCGAACCGGACGACGGCGGTGGCGAAGCCCCGGCGGTGCAGCCCCGGGGTGCGCGGCAGCAGGATGTCCTCGGTGCGCTCGACGGTGGCGCGCAGCGAGCACAGCAGCAGCGGCCCGGCGGCGGTGGCGCCCCGCCCAGGATCACCAGGTCGGTGGCGGCGGCGAGCCGGGCGGCGTACTTGCGCCAGCGGAAGAAGCGCGGCGCCTCCTGGACGAGGACCAGATCGGGGGCGCAGGCGCGGATGACCCGGGCGAGGGCGCCGCGGTCGTCGCGCATCGAGCGGATGTTGTAGCTGAGCACGCGGATGACGGCCGAGCCGTCCGGCTCGGTGCACGAATCGGGCAGCGACATCGTGGCCATGCCCTCACGATACGGCGGACGCCCGCCGCTCCCAGGTCGTGTCCGCGAAGTGTCGTCCGGCCCACGACGCCTGGCACGCACTCTCGCGGCGTTGCCGGGGTGCCCAAGTAGCTCCGCTACGAGGACACCCCGGCGCCTTGCGAGAGCACGCACCAGACGCCGCAGGCCCCGCCCTTCGGGCGGACGACGCCACTTCGCGGACACTCCCGGGGCGCGACGGGCGTCCGGCGTTCGGATGCGCGGGTGGGCTCAGCCCTGGCGGGCCAGGTCCGCCGCGCCCACGAGACCTGCCTTGCCGCCGAGTTGGGCGGCGAGCACCTGGGCGTGCGGGCGCCATTCGCCGCCGATCAGCCAGCGCCGGAACGACTTGCGGATCGGGTCGAGGACGAGCTCGCCCTCGTCCGAGACGCCGCCGCCGACGATGAAGGCCGACGGGTCGAACAGCGAGGCCAAGTCGGCGAGTCCGGCGCCGGCCCAGCGGGCCAGCTCGCGGAACGAGTCGACGGCCACCGGGCAGCCCTGGCGGGCGGCCTCGCTGATGTGCTTGCCCTCGATGCCGTCCACGGTGCCGTCGCCGAGCCCCAGGAGGATCGGGGCGTTCTCCGGGGTGGCGTTGGCACGCTGCTTCGCGTACCGCACGAGGGCGCGGCCGGAGGCGTACTGCTCCCAGCAGCCCTGGCTGCCGCAGCCGCAGAGCAGACCGTCCGGGACGACCCGGATGTGGCCGAACTCGGCGGCCACGCCGAACCGTCCGCGGCGCAGCTTGTTGCCGATGATGATGCCGCCGCCGAGGCCGGTGCCCAGCGTGATGCAGATGACGTCGTCGTGGCCCTGGCCGGCGCCGAAGCGGTATTCGCCCCAGGCGGCGGCGTTGGCGTCGTTCTCCACGACGACGGGGAGGCCGACGCGCTGCTCGACCTTGTCCTTGAGCGGTTCGTGGCGCCAGTTGATGTTGGGCGCGAACAGCACGGTGGCCCGCTTGTCGTCCACGTATCCGGCCGCGCCGATGCCGACGGCGTCGACCTGGTGCCCGGCGCTCGCGCCGGAGACCGCCGCCGCGATGGCGTCCACGATGGCTTCGGCCGTCGGCGGGGTCGGCACCTTGAAGGTCGAGAGGATGTGGCCCTCTTCGTCGACCACTCCAGCTGCGATCTTCGTGCCGCCGATATCGACGCCGATGGTGAGTCCCATGAATCCCTCAGTTCCGGTCGAGCCCCGCTGAGGCAACCGTACCCGAGGCCGGGGCCCGCCCTCTCCGGCGCCGGTCAGTCGAGGTCGATGTGTTCGCCGGCGCCGGACCCCTCGTCCCGGGGGCCTTCGGGGCCTTCCGCCTTCTTTTCGGTGCCCGCGGGGTCCCCCGCCCCCGGGTCCAGCGGCCTTCCTGGCCCTGGACCGCGGAGCGGTAGGCGGCGAGCAGTTCGTTACCGGCCGCCGCGATGTGATCGAAAACGTCCGGATTGCGTTCGATGACGGGCTCCACGGCCGCCTTGGCCTGCTGGATGACCTGCTGCACGGCCCCCTGCGCGGCCATGCCGAGCAGCGGCGCCTGGAACGAGCCGAGCTTGTCGGCCACCGCGTCGACCAGCTTGCGCAGCTCCTCGGCGGCGGTGCCGGGCGGCGGCCCGTAGGCGGCGCGGCGGCGGGCCTGCTCGGCGGCGAGGTCCTCGGCGCACGCGTCGGCCCAGGCGTCCTCGTCGGCGGGGCGATCGGTGGCTTCGCTCATGGCGGACTCCAGGGGGCATCGTGGCCGGCGGCCCGGCATACCGGACACGTACCTTCGACGGTACCCGAACGGCGGTGGGCCGTTCAGCCCGTCCGGGGCCAGAGCGCGGGATCGGGCGTGAAGCGGACCCGGAGCACCCCGTCGGTGAGGGCCGCGCCGGAGACGGTGCAGCGGCGCAGGGCGGGCTCCAGGGGCACGATGCGGTGGAACGGGCCGACGGTCAGGAGGAGTTCGCCGCCGCGCCGGACGAGCTGGAGGTCCTTCTTGACGGCGCCGGGGAGCCGCAGGCACCAGACGAGTATCCCGTCGCCTTCGGGGCCGCCGGCCTCCTCGGTCCACCAGGGGTCCGGGGCCCGGCCGCCCGCCTCGCCGATGCCGGACACGGCGAGCGCGTTGCCGTCGCCGTCCGCGCCGGCCAGGGCCAGGAGGTCGTCGGGGCCCTGCGGGTCGCGGCCGAGGTGGGCGACGCGGACCGGGGCCGCCCCCTCGTCCGCCCAGTGGCCGAGGGACTTCTCCTGCTGGGCGGCGAGCGCGGCGAAGAAGGGGTCCGGGGAGTGGCCGGGCAGCAGCCGGTTGGCGACCGGTGCCTCGGCGCGCAGCCCGTGCAGGGCGAGGCCGGTGCGGGCGGTGCGCAGGGCCTCGTCGGCGGCGGGCCCGGGCTCGGCGACGAGCCGGAGGGTGGTGGACCGGTCCTCGATCAGCGCCTGGACCTGGGCCAGTTCGGCGTCGTGCCGGGCTGCGGCCTCGTACAGCCACTGGGCGGGCATGGGCACCCCGGCCAGCTGGGCGAGCATCGGGCGCAGGGCGCGGGCGGCCTGGCGCTCCTGGGGCAGCAGCCGGCGCAGATAGCGGCGCAGCTGTTCGGGGAGGGCGAGCAGGCGGAGGGCGTCGCGCAGGGGCGGGAGGTCCACGACGAGGAGGTCGTACGCCTCGGCGGACCAGTCGCCGCGGGCGGCCCGGCGCAGCGCGTGGAGCAGGGCGAGTTCGCCGCTGCCGGGGAGTTCGGTCAGCTCCTCGCCGTCCAGCGGGTTGCCGCCGAGCAGTTCGAGGACGGACGACAACTGCTCCTGGAGGGACAGGAGTTCGTCGCGGAAGTGGGCGGCGGAGTCGATCCGGACGGACCGCAGCCCGGCGGTGACCGGGGTGGGGGCGGTGGCGTCGGGGAAGCCGGGTATCGGGTCGGCGGAGATCAGCAGGGTGCGGGCGCCGTCGCGGGCCGCGGCGAGCGCGGTGGCCGCCGCGACGGTCGTACGGCCTGCTCCGCCGGGTCCGGTGACCAGGACCGTACGCACGCGCTCAGCCCTTCGGGACGGACTCGACGCGCTTCTTCAGGCCGGCGAGGGCGCGGTCGATGATGACCTTCTCCGCCTTGCGCTTGATCATGCCGAGCATGGGGATCTTGACGTCGACGGTCAGCCGGTAGGTGACCTCGGTGCGGTCGCCGTCGCCGAGCGGCGCGAGCGCGTAGGAGCCGTCGATGGCGCGGAGCATCTGGGACTTGACCAGGGTCCAGCTGACCTCGTAGTCGCCGATCCAGGTGTAGGCGAGGGTGTGGTCGTCCTTGATGGCGCCGGCGTCCAGGACGAGGCGGACCTTCTCGGCGCGGCCGTGCTCGTCGGTGCCGAGGACCTCGGCCTCCTTGACCTCGCCGGTCCACTCCGGATAGCGCTCGAAGTCGGCGATCACACCCATGACGTCGGCCGGCGCCGCCTCGATCGTGATGCTCGAGCTGGTGTGTTCAGCCATCGCTGTGGCCCTCCAGTGCGGTGTACCGGTCCGTCGGCAGGAGCCTGCCGCCAGAAGGCTATCGCGTGCGCCCGGCGGCCCGTCCCAGGGTGGGGCGGTTCACCACTCCAGTGCCCAGGGCCGGCCGGTGGAGGCGAAGTGGCCGACGTTCACGCACTCGGTGGCACCGATCCGCATCCGGCGGGCCAGTGGCTGGTGGACGTGGCCGAAGAGGGAGTAGCGGGGGCGGGTGCGCCGGATGGCGTCGAGCAGGGCCCGGCTGCCGCGCTCGAAGCGGCGCGCCACGGTGTCGTAGACCAGCTCGGGCACCTCGGGCGGGATGTGGGTGCAGAGCACGTCGACCTCGCCGACCGCCTCGATCTTGGCGGCGTACTCCTCGTCGCCGATCTCGTACGGGGTGCGCATCGGCGTCCGCAGGCCGCCGCCGACGAAGCCGAAGACGCGGCCGCCGATCTCGACCCGCTCGCCGTCCAGGACGGTGGTGCCGGGGGCGGCGTACTCGGGCCAGAGGGCGGGGATGTCGACGTTGCCGTAGGTGGCGTACGTCGGGGTGGGCAGCGCGGCGAACATCTCGGCGTACTGCCGGCGGACCGCTTCGGTGATCGCGGCGTTGCGGTCCATGCCCTGCCAGAGCTGCCGGCCGAAGTCGCGGGCCTCGTCGAAGCGGCGGGCGGTGCGCAGGGCGACGATCCGGTCGGCGTTCTCGACGCCGAAGAGGTCGGGGAAGATGCCGCGCGAGTGGTCGGCGTAGTCGAGGAAGAGGACCAGGTCACCGAGGCAGATCAGGGCGTCGGCACCGTCCCCGGCGCGGGCCAGCGCCTCGGTGTTGCCGTGCACGTCGCTGACCACATGGACGCGGGTGTTCGCTCCTGCTCGCATGAAAACAGCGTAGAGCCTGCGCAGAGGCCCCGGACCTGCGGTTACTTCCTGGTGTGCGGACGGGTGGACTACTGTGCGCGAAAGGACGTCCCGATATGTGTGACGCATAAGACATCTGGCCGGGACCCCCTATCCGGAACCGAGTACTGGTGGGTAACGTCCGGGCAGTCCAGTCGTGCTCACCCCACTGAGCACCCGCCATCTTGGACCGCGCCGGTGCGTCACACAGAGCCGTGGCACCGGAGCCCGATGAGGAGCAGCAGTCTTGCGCGAGTTCAGCCTTCCGGCCCTGTACGAGGTCCCCTCGGACGGCAACCTGACGGATCTCATCCGCCGCAATGCCGCTCAGCATCCCGATGTCGCGGTGATGAGCCGCAAAGTGGCGGGCGTCTGGACGGACGTCACCGCCACGCGGTTCCTGGCCGAGGTCCGGTCGGCCGCCAAGGGCCTGATCGCGGCGGGCGTCGAGCCCGGCGACCGGGTCGCCCTGATGTCGCGCACCCGGTACGAGTGGGTGCTGCTGGACTTCGCGATCTGGAGCGCGGGCGCGGTCACCGTGCCGGTGTACGAGACCAGCTCGCCCGAGCAGGTGCAGTGGATCCTCGGTGACTCGGGGGCCGTCGCGGTCCTCGTGGAGAGCGACGTCCACGCCGCCGCCGTCGCCTCCGTGCGCGACCGGCTCCCCGGGCTGCGCCACGTCTGGCAGATCGAGAAGGGCGCCGTCGACACGCTCCGCGCCGAGGGCGAGGAGGTCTCCGAGGAGACCGTCGACCTGCGCAGCGCGTCGGCCCGCGCCGACGACCCCGCCACCATCGTCTACACCTCCGGCACCACGGGCCGCCCCAAGGGCTGCGTCCTGACGCACCGCAGCTTCTTCGCGGAGTGCGGGAACGTGGTGGAGCGCCTCAAGCCCCTCTTCCGTACCGGCGAGTGCTCGGTCCTGCTCTTCCTGCCCGCCGCCCACGTCTTCGGACGGCTGGTCGAGGTCGCCTCGGTGATGGCGCCGATCAAGCTCGGCTGCGTCCCGGACATCAAGAACCTCACCGACGAGCTGGCCGCGTTCCGCCCGACGCTGATCCTCGGCGTGCCGCGCGTCTTCGAGAAGGTCTACAACGCCGCGCGCGCCAAGGCGCAGGCCGACGGCAAGGGCAAGATCTTCGACAGGGCCGCCGACACCGCGATCGCCTACAGCCGCGCGCTGGGCACCCCGCAGGGCCCCTCGCTGGGCCTGAAGTTCCGGCACAAGGTCTTCGACCGCCTGGTCTACGGCAAGCTGCGCGCGGTGCTCGGCGGGCGCGGCGAGCACGCGATCTCCGGCGGCGCCCCGCTCGGCGAGCGGCTCGGCCACTTCTACCGGGGCATCGGCTTCACCGTCCTGGAGGGCTACGGCCTCACCGAGTCCTGCGCGGCCACCGCCTTCAACCCCTGGGACCGGCAGAAGATCGGCACGGTCGGCCAGCCGCTCCCCGGTTCCGTGGTGCGCATCGCGGACGACGGCGAGGTGCTGCTCCACGGCGAGCACCTGTTCTCCGGCTACTGGAACAACGAGGCGGCGACGGCCGAGGCGCTGGCGGACGGCTGGTTCCACACCGGGGACATCGGCACGCTGGACGAGGACGGCTACCTCGCGATCACCGGCCGCAAGAAGGAGATCATCGTCACGGCCGGCGGCAAGAACGTCGCGCCCGCCGTCATCGAGGACCGCATCCGCGGCCACGCCCTGGTGGCGGAGTGCATGGTGGTCGGCGACGGGCGGCCCTTCGTGGGCGCGCTGGTGACGCTGGACGAGGAGTTCCTGGGCCGCTGGGCCGAGGAGCACGGCAAGCCGGCCGGCTCGACCGCGCTGTCGCTGCGCGACGACCCGGAGCTGATCGCCGAGGTGCAGCGCGCGGTGGACGACGGCAACGCGGCGGTCTCCAAGGCCGAGTCCGTACGCAAGTTCCGCATCCTGGGCGCCCAGTTCACCGAGGAGGCGGGCCACATCACGCCCTCGCTGAAGCTGAAGCGGAACGTGGTGGCGAAGGACTTCGCGGACGAGGTGGAGTCGATCTACCGCTCGTGAGCGCGTGCGGCGTACGACGACGAGGGGGCCCGCACCGGTGTGGTGCGGGCCCCCTCGTCCGCGTATCAGAGCAGTTCGCGCAGCCGCTCCGCGAGCAGGTCCCAGCGCCACTTCTCCTCGACCCAGGCCCGGCCCCGCTCCCCCATGCGCCGCCGCAGCTCCGCGTCGCCCAGCAGCGCGGTGATCCGGTCCGCCGCCTCGCCGGGCTCACCGCCGCGCACCACCCAGCCGCTCTCGCCGTCCAGCACCGCGTCCGGGGCGCCGCCCGAGTCGCCGGCCACCACCGGCAGCCCGGTCGCGGACGCCTCCAGGTACACGATGCCCAGGCCCTCCACGTCGAGGCCGCCGCGCCGGGTCCGGCAGGGCATCGCGAAGACGTCCCCGGCCCCGTAGTGCGCGGGCAGCTCCGACCAGGGCACCGGCCCGGTGAACCGCACGGAGTCCGCCACCCCGGTGCGCGCGGCGAGCCGCCGCAGGTCGTCCTCGTAGGGCCCGCCGCCCACGATCAGCAGGACCGCGTCCGGCTGGGCGGCCAGGATCGCGGGCATCGCGAGGATCAGGGTGTCCTGGCCCTTGCGGGGCACCAGCCGGGACACGCAGACCACGACCGGCCGTTCGGTGAGCCCGAGCCGGGCCCGGACCTCGTCGCCGCCGGAGTCCGGGCGGAACGTCTTCTCGTCCACGCCGGGGGGCAGCTGCACCATGCGGCGGGCGGCGGCCGGGCTCAGCGCGGCGGCGATCCGGGAGCGGGTGTACTCGCCGAGGTAGGTCAGCGTGTCGGTGCCCTCGCCGATCCGGCGCAGCAGCTGCCGGGAGGCGGGCAGCTGCGCCCAGGCCGCCTCGTGGCCGTGCGTCGTGGCGACGAGCCGCCGGGCGCCCGCCTCGCGCAGCGCCGGGCCCATCAGGCCGAGCGGGGCGGCGGCGCCGAACCAGACGGACGAGCAGCCGTGCGCGCGCAGCAGCTCCGTGGCGCGCCGGGTCACCCGCGGGGTCGGCAGCAGCATCGTCGTACGGTCGCGGACGACGGTGAACGGCTGCTCGGCGTCGAAGGCGGCGGTGGCGGCCGCGCCCTCGGCCCCGCGCTTCCAGGTGGAGGCGTAGACGACGACCCGGTCGGGGTCGAGCCGCAGCGCCATGTTGTGCAGGAACGCCTGGATGCCTCCCGGGCGGGGCGGGAAGTCGTTGGTCACGATCAAGGTCTTGTCCATCGCCGCCGACAGTACCGGGCCCCGGCGGCCGTGCCTGATGGCCCGCGCACAGGGCGTACGGGCATCATGGCTGTTTCGTACGGCGTACAGGACGGGTGAGGGCAGGTCATGACGGGTTCCAGCGGCACGCGTCCGGCGGCCTTCGTGGTGTGGGCGCTCACCAGGGCGGTGCTGCTGCTCTGGGTGACCAAGGTGGTCACCCCGCCGGGGCTCGACGTGACGAGCGACGTGTCGGTGATCTACCACGGCTGGTCCGAGGTGCTGCGCTCCGGCAGCTACCCGCAGTCCGACGTCACCTGGCAGTACCCGCCGGTGGCGGCCCTGGCGGTCCTCTCCCCCGCCCTGCTGCCGTTCCTGGACTACGCCACCGCCTTCTACGTGCTGGCGTTCCTGTGCGACGCGCTGGTCCTGGGGATGCTGCTGCGCGCGAGCGACGGTCCGGGGCGCCGGGCGGCCGGGGTGTGGGTGTGGGTGGCGGGCGTCCCGCTGCTCGGCACGACCGCGTACGCCCGGTACGACGTGATGGTGACGGCGGTGGCGGTGGCGGCGCTGCTGGCCGGGCTGCGGCACCCCCGGGTGCTGGGGGCGCTGGCCGCGTTCGGGGCGCTGCTGAAGGTGTGGCCGGCGCTGGTGCTGGCCGGGACGGCCCGGGGGCGCGCGACCCGGCTGGCCTGGGGGACGGCGGCGGCGGTGGCGGCCGGGCTGCTGCTGGTGTGCGTGGCGGCGGCGCCGGGCGCGCTGGCGTTCCTCGGCTTCCAGCGGGACCGGGGCACCGAGGTCGAGTCGCTGGGGGCGCTGGTCTTCCATGTGTGGCGGCAGTTCGGCTGGGAGGGCCGGGTGGAGCTGCACTACGGCTCGCTGGAGTTCCTGGGCCCGCATGTGCCGCTGGTGAGCACCCTGGCGCTGGGGCTGAGCGTCGCCGCGTTCGGCTGGCTGCTGGTGTGGCGGCTGAAGGCGCGGACCTTCGGGGTGAGTACGCCGGCGGACGCGGCGTTCACGGCGGTGCTGCTGTTCACCACGACGAGCCGGGTGATCAGCCCGCAGTACATGCTGTGGCTGGTCGGCCTCGCGGCGGTCTGCCTGGTGCTGCGGGAGAGCCGGATGGGGTGGCCGGCCGTGCTGGTGGTGGCGGCCACGGGCGTGACGCAGCTGGAGTTCCCGATCGGCTTCGTCCATGTGGTGACGAGCGACGCGCACGGCCTGACCCTGATGTTCCTGCGCAACGGGCTGCTGGTCGCCGCGTGTGTGCTGGCGGCCGTGCGGCTGTGGCGGGACACGGTACGGGCCCCGAGCCGCGAGGCGGTCCGGGAGGCGGCGGAGCCCGCGCTCAGCCGAGCCGGTCGCGCAGATACACCCGCCAGCGCGCCGTGAAGTCCTGCGGGGTGGTGCCCAGCACCTCGTGCAGGGCGTCCTCGATCGCCCCGTCGCGCCCGTGGTGGGCGCCCACGGCCCGGTAGAAGGCGAACAGCTTCTCCTCGCCCCAGCGGTCCGCGATCAGCTCGCAGGCCAGCCAGGAGCCCTCGTACGCCTTCGCCAGCCGGTCCGCGTCCCCGGCGAAGGCGAAGTCCTCGTCGTCGGGCAGCCCGGCCGGCAGGTCCCCGGCCCGCACCGCGTCGGCCAGCTCGGGGGCGATCTCCTCGGCGGTGCGGTCCTGGTCCCGGTAGGCCGCCCAGTCCGCGAAGCCCTCGGAGAGCCAGGTCGGAGTGGCGGACGAGGTCCGTTTGCGGGTGGCCACATGGGCGGTCTCGTGGGTGAGGACGACGCGCTGCCCGAAGTCGCCGAGCAGGGCGTACGCCTCCGGGTTGACGATCACCCGGTCGGCGGGGGCCTTTCCGGTGGTGCCGGTCTCGCCGGTGGTGACGGCCGCTATGCCCTTGTAGTTCGAGGCAGGTGACCCGAGCAGCCGGCCCATCTCCGTCACGCTGTCCGGCACCAGCACCACGACGCGCCCCGCCCACCGCTCCGGCCAGGCGGCGGAGACCGCGGGCACCGCCTCGTCCGCCGTCGCCGCGATGGCGTCCAGCTCGTCCCGGGTGCGGCCGACGCCCAGGACCAGGCTGTGCCTGCCGCGCACCACCTCGACGTCGCCCTGCTCCCACAGCTGCCCGGCGCTGCCGTCGGCGGCCCGGTCCGCGGTGACGTACCAGCGGCCGTCCGCCGGGTCCCGGGCCAGGTCGACGACCCGGTCGACGGAGACCGGGGCGCTGTCGTAGCCCGCTATCCGGTAGCCGAGCGTGACGTCGGCGGTGACCCGGTCCGCCCCGTGCGGGGTGAGGTGGGTCAGCCGGTACGCCCAGGAGCCGAGCGGCACCTCCGCCAGCCGGGCGATCTCCCGGCGCTGGGCGGTGCGCAGCGCGGTGGCGTCCGGGTCGACGGCGGCGGCGTAGGCGGCCGGGTCGTGGTGCAGCACGGCCGCGGCGCGCCGGTCCAGGGTGGCGCGGACGCCCCGGGAGGTGCTGTCGGGCGCCCTGTCGGCCGGGGCGGAGCAGCCGGCGGCGCACAGCAGTGCGGCGAGGACGGCACCCGCCGCCCGCCGCCCACCACGTATGCGCACCTGTTCGACCACATGACGAGCGTACGGGCTGTCGCCGGGCTCAGACCCGGGTGACCGAGGAGACGGGCATCATCCCGACGGGGTCGTAGCGGACCGGGGCGCCCGGGTACGGGGCGTGGATGACCTGGCCGTTCCCGACGTACATCGCGATGTGGCTGGCGTCCGCCCGGTAGGCGACGAGGTCTCCGGGGCGGGCCTCGGAGAGCGGCACCAGGTGCCCGGCGTACCGCTGGGCCTGCGAGGTCCGGGGCAGGCTCACCCCGGCCCGGGCCCAGGCCCACTGCATCAGCCCGGAGCAGTCGAAGCCGGAGGGCCCGTTGGCGCCCCACACATAGGGCCGGCCGAGCGCCTGCTGGGCGGCCAGGACGGCCGCCGCGGCGCGGGACGAGCCCGCGGGGAGCCCGGCCAGGAGCCCGGCGCCCGGATCGCGGCCGTCGCGGGAGGCGCGGGCCAGGGCGGCCCGCTCGGAGGCCGGCAGCGACTTCAGCAGCTGCCTGGCCCGGGCGAGCTTGCCCTCGACGGTCCGCTTGTGGCGGCTGACGGCCTCCCGGCGGCGCTCCAGGCCGGCCAGTGAGCGGGCCGCCTCGGCCCGGGTCTGGGCGAGCGCCCGCTGGGCCTTGCGCAGCTCGGCGAGGGCGGTGGCCCGGTGGGCGTCGGCCATGGTGACGGCGGAGGCCCGGTCGAGGTAGCTGTCGGGGTCCGAGGTGAGCAGCAGGGCCAGCGAGGGGTCGATGCCGCCCGCGCGGTACTCCGCCCGGGCCGCCGAACCCAGCTCCTCGCGCATCCGGTTGATGCGTTCCTGGCCCCGGGCCGCCCGGTCCTGGGCCCGGCTGAACTCGCCGCGCAGCCGGGTCACGTCCTCGCCGGCCCTGTTGTACCGCTCGGTGGCGCGCTCGGCCTCGGCGTACAGGTGGTCGACGCGGGCCCCGGCGGACTGCGGGGTGTCCTGCGGCTCGGCGTGCGCGGTGGCGGCGCCGAGCGTGGCGGCCGCGGTCGCGGCCGCCGCCGTCAGGACCGTGGCCCGGGCACCGCGGCCGGTACCTGGCTGTGTGGAACGGCGATGGGATCCCACAGGACGCCGCACTCCCTTCCGCTGTCCGCAGACGCGCGCGGCCCCTGCCGCCCGGGCGGGCGGACCGACGTACGGGAGCCGTGACAGCAGGCAGACAGTAGCCGCGTGATCACGGAGCGGACAAAGACGCGCCGGACCGGTGGGGGCCACACACAGTGACGCCCCGCCGGTGACCTGTGGTCTCCGGCGGGGCGGGCGTCAGTACGGGGCGCGGGAATTCGCCCGTTCGGGCGCGGTTCAGATGCGCACGGCGGCGTAGATGCTGCCGATGGTGCTCATCGACTCGTAGCGGACGTAGGCGCCGGGGTACGGGGCGTGCAGGACCTGGCCGTTGCCCGCGTAGAGGCCGACGTGCTCGTTGCCGTTGAAGAAGACCAGGTCGCCGGGGGCCAGCTGGCTGACGCCGATCCGGTGACCCTGGTTGACCTGGGTGTACGTGGTGCGGGTGATGTTGACGCCGGCCTGGGCGTACGCCCACATGGTCAGGCCCGAGCAGTCGAAGGAGTTGGGGCCGGTGGCCGCGGGCACGTACGGCTTGCCCAGGCGGGTGGCGGCGGCGTTGAGGGCGGCCTTCCCGAGACCGGAGGCGGCGACCTCGTTGCCGAGTTCGACCCGGGTGCCGGCGGCGCGGCTCGCGCGGGCCTCGTCCTGGCGCATCTTCTCGCGCTCGGCGGCGGTGAGGGTGTTGAGCAGCTGGCGCGCCTCGGTGAGCTTGGCCTGCTGCTGCTTCTTCTTCTCACCGAGCGTCTTGCGGACGGCGGCGAGGTCGCTCAGCTTGTCCTGGGCCTCCTTGCGCTGCTGCGCGAGGGCCCGCTGCTTCTCCTGGACCTTCGACAGGGCCTCGGTCTGCTTGGCCGTCAGCTGGTCGAGCGCGGACGCCTGGTCGAGGAAGCTGTCCGGGTCGGAGGAGAGGAACAGCTGTACGGAGGGGTCGATGCCTCCGGAGCGGTACTGCGCGGCGGCGAGGGAACCGAGGCCGGACCGGAGCTGGTTGAGCTCCTCCTGGCCGCGGGCCACCTTGTCCTGGATCGCGCCGATCTGCTTCTCGAGCTTCTCCTGCTTCTCCTTCGCCCCGTTGTACTGCTCGGTGGCCGCTCCGGCCTCGTGGTAGAGCTTGTCGACCTTCGCCTTGACCTCGTTCTTGGTCGGCTTGGGGTCGGCGTGAGCGGCCTGGGAGGACAGGGCGACGGCCGCGGCTGCGGTCGCGGTGAGCACGGTCACACGAGTGCGGCTCGGCTGCTTGGGACGACGGTGGGACGCCACGAAGGCGAGCTCCTTCTTCCTCGAGCCGCCTACCGGATCTGTGGGGGGAGGGGATCCCCGGCTCCGTGCACGTCACGGACTCGGCGGTTCCTTCGCCGCCACCCCGGGTGGGTGATCGACCGCGCGAAGGTTCGAGGCCCGACCCTAGTGACCATCTTGTGATCAGTTCAAATCCTCACAGGAAAAATCTCGTCACACACGGCACTTCTTTACCCACACCCCACGGCGTGTAGCGGTGACTTGACGGTCCGTTCCCTGATCTCGGCCGAACTCCCCGCAAGGGGCGCTAAACCCGCGAAAGCCGCTTCAGGAGCAAGGCGGACGCAACGGGCCTGGCCCCCGCCTTCGCCACTCCGTCGGCCACCTCGCGGTCGGTGGAGACCACCACCACGGGCCGCCCCGGCGGCTCCGCGCGCGCCAGTTGGCGGATCAGCTCGTCGGCGGTGACCCCCGGCTTGCTGAACAGCACCCGCACCCCGCGCGGCGGCGCGAGGAGCACCGGGGCGGCCAGCTCCGCCCCGTCGAACACACACGTCATCTCCGCGCCCGTGCGGGCCGCGAGGACCGAGAGCCCGCCGAGCAGCCGCAGCCGCTGCTTCTCCAACGGCATCTGCGGATAACCCGTCTTGGTGACGTTGTAGCCGTCCACGATCAGATGGGCCTGCGGCAGCTCCAGGAGCTGGTCGAGCAGGGCCGGGTCGGTCTCCGAAAGGGCCCTGGCCGCGATGTCCTTGGGCGACATCCGGCCGGGCTCCACCGCGTCCACACTGTCCGCGGGCCGCATCGAGGACGGCGGCAGCGCCAGTTCGCGCCGCAGTCCGCCGGCCGCTTCGAGCACCGTGTCGAGCAGCAGCCGCAGCCGCATGTCCTCGACCGAGCGCCCCTCCCGGGCCGCCCTGCGACTCGCCTCGACGGACGCCTCCGCCTCCCCGAGCCGCGCCCTCAGCCGCCGGGTCTCGCTCTCGGCGGCGGACACCTGCGCGGCCGCCTCGGCGCGTACGTTCTCGGTCTCGGCCTTGGACCTGCGCAGCGCCGCCTCACCGCGCTTGACCTCGCTGAGCGCGCTGCGCAGCTTGCGCTGGAGGGAGTCCGCCTCCTTGCGGGCGGCGTCCAGCTCGACGCGGAGCCGTTCCGTCTCAGTCTTCGTGTGCGCCCGGGCCTCGGCCAGCTCCTCGCGCAGCCGCGCCACTTCGCGCCGGCTCTCCTCGCCGGCCCGCTCGGCGTCCGCGCGCTGGACCTCCTCGCCGGCCGCGGCGACGAGCTTCACCCAGCCGTCCGGGCGCAGCACGTACGCCGCCGCCGCCACGTCCACCGGATCGGCCGCGGCGGGCGGCGCGCCGGACTCCAGGGCACCCGCCAGCTCCGGCTGGGCCTCCCTCAGCCGGTCGGCGATGCGGCGGCGGAACCGTTCGTCGTTCGCCACGGCGGCCGCCATGGCGTTCCCGGCGAACTTGGCGCGCCGGGAGGCCGTGAAGCGGGCGTACTGCCTCAGCTGGGCGGGCAGTTCGGCGACCGTGAGACCGCCGAACGCGTCGGACACCAGCGCCACGACCCGGCGCCGTACCCCTTCGGGCAGCGGGCGGTCGAGCGCCTCCACGGCGTCGTCGGCCCCGTCGGCCGACGCGGCGCCGCCCTCGGGCTGCTCCACCATCCGTCACCCCATTGTGTTGTCTCCGCACGGCCCCGTCAGGAGTCGGCACCCGGCCTGTCGACGAGCTCGATCTGGTCCACCGCGTTGCACCAACGACAACGGACCGACTCGATGGTCTCACTGACCACCTCGCGTTCCTCGACGCTCGACTCACCGGCCAGGTCGAGGTGCACGTACTCCACGACCTTCGAGGACCGCGTCACGTCGAACCGCGTGAGGTTCCCGCAGAGCGTGCAGCGCCAGCGGGTCGTGTCGGTCGGCTGGGGAACGGTCGTCATCGTGCGTCCTCTTTCGTCGAGCCGTGAGCTGCCGGACAAGGGTCTCGCGGTGCGCCGTCGAACTGCGGATGTCCACCCGTCACCCTACGGCCTCGGTGCGTCCGCCCGGCACGGCGAGGCGGTCTGTCCCGTTCGCTCCGTTTGCGTCATGCTCTGTTCATGATCGATCGGCGGGCCGCCGCGGGCAGGCTCCTTCGGGCGGCCACTTCGGGCGGGCCGCCGGTGACGTACGCCCTCATCGCCCTGTGCTGCGCGGTCTTCGTGATCAGCCCGCTCTCCGGCTTCGTCCCGGTGCGCGGCGGGGCCGACGCGCTGCTCGCCGCGCAGGCGGGCTACTTCGAGCGGTGGGGTGTGATCCCGAGCGAGCTGTGGGACGGCTCGGCGCACGCGCTGTTCACCCCGTTCACCGCGCTGTTCGTGCACGGCAGCTGGCTGCACCTGCTGGGGAACATGCTGTTCCTCTACGTGTTCGGCGCGATGGCCGAGGAACGCATGGGGCACACCGAGTTCGCCCTGTTCTACCTGGGCTGCGGCTACCTCGCGCTGCTCGCGTACGCCGCCGCGCACGCCACGTCCGACCAGACGCTCGTCGGCGCTTCGGGGGCGATCTCGGCGGTGCTCGGGGCGTTCCTCTACCTCTTCCCCGGGCCCGGGTGACCAGCGTCTTCCCGTTCCTGCTGTTCCTGCCGCTGCGCTTTCCCGCGTGGGTGGTGCTGATCTTCTGGTTCGTGCTCCAGTGGCTGGCCGCCGAGGGCGCGGGGAGCGGCCCGGGCGTGGCGTACCTGGCCCACGTCGTCGGCTTCGCGACCGGCTTCCTGTACGCCTGGGGCCGCTACAGGCGCGACGGCGGAGGCCCTAGAGTGAAAGCTCCAGCCACGGCCACCGAGGGAGAAACACAGCCGTGATCACCGCGATCGTGCTCATCAAAACCAGCGTGGACCGGATTCCCGAGATCGCCGAGGCCATCGCCGCGCTGGACAGCGTCAGCGAGGTCTTCTCGGTCACCGGCACCTACGACCTGATCGCCATGGTCCGGGTGGCCAAGCACGACGACCTGGCCGAGGTCATCCCCGGCCGGATCAGCAAGATCCCGGGCGTCGAGGCGACCGACACCCACGTCGCCTTCCGCACGTACTCGCAGCACGACCTGGAGGCCGCGTTCTCCATCGGCCTGGACGCCTAGGGCTCGCGCCGCCCGGCCCTCAGATCTGGGCGGCGCCCCGGTCCGGCACGCAGCGGCCGTCCTCGGTGCGGTACTTCCAGCGTGCCCCGTCGCTCACCAGCTCCCGGACCGCGCGCAGGAAGCGCTCGACGTGCTCGTCCGGGGTCCCGGCGCCGAAGCTGACCCGGATCGCGTTCAGGGACCGCTCCCCCGGCTCCGCCTCGGGCGCGCCGCACTCCCCCGCCTCGCCCGGGTCGCTGCCGAGCAGGGTGCGCACGAGCGGGTGCGCGCAGAAGAGGCCGTCGCGCACCCCGATGCCGTACTCGGCGGAGAGGGCGGCGGCGAAGTGGGAGCTGTTCCAGCCCTCCACCACGAACGAGATTACGCCGACCCTCGGCGCCTCGTCGCCGAACAGCGAGAGCACCTTCACCTCGGGGACCTCGGCAAGACCCGTCAGGACCTCGGCGACGAGGTGCTGCTCGCGGGCGACCAGCCGGTCGAATCCGGCCTCGGTGAGCGCCTTGCAGGCGGAGGCGATGGAGTAGACGCCGATGACGTTGGGCGAGCCGGCCTCGTGCCGGGCGGCCGTGGTGTGCCACTCGACGTCCACGCCGCCGTCCGCGCGCCGGGCCACCGTGCGGGACGCGCCGCCGCCGGCCAGGTACGGCTCGGCCTCGCGCAGCCAGTCGGCCCGGCCGGCCAGGACGCCCGAGCCGAACGGGGCGTACAGCTTGTGCCCGGAGAAGGCGACCCAGTCGACGTCCAGCTCGGCGATGTCCACGGGGTGGTGCGGGGCGAGCTGGGCGGCGTCCAGGACGATCCGGGCGCCGTGGGCGTGCGCGGCGGCGGCCAGCTCCCGTACGGGCCACAGCTCGCCGGTCACGTTGGAGGCGCCGGTGACGCAGACCAGGGCGGGGCCGTGGGGCTCACGGCCGGCGAGGGCCGCCTCCAGCGTGGCGACGGCCTCGGCGGGGGTGCGCGGGGCGTTCAGGTAGGTGACGTGGGCGTCGCGCCAGGGCAGCAGCGAGGCGTGGTGCTCGGTCTCGAAGACGAAGACCTGGCAGTCGGCGGGCAGCGCGGCGGCCAGCAGGTTCAGCGAGTCCGTGGTGGACCGGGTGAAGACCACCTGGTCCTCGGGGCGGCAGCCCAGGAACTCCGCCACGGTGGCCCGGCTGGACTCGAAGAGGTCCGTGGACAGCTGCGAGAGGTACCCGGCGCCCCGGTGCACGCTGCCGTAGTACGGGGCGTAGGCGGCCACGTCGTCCCAGACCCGCTTCAGGGCCGGGGCGCTCGCCGCGTAGTCCAGGGCCGCGTAGCCGACCTCCCCACCGGTGACCAGCGGGACGAGGACGTCCTCGCCCAGAACCGGCAGCGGGGCACAGAGCGACTGGTCGGCGGCAGCGGTGGAGACAGACATGGCGAACTCCCGTAACAGGCAGGCGAATTCCGCGTGCCGGCAGAGACGCGGCAGCACGGAGTGAAAGAAAGAGGGGGTGTGCGGAACAGGGCCTGAGGCCCTAACGCATTCGCTTGCTCACAAGAGGCTCCCTGAGGACCAAGGACCCCACGGGTGGACGTCACGCGACGTCGAGGGGTCCGCGCTTGCCGCAGACCTCGCTGCCTGCGGCCTGGTCTTCACCCGGGGCACCCCGCCACGGACGGAGGGTTGCCGGACAGCGGGCCGGGGCCGTAGTCGCTGTCACTCATGACCTGCGCAGCATCTTGCCATACGTACGGGAACGCGCAAGGCGCAGTCCGCGATCCGGACTGCGCCCCGCCTCACATCGACGCGCTCACGCGTTGCTGGCGACGACCCATCTCTCCAGCGCCCGCCCGGCCGCACCCGAGTCGATGGACTCGGCGGCCTTCGCCATACCGGCCCGGATCTGCTCGGTCAGCGGCCCCTCGCCCGGGTCCAGCGCGACCAGCGCCGCCGCCGAGTTGAGCAGTACGGCGTCCCGTACCGGACCGGTCTCCCCGGCCAGCAGCCGGCGCGCCACATCCGCGTTGTACGAGGCGTCGGCGCCGCGCAGCGCCTCCACCGGGACCAGCTCGACGCCCACGTCGCGTGGGTCGAAGGTCTCCTCGCGGACCACGCCGTCCCGGGCCACCCAGACCCGCGAGGTCGCCGTGGTGGTCAGCTCGTCCAGGCCGTCGTCGCCCCGGAAGACCAGGGCGGAGTTGCCGCGCTCGGCGAGGACGCCCGCGACGATGGGGGCCATCCGCGGATCGGCCACCCCGATCGCCTGGGAGCGCACCCGGGCCGGGTTGGTGAGCGGGCCCAGGATGTTGAACGTGGTGGGCGCGCCCAGCTCCGCACGCGCCTTGGCCGCGTGGCGCAGGGCGGGGTGGAACTTCACCGCGAAGCAGAAGGTGATGCCCGCCTCCTCGGCCACCTCCACTACGCGCCGGGGAGTCAGCTCCAGGTTGACGCCGAGCTTCCCGAGCACGTCGGACGAGCCGCTGGCCGACGAGGAGGCGCGGCTGCCGTGCTTGACGACCTTCGCGCCGGTGCCGGCCACGACGATCGCGGACATCGTGGAGATGTTGACGGTCTTGGCCATGTCGCCGCCGGTGCCGACGATGTCGACGGTGCGGCCGGGGACCTCGATGGTCGTCGCGTGCTCGTACATCGCGCGGACCAGGCCGGAGACCTCGGTGACCGTCTCTCCCTTGGCACGCAGGGCGACCGCGAATCCGGCGATCTGCACGTCGGTCGCCTCGCCGCTCATGATGCGGTCCATGGCCCACGCGGTGGCGTCGGAGTCCAGGTCCTCGCCGCGCAGCAGGGGGGTCAGCACGCCGGGCCAGGAGAAGGCCGCCACGCTGTCGCCGCCGTCCGGGGTCACAACGTTCATGGTCCGCTCCTGGGGTCCACAGCCGATAAGGGATCGGCTCCACCCTATCGAGCCCCCGGGGACGGCAAAGAGCCCCGTCCAGCGAATGGACGGGGCTCTCGCCGTGGCGATCAGAACGGGTGATCAGTGGTGGCCGTGGCCGCTGGTGATCTCCTTGTACTCCTCGGCGGTGGGCTTGGCGATCTGGCTGCTCTCGCCGTACAGGCTCTTGCTGAGCCGCGCCCGGACCTTGGTGATCCTGGAGACCTTGCGCTCGACCCCGTTCTCGTCGACCGTCGGGCCGATCTCGAGCGGCTTGTACTGCTCGTGCGCGGTGAGCGCGTACCGGGCCTCCGGCGACAGCGGCTCGTGCACCTCGACGAACTCACCGTGCGGCAGGCGCTTGATGAGACCCGACTCGCGGCCGTGCAGCACCTTCTCCTTGTCGCGGCGCTGGAGGCCGAGGCAGATCCGCCGGGTCGCGACGAACGCGATGACCGGGCCGACGAAGAAGGCGATACGGACGAACCAGCTGATCGAGTTGAGCGAGAGGCTGAAGTGCGTCGCCCAGATGTCGTTGCCGCCGCCGATCAGCATGACGAAGTAGATCGTCACCCAGGCGACGCCCAGGGCCGTCCGGGTCGGCGCGTTGCGCGGCTTGTCCAGGATGTGGTGCTCGCGCTTGTCGCCGGTGATCCAGGACTCGATGAACGGCCACAGGGCCAGCGCACCGAGCACCACACCGAACAGGACGAGCGGGATGAAGACACCCAGGACCAGCGTGTGGCCCCAGAGGTTGATCTCCCAGCCCGGCATCACACGGACGAAGCCTTCGGCGAAGCCCATGTACCAGTCCGGCTGGGCGCCCGTGGACACCTGGTCGGGGCGGTACGGGCCGAGTGCCCAGATCGGGTTGATCGAGGCGATCGCCGCGATGATCGCGATGAAGCCGAAGACCAGGAAGAAGAACCCGCCGGCCTTCGCCATGTACACCGGCAGCAGGGGCATGCCGACGACGTTCTTGTTCGTCTTGCCGGGACCCGCGAACTGGGTGTGCTTGTGGTAGAAGACCAGGATGAGGTGGCCGACCACGAGCCCGAGCATGATGCCCGGCAGCAGCAGGATGTGGATCGAGTAGAACCTCGCGATGATGTCGCCGCCGGGGAACTCCCCGCCGAACAGGAACATCGAGATGTACGTACCGACGATCGGCGTCGACAGGATCGCGCCCTGGGTGAAGCGGACACCGGTACCGGAGAGCAGGTCGTCCGGCAGCGAGTAACCGGTGAAACCGGTGAACATGCCGAGGACGAACAGCAGGAAGCCGAAGAGCCAGTTGATCTCGCGCGGCTTGCGGTACGCGCCGGTGAAGAAGACGCGCATCATGTGCACGAACATGCCGGCCAGGAAGATGACCGCGGCCCAGTGGTGGATCTGCCGGACCAGCAGACCACCGCGGACGTCGAAGCTGATGTCCAGCGTCGAGGCGTACGCCTCCGACATCCGGATGCCCTGCATGGGCTCGTACGGGCCGTGGTAGACGACCTCGTTCATGCTCGGGTGGAAGAACAGCGTCAGGTACACACCCGTGAGGATGATGATGATGAAGCTGTAGAGGCAGATCTCACCGAGCATGAAGGACCAGTGGTCCGGGAAGATCTTGCGCATGTTGGCCTTGGCGAGGGAGTAGATCCCCAGCCGGCCGTCCGCCCAGTCGGCCACCCGCTCACCGGCGGGCGCCTTGCGGTTGCCCGGCGCCGCTGCGCCGGGTGTGTTCGTCGCAGTACTCATCCGCGCTCCCAGAATGCAGGACCGACGGGCTCTTCGAAGTCACCGAGCGCCTGGAGGTTGCCCTCGCTGTTCACGCCGATCCGCAGCTGCGGGAGGGCGTGGCCGGCCGGACCGAAGATGACGCGGGCGCCGTCGGAGAGGTCGAAGGTGGACTGGTGGCACGGGCAGAGCACGTGGTGCGTCTGCTGCTCGTACAGGCTGATCGGGCAGCCGACGTGCGTGCAGATCTTCGAGAAGGCGACGATGCCCTCGTGCGCCCACTCGCGCTCGCGCTTGTCCTTGATGTCGTCCGGCTCGATGCGGATGATCATCAGGGCGGCCTTGGCGATCTGCGTCTGGAAGTCCTCGTCGTGCTCCTCCAGGCCCTCGGGCATGGCGAAGGTCAGCGAACCGACGACCACGTCCTCGGGACGCAGCGGCTCCATCGTGTTCATGTTGACGAGCTGCTTGCCCTCGGCCCACAGGGTCTTGCGGAGCTTCTTCTCCGGCAGCGGACCGAGGTCGCGCAGCAGCATCACGCCGGAGAGCGGCACCAGGGCCAGCGCGCCGAACATGGTGTTGCGGATCAGCTTGCGACGGCCGAGCGCGGACTCCCGGGCGCCGTCCGCGAAGTCCGACAGGACCTTCGCCTTGACCTCGGGCGTCGCCTCGATGGCGTGCCGGTCGTCGGCGACCTCGACGTCGGACATCAGGGTGCGCGCCCAGTGGACGGCGCCCGCGCCGATCAGGAAGAGCGCCAGCCCCAGAGTCAGACCCAGGGAGAAGTTGAGCGCGCTGACATGACCGAACGGGAAGATGAAGACGATCTTGTCGACCGGGAAGATGACGTAGGAGGCGATGAAGCCCACCGTCGCCAGCATGGACAACAGGAACATGGTCGCGACGGTGCGCTCGGAGCGCTTCGCGGCCCGCTCGTCGATGTCCTGGATGCGCGGCTTGTGGGCCGGCAGCCCCGGGTCGGCGAACGGGTCGTCGTGCGCCGGTTCTACCGCGCCGTGCGCGGCGGCCTGCTCGTCGGGCAGGTTCTCTTCTGGAATCTCTTGGCTACTCATGACTTCTTGGCCTTAGCGGTGTGGGCCGCGACCCAAATGGCAACTGCGATCAGACCGCCCAGACCGAAGATCCAGCCGAACAGGCCCTCGCTGACCGGACCCAGGCCGCCGAGAGCGAGGCCGCCGGGGGACTCGGCTTCGGAGCCGTTCACGGTCTTGACGTAGGCGATGATGTCCCGCTTCTGCTTCTCGGGCATCGTCGAGTCGGGGAAGGACGGCATGCTCTGCGGGCCGGTCAGCATGGCCTCGTAGATGTGCTTCGGGCTCACGCCGTCCAGGTCCGGCGCGTACTTGCCGTTCGTCAGCGCGCCGCCCTTGCCGGTGAAGTTGTGGCACTGCGCGCAGTTGGTACGGAACAGGTCGCCACCCTTGGCGATGTCCGCACCCTCAGGGCTGACCTGGCTCTTGGTCGGGACGACCGGACCGGCGCCGAGCGACGCGACGTAGGCCGCGAGCTGGTCGATCTCGGCCTGGCTGTAGATGACCTTCTTCTTCGGTACCTGGGCGCCCGGCTGCTGCGCGGGCATGCGGCCCGTACCGACCTGGAAGTCCACGGCGGCGGAGCCCACGCCGACAAGCTGCGGCCCGTCGGAGGTGCCCTGACCGCCGGTTCCGTGGCAGCTGGCGCAACCGACGGAGTACAGCTTCTTGCCCTCGTTGATGGCGAGGGACTGGGCGGTGTCGTCGGCCTGCGCCTTACTCGCGGGCGCGAACGCGGCGTACAGCCCCCCGGTGGCCGCCAGCGCGAGGAGTAGTACGACGACCGCCGCCAACGGATGGCGTCGTCGTGCGGAGAGCTTTTTCACGGATTACCCCGGTGTCAGGATCTTCTGCGTCGATGCTGGATGTGGTTCGGGCTCGGGCCCGGTTACTTGATCATGTAGATCGTGGCGAAGAGGCCGATCCACACGACATCGACGAAGTGCCAGTAATAGGACACGACGATGGCGGCGGTCGCCTGTTCATGGGTGAACCTCTTGGCCGCGTACGTCCTGCCCAGAACGAGCAGGAAGGCGATGAGACCGCCCGTCACATGCAGACCGTGGAAGCCGGTGGTCAGGTAGAACACCGAGCCGTACGGGTCGGAGGACAGCGAGAGGCCGTCCTTCTTCACCAGCTCGGTGTACTCGAAGACCTGGCCTCCGATGAAGATCGAACCCATCACGAAAGTGATCACGAACCACGCACGGAGCTTCTTCACATCGCCCCGCTCCGCGGCGAAGACGCCGAGCTGGCAGGTGAGTGAGGAGAGCACCAGGATCGTGGTGTTCGTCGCCGAGAACGGGAAGTTCAGGGCGGACGCCATTTCCTTCCAGTGTTCCGGTCCGGTCACCGATCGCAGGGTGAAGTACATCGCGAAGAGGGCCGCGAAGAACATCAGCTCGGAGCTCAACCAGATGATGGTTCCGACGCTGGTGAGGTTCGGCCGATTGACCGACGGGTGCGCGTGCCCGGTTTCTACTGTCGTTGCTGTCGCCACGACCGACATTATGTCGGTCGCTTATCCCGCCCTCACTCCGGGGGGTGCCGTTCGGTGTGTCAGAGGGGTGTGTCCTGCCCGAACGGCCCATGGAAGGGCTGTGCGAACCGGTACTGACACGCTGTCGGGCGGAGTACGATCCGCGCATCGGACGGCTCCCGTTCCCCGGGGGCCCCGAGTGCCCCGAAGACACGGATGTCACGGAGGAACCATGCAGCCGACCGCCACGGTCCTGGTCTACAGCGACAACGCGCACACCCGTGAGCAGGTGAGGCTGGCAGCAGGGCGCAGGCCCGCTGCGGACGTGCCGCCGGTGGAGTTCCTGGAGTGCGCCACCCTGCCGGCCGTCCTGGACGCCCTGGAGCACGGGGGGATCGACGTCTGCGTGCTGGACGGCGAGACCGCTCCGGCGGGCGGTATGGGCGTCTGCCGGCAGATCAAGGACGAGATCTTCCGCTGCCCGCCGGTCCTGGTCCTCATCGGGCGCCCGCAGGACGCCTGGCTGGCCACCTGGAGCCGTGCGGACGCCGCGGTGACGCTGCCGGTGGAGCCGGTGGAGTTCGCGGACTCCCTGGCCGCCCTGCTGCGTACGCGGCTGTCCGTGGGGGCCTGAGCCCCCACGGACGGGTCGCACGGTCAGACCTGGGGGCGCAGCCGCGCCGTGCTGACCTTGTCGACCTTCGGTGCGGTGGTGTCGTTGTTCAGCGCGCTGCCCTGCTGCCACTTGGCCCAGGACAGGTTCCAGTCGCCGTAGCCGTTGTCGAAGGGCGTCATCGTCTCGCCGTCGCTGCCGACGACGCTGACGATGTCGCCCTCGCGCACGGTGTTGAAGAACCACTCGGCCTCGCTGGTGCTCATGCCGGTGCAGCCGTGGCTGACGTTGGCGTACCCCTGCGAGCCGGTGGACCAGGGCGCCGCGTGCACGTATTCGCCGCTCCATGTCACCCGGGTGGCCCAGTAGACGTCGAGGTCGTACGAGTCGGAGGAGCCGGCGGCGATCCCGATGGATTCCCCGCGCATACGTACGTACTGTTCCTTCCCGAGCACCACCTTGACGCCGTTGCGCGTGTCGAACCCGGGTTTGCCCGTGGTGACTGGGATGGTGTTGATCACCTCACCGTTGCGGAGCACCGTCATGGAGTGTTCCGAGGCGTCCGTGATGGCCTCGATGCGGTCCCCCGTGGTGATCTTGAGCGCCTTGGCGGGCGCCCCGTAGAGCGAGTTGGTGACCTTTATGCCGGTCAGGTTGGAGCTGACTTCGATGTCGGCCTTCGCCGGCCAGTACTCCTTGGGCCGGTAGTGCAGCGTCTTGTCGTCGACCCAGTACCAGGAGCCGGTGACCGAGGGCGTGGAGCGGACGCGCAGGCCGCGCTCGACGGTGGCGCGTGAGGCGTTGTCCGTGACGGGGGCGCTGAGCGTGGCCACGAGGGGCTGGCCGACGCCGTAGGTGCCCGCCTGGGGGCCGAAGGTGACCTTGAGGAACTTGGTGGCCTTGGCGGTGTCGAAGGACATCGTGCGGGTGCCGGGGGCCCCGTCGTCGTCCTCCATACGGACCTTGACGGTGTAACGGGTCCCTGCGGCCAGCGGGGCGGTGGAGTGCCACCGGTGTCCGTCGGCGTCGAGTTCGCCCGCCAGATGGCGCCCTGCGGCGTCCACGGCCGATACGTCGGTGATCCGGCCGTCGTCGGCGTCGACCCGGACCTCCAGGGGCTTGTCGGGGTCGACCTTCTTGCCGCCGTCGGGCGTGTTGAAGGAGACCTCGTCGGCGGCGTCGAACGGCTGGGCCGACAGGGGGTGACCATCGGAGTCCCCGCAGGCTGCCGCCCCGGCGACCAAGGTCGCGGCCAGCAGAGTGCAGCTCACTACGGGACGGAAGCGCGGCGTCTGGTTCATGGACTCACGCTAAGAACATTCGTCCGTTTCAGCGCGCGGGACGACTGCAAACGGGGGCCGACCACTTCGTGTCGAAGTGTCGGCCCCCTTCAGGTGGAGCGGTGTGCTACCGGCGGACCGGTCTCACTGGGTGCGGTTCTCACCGCGGTAGTACTCGAATACCCAGCCGAACAGGCCGACCAGGAGGAGCGGCGCCGAGAAGAACAGCAGCCACCAGCCGAAGACGACGCCCATGAAGGCGAAGGCACCGCCGATCGCCAGCGAGAGCGGCTGCCAGCTGTGCGGGGAGAAGAACCCCACCTCGCCGGCCTCGTCCGCGACGTCGGCCTCCTTGTTGTCCTGCGCCATCGCGTCGACCCGCCGGGCCGTGAAGGCCAGGTAGAAGCCGATCATCACGCTCAGGCCGAAGGCCAGGAGCAGCGCGGTGGTGCCGACGGGCTCCTTCGACCACACGCCGTACGTGATGGCCATGATCAGGATGAACACCGCCAGACCGAGGAACATCTTGCCCTGGATCTTCACTTGCCGGCCTCCTTGCCGCCGGCGAGGGCCTTGTCACCCTCGGCGGCGTGGTCCAGCTGCTCCAGCGCGGTGATCTCCGGGTGGTGCAGGTCGAACGCCGGGGATTCCGAGCGGATACGGGGCAGCGTGAGGAAGTTGTGCCGGGGCGGCGGGCAGGAGGTCGCCCACTCCAGCGAACGGCCGTAGCCCCACGGGTCGTCCACCTCGATCTTCTTGCCGTACTTGGCGGTCTTCCAGACGTTGTAGAAGAACGGCAGGATCGACAGGCCGAGCAGGAACGACGAGATGGTCGAGATGGTGTTCAGCGCGGTGAAGCCGTCCGCGGCGAGGTAGTCCGCGTAACGCCGCGGCATGCCCTCCGCGCCCAGCCAGTGCTGCACCAGGAACGTGCCGTGGAAGCCCACGAACAGCGTCCAGAAGGTGATCTTGCCGAGCCGCTCGTCCAGCATCTTGCCGGTGAACTTCGGCCACCAGAAGTGGAAGCCGGAGAACATCGCGAACACCACGGTGCCGAAGACGACGTAGTGGAAGTGCGCGACCACGAAGTACGAGTCGGAGACGTGGAAGTCCATCGGCGGCGAGGCCAGGATGACGCCGGTCAGACCACCGAAGGTGAAGGTGATCAGGAAGCCGATCGCCCAGAGCATCGGTGTCTCGAAGGACAACGAGCCCTTCCACATCGTGCCGATCCAGTTGAAGAACTTCACCCCGGTGGGCACCGCGATGAGGAACGTCATGAAGGAGAAGAACGGCAGGAGCACACCGCCGGTGACGTACATGTGGTGGGCCCACACGGTCACCGAGAGGCCGGCGATGGAGATCGTCGCGGCCACCAGGCCGATGTAACCGAACATCGGCTTGCGGCTGAAGACAGGGATCACTTCGGAAATGATCCCGAAGAACGGCAAGGCGATGATGTACACCTCTGGATGCCCGAAGAACCAGAAGAGGTGTTGCCATAGCAACGCGCCGCCGTTGGCCGCGTCGAATACATGGGCACCGAACTTGCGGTCCGCCTCCAGGGCGAACAGCGCGGCCGCCAGGACCGGGAAGGCCAGCAGGACCAGCACACCGGTCAGCAGGACGTTCCAGGTGAAGATCGGCATGCGGAACATCGTCATGCCGGGCGCGCGCATGCAGATGATCGTGGTGATGAAGTTGACCGACCCGAGGATCGTGCCGAAGCCGGAGAAGGCCAGACCCATGATCCACATGTCGGCGCCGACACCCGGCGAACGGACGGCGTCCGAGAGCGGGGAGTAGGCGAACCAGCCGAAGTCGGCAGCACCCTGCGGGGTGATGAAGCCGGCCACCGCGATGATCGAGCCGAAGAGGTACAGCCAGTACGCGAACATGTTCAGCCGCGGGAACGCCACGTCGGGCGCGCCGATCTGCAGCGGCATGATCCAGTTCGCGAAACCGGCGAACAGCGGCGTCGCGAACATCAGCAGCATGATCGTGCCGTGCATCGTGAACGCCTGGTTGAACTGCTCGTTCGACATGATCTGCGTGCCCGGCCGGGCCAGCTCGGCGCGCATGAAGAGCGCCATCAGGCCGCCGATGCAGAAGAAGGCGAACGATGTGACCAGGTACATCGTGCCGATCGTCTTGTGGTCAGTGGTGGTCAGCCACTTGATGACGACGTTTCCCGGCTGCTTGCGCCGGACCGGCAGCTCGTCCTCGTACGAGTCGTCTGCTGCCGCGGCACCCTGAGGTTCGTTGAGGATGCTCACAGTTTGTTCGTCTCCGCATTCCTGGCCGGGTCAGTCTGCTCGATGCCGGCCGGCACGTAACCCGTCTGGCCCTTCTTCGCCAGCTCCTTGAGGTGCGCCTGATACTGCGCCGGGGAGACGACCTTGACGTTGAAGAGCATGCGGGAGTGGTCGACGCCGCAGAGCTCGGCGCACTTGCCGAGGAAGGTGCCCTCCTCGGTGGGGGTCACCTCGAAGGCGTTGGTGTGGCCCGGAATGACGTCCTGCTTCATGAGGAACGGCACCACCCAGAAGGAGTGGATGACGTCACGGGAAGTCAGGATGAAACGGACCTTCTCCCCCTTGGGCAGCCACAGGGTGGGACCCGGGTTACCGGTGTCCACGTCCTTGTCGCCCGGGATGCCGACGTCGTAGACGCCGTCCGCACCCTTGGGGAAGTCCTTGCGGAACCTGTTCGGGATGGCGTCGAGCTCCTTGGGGACCTCGTTGCCCGTGGCGGCGGAGCCGTCCACGTTCTCGATGTAGTTGAAGCCCCAGCTCCACTGGTAGCCGACCACGTTGATGGTGTGGGCGGGCTTCGGGGAGAGCGTGAGGAGCTTCGTCTCGTCCCGGGCGGTGAAGTAGAACAGCACCGAGACGATGATCAGGGGGACCACGGTGTACAGCGCCTCGATGGGCATGTTGTACCGGGTCTGCGGAGGTACCTCCACCTTGGTGCGGCTGCGCCGGTGGAAGATGACGCTCCACAGGATCAGGCCCCAGACCAGGACGCCCGTGGCGAGCGCTGCCGCCCACGAGCCCTGCCAGAGGGAAAGGATCCGTGGGGCCTCTTCCGTTACCGGCTTGGGCATACCAAGGCGGGGGAAGTCCTTGTACGTGCAACCGGTGGCGGTCGCCAGGATCAGGCCCGCAGTCAGCACCTGCGGCAGCTTCCGCCGCATCGGGCGCCGCGACGAGCGGTCGGAGCCGTTGGGACTCACGTAGCGCCTTCCCGAGAGTCTCGCCCGCACGGTCGGCGCGGCCGTCTCGCTGGTCGGTCGCCGCCCTGTACGGGCAGGGGTTTGGATGTTTATGCGGACCAAACCCTACTGGACGCTATTTGGGGTCGCGCGGGGAGGGTGCCCAACGCGCCGCCCGACTCCCCGAAGGGGTGGAATTCGCGCCTCCGGCCGCCATCTGACGCCCCCTCCACCGGGAGGCGCGGCCGGTGGGGGCGGCGGGGGCGCTCCGGGCTAGCGTGGCCGGGTGCCTTACTTCGACGCGGCGTCCGCCGCCCCCCTGCACCCCGTCGCCCGCCAGGCGCTGCTTGCCGCGCTGGACGAGGGCTGGGCCGACCCGGCCCGGCTGTACCGCGAGGGGCGGCGCGCCCGGCTGCTCCTCGACGCGGCCCGGGAGGCGGCGGCCGAGGGCGTCGGGTGCCGTCCCGACGAGCTGACCTTCACCTCCTCGGGGACCCGGGCGGTGCATTCCGGAATTTCCGGCGCGCTCGCCGGGCGTCGGCGTGTCGGACGCCGTCTGGTGGTGTCGGCGGTCGAACACTCGTCGGTCCTCCACGCGGCGGCGGACCACGAGGACCGGGGCGGCGCCGTCCACCAGGTCCCGGTGGAGCGGACCGGCGCGGTGGACGCGGGGACGTTCGGGCGGGCGCTCACCGAGGACACCGCGCTCGCCTGCCTCCAGTCCGCCAGCCACGAGGTGGGCACCGAGCAGCCGGTGGCCGAGGTGGCCGGGCTGTGCCGGGCGGCCGGGGTGCCGCTGCTGGTGGACGCCGCGCAGTCGCTGGCCTGGGGCCCGGTGCCGGAGGGCTGGTCGCTGCTGGCGGGCAGCGCGCACAAGTGGGGCGGGCCCGCCGGGGTCGGGCTGCTCGCGGTGCGCAAGGGGGTCCGGTTCGCGCCCCAGGGGCCCCGGGACGAGCGGGAGTCGGGGCGGGCGCCGGGGTTCGAGAACCTGCCGGCGATCGTCGCGGCGGCCGCGTCCCTGCGCGCGGTGCGGGCGGAGGCGGAAGCGGAGGGGGCCCGGCTGCGGGCGCTGGTGGACCGGATCCGGGCCCGGGTGCCCGCACTGGTGCCCGATGTGGAGGTGGTCGGCGACCCGGTGCGGCGGCTGCCGCATCTGGTGACCTTCTCCTGTCTCTATGTCGACGGGGAGACTTTGCTCGGGGAGCTGGACCGGGCCGGTTTCTCCGTGTCGTCCGGTTCGTCCTGTACGAGCAGCACGCTGACGCCGAGCCATGTGCTCAAGGCGATGGGCGTCCTGTCGGAGGGGAACGTCCGCGTGTCGCTGCCCCGGGGCACCGCGGAGGAGGACGTCGACCGCTTCCTGGAGGTGCTGCCGGGCCTGGTCGCCGGGGTCCGCGAGAAGCTGGGCGCGCCGGTGGCCGCGGCCTCCTCCCCCGCTCCGGACGACTCGCTGGTGGTCGACGCGCTGGGCAAGCGGTGCCCGATCCCGGTGATCGAGCTCGCAAAGGTGATCGGAGGGGTGCCGGTGGGCGCCACGGTGACGGTGCTCTCCGACGACGAGGCGGCCCGGCTGGACATCCCGGCGTGGTGCGCGATGCGCGAGCAGGAGTACGTGGGCGAGGAGCCGGCGGACCGGGGCGCGGCCTATGTGGTCCGCCGGCTCTCCTGACGGGGCGCTCAGGCGAGGTGCGCGTGGACCTCGGCGGCGGCCTCGTGGCCGTACGCCTTGGTGAAGCGGTCCATGAAGTGGGCGCGGTGCAGGGTGTACTCCTGGGTGCCCACGGTCTCGATGACGAGCGTGGCGAGCATGCAGCCGACCTGGGCGGCGCGCTCCAGGCCGACGCCCCAGGCGAGGCCGGAGAGGAATCCGGCGCGGAAGGCGTCGCCGACGCCGGTCGGGTCGGCCTTGACGTTCTCCTCGGGGCAGCCGACCTCGATCGGCTCCTCGCCGGCCCGCTCGATGCGCACGCCCTGGGCGCCGAGCGTGGTGACCCGGTGGCCGACCTTGCCGAGGATCTCCTCGTCGGTCCAGCCGGTCTTGGACTCGATGAGCCCCTTCTCGTACTCGTTGGAGAAGAGGTACGTGGCGCCGTCGAGGAGGATGCGGATCTCGTCGCCGTCCATGCGGGCGATCTGCTGCGAGAAGTCCGCGGCGAACGGGATGCCGCGGGTCCGGCACTCCTCGGTGTGGCGGAGCATGCCCTCCGGGTCGTCGGCGCCGATGGAGACCAGGTCGAGGCCGCCCACGCGGTCGGCGACGGCCTTGAGCTCGATGAGGCGGGCCTCGCTCATGGCGCCGGTGTAGAAGGAGCCGATCTGGTTGTGGTCGGCGTCCGTCGTGCAGACGAAGCGGGCGGTGTGCAGGACCTCGGAGATCCGCACACCGCTGGTGTCGACGCCGTGCCGTTCGAGCCAGGCGCGGTACTCGTCGAAGTCGGAGCCGGCCGCGCCGACCAGGATCGGCTTGGTGCCGAGCAGGCCCATGCCGAAGCAGATGTTGGCGGCGACCCCTCCCCGGCGTACGTCGAGGTTGTCGACCAGGAAGGAGAGCGAGACCGTGTGCAGCTGGTCGGCGACCAGCTGGTCGGCGAAGCGGCCGGGGAAGGTCATGAGGTGGTCGGTGGCGATGGAGCCGGTGACTGCGATACGCACGGGGAGACGTCTCCTGCGGAGGTCGAGGGGAACGGATGTCCGCGTCCCAGGGGTGACGTGACAGTTCACGCTACCCGCTCGCGCGTGCGCCGAAGCGGAAAAACTACCCGATAGTAGGGCTTTCTTCGCGGGCTCGGTGGTGCCTACGGTGCCGTTATGTCGAACCACATCGCCCCGCGCGAGTCCGAGACCGGTCTGGCCGAGCTGCGCGGAGACTGCGCACGGATGGCTCCGCACTGGGTGGTCCCCACGAGGATCACTCCTACCCGCGTCGCCCCCGCCCTGATCCACGGGGTCACCGTGCCGCCCGCCTCGGCCCGGCTGCTCGACGCGATGGAGGACCGGCCCTAGGGACCCCGGGGGAACCAGCTGCCTCGCTGATCCGTCCCAGCCCTGTCCGCCCCACACGGCGGGCCGTGCGCCGGCCGGGCGCACGACGGCGATGCAGGCGAAGGAGCGATCCGGTGAGCACCGAGCGACCCGACAACGACGTGACCACCACCCGGCGGCGTTCCCCGCTGGTCGCGGCCTCGGTGGCGGCCGCCGTCCTGCTGGCCGGTGGCGGCGGAGCGTACTGGGCCGCGACCGCGGCGGACGGCGGCGACGACACACCGAGCACGGCGTCCGGCGGTGGCTCCACTCCCCCGCCCCTGGCCCTGGACGACGCCGGAACCCCGACCGCCCCGTCCCGCGAGGGCATCGCCCCCGGCGAGCCCGATCCGCACGGCGGCCGGCTGGTCTACCGCGCGTCCGGGAAGCTGCCGGACGGGCCGGAGAAGGCCGCCGTCCAGCGCGCCGGGGGCACGGTCACGGCCGCCGAGGTCACCCGGCTGGCGAAGGCGCTCGGCCTCTCGGGCACCCCGCAGGCGGAGGCCACCTCCTGGAAGGTCGGCTCCGACGGGGACGGCTCGGGTCCGGTGCTGCGGGTGAACAAGCAGGCGCCGGGGAGCTGGACCTTCACCCGGTACGGCTCCGGTGGCACGGACAACTGCAAGAAGGGGGCCGTCTGCGCGGTGGCCCCGGGCGGCTCCGGGCAGCCGGTGGACGAGAAGACGGCGAAGGCCGCCGCCGCGCCGGTGCTGAAGGCGGCGGGCCAGGACGACGCGGCGCTCGACGCGCACCAGCTGATGGGCTCGGCCCGGGTGGTCAACGCCGATCCGGTGGTGGACGGGCTCCCCACGTACGGCTGGGCGACCGGCATCCAGGTCGGCCCCGATGGCCAGGTGACCGGGGGCTCCGGAAAGCTGAAGGGTCTGGAGAAGGGCGACGCCTATCCGGTGATCGGGGCGGCCGAGGCGCTGAAGCGGCTCAACGCGGCGCAGCCGCCGGCCGGGGAGATCGGCGGGTGCGCCTCGCCGGCCCCGCTGTCGGACGGGGTGAGCTGCGGGGCGAAGACCGGTGCGGAGCGGCCCGCGACGACGGTGACGGTGGAGAAGGCGGTGTTCGGCCTGGCGGTGCACACGGCGGGCGGCAAGCAGTTGCTCGTACCGTCGTGGATCTTCTCGGTGAAGCCGGCCGGTGGCGCCGGTGACACGGTCACGCAGGTGGCGGTGGACCCGGAGTACCTGAAGCGGGAGCCGGTGCCGGGCACGTCCCCGTCCCCGGACGGCGACGGCACGGCGAAGGCCCGGGCGGTCCAGTCGTACAGCGCGGACGGGCGGACGCTCGCGGTGACGTTCTGGGGCGGCGCGTGCAGTACGTACACGGCGAGCGCGCGCGAGGACGGGGACGCGGTCCGGGTGACCGTGGCGGAGAAGAAGGCCGAGCCGGGCAAGGTCTGCGTGATGATCGCGAAGGAGCTGACCCGTACGGTCACGCTGGAACGGCCGCTGGACGGCCGGAAGGTCGTGGACGAGGCGTCGGGCTCCCTGGTGCCGCGCGCCTGAGCCGCCCCCTACGTACAACAACGGCGGCGGCCCCGGGACCGAAGTCCCGGGGCCGCCGCCTCGACGCTGTGGTGCGACTCAGCTGAAGGAGTCGCCGCAGGCGCAGGAACCCGTGGCGTTCGGGTTGTCGATGGTGAAGCCCTGCTTCTCGATGGTGTCGACGAAGTCGACCGAGGCGCCGCCCAGGTACGGGGCGCTCATGCGGTCGGTGACGACCTTGACACCGTCGAAGTCCTTGACGACGTCACCGTCGAGCGAGCGCTCGTCGAAGAAGAGCTGGTAGCGCAGGCCGGAGCAGCCGCCGGGCTGAACGGCGACGCGAAGCGCCAGGTCGTCACGGCCTTCCTGCTCCAGCAGGGCCTTGACCTTGGCTGCGGCGGCGTCGGACAGGAGGATGCCGTCGCTCACGGTGGTGGTCTCGTCCGATACGGACATCTGCTTCTCTCCCGGGTTGTACGGAGACTGCTTGCCGACGTTGCAACCGTCGGGGCCGCGGATTCATTCCGGGCCGAGCGCTTGCCTGTTCCCTTCATGCTCGCACACCCGTCCTGTGGGCGGATGCGTCACATTGACACTTTCAGCATCGTCAAAGTGACGTGAAGCGGCTATGATAGATAGCGTCAATTAGACGAAAAGGCTTTCTCCACAGAGAAGTCCGCAGAAGAAAGGGTGCGTGACGTGACCACGGCCCACCCCGTCCAGGATCTCGATGTTCAGCCGACGCCGCTCGCCCTGCTCCTGCTGGGCCGCGACGCCGACCCCAGGAGCGAGCGCGGTGTCGAGTGTCCCGGCGACCTGCCCTCCCCGTCCGACCCGGACCTGGTGGCCCGCGCCCGCGCGGCCAAGGAGAAGCTGGGCGAGAAGGTCTTCGTCCTGGGGCACCACTACCAGCGCGACGAGGTCATCCAGTTCGCGGACGTGACCGGGGACTCCTTCAAGCTCGCCCGGGACGCCGCGGCCCGCCCGGAGGCGGAGTACATCGTCTTCTGCGGTGTGCACTTCATGGCCGAGTCGGCGGACATCCTCACCACCGACGACCAGAAGGTCGTGCTGCCGGACCTGGCGGCGGGCTGCTCGATGGCCGACATGGCCACCGCCGAGCAGGTCGCGGAGTGCTGGGACGTGCTGACCGAGGCGGGTGTCGCCGAGCAGGTCGTGCCCGTCTCGTACATGAACTCCTCCGCGGACATCAAGGCGTTCACCGGCCGCCACGGCGGCACGATCTGCACCTCGTCCAACGCCGAGCGGGCCCTGGAGTGGGCCTTCGAGCAGGGCGAGAAGGTGCTCTTCCTGCCGGACCAGCACCTGGGCCGCAACACCGCCGTGCGGGACATGGGCATGTCCCTGGAGGACTGCGTCCTCTACAACCCGCACAAGCCGAACGGCGGTCTGACCGCCGAGGAGCTGCGGAACGCGAAGATGATCCTGTGGCGCGGCCACTGCTCGGTGCACGGCCGCTTCTCGGTCGACTCCGTCAACGACGTGCGCGCGCGCATCCCCGGCGTCAACGTGCTGGTGCACCCCGAGTGCAAGCACGAGGTCGTGGCCGCCGCGGACTACGTCGGCTCGACGGAGTACATCATCAAGGCCCTGGAGGCGGCCCCGGCCGGCTCGAAGTGGGCGATCGGCACCGAGCTGAACCTCGTCCGCCGCCTGGCGAACCGTTTCGCCCCCGAGGGCAAGGAGATCGTCTTCCTCGACAAGACGGTCTGCTTCTGCTCCACGATGAACCGGATCGACCTGCCGCACCTGGTCTGGACCCTGGAGTCCCTGGCCGAGGGCAAGGAGGTCAACCGGATCGTGGTGGACCCGGAGACGGAGAAGTACGCGAAGCTGGCGCTGGAGCGGATGCTGGCGCTGCCGTAGCGGCTGCGCGCGCTACCGGCACCGGCTTTACACGGAAGGTCCGGACGCGGCCGATTTTGTCCGGACCGGCCCGGAACCCCGTCCCCCGTATCTACGCTGCTGTCCTCATTCGGCGGCGTGGATACGGGGGACAGTCATATGGGGCAGCGCAGCAGGGCCGAGGACCTGGTGGTCGTCGTACCGGGAATCCTCGGCAGCACGCTCGCGGACGCGGACGGGCACGAGGTCTGGGGGGCCTCCGGGAAGGCCCTGGTGCGGGGCATCCGCACGTTCGGGGGTTCGGTCAAGGGCCTGACGCTCCCGGCCGGCCTGGGCGACGAGCACCCCGGCGACGGCGTACGGCCCACCGGGCTGATGTCCGATGTGCACGCGCTGCCGGGTGTGTGGAAGCCCGTGGACGGGTACACCGCCCTGCTGAACTGGCTGGAAGGCAACTTCACTCTCCAACGCCGCCTGCCGGGCGAGGCGGCCGACGTCCCGGCCAACCTGGTCGGCTTCGCGTACGACTGGCGGCTGTCCTGCCGCTACAACGCGGAACGGCTGGCCGAGCGCGTGGACGAGGAGCTGGGCCGCTGGCGCGCCTCGCGGCCCGACCGGCGGGACGCGAAGGTGGTCTTCCTCTGCCACTCGATGGGCGGCCTGGTCACCCGGAGCTACGTCGAGCAGTGCGGGGGCGCGGAGGTCACGCGCCGGGTGGTCACGCTGGGGACGCCGTACCGGGGGTCGCTGGACGCGCTGGTGTACCTGGTCAACGGGATGCGTTACGGGATCGGCCCGGTGGGCCTCGACCTCACGCCCTTCGCCCGGAGCCTGCCGTCGCTGCACCAGCTCACGCCGGATTACGCGTGCCTGGCGGCGGGTGGGGGGTCGGGGCTGCGGTACGCGCGTGAGGTCACGGGGCTGCCCGGGGTGGATGAGGAGCTGCTCCGCCAGGCGGGCCTGTTCCATGCGGATCTGCGGGCCTCGGAGGCGGGTGCGCGGTACGGGGTGGAGTACGTCCCGGTGGGCGGGGTGCGGCAGCCGACGCCGACGACGGCCGAGGTGGAGGGCGAGACGCTGCGGGCGCTACTCACCATCGACGGGGTGGACGAGGGGGGCGACGGACGGGTGCCCGACCTCTCCAGCCGCGCGGCGGGGGCGGGGCGGCATGCGTACACCCCGTGGGAGAAGCACGGCTCCCTCCAGAACAACAAGGCCGTCCGCCAGGCCCTCTACAACTGGCTCACCCCGGAGCCGCCGGTGCACCGGGGCTCGGAGGACGAGGATGTGCCGCTCTCGGTGGAGGCGCCGGAGATCCTGGTGGAGGGGAGGCGTACGAGATCCGGGCCACGGTGCCTGCGGATGTGCGGGGGCACGACCGGGTCGCGGTCTTCGCGGGGGTGGAGGGCGGTCCGGTGCGGACTATGACGAACCGGGGTGGCGGGGTGTACACCCTCCGGATCAACGGCCTGCCGGCGGGCGGGCATCGGGTGCGGATCGGGACGCGTGTTTCGGCCAATGTCGTGATGACCGCGTTGGTGCTGGTTCTGGAGCGGGGCTGACGATGACGGGTGCGGCGGCGGGGACGGCGCTTTGTGTGGTGTGCGAGGAGTACGCGGACGGGGGGAAGTTTCCCCGGCTCGTGGGGGCGGTGACCCAGATGGACGAGATCGTGGGGCTGCTGGAGGGGCTGGGGTACGAGGCGCGGAAGGTGGGGGTGGGAATCCGTCGTCGGCCGCGTTTCGGGCGGAGAGCGAGGAGTGGTCCGAGGGGTGGGTGGCCACGGGTGACGCCAAACCGGCGCTGGTCATCTGGTCGGGGCACGGGGTGCGGGTCGATGGTCAGACGCGGCTTGTGCTCTCGGACCTGAAGCCGGTCGACGACCCCGGCCAGTGGAAGGCACGGGTGACGCGGCACGGCGTCAGCGCCGACGACCTGGTCAGCGAGGCCGTGGGTTCCGGCGCCGAACACGTCCTGGTGATCATCGATACCTGTTACGCGGGTGGCGGCGCGGTCCCGGCCCTGAGGCTGGCTCTTGGGCGCTGGGAGGAGGAGTCCGCGCCACCCGGCCACGCCAAGTGGCTAGGCTTTCTCGCGAGTTGCCAGAGCCATGAGACCTCGGACGGCAGCGGGCCGCTGCTGACCGCCTTGACGAAGGTCCTGAGAGAAGGTCCGGCGGGCGACGAATACCGCTCCGCGTGGAGCGCCCACAACGCGCTCGTCAGCGGCCCGGACCTGCTGGCCGCCATCGCCACGCGGTGGGAGGGCGAGGGCCAGACACCGGTCCCCGCCACCCTCGGCGAGTGGCGCCCCGCCTTCCCCAACCCCCTCCACTCCCCCGAGGCCCCGGCCCGGCTGGTGGAGCACCTGGTGCAGGCCGCACGCGGGGTCGGCCATCGGGAGGAGGGCTGGTTCTTCACCGGCCGTACGAGGGTGCTGGGCCGGATCGTGGAGTGGCTGGACGAGGACGCGCCCGGCCTGTTCCTGGTGACCGGGCCCGCCGGTTGCGGGAAGTCCGCCGTGTTGGGCCGTATCGCCACGCTCGCGGACCCGGAGCAGCGGGAGCGGGCTGTCGCGAGCGGCGCACTGCGCGACGGTGACCCGGACCCGGGCGTCCGCGCGGAACGCACCCTCGCGGCGGTGCACCTGCGCGACCTGACCCCGTTGCAGGCGGCGGAACGGCTGGCCCATGCCCTGGGGCTGCGCCGGCCACGCAGCACGGACGCCTTCCGGGCCGAGGTCCGGGAGTTGTCGCCTCAGCCGGTCCTGGTCATGGACGGCCTGGACGAGGTGCCGGCCGAGCACACGCAGAGCGTGATCGAGGAGCTGGTGTTCCCGCTGAGCCGGTCGGTGCCGGTGCTGCTCGGGTCGCGAGAGCGGGTGTTCCGCAGTCAGAAGGAGAACCGCGAGACCCTGCCCGAGACTCTGGCCCGTCTTGTCGGGGCGGACGTGACGACCGTCGACCTCGAAGACGAACCGCACACGCGGGAGGACATCGGCGAGTACGTGCGGCGCCGGTGCGAGGCGGCGGGGATGGCGGAGGACCCGGCCAGGGAGGCCGGCGCGGCGATCGCGGAGCGGGCCACGGACATCGGCGGCGGCTTCCTGTTCGCCCGCCTGGTCAGCAGTACGGTCCTGGCACGGGCCGCGTCAGGGGAGGACGGGTCCCTGCTGACGGATCTGCCCGACTCCATCGACGCCGCGTTCGAGAACGAGCTGCGGGCGGCCCCGGTGCGCGTACGGGATGACGGCACCGAACTCCCCTCGGCGGCCTGGGACCTGCTGGCTGCGCTCGCCTGGACGGTGGGTCAGGGGATGCCTGCGGGCGGGGTGTGGGAGGCGGTGGCCGGGGCGCTGGGCGGGGGCGTCGAGTACGACGAGACCGACGTGGACTGGGCGCTGTCCGCCTTCGGCCGCTACATCGTGGAGGACGCGGAGGAGGGGCAGGCGGTGTATCGCCTGTATCACCGGGAGTTCGTGGCCCATCTCCGGCGGCGGGAGGGGCCGGGCGGGGCGGCGGCGGGTGAGGTGGTGGTGCGGACGCTGGTGGAGTTGGTCAAGCGGCAGGGGCGGGTGGGCGACTGGTCGGGGGTGGATCCGTATGTGACGCGAGGGCTGGTGCGGCATGCGGTGCAGTGTGGTGGGGCGGGGATGGAGGTGCTGCGAGGGGTAGCGGCTTGGGATGAGGAATGTGGAGTGCCTCACCTGGCCGAAGGGCTGCACGGATTGTGCTTCATTCTGTCGAACGCAGGACTACGGGACGAGGCCCTGACGTACGCGCGCGCGGCAGTCGGACTTTACAAAAAGCTCAACGAGAGCGATCCGAACACCTACCGCCCCGACCTGGCCGACTCCCTCAACAGCCTCGCGATCTGTTTCGCAGAGACCGGAGACCGGCAGGACGCACTCGCCGCCGCGCACGAGGCCGTACGCATCCGACGCACCCTCGCCGAACAACACCCCGCCACCCACACCGCCGACCTCGCCGTCGGCCTCGGCAACCTCGCCGGCCGCCTGGCCGCCGCAGGAGACCGTCAAGGCGCACTGGCACCGGCGCTCGAAGCCACCAATCTCTTGCGCGCCCTCGCCGAACAACACCCCACCACCAACGTCCCCAACCTCGCCACCTCCCTCAGTAACCTCGCCAATCACCTCGCCGACACCGGCGAACACCCAAGCGCACTGGTCGCCGCACACGAAGCCGTACGCATCCGACGCACCCTCGCCGAACAACACCCCGCCACCCACACCGCCGACCTCGCCAGCGCCCTCAACAACCTCGCCAACCACCTCACGGCTGCAGGAGACCGTCAGGGCGCACTGGCACCGGCGCGCGAAGCCGCCCATCTCTTGCGCGCCCTCGCCGAACAACACCCCACCACCAACGCGCCCAACCTCGCCACCTCCCTCGATACCCTCGCCATCTGTCTCGCAGAGACCGGAGACCGGCAGGACGCACTCACCGCCGCGCACGAGGCCGTTCGCATCCGACGCACCCTCGCCGAACAACACCCCGCCATCCACACCCCCAACCTCGCCAAGGCCCTCAACAACCTCGCCAACCACCTCATCGACGCCGGTGACCCGCGAGGCGCACTCACCGCCGCTCGCGAAGCCGCCGGCCTCTTCCGCAGCCTCGCCGAACAGGACGCCGCAGCCTTCACCCCCGATCTGGCCACCGCCCTCAACAACCTCGCCATCCGCCTCACCAGCGCCGGAGACCACCGGCGGGCCCTCGCCGCCGCCCGCGAAGCCACCGGCCTCTTCCACACTCTGGCTGAGCTAGCCGCCGCAGTCTTCACCCCCGATTTCGCCAGCTCCCTCAACATCCTTGCCATCTGCCTCGCCAACGCCGGAGAGCGGCAGGACGCACTCGCTCCCGCCCACGAAGCCGTACGCATCCGACGCACCCTCGCCGAACAACACCCCGCCACCCACACCCCCAACCTCGCCGGCGCCCTCAACAACCTCGCCATTCGTCTCTCGGAGACCGGAGACCACCAAGGGGCACTCGCCCCCGCCCACGAGGCCGTACGCATCCGACGCACCCTCGCCGAACAACACCCCGCCATCCACGCTGCCGACCTCGCAGGCTCCCTCGACAACCTCGCCAGCCACCTCGCCAACACCAAAGACCACCAGGGGGCACTCGCCGCCGCTCGCGAAGCCACCGGCCTCTTCCGCACCCTCGCCGAACAGGACGCCGCAGCCTTCACCCCCGGCCTCGCCACCTCCCTCAGCAACCTCGCTGTCCGACTCTCCATCACCGGAGACGACCAAGGCGCACTCGCCCTTGCGCGCGAAGCCGTAGACATCCGGCGCACCCTCGCCGAACAACACCCCGCCGCCTACACCCCCAACCTCGCCACCTCCCTCAACACCCTCGCCATCTGTCTCGCGGAAACCGGAGACCAGCACCACGCGCTCACCACTGCCCACGAAGCCACGAACCTCTTCCGTACCCTCGCCAAACAACACCCCGGCGCCTACCTCCCTAACCTCGCCACGTCACTGAGCAACCTCGCCAACCACTACGCCGGCGCCGGAGATCCCTCCGCCGCGGTCCGGATGTACGAGCGAGTCATCGCCGATCTCAGCACCGAGCGCCCGGCAGCCGGCCGAACTCTCGCTCTCGGGCTGGCTGAGTTCCTGATGCGGAGACAGGAGTGTTCCACCACGGCGGGCCTCCGACGTCTCGCTCAACTGGCGAACATCCCGGCCTCCGAAGCCTCGGACGAAGTGACGTTCCAAGCCCGGAACGCCCTCCGCTCGTACGTGCGGGAGCACGTCGAACACCGCGAGGAAGTCGCAGCGGTCTGGCAAGAGGAATTCTCCGTGGCGCCCCCTGCCTGGCTGACGCTCTCCCCTCAGGCGCTGGCTTCGGCCGCCGCATGGCTGTACACGTCCACCTGGGCCGACTCGTACGCCCAGTGGACCCAACACGCCGAGCTTCTGAGCAGCCCCGAAGGCGCGGTAGCCCTCACCGAGTACGCACTCCTCGGCCCCGATTCCGCAGCCGACCACGAGGCGCTCCGCCAGGAGATCCTTGCCCAAGGCGCGTACGCCGCCTATCGCCCCCGCATCCTCGGCGAGCAATTCGCCGACTGGGCAGAGGTCGACACCTGGGAGGAGTCCGAGCAGTACCTCCAAGCCCACCCCGACCTCCTCCACCTCACCCCGCCCCACTCCACCCCCGCCGCCCTCCTCCACGCAGCCCGCGCCCATGACATCCCCACGGCCTACGCCCTCGTACGCGACCGCACCGCCCTCCAGCAGTACGTCGACAACGCCCTCACCACCGGTGACTCCGAAGCCCTCCGCCACGCGGCCTCCATCGAGGACGAGGTGTACGACGACCAGCTCTCCGCCCGCACCCACCACCAGGCCGCGCTGCTCCTCGCGGGCACCCCCGAGGACGCCGACCCGGACAGCCTCGTCCCCTCGTCGCCGACGCCCCGCCCGATGTACGACACCGGCTGATCTCCGAGACCGCCGCCCTGAGCGCGGCCCACGCGACCCAGCACGCCGCGCACTGGGTGCGGATCATTCAGGCACTGGCCACCACCGGGTGACCGCTGCCGCCTCGCCCACGCTGCATGAGGAGCACCGGGGCGTGCAGCTCAGCGTGACGCACGCCCGGTTCGGGCACCTGTTGCGGCTCGACGTCCTTCCGGCCGCCCGGGCCGAGAACCTGGTGCAGTACCTGGCGGCCACGGTCCCCCACGCGCACGCGTGTGCGTACACCCGGGTCTTCTACCGCAACCTCACCGAAGGCGGCTCCGTGCTGCACAGCGCCCCGGGTCACCTCCCCGAAGCCCACTTCCTCATCGCCGCCGCCGACCGTCCCGTCCCGCCGGGCAAGCCGCTCAAGCCTCGCTGGTACCGGCCAGGGGGCCCGCCCCGCAAGCCGTGGTTTCCCCGGCTTCCGCATGCGTAAGGACGGCGGGAGCCAACCGATATCCCCGGCTCTCCGCGATCCGCAACGCGTCCTGCAACGACTCCGCCAGGCGGACCCCGGTGAACCTCAACTCGCGCGTGCCCACACCCGTTTCGGCCAACAGCGACCGCGCTTCGCGCAACACGTACTGGGCCGAGTCCAGCAGGTCCGTCTCCACCTCGTCGGCCAGCCGTGACATCCGGCTGCCCGGGTCGTCGCTGCTCAGGTAGCACGGGGTGCCGCTCTCGCCGACCCAGGGGAGCAGTCGCATCGCGTTCCCTTGCGCGTCGAACATCATGTCGCCTCCGCCTCCGTTCGGGGAGCGCTCTGGTCCCCGGTCGTACCCGCTGGTTACGGTGTGTGCCCCCATCGTCGCGCTGTGGCGGATCTCCCCAACAGGGCCGCCGCGTCCCGACGTTCCACACGGGACACACGGAAGGCCCGCTCCATGACGTTCAGGCCCCAGCCGCTTTCCCCCTTCGCCTCCACGCGCCACTACTTCGGCTCGGAGTTACGCCGCCACCGCGAGCGGGCGAACCTCTCCCTCGTACAGCTGGCGGACATCGTCAACTCCAGCAAGAGCACGCTCGCCCGCATCGAGACGGCCGAACTGATGCCACCGCCGGACATGCCCAGCTGTCTGGACATCGCCTTCGGGACGGACCAGTACTTCACGGGCCTCTACGAACTCGCCAAGCAGGACATCCATCCCGACAAGTACAAGCGGTACATGAATTTCGAGGCCCGGGCCGAGGTCATAGAGCAGTACGGCGCGCAGGCGCTGCCCGGCTTGTTCCAGACCGAGCAGTACGCCCGTGAGTTGCTCCGTCGTCAGGAACACCTGACCGCCGAGATGGTCGATGAGCGCGTCACCGCCCGCATGTCCCGACAGGAGCGGCAACAATCGTCGAATCCGCCGTTCCGGTGGGCGATCATCGACGAGTCCGTACTGCGGCGGCAGGTGGGCAGCCGGTCCTGCATGCACCAGCAACTGGCCTCGCTGTTGGAGCAGGTGGATACTCCGAACAGTAAGGTTCAGGTGATGCCGTTCAGTGCGGGGCCGCACTCGCTGCTGGGTGGCGCGCTGACTCTGCTGACCCTGCCGGACGGCACCTCGGTGGCGTACGAGGAGAGCATCGAGGCCGGTCACCTCTACGAGGACCCGGACGCGGTGAAGAAGTGGCGGCGGCAGTACGACGTACTCCGCGCCAACTCGCACTCCCTGGCCGAGTCGGCGGCAATGATCCGTACCGCGATGGAGGACTACCGACCATGACTCACTCCCTCGAGCTGAGTTCCGCCCGTTGGCGCCGCAGCAGCTACAGCAACACCAACGGGGGCGAATGCGTCGAGATCACCGACGACTTCCCCGGCCTCGTCCCCGTACGCGACAGCAAGAACCCCACCGGGCCCTCGCTCGTCGTCAACGCCGCCGCCTGGGGCGAGTTCGTCTCGTCGTTGAAGTAGGGCAGCGCCAACGGCCCGTCCCACACGCGTGTGTGGGACAGGCCGTTTCCTTATCACCCGGGGACCGGAAAGGGTCGAGTTTGTCCGGACCGGCCCTCCGCGTCCCATCCGTGCATACGCTGCTGTCCACTTCAGCGGCGTATGTACGGGAAGGCGGAGCGCCCGATGGCGGATGAGGCGGATGTGGTGGGCGGCGACGCCGTGGGGACCGCGCTGTGCGTGGTGTGTGAGACGTACGCCGACGAGCGGACCTTCCCGCGGCTGACCGGTGCGACGGCCCAGATGGAGGGGATCGTCAACCGCCTTGAGGCGCTGGGGATCGCGACCCGCATGGCCGGCGGCGGCAACCCCTCCTGGGCGGACTTCGACCGGGACCTCACCGCCTGGAGCGCGTCCGGCGCCGGGAAGCCCGCGATCATCGTGTGGTCCGGGCACGGCGTGCTGGTGGACGACGAACTCCGGTTGGCGCTGAGCGACTTGGACCTCGACGTCGAGCAAGTGGCCCGGGACGCGCGCGCCCTGCGGCACGGGGTCTCGCCCGAGACGCTGGTCAACGAGGCCGTGGCGTCCGGCGCCGACCAGATCCTGGTGCTCATCGACGCCTGCCATGCCGGGGACGCCGTGGGCCGAGGGCTGGAGAAGGCCCTGCGGCGCTGGGAGACCACCTCCGCGCCGCCCGGGCGGGTGCAGTGGTTCGGGATCATGACGAGCTGCCGGCGCGGCGAGACCTCGGACGGGGCCGGGCCGCTGCTCGACGCGCTGGCCGAGGTGCTGCGGGAGGGCCCGGCCACCAGCGAGTACCGCTCCGCGTGGAGCGCCCACAACGCCTGGGTCAGCGGGCCGGACGTGCTCGCCGCGCTCGGCGAGCGGTGGCGCGGCGAGGGGCAGACGCCGGTCCCCGCCGCCCTCGGCACCGGGCGGCCGGTCTTCCCGAACCCGCGCCATGTGCCCGGGGCGCCCGCGCGGCTGGTGGAGCACCTGGTGCTCGCGGCCCGGGGCGTCGGGTTCCGCGAGGAGGGCTCGTTCTTCACGGGCCGGAAGCGGGTCCTGCGCCGGATCACCGACTGGATCGAGGCGGACGAGGCCGGGCTCTTCCTGGTGACCGGCCCGGCCGGCTGCGGCAAGTCGGCGGTGCTGGGCCGGATCGCCACGCTCACCGACCCGGAGCGCCGCGCGGAGACCGAGGCGCAGGGCGGCCTGCGGGAGGGCGACCCCGGCCCCGGCCCCGGGCACCCGCTCGCGGCGGTGCACCTGCGGGGCCTCAGTCCGGTTCAGGCCGCCGGGGAGCTGGCCCTGCGGCTCGGGCTGCCGGAGCCGCGCAACCCGGACGACTTCCGGGGCGAGCTGCGCGAGCTGGACCGGCGTCCGGTGCTGGTCCTGGACGGCCTGGACGAAGTGCCCGTCGAGCATCTGCAGGCCATGATCGAGGAGCTGGTCTTCCCGCTCAGCCGGGCGGTCCCGGTCCTGCTCGGGTCGCGCGAGCGGGCGTTCCGCGCCCGGCTGGCGGACGACGGGCACCCGGACGAGACCCTGCCGGACGCGCTGGCCCGGCTGATCGGGGCGGCCGTCACCACCGCGGACCTGGAGGAGGAGCCGGGCACCGAGGAGGACATCGCCGCGTATGTGGCCCGCCGGTGCGAGGCGGGCGGCTTCCCGGCGGACCGGGCGCGGGAGGCGGGTGAGGCGGTCGCCGCGCGCGCCACGGCGGTGGACGGCGGGTTCCTGTTCGCCCGGCTGGTCACCGGCTCGCTGCTGGCGGAGGGGCAGGCCGCCGGGGACGACGCCTGGCAGGCCGGTCTGCCGGAGTCCATCGGGGCCGCGTTCGAGGACGACCTGCGGGCGGGCCCGGTCCGGGTCCTGGCGGACGGCACCGAACTCCCGTCCGCCGCACGGGACCTGCTGACCGCGCTGGCGTGGACGGCCGGGCGCGGGATGCCCGCCGGGGGCGTCTGGGAGGAGGTCGCCGGAGCGCTGGGCGGCCGGGCGACGCCGTACGACGAGAGCGACGTGGACTGGGTGCTGTCCGCGTACGGGCGCTACATCGTGGAGTGCGCGGAGGACGGGCAGGCGGTGTACCGCCTGTACCACCGGGAGTTCGTCTCGCACCTGGAGGCCCGGCCGGTGGCGGGCGGCGCCGAGGCCGCGGAGGTGGTGCTCGCCGCGCTCGTCGCGCATGCCGAGCGGCGCGCGGCGGACGGCGGCTGGGCGGCGGTGAACCCGTACGTGAGGCGGAGTCTCGCGCGGCACGCGTGCTGGGCGGGCGCGCCGGGGATCGAGGCGCTGCGGAAGTTCGTCAAGCGGCTCGGGCCGGACGCGGTGCCGGTCCTGGGCCATGCGCTGCACCGCTACTCGGAGCAGCTGGGGCAGGAAGGGGACCCGGCCGAGGCGTTGCGGGCGGCGCAGGAGGCGGCGGACCTCTTCCGGACGTTGGAGGAGGCCGCCCCCGGGTCCCGTACGACGGAACTCGTCCGCAGCCTGGTCAACGTCGCCAACCGGTGCGCCGACGTCGGGGACCGCGAGGGGTCGCTCCTCCCGGCGCGCGAGGCGGTCGCGCTCCTGCGGAGCCGCTCCGAGGCTGGGGACAGCGCGTCCCTGGCCGACCTCGCGCTGGCCCTCGCCACGCTCGGCAGGCGGGTCCACGAGATCGGTGACCTGGAGGGTGCGCTCGTCCTCACCGGGGACGCCGTCGTCATCTTCCGGGAGCTGTCCGAGAAGGAGCCGGCTGTCTTCCGCCCCCAGCTCGCCTCCGCGCTGAACGGCCTGGCGGTGGTGCTGACGGCACTCGGGGAGCGCCGGGCCTCCGTCTCCCCCGCGCAGGAGGCGGTGGAGATCTTCACCGACCTCGCCGCCGCGCGCCCCGACGAGCACCTGGGCCCCCTCGCCTCCTCCCTGGCGGGCCTGGCCCACGCCCTCAGGGCCGTCGGACGTCACGCGGACGCGCTGCCGCAGGCGGAGAAGGCGGTCGAGGTCAACCGGAGGGTGATCAAGCGCCATCCGGCCGCCCTGCGGGCCTCCCTGGCGGGTTCCCTGGCCAATCTGTCCGTGCACAGGGCGGACGTGGGCGACACCGCGAGGGCGCTGGCCCCCGCGAGGGAGTCCGTGGAGATCTGCCGGGAGCTCGTCGAGCGTCACCCGGACACGTTCCGGGAGCAACTGGCCGCGGCACTGCACAACCTCGCGGACCGGCTCTCCGCCGTCGGGGACCACGAGGGGGCGCTCGCGTCCGCTCGGGAAGCCGCGCGGGTGTTCGCCGGGCTCGCCAACGAGCACATGGAGGTCTTCCAGCCGGATCTCGCCCGGGCCGTGACGTCCCTGGCCAACAAGACCGCCGCCGCCGGGGACCGCGCTTCGGCGGTGCTGCTCGCGCGCCAGGCCCTGCAGCTCCAGCGCGATCTGGTCAAGCACCGGCCGACGGCCTCCCTCCCCGGGCTGGCCGGGATGCTGAACAACCTCGCGATGCACCTGACCGCCGACGGCCAACCGGCGGAGGCCCTGGCACACGTCGAGGAGGCGGCCACGCTCTACGGGCGTCTCGCAGGCGAGGACCCGGAGGCGTTCCTCCCCGAGTACGCGCTGGTCCTCAACAACGTAGCCAATCACCGTGCGGTCCTGGGCGATCTGTCGGGGGCGCTCGCGGCGGGCCGGGAGTCGGTCGCGATCCGCCGGGAACTCGCCGCGGAACAGCCCGCCGTCCACCGGCGGGAGCTGGCCGTCTCGCTCGCCAACCTCGCCGCCCATCTGAACCCGGCCGGCGAGCCGGAGGAAGGACTGTCCGTCGCGACAGAGGCCATCGCGCTCCTGCGTGAACTCGTCCCCGACGCGCCCGTCCTGCGCTCCCCGCTCGCGAGGGCCCTCGGCGCCCTGGCCGCGAACCTCAACAGCACCGGCAGCCCGAAGGAAGCCCTGGCGGCGGCCGACGAAAGTGTCGTCCTGTTGCGCCGGCTCGTGGACGAGCACAGCGGAGCGCACCGTGCCGACCTGGCGCTCGCCCTGCGGAACTTCGGCAAGCTGCGGGGGATGAACGGGGACCCCGAAGGAGCCGTGAGTACGGCCCGGGAAGCGCTGTCCGTCTGCCGCGCCCTGGCCCTGGAGAACCCGCGCGCCTTCGAGGACGATCTGGTGCAGGGGCTCGGGGAGCTGGCCCGCGCGCTCGCCCGTACCGGCGACCACGCCTCGGCGGTCGAGGCGCACGAGGAGTGCGCGGCGGAGTTCGCCGAAGCCCACCCGTCGACCGCCCGGCGCGTCGGCGTCGAGCGGAGCATCTTCCTGCTGGACTGCCCCGATCCGCTGCCCTCGGAGGGCGTACGCGCGCTCGTGTCGTTCCTCGGGCGGGACGCCGGTCTCGAACCGGAGGACGGCCCCGACCTGGTGACCGTACGGGCACGGCGTGCGCTGCGCGCCCACGGCGACCGGCAGGAGGTGCGCGAGGCGTGGGAGGCGGAGACCCACGGCCCGGCGCCCGACTGGCTCTCGCTCTCGGCGGCCACGCTGGAAGCCGTGGGCACCTGGATGTTCGCGCCCGGCTGGACCACGTCGCGCGACCTCTGGTCCCGGTACGCCGACACGCTCGCCGGGGAGGAGGCCGCGACGGCGCTCGAAGAGCTGGCGCTCCTGGACCCGGCCACCGCACAACAGCACGCCGCGCTCCGCGAGTTCGTACTCGACCACGGCGTGACCTCCGCCTACGATCCGCTGATCCTCTCGGGGCAGCTGGCGGAGTGGGTGGGCTGCGAGTCCTGGGCCGAGTCGCGGGCCTACCTCCAGGACCACCCGCGCCTCCTCCAGGTCCGGCCGTCCCCGGACACCCCGCTCTCGCACGTCGCCGTCCTGGACGTCTCCCGTGCGGAGGGGATGGACGCGGCCTACGCGCTGGTGGAGGACCGGGACGCGCTCCAGGCTTACGTGGAACGGGCGTTGGAGGACGGAGACGGCACCTCCCTGATGCACGCTGCCGCCATCGAGGGCCAGGTCTTCGAGGACCGGCTGTCCTCCTTCGCCCATGCCCAGGTGAGCATGGTCCTCTCGGGGGCCGCCCAGGGCGTCGAACCGGAGGAGCTGGCCGACCTGATCCCGCGCGCCCCGGAGGAGGTCCGGGCCCGGCTGCTGCGGGAGATCGCGGGGCTCAGCGTCCGGTACGCGGAGCCGTACGGGGAGGTGTGGCTCCGCATGATCAAGGCGCTCAGCGGGGCCGCCTGACGGTCATCCGTACACGCGAAGGGGCCCGGTCCGCACGAGCGTGCGGGCCGGGCCCCTGTGTGGGATACCGGCTGGATCAGGCCCGCGTCGGCTCCGGTTCGCCGGACTCCCGCGCCTCCGCCGGGGCCGGGGCGCCGGTCTGCGCGGACCGCTTGGCGGCCTTCTTGTTCCGGCGGCGCTCCTTGCGGAGCTCCACCATCGCGTACAGCGTCGGCACCAGGAGGAGCGTCAGCAGCGTCGAGGTGATCAGACCACCGATGACGACGACGGCCAGCGGCTGCGAGATGAAGCCGCCCTCGCCGGTGACGCCGAGCGCCATCGGGAGCAGGGCGAAGATCGTCGCCAGGGCCGTCATGAGGATCGGGCGCAGACGGTGGCGACCGCCCTCCACGACCGCCTCGACCACGCCCAGGCCCTGGGCCCGGTACTGGTTGATGAGGTCGATCAGCACGATCGCGTTGGTCACCACGATGCCGATCAGCATCAGCATGCCGATCATCGCCGGGACGCCCATCGGGGTGCCGGTGGCGACGAGCAGGCCGATCGCGCCGGTGGCGGCGAACGGGATGGAGACCAGCAGGATCAGCGGCTGGATCAGCGACCGGAAGGTGGCGACCAGCAGCATGAAGACGATCGCGATGGCCGCCAGCATGGCCAGGCCCAGGTTCTTGAAGGCGTCGTCCTGGTCCTCGGAGACACCGCCGATGGTGGCGGTGGCGCCCTCCGGGAGGTCCAGGGCCTTGATCTTCGTCTGGAGCGTGGTGCTGACCGCGCCGGTGTTGTCACCGGTGGGGCGGGCGGTGATGGTCGCGGCGCGCTGGCCGTCGATCCGGGTCATGGAGACCGGTCCGGGGACCAGCTTCACGTCCGCGATGGTGCCGAGCTTCACCTTGCCGAGCGGAAGGTCCTTCAGCTCCTGCATGGTGGTGGCCGGGTGGGCCGACTTCACGACGACGTCGCGCTCGGTGTCGTCCATGATCGCCTTGCCGGACGGGGTGCCCCGCACCGCTCCGGCGACGACCGCGCCGAGCGTGGCCTGGTCGTAACCGGCGTCGGCGGCCTTCTCGTTGGCCTTCACCGAGATCCTCGGGACGCTCTGCGCCAGGTCGCTCTGGACGTCGGTCACGTCCTTGAGCTTGGCGACCTCGGCGCGGACCTGCTCGGACGCCTTCTTCAGGGTGTCCGCGTCGGCGGCCTTCACCACGACGCTCAGGTCCTGGCTGCCGAAGCCGTCGCCCGCGCTGATGGTGGTGTCGCCGATGCCGTCGAGCTTGGCGAGACCCTTCTCGATGCGGTCCTGGGTGGCCTCGAACTCGGCGGAGTCCTTCAGGGTGACCTGGTAGGACGCCTGGTTGGAGCCGGTGCCGCCGCCGAAGGCGGCCATGAAGCCGGACGAGCCGACGGTGACCTGGTAGTCCTTGACGCCGTCGTCGTCGGCGAGAAGCTTCTCGACCTTCTTGGCCGCCTCGTCGGAGGCCGCGAGGCTGGTGCCCGGGTCGAGCTTCTGCTTGATGGACAGGACTTCCTGCTCGCCCTGGTCGAAGAAGTTCGTCTTCAGCAGGGGCGCCATGCCGAAGGTGCCGAAGAGGACGACGAGGGCGATGACGACACTGGTGATACGGCGCCGGGTGGCGAACCGCAGCACCGGGACGTAGATCTTCTGGAGGCGGCTGCGCGCCTCCTTCTCCTCGGCCTCGCGGCGCGCCTTGTCCGGGTCCTCGGCGGTGCCCTTGGGGCGCGCAGGAACCAGTACGACAGGACGGGGACCACGGTCAGCGAGACCAGCAGCGAGGCCAGCAGGGCCGCGGTGACGGTCAGCGAGAACGAGCCGAACAGCTCGCCGACCATGCCGCCCACGAGGCCGATCGGCAGGAAGACGGCGACGGTGGTGAGGGTGGACGAGGTGACCGCTCCGGCCACCTCCTTGACCGCGGTGATGATCGCCGACTGGCGCTCCTCGCCGTAGCCGAGGTGGCGCTTGATGTTCTCCAGGACGACGATCGAGTCGTCCACGACCCGGCCGATCGCGATGGTGAGCGCGCCCAGCGTCAGCATGTTGAGCGACAGGTCGCGGGTCCAGAGCACGATCAGCGCGAGGACCACGGAGAGCGGGATGGAGACCGCGGTGACCAGGGTGGAGCGCAGCGAGGCCAGGAAGACCAGGATCACGATGACCGCGAAGAGCAGGCCGAGCGCGCCCTCGGTCGTCAGGCCGGAGATCGCCTTGGAGACGGCCGGGCCCTGGTCCGAGACGACGGTCAGCTCGGCGCCGGAGCCGAGGTCCTTGCGCAGGTCCGGGAGCTTGTCCTTGACGGCGTCCGAGATGGCGACGGCGCTGCCGTCCTTGTCCATCGTCGCCATGACGGCGAGGCTCGGGCGGCCGTTGGTGCGGGTGAGGGAGTCCGCGGTGGCGGCCTCCTGCTTCACGGTCGCGATGTCACCGAGGCGGACCGGCTTGCCGGGCTTGCCCGAGGCCGGGTTCTGACCGGTGACCCGCAGGTCCTCGATCTGCTTCAGCGAGGTGAAGGCGCCGCCGACCTGGATCGTGCGGCTCTTGCCGGACTCCGAGAAGGCACCGGCCGGAACGGTCGCGCCGCCCGACTGGAGGGCCTGGGAGAGCGCGGCGGCGTTGAGTCCGGCGGCGGCGAGCTTCTTGTCGTCCGGGGTGACGGAGACCTGGAGGTCGCGCACCCCGTCGACGGAGACCTGGCCGACGCCGTCGATGTCCTCCAGGGCGGGGACGACGGTGCGGTCCAGCTGGTCGGCCAGCGCCTGCTGGTCCTTGTCCGAGGTGACGGCGAGGACGACGGTCGGGATGTCGTCCGTCGAGCCGGCGATGACCTGCGGGTCGACGTCCTCGGGCAGCTGGACGCGGGCCCGGTTCACGGCCTGCTGGATGTCGGCGACGAGCTGCTTGGTGCCCTCGTCACCGAAGTCGAAGGACGCCATGATGACGGCGTTGCCCTCGCTGGCGGTCGACGTGACGCCGGTGACGCCGTCGACGGCCTTGATGGAGTCTTCGAGCGGTTCGACGACCTGCTTCTCGACCACATCGGGGGACGCACCCTGGTAGGGGGCGAGCACCGACACCATCGGCAGTTCGATGGTGGGCAGCAGCTGCTGCTTGAGCTGCGGGATCGCGATCGCTCCGAAGACGAGCGCGACGATCGAGATCAGACCGATCAAGGCCCTTTGCGCGAGGCTGAATCTGGACAGCCAGGACATGGGTGGGTCTCTTTCTGTGGCTTACGCGGCAGGTGGGCGGGATGCCGGGGAGTGCCCGGGGGACAGATCCCGCCCACCTATACGATCGCCGATGCCCGGGACGAAAGTCCTCGGCCCCAGGGTCGCTTTCTCACGCCCCGCATACCGCAGGTGGAGTACGCCCCGGCTGCACCCTCACTCCACCCGTGGGCGCACCAGGCCCGATTCGTACGCGATTACCACGAGTTGTGCCCGGTCCCGGGCGCCCAGCTTCGCCATCGCCCGGTTCACATGCGTCTTGACGGTCAGTGGGCTGACGACCAGGCGCTCCGCGATCTCGTCGTTGGACAGCCCGCCCGCGACCAGGACCAGCACCTCCCGCTCCCGCGTGGTGAGCGCCGCCAGCCGCTCCGAGTACGCGGCCGCCCCCGGCCCCTCGTCCGCCCCGCTGCCGCCCTGCGCGAGGAACGTGGCGATCAGGCCCTTGGTCGCGGCCGGCGAGAGCAGCGCCTCGCCCCCCGCCGCGATCCGGATCGCGTTGAGGAGTTCGTCCGGCTCGGCGCCCTTGCCGAGGAAGCCCGAGGCCCCGGCGCGCAGCGACTGCACCACGTACTCGTCCACCTCGAAGGTGGTGAGCATGACCACGCGGACGTCCGCGAGCTCCGGGTCGGCGCTGATCATGCGGGTGGCCGTGAGTCCGTCGGTGCCGGGCATCCGGATGTCCATCAGCACCACGTCGGGCCGCTCGGCGCGGGCCACCTCCACGGCCTGCGCCCCGTCCGCCGCCTCGCCCACCACCCGCATGTCGGGCTCCGAGTCGACCAGCACCCGGAACGCGCTGCGCAGCAGCGCCTGGTCGTCGGCGAGCAGGACCTTGATGGCCGGTGTCATGCGTTCTCCCCCGTCCGGCCCGCCGCGCCCGGCCGACCGGGCTCCTGCGCGCGGGCCTCGACGGGCAGGATCGCATGGACGCGGAAGCCGCCCCCGTAGCGGGGACCCGCGGTGAGGGTGCCACCCAGGGCGGTGACGCGTTCCCGCATCCCGAGCAGGCCGTGCCCGCCGCCGGAGGCGGAGTCGGCGCCCGTGGTGTTCCCGCGGCCGTTGTCCAGGACCATGACCTCGGCCGTGGCCCCGACCCGTACGACGCTCACCTCGGCCCTGGCACCCGGCCCCGCGTGCTTGCGGACGTTGGTCAGCGCCTCCTGGATCACCCGGTACGCGGCCAGGTCGACGGCCGAGGGCAACGGCGGATCGCCCTCGGCAGGGCAGGCCACCTCGACGGGCAGCCCCGCCTGGCGCACGCTCTCCACGAGCTGCCCGAGGACCGCGAGGCCGGGGGCCGGTTCGGTGGGGGCCTCCGGGTCGCCGGACTGGCGGAGCAGGCCGACGGTGGCCCGGAGTTCGTTGAGCGCGGACCGGCTCGCCTCGCGGACGTGGGCGAGGGCCTGCTTCGCCTGGTCGGGGCGCTTGTCCATGACGTGGGCGGCGACCCCGGCCTGCACGTTGACCAGGGCGATGTGGTGGGCGACGACGTCGTGCAGATCGCGGGCGATGCGCAGCCGTTCCTCGGCGACCCGGCGGCGGGCCTCCTCCTCGCGGGTCCGTTCGGCGCGTTCGGCGCGCTCCCGGATCGCACCGACGAACGCGCGCCGGGAGCGGACCGCGTCGCCCGCGGCGGCGGCCATCCCGGTCCAGGCGAAGACGCCCAGGTTCTCCTGGCTGTACCAGGGCGGCGAGCCGAAGAGCATGGCGGCGGCGGTGAGCGCGGCCATGGTGAGCAGCCCGACCCGCCAGGTGGTGGGCCGGTCGGTGCGGGCGGCGACGGTGTACAGCGCGATGACGGCGCTCATCACGACGGGGGCCGGCGGGTCCGAGGTGACCAGTTCCACGACGGTCAGCGCCCCGGTGGCGGCGAGCACCGCCATCGGTTCGCGGCGCCGCCGGATCAGGGCCAGTGCGCTGAGCAGCATCAGCAGCAGGCTGCTCGCGGCGGGGGTGCGGGCGCCGAAGGTGGGCCCGTCGTGCCCGCCGGGGTCCACGAACGACGCGAAGACCATCGCCACGAGCACGCCCAGGGCGAGCGCGCCGTCCAGCGCGAGGGGTGGGCGCGCAGCCACTGGCGGATGCGCAGGACCCCGGTTCCGAGGGTGGTCACGTCTGGCTACGTTACGGTGTGCCGCGCGCCGCCCGGTCCGGCCATGACCGGCAGGACGCGCCCGTGCCCCGCGTCCGTCGGGCGGGCGCGGGGCACGGGCGGGGGTGCTGGAGGGCGGTCGGCGTCAGCCGGGGATCAGGCCGTCGTCGCTGAGCATGGCGCGTACCTCTTCGAGGGTCGCGTCCGGCGCCGGCAGGATCAGCTCGGACGGCTCCAGGGAGTCGTCGGGCAAGGGTGTGCCGAGTTCGCGCACCCGGGCCAGGAGGGCGTGGAGCGTGGTGCGGAAGCCCGGCCCGTCACCGCGCTCCATCTCGGCCAGCAGGGCGTCGTCGAGCTTGTCCAGCTCGGCGAGATGGCTGTCGGCCAGGACCGCCTGGCCCTCCCCCATGATCCGTACGATCATGACGCCGCCTCAGTTCTTGTCGAATTTGTGCGACTGGCTGTTCTGCTGCTGGGCGTCTTGCGGGCCGCCCTCGATCGCCTGCTGCGAGGAGGAGCCGCCGGCCAGCTCGGCCTTCATCCGCTGAAGCTCCAGCTCCACATCCGTACCACCGGAGATCCGGTCCAGCTCGGCGGCGATGTCGTCCTTGGCCGTGCCGGTCGGGTCGTCCAGGGCGCCGGAGGCCAGCAGCTCGTCGATGGCTCCGGCGCGGGCCTGGAGCTGCTGCGTCTTGTCCTCGGCCCGCTGGATCGCCAGGCCGACGTCGCCCATCTCCTCGGAGATGCCGGAGAACGCCTCGCCGATCCGGGTCTGCGCCTGGGCGGCCGTGTAGGTGGCCTTGATGGTCTCCTTCTTCGTCCGGAAGGCGTCCACCTTGGCCTGAAGCCGCTGGGCCGCGAGAGTGAGCTTCTCCTCCTCGCCCTGGAGCGTGGTGTGCTGCGTCTCCAGGTCGGTGACCTGCTGCTGGAGGGCGGCGCGGCGCGACAGCGCCTCGCGGGCCAGGTCCTCGCGGCCGAGCGCGAGCGCCTTGCGTCCCTGGTCCTCCAGCTTCGAGGACTGGCCCTGCAACTGGTTCAGCTGCAGCTCCAGCCGCTTGCGCGAGGTCGCCACGTCGGCGACTCCGCGGCGCACCTTCTGAAGCAGCTCCAGCTGCTTCTGGTACGAGTAATCAAGGGTCTCGCGCGGATCCTCGGCCCGGTCAAGGGCCTTGTTTGCCTTCGCGCGGAAGATCATCCCCATACGCTTCATGACACCGCTCATGGGCTTCGCGCGCCCCCTTCTGACTCAACTGGGCTCCAGCACTCCAACAGAACCCACAGTACGGGCCCTGTCTCTATTACCGCACTGTTCGGGCGTGGATGGGCTCCTCCCCAAGGACGACTGTGCGTCCGGCCCGCTCCGGCCCAGGGAGTAGGTGAGGCCCGTATCGGCCGCCCTCACACCGTCGAGGACGCGGGCCGTTGCCGGATCGTTCCCGGGCGGCCTGCGGGGATCCGCGAACGACCCCGTACCCTTGGGCCTTGTGTTCCGTAGCCGCTCCAAGGAAGAGAAGGCCCCCACCGACAAGGTGACGGCGGACCTCTCCAAGACGCCCCGCGACCCGCAGGCCCCCAAGGGTCGCCCCACCCCCAAGCGCAGCGAGGCCCAGACGCAGCGCCGTCGTGCCTCCAGTGGTGCGCCGCTCGACCGCAAGGAGGCCGCCAAGCGGCAGCGTGAGGCGCGCCGCGTGGACATGGCCAAGCAGCGGGAGGCGCTCGCCAATGGCGACGAGCGCTATCTGCCCGCGCGCGACAAGGGGCCGGTGCGCCGCTTCGTCCGCGACTTCGTGGACTCCCGCTTCTGCATCGCGGAGTACTTCCTGCCGCTCGCCGTGGTCATCCTGATCCTCAGCGTGATCCAGGTGCAGGGCATCCAGAACATCTCGCTGCTGCTCTGGCTGATCGTGATCGTGCTGATCGTGATCGACTCGATCGGGCTCGCGTTCCGCCTGCGCAAGCAGCTGAACACCCGGTTCCCGGACACCCCGAAGCGCGGCGCGGTCGCCTACGGGCTGATGCGTACGCTCCAGATGCGGCGGCTGCGTCTGCCGAAGCCGCAGGTCAAGCGCGGGGAGCGGCCCTGAGCACCGAGCCGTCCGGCCCGGTCGACGGGGTGTCCGCCGACCGGCCGGCCGTCTCCGGCTTCGCCGGGGCCTCGGCGGCCTGGACCAAGGGCCTGACGGGCCTGCGCAACACCGTGCGGCAGGAGCTGGTGGCCCGGCAGCTGGACGAGCAGATCGCGGCCCGCTTCCCGGTCGGGCAGCGGCTGCGCATCCTGGACGTCGGCATGGGCCAGGGCACGCAGGCGCTGCGGCTGGCCCGGGCCGGGCACACCGTGACCGGTCTGGAGTCCGACGCGGAGATGCTGCGGACCGCCCGTGAGGCGCTGGGCGGCGAGCCGGCCGGCATCCGCGAGCGGGTGCGGCTGATCGAGGGCAACGGCCAGGACACCGGGGTCCACTTCCTGCCCGGCAGCTTCGACGTGGTCCTCTGCCACGGGGTCCTGATGTACGTCCAGGAGCCGGACGCCATGCTGGCGGGCCTGGCCCGGATGCTGGCGCCGGGCGGGCTGCTGTCCCTGCTCGTACGGAACGCCGACGCGCTGGCGATGCGGCCGGGGATGGCCGGGGACTTCGGCGGGGCGCTGGCCGCGTTCGACTCCGACCGGTACACGAACCGGCTCGGCCTTTCCGTACGCGCGGACCGGCTGGAGGCGCTGACGGCGACGCTGGCCTCGATCGCGGCGCCGCTGCACGCCTGGTACGGGGTGCGGCTCTTCACGGACCTCGTGAGCAACGACGTGGAGCTGCCGCCGGCCGCGGAGCTGGAGCGGGTGCTTGCCGCGGAGGACCGGGCGGGGCGGACGGACCCGTATCGCGGGGTGGCGGCGCTGCTGCATCTGTGCGGCGTACGGGGTTGAAAGGACTGCCCTCAATCGCCGGACGGGCTTGGTAGCCCCCTCTGGATGCGCTCAACGGGCCACCCCTGGGGGCAAAAGTAATAATCCGGACATGGATGCCATTCACTCCCGGCGCCGTGTGCGTCGGCTGTTGCTGCCCCTGTCCGCGGGTGTCTGCGCGATCGCGCTGGTGAGCGGTTGCTCCGGGGCGAACGCCCCGGCGGCGGGGCCGGACGCGACGGCGTCCGGTTCGGCGCAGGCCGGGCCGGCCGCGAAGGCCGACGGGGATCTGCAGAGCGAGTACCAGACCGCCATCAACGACGTACTGCCGTCGGTCGTGCAGATCGACGCCTCCGAGAGCCTGGGCTCCGGTGTCGTCTACGACGCCAAGGGCCACATCGTCACCAACGCGCACGTCGTCGGCGACGAGAAGACGTTCAAGGTCACCGTGGCCACCGGCGAGAAGGTGATGAAGGCGTCGCTGGTCGCCGCCTACCCCGAGCAGGACCTGGCCGTCATCAAGCTGGACGACGTGCCCGACGGGCTGCGGCCCGCGAAGTTCGGCGACTCGGAGAAGGTCGCGGTCGGGCAGATCGTGCTGGCGATGGGCTCGCCGCTCGGCCTGTCCAGCAGCGTCACCCAGGGCATCGTCTCGGCCCTCGGCCGGACCGTGAGCGAGAGCCGCTCCGGCGGCGGCACCGGGGCGACCATCGCCAACATGGTGCAGACGTCGGCGGCGATCAACCCGGGCAACAGCGGCGGGGCCCTGGTGAACCTGGACAGCCAGGTCATCGGCATCCCGACGCTCGCCGCCTCCGACCCGCAGATGGGCGACAGCGCGGCGCCCGGGATCGGCTTCGCCATCCCGGCCTCGATGGTGCGGACGGTCGCGGACCAGATCATCAAGAACGGCAAGGTCACCGACTCGGGCCGGGCGGCGCTCGACATCACCGGCCGCACGGTCGTCAACGACGACTACCGCCCCGCGGGCGTCGCGATCGTCAGCGTGCAGAACGGCGGCGCGGCCGACAAGGCGGGGCTGCGGGCCGGCGACATCATCGTGAAGGTGGACGACACGAAGGTCACCACGATCACCTCGCTCTCCGAGGCGCTGGCCGGCCACAAGCCGGGCCAGAAGGCGAAGGTGACGTACACGCGCGGAAGCTCGCAGAAGACGGCCGAGGTCACCCTCGGCGAGATCTGAGCGTACGGAGACGGCTGCCGCCGGACGGGTCCGTGAAGGCCCGCCCGGCGGCAGCCGTGTGCCGTCAGCCGGCCGCGTCCGCCTGAAGGCTCATCGGACCGTAGATCTTCGTCCCGTCGTCGAAGAGCGTGACCTGGTCGGCGCCGCCGTCCAGGAGTTCCTTCCAGTACTCACCGATCCAGGACTCCGCGTCGCCCTGGGTCGTGAACTCCTCCGGCCGCAGGGCCGGCTCCGTCTCCGTACCGTCGGACTTCTCGAACCGCCACGTCCACGCCATGTGCGCCTCCCGGGTAAGTCGTTCCCGTCGGCAGCCTAGAGGCTGTGCGGCTGATCTTCGAGGGCCCACGTCGCGCATCGCGTGCGGCGACGCGGGAGGATCGGAACGTGGAACTGACTCTGCTCGGCACCGGAGCCCCCGACGGGCTGCCGCGGCCCGACTGCCCCTGCGCCGCCTGCGCCCTCGCCCGCTCCACCGGCAGCCGGGCCGCGACCGCCCTCCTGGTCGACGACGCGCTGCTGCTCGACCTCACGCCCGGGGCGGTGTTCGCCGCCGCCCGCGCCGGCCGCTCGCTCACCGGCGTACGCCAGGTGCTCCTGACCCACCCGCACGACGGACCGGCCGTCGAGCTGCCCGCCGGGCTGCCTCCGGCGGGCCGGGTCCCGGACGGGCGGGTGCTGACCCTGATCAGCGGGCACCGGGTGCGGGCCGTGCCGATGGACGCGCCCGGCACGGGCTACGAGGTGATCTCGCCGGAGGGCGCGCGGCTGCTGTACCTCCCGCCGGGCGGTGCGCCGGCCGGGCTGGCGGACCCGGTGGCGCAGCCCTACGACCTGGTCGCCGGGGACGTCGTCGGGCGGCCCGACGCGGTGGCGCGGCTGCGGGCCGTCGCGGCGATCGGGCCCGCCACCGAGCTGCTCGCCGTCCACCTGGACCACGACGCGCCGCCCACCCCCGAGCTGGAGCGCCGGCTCGCCGCCGCCGGGGCCCGGGCGGTGCCGGACGGCACGACGCTGACGGTCGGCGGCTTCCGCGCCCCGGCCGCGGCCCGCCGGCGCACCCTGGTCACCGGTGGCGCCCGTTCCGGGAAGTCCGTCGAGGCGGAACGGCGCCTGGAGACGTATCCGGAGGTCGTATACGTGGCGACGGGCGGCACCCGGGACGGGGACGCGGACTGGGCGGCCCGGGTCGGGCTGCACCGGGAGCGCCGGCCCGCCGCCTGGCGCACCGAGGAGACGTGCGAGCTGGCGGAGCTGCTGTCGTCGGACGGGCCGCCCCTGCTCATCGACTGCCTGTCGCTGTGGCTGACGGACGCGATGGACCGGATGGACGCCTGGGACGACGCGGCGTGGGCGGGGGGCGGCGAGCGGGCGCTGCGGGCCAGGACGGCGGAGCTGGTCGCGGCGGTGCGCGGGACGCGGCGCACGGTGGTCCTGGTGACCAACGAGACCGGCTCCGGGGTGGTGCCCGCGACGGCGGCCGGGCGGCGCTTCCGGGACGAGTTGGGCCGGCTGAACGCGGCGGTGGCCGAGGAGTGCGAGCAGGTGCTGCTGGTGGTGGCGGGCCAGGTGCTGGTGCTGCGCGGCTGACGGGTGCGGGGGAGGTCAGGGGGCCGGGGCGCGGGGCCGTACCGGGCGGGCCCGGAAAACGTGGCGGGTACTGTTCCGCAGGGAGCCCGCCGCCGGGCTCCCCGGACCACTCCCCGTATCGACCCGCGAGGCAGACCCCCGTGAATCTGGACGACTTCTCCGACCTGATCGAGCGCCCCGACGGGGGCGTACGGCGCGACGCCGAGGAACGCCGGGAGCGGTTCATCGTGCCCCCGGGCGCCCTGGGCCGGCTGGACGAGCTGGGCGAGTGGCTGTCGACCGCGCAGCAGGCCGCGCCGGTGCGGACGGTCGAGCAGCCGCGCGTGGTGCTGTTCGCGGGCGACCACGGGGTCGCCGGGCTCGATGTGTCCGGCCGCGCGGCCTCCACCGCGCACGAGCTGGTCCGGGCCACGCTGGACGGCTCGACCCCGCTGGCGGTCCTGGCCCGCCGGTTCTCCGTGCCGGTGCGGATCGTGGACGCCGGTCTGGACTGCGACCCGGAGCTGCTGCCGGAGGCTGTCGTACGGACCCGGGTGCGGCGCGGCAGCGGCCGTATCGACGTCGAGGACGCGCTGACGGCCGAGGAGGCCGAGGCCGCGGTGCGGCTCGGGATCGCGGTGGCCGACGAGGAGGCCGACTCGGGCACCGATCTGGTGGTGCTCGGCGACCTCAGCGTGGGCGGCACGACGGCGGCGGCCACGCTGATCGCGGCGCTCTGCGGCACGGATGCCTCGGTGGTGACCGGGCGCGGCGGCGCGGGGATCGACGACCTGGCGTGGATGCGCAAGTGCGCGGCGATCCGTGACGCGCTGCGCCGGGCCCGGCCGGTCCTGGGCGACCAGCTGGAGCTGCTGGCCGCCGTGGGCGGCGCGGACCTGGCGGCGATGACCGGCTTCCTGCTCCAGTGCGCGGTGCGGCGGCTGCCCGTGGTCCTGGACGGGGTGGTCGGCGCGGCGGCGGCGCTGGTCGGCCAGCGGGCCGCTTTCCGGGCGCCGGACTGGTGGCTGGCGGGCCAGCTGAGCGGTGAGCCGGCGCAGGCGAAGGCCCTCGACCGGATGGCGCTCAACCCGCTGCTCGACCACGGCGTCATCGTGGGCGAGGGATGCGGGGCGCTGCTCGCCCTTCCCTTCGTCCAGGCCGCCGCCGCGCTGGCCGCCGAGCTGCCCGAGCGGGAGCCGGAGCCGGAGTCGGCGGAGGACGGCGCGGACGACGAGAAGGACGACGCGACGGACGACGCGACGGACTGACGCGGCTGCGGACCCGTTGTGCGCGTGATGCCCCTATGATCCCGGAATGACCGTCGGTCAGGATCTGCGCCGGACGGCCCGCCGGGAGTGGGGGCCGCTGTGGTCGGCCCTGCGGGCACCGCTCGCCGCCCGTGGTCCGCGGGCCGTGCCCCTGACCCTGGCGTCGGTGGCCCTGACGGGGCTGCTCCAGGTGGTGCAGAACCGGAGCTGGGGCTACGGCCCGGTGCAGACGCTGGGCGCGGTCCGGGCCGACGATCCGCTCGGGGCGGCCCTGCTGCGTACCCCGTTGTCGCTGTTCGTACCCGCGCTGGACCTGCCGGTGTGGGGCGCGCTGGCGCAGATGCTGGTGGTGTTCGGGGTCGCGGAGGTCTGCCTCGGCCGGTGGCGGACGCTGCTGATCGCGTACGCGGCGACCCTGGCCGGGACGCTGTACGCGCGGATCGGCATCGCGGCCGGGCCGGACGCCTTCCTCGGGCTGCCCGCGTCCGACGCGCGGATCGTGGACACCGGGCCCTCGGCGGCGGTCGTCGCGCTGGCGGTCTGCGTCTGCTGCGCTTACCGGGCGTGGATCACCGGGGCGGTGGTGATCGCGGCGATGGCGGCCGAAGCCGTGCTGAAGGACAACCTGGCGGGCCGGGAGCACCTGGCGGCCATCGCGGCGGCGCTTCTGCTGTGCGCCGCAAGGGCGCTGAGGGGCGGTCAGGGCTTGGAGGGCGGGAGCGGGGCCCGGTCCGGTGCCCCGCCGATCAGGTCCTGAAACCTGCGGCGCGGGCCGACCCAGCGGACATCGTGGTGGTAGGCCCGCAGCACCGCGCGGGAGCGGGCCCGGTGCCGGTTCCGGTAGAACCGCCGCGCCCACGGCGAGGTCGGCCGGGCCAGCCGTACCGCGCCGATCAGGGCCACGAACGGGACCAGCGCGCCGACCACCGCCATCCGGGCCTTGCCCTTGAAGAGGGCGATCAGCACGAAGCAGAAGTTGACGACGACGGTGAGCACGGCCCCCAGCCGTCCCTGCTGCTGATCGTCGCTCAGATCGTCGACGCCCAGCGGCGAGAACCCGCCGAGCACCAGCAGCACCAGGGCCGCCGTGAGCACGACGACCTCCACGCTCTGCCGCCCCTCCTCGGTCCAGTACACGTCGTCCAGGTGCAGGATCAGGGCGAACTCGTCCAGCACCAGGCCCGCGCCCACGCCGAAGACGACCGCGCAGACCGACGCCGTGACGCCGTGCCGCCCGCTGCCCACCGCGCCGAAGCCGCCGACGACGCTCAGCACGACGCCGGGCACCACATGGTGGATGTGGACCCCGCCGGGCGTGATGTTGCGGAACGGCCCCTTCCCGGCCCGGATCATCCGGGTGATGAACCGGGTGATCGCGAACGTCAGCACGAAGGCGGTCAGGGCCAGGAGCAGGGGCAGCTTGCCCGGCTCCACGAAGTTCTGATTGAACCAGTGACCCATGCCACGCACTCCCACTCGTCCGCTTGTGCCCCGTTATGCGGCATTCGGTCAATCTAGCGGCCGCCCCCACCGATTAGCCTGCGCGCCGTGACCTCCCTGAACAGCCACGGCCTGCGTTTCGCCTTCGGCACCCTGACCGTGCTTCCCGTCCGCGTCACCCGCTGGGACCGGGAGGCCGCCCGGGCCGGGATGCTGTGCGCCCCCCTGGCCGGGCTGGCCGTCGGCGTCCTCGCGGCGGTCCCGGGCGCCCTGCTGCTGTGGGGCGGGGCGGGTCCGCTGCTCGCCGCGGTCGCCTCGGCCGCCGTGCCCGCCGCGCTCACCCGGGGCCTCCATCTGGACGGTCTCGCGGACACCGCCGACGGCCTGGGGAGCGGCAAGCCGGCCGACGACGCGCTGCGGATCATGAAGCAGTCGGACATCGGCCCGTTCGGCGTGATCACCCTGCTCTTCGTGCTGCTGGCCCAGGTGGCGGCCCTTCAGCGGCTGTACGCGGACGGCTGGGCGCAGGGCGCGGTGGCGGCCGTCGCCTCCGCCGTCGTCGCCCGGCTCGCGCTCACCCTGGCCTCCCGGCGCGGCGTCCCGGCGGCCCGCCCGGAGGGCCTGGGCGCGGCCGTCGCCGGTACGGTCCCGGCGGCCGGCGCCTGGACGGCCGGGCTCGTGGTGGTGGCGGGGTGCGCCGGGGCGGGGGCGCTGCTGGGCGGGTACGGGGCGCTGCGGTACGCCCTGGCCGCGGTGGCCGCGCCGGTGGTCGCCGGGCTGCTGCTGCGCCACTGCGTGCGGCGGTTCGGCGGGGTGACCGGGGACGTGTTCGGGGCGCTGGCGGAGACGGCGGCGACGGCGACGCTGGTGTGCCTGGCGCTGGGCTGAGGAGCGGCTAGGGCGTGTCCGACCCTGATCCGCCGGACACGCCCTGGGCGCAGCTCTCGCGCTCCGCGCCCAGCTCGTACTCCTTGCGCAGCGAGCTGAGCCCCAGCTTCCGGGACTGTGCGCAGAACTCCGCCGCCGGCAGCTCGTACTCCACATGGAAGACCGCCTTGCCCGCCTTCACGAACGGGGTCAGCTCCTCGCACTCCTCGTACTGCGCGCACTGCTCGTTGACCGCGAAGTCGAAGTCCCCGACCAGCTCCGGGATCTGCGGGAGGTCGTTCTTGAGGCCGACCGACATGCCGTGGCGGTGGACCAGGCGGGCGATCAGGCGGTTGTAGCGCAGCTGGTCGGCGGCGGTGAGCGGGAAGCCGCTCCTGTTGCGGTAGCCGTCCATGTTGTCCGGTTCGACCGCGTCGAAACCCTTCTTCGCGCACATCGCGATCCGGGCCTCCATCAGCGGTTCCAGGACCTCGGTGCGCCGGATGTCGAGCCAGCGCTCGCCCTTCCAGCCGTTGCCCTTCCCGAGCACGGCGGTGGGGAAGCGGGCGGCGTCCGGGCGGAACTCCTCCCAGGCGCCGGTGGAGAGGTAGCAGATGACCTTGCGGCCCTCGCGGTGCAGCGCGGCGACCTGGGCCGCCGTGCGGTCGAAGCCGTCGATGTCGTACACCGGGGCGTCCACCGAGGTGTCGAGCCTGCCGGACAGCTGCCACTGCCAGTCCGTGCCGGGCGCCGGCCGCCAGCGCGCCGGCGAGGGCCGCGCGGAGGCGGTCGCCTTCCCCGCCGGGGCCTCGTCATGCCCCGAGGAGCACCCCGTGAGCGTCGTGAGCAGCATGAGTGCGGTGACGGCGAGAGCGCCGCGCGCCCCGCTCGTCCGTGCGGCCGTCCGGTCGCGCATCGTCCCCCAGGTCCACCGGGACGATCTTCCCGGGAGCACCACCGTACGACGGCTACGGCTTGCCGCCGTGAGCGGGCGGCGAAGGCGCGCGTAGGCTCATTCACGGCACATTGCGGCCGCGTCTACGATGCGCCGGGCACGGTCGGCCCACCCACTCGACCGAGAAGAACTCAACGGAAGCGAGATTTCACCACCGTGACTGCTCTCACTCTCAGCACTGCCGGTGCGGCGACGCTGCGCGCCGACGCCCTCGTCGTGGGCGTCGCCAAGGGCGCTGGATCCAAGCCTGGCGACCTGGTCCTCGCACCGGGCGCCGAGGCCGTGGACAAGGCGTTCGGCGGAAAGCTCGCCGCCGTCCTGGCGACCCTGGGCGCCTCGGGTGCCGAGGGCGAGCTGACGAAGGTCCCCGCCCCCGAGGGCCTGAAGGTCCCCGTCGTCATCGCGGCCGGCCTCGGCAAGGCCCCGGAGAAGGACGGCGCGTACGACGCCGAGACGCTGCGCCGGGCCGCCGGTGCCGCCGCCCGTTCCCTGGCCGGCTCGAAGAAGGCCGGCTTCGCGCTGCCCGTCGGGTCCGTCGAGGACGCCGAGGCCGTCGCGGAGGGCGCCCTGCTCGGCGCGTACGCCTTCACCGCCTACCAGGCCGGCGAGAACAAGCTGGCCCCCAAGGACGCGAAGCCCGCCGGTGCCAAGCAGGCGCTGGCCGAGGTCGCCGTGCTCGGTGCCAAGCCGCGCGACAAGGCGTTCAAGGCCGCCGCCGAGCGCGCGATCGCCCTCGCCGAGGAGATCAACCGCGCCCGCGACCTGGTCAACACCCCGCCCAACGACCTGTACCCCGAGTCCTTCGCCGCCGTGGCCACCGCCGCCGGCAAGGAGCACGGCATCAAGGTGCAGGTGCTGGACGAGAAGGCGCTCGTCAAGGGCGGCTACGGCGGCATCCTCGGCGTCGGCCAGGGCGCCGAGCGCGGCCCGCGCCTGGTGAAGCTCGCCTACACGCACCCGAAGGCGGAGAAGACCCTGGCCCTCGTCGGCAAGGGCATCACCTACGACTCGGGCGGCATCTCGCTGAAGCCGGCCGGTCACAACGAGACGATGAAGTGCGACATGGCCGGCGCCGCCGCCGTGTTCGCGACCGTCGTCTCGGCCGCCCGTCTGGGCCTGCGCGTCAACGTCACCGCCTGGCTGGCGCTCGCCGAGAACATGCCGTCGGGCAGCGCCACCCGCCCGGGCGACGTCCTGCGCATGTACAGCGGCAAGACCGTCGAGGTCCTCAACACCGACGCCGAGGGCCGGCTCGTCATGGCCGACGCGCTGACCCGCGCCTCGGAGGAGAACCCGGACGCGATCGTCGACGTGGCGACCCTGACCGGCGCGATGGTGCTGGCCCTGGGCAACCGCACCTTCGGCATCATGTCCAACGACGACGCCTTCCGTACCTCGATCCACGAGATCGCGGAGGAGGTCGGCGAGGCGTCCTGGCCGATGCCGCTCCCGGCCGACCTGCGCAAGGGCATGGACTCCCCGACCGCCGACATCGCCAACATGGGCGAGCGGATGGGCGGCGGCCTGGTGGCCGGTCTGTTCCTGAAGGAGTTCGTGGGCGAGGGCATCGCCTGGGCCCACCTGGACATCGCGGGCCCCGCCTTCCACGAGGGCGCCCCCTACGGCTACACGCCCAAGGGCGGCACCGGCTCCGCCGTCCGCACGCTGGTGAAGCTGGCGGAGCGCACCGCCGCCGGCGACCTCGGCTGACCGTTCGCGGCACGCCCCGTACGGCCCCGGGCATACGTCCGGGGCCGTAGGTGTTTGCCCCCGGGAGGGACGATCGACCGTCCCGGACACGGGCCCCGCGTCCCGCCCACCGTCAACAAGTGCGAAGATGGGTTCTCGGCAGGACAGGGCCCCCACCACAGGGCCGAAGACAAAGCGGCCGCACACCAGCCGACCGGCCGGTAACACCCCGAGGACGGGGCCCGGCGTACGGCGCACATGCATGGAGGACGTGACGTGGCGAACGACGCCAGCACCGTTTTCGACCTAGTGATCCTCGGCGGTGGCAGCGGCGGGTACGCCGCGGCCCTGCGCGGAGCGCAGCTGGGCCTGGACGTCGCTCTGATCGAGAAGGGCAAGGTCGGCGGCACCTGCCTGCACAACGGCTGCATCCCCACGAAGGCCCTGCTGCACGCCGGCGAGATCGCGGACCAGGCCCGTGAGTCCGAGCAGTTCGGTGTGAAGGCCACCTTCGAGGGCATCGACATGGCGGCCGTCCACAAGTACAAGGACGACGTGATCTCCGGCCTGTACAAGGGCCTCCAGGGTCTCGTCGCCTCCCGCAAGGTGCACTACATCGAGGGTGAGGGCCGGCTCTCCTCCCCCACCTCGGTGGACGTGAACGGCCAGCGCATCCAGGGCCGCCACGTGCTCCTGGCGACCGGCTCCGTGCCGAAGTCGCTGCCGGGCCTGGAGATCGACGGCAACCGCATCATCTCCTCGGACCACGCGCTGAAGCTGGACCGCGTCCCGAAGTCCGCGATCGTGCTGGGCGGCGGCGTCATCGGCGTCGAGTTCGCCTCGGCGTGGACCTCCTTCGGCTCCGAAGTGACGATCATCGAGGGCCTGAAGCACCTCGTCCCGGTCGAGGACGAGAACAGCTCGAAGCTCCTTGAGCGCGCCTTCCGCAAGCGCGGCATCAAGTTCAACCTCGGCACCTTCTTCCAGAGCGCCGAGTACACGCAGGACGGCGTCCGCGTGACCCTCGCCGACGGCAAGACCTTCGAGGCGGAGGTGCTGCTGGTCGCGATCGGCCGCGGCCCGGTCTCGCAGGGCCTCGGTTACGAGGAGGCCGGGGTCGCCATGGACCGCGGCTACGTCCTGGTCGACGAGTACATGCGGACCAACGTGGAGACGATCTCCGCCGTGGGCGACCTGGTCCCGACGCTCCAGCTGGCGCACGTCGGCTTCGCCGAGGGCATCCTCGTCGCGGAGCGGCTGGCCGGCCTCAAGACCGTCCCGATCGACTACGACGGTGTCCCCCGGGTCACGTACTGCCACCCCGAGGTCGCCTCCGTCGGCATCACCGAGGCCAAGGCCAAGGAGCTGTACGGCGCGGACAAGGTCGTCGCGCTGAAGTACAACCTCGCGGGCAACGGCAAGAGCAAGATCCTCAAGACCGCGGGCGAGATCAAGCTCGTCCAGGTCAAGGACGGTGCCGTGGTCGGCGTCCACATGGTCGGTGACCGTATGGGCGAGCAGGTCGGCGAAGCCCAGCTGATCTACAACTGGGAAGCGCTGCCGGCCGAGGTGGCCCAGCTCATCCACGCCCACCCGACGCAGAACGAGGCGATGGGCGAGGCGCACCTGGCGCTCGCCGGCAAGCCGCTGCACTCCCACGACTGACCGTCGACCGGGCGCGACGACCGACCACTTCCGCATTTTCGTAAGGAGCAACTGAAACCATGTCGGTTTCCGTAACCCTTCCGGCGCTCGGCGAGAGCGTCACCGAGGGCACTGTCACCCGCTGGCTGAAGGCCGAGGGCGAGCGCGTCGAGGCCGACGAGCCGCTGCTCGAGGTCTCGACCGACAAGGTCGACACCGAGATCCCCGCCCCCGCCTCCGGCGTCCTGTCGTCCATCAAGGTCGCCGAGGACGAGACCGTCGAGGTCGGCGCCGAGCTGGCCATCATCGACGACGGCTCGGGCGCCCCGGCCGCCGAGTCCGCTCCGGCGGCCGAGCCGGCCGCGGCCCCCGCCCCGGCCGCCGCCGAGGCCCCGACCGCGCCGTCCACCGAGACCGAGGCCCCGGCCCAGGCGCCGAGCGCCGAGGCCACCACCGGCGCCTCCTCCGCCTCCGGCACCGACGTCACCCTGCCGGCGCTCGGCGAGAGCGTCACCGAGGGCACCGTCACCCGCTGGCTGAAGGAGGTCGGCGAGGAGGTCGCGGAGGACGAGCCGCTGCTCGAGGTCTCCACGGACAAGGTCGACACCGAGATCCCCGCCCCGGTCGCCGGTGTGCTGCTGGAGATCGTGGTCGGCGAGGACGAGACCGCCGAGGTCGGCGCCAAGCTCGCCGTCATCGGCGCGCCCGGCGCCGCTCCGGCCGAGGCCCCGGCCCCGGCTCAGCCCGCCCCGGCCCAGGAGGCTCCGGCCGAGCCCGCCCCGGCCCCCGCGCCGGAACCGGCTCCGGCTCCGGCCCCCGCCGCGCCCGCTCCGGCTCCGGCCGCTCCGGCTCCGGCGCCCGCCGCCCAGGCCCCGGCTCCGGCGGCTCCCGCCCCGGCCCCGGCCGCCCCGGCGCAGGCTCCGGCCGCCGCCCCGGCCGCGACCTCCGGTGACGACGGCGCGTACGTCACGCCGCTGGTCCGCAAGCTCGCCGCCGAAAACGGCGTCGACCTGGGCTCGGTCAAGGGCACCGGCGTCGGTGGCCGCATCCGCAAGCAGGATGTCGTCGCCGCCGCGGAGGCCGCCAAGGCCGCCGCCGCTGCCCCGGCGCCCGCCGCCGCCGCTCCGGCCGCCGCCAAGGCGCCGAAGCTGGAGGCGTCCCCGCTGCGCGGCCAGACCGTCAAGATGACCCGCATGCGCAAGGTCATCGGCGACAACATGATGAAGGCGCTGCACTCGCAGGCCCAGCTGACCTCGGTCGTCGAGGTCGACGTCACCAAGCTGATGAAGCTGCGCGCCAAGGCGAAGGACGGCTTCGCGGCCCGTGAGGGCGTCAAGCTCTCCCCGATGCCGTTCTACGTGAAGGCCGCCGCCCAGGCGCTGAAGGCCCACCCGGTCATCAACGCCCGGATCAACGAGGACGAAGGCACCATCACGTACTTCGACTCGGAGAACATCGGCATCGCCGTGGACGCCGAGAAGGGCCTGATGACCCCGGTCATCAAGGGCGCGGGCGACCTCAACATCGCCGGTATCTCGAAGAAGACCGCCGAGCTGGCCGGCAAGGCCCGCGGTGGCGGCCTGACCCCGGACGACATGTCCGGTGCCACCTTCACCATCAGCAACACCGGCTCGCGCGGCGCGCTGTTCGACACCGTCATCGTGCCGCCGAACCAGGCAGCCATCCTGGGCATCGGCGCCACCGTGAAGCGTCCCGCGGTCATCGAGACCGAGGAGGGCACCGTGATCGGTGTCCGCGACATGACGTACCTGTCGCTCTCCTACGACCACCGTCTGGTGGACGGCGCGGACGCCGCCCGCTACCTGACCGCGGTCAAGGCGATCCTGGAGGCCGGCGAGTTCGAGGTCGAGCTCGGCCTGTAACCAGCCTCACGATCGGCGCCCCCGTCCGGAACCCTTCCGGGCGGGGGCGCCGCCGTATTGTCTAGACACCACCGGTCGCCCCGGCCACCGAGCCCGGTGCAGGCGTACCGGTCTGTCCGAAGGAGCCCGTCATGACCCCGCCCGTCGTCCACTCGCTGCGCGAACAGATCCGCGAGCACATCGTGGAGGGGATCGTCAGCGGGCGCTGGAAGCCGGGCGAGCGGATCGTGGAGCGGCGCATCGCGACCGAGCTGGAGGTCAGCCAGACGCCCGTGCGCGAGGCGCTGCGGGAGCTGGAGACGCTGCGGCTGATCGAGTCGGCGCCCAACAAGGGCGTCCGGGTCCGCAACCTCACCGCGGCGGACCTGGAGGAGAGCTACCCCGTACGGGCGGGCCTGGAGCAGATCGCGGCCGAGCTGGCGGCCCCCGGGCTCGGCGAGGACTGCTCGCTGCTCGCCCCGCATGTCGCGGCGCTGTACGAGGCGGACCGGCTGGCGGACGGCGAGGCCCAGGTCAGGCACACGGTCGGCTTCCACCGCGCGATGGTGCGGGCGGCGGGGAACGCGGTGCTGCTGCACACCTGGGAGGGGCTGGGCATCGAGGTGTTCACCGCCCTGTCGATCCGCTGGCTGGGGACGGTCCAGAAGTCGTACGCGGAGGAGCACGAGGCGCTCATCGACGCGTTCCTGCGCAAGGACCCGGACATCGGGACGCTGGTGAAGGCGCACGTCCTGGGGTGCGCGCCGCGCGCCTGAGGCGCTGCGCAAGTGTCGGCCCCGGCGCTCTTCCGTGCAGGTCAGCGCCCGTTTTGACGGGTAAATCCCGTCACTCGGTGCCCCATTTCATGGCACCGCATGCCACTTTCTTCATATCGAGAAGTTTTGCCGTTCATCCTTTGATCGATCATCGATCGGCGATTTACAGTTCACTCCGCGGGCCCACCGGCCCCATCGCCCTGTCCTGCCAGTCAGGGACTTCTCCACCCCCCTCCTCACCGGAAGGCGGCGATCATGACCGACCCCGTAGGAAAGCTTCCGAGCGAGCTCGACCAGCTCCCGGACCGCGACCCGGAGGAGACCGCTGAATGGGCGGCCTCCCTGGATGCCGTCACCAAGGCCGCGGGCCCGCACCGTGCCGCGTACCTGATGCGGCGCTCGCTCCAGCACGCCGAGGGCGCCGGTCTCGCGCTGCCCAAGCTGCTGGAGACCGATTACGTCAACTCCATCCCGACCGCCGCGGAGCCCGACTTCGACGGTGACCTGGAGATGGAGTCGAAGATCACCGCGTGGAACCGCTGGAACGCGGCCGCGATGGTCACCCGTGGCGCGCGCTTCGGCGTCGGCGGCCACATCGCCACCTTCGCCTCGGCGGCCTGGCTGTACGAGACCGGCTTCAACCACTTCTTCCGCGGCAAGGAGGGGGACGGCTCCGGCGACCAGCTGTACGTGCAGGGCCACGCCTCCCCCGGCATCTACGCCCGCGCCTTCCTCGACGGCCGGCTCAGCGAGCAGCAGCTCGACAACTTCCGCCAGGAGTCCGGCGGCAACGGCCTGCCCTCCTACCCGCACCCGCGCCGGCTGCCCTGGCTGTGGGAGTTCCCCACGGTCTCCATGGGCCTCGGCCCGCTCTCGGCGATCTACCAGGCGCGCTTCAACCGCTACCTCGCCAACCGCAACATCAAGGACACGTCGAACTCGCACGTCTGGGCCTTCCTGGGCGACGGCGAGATGGACGAGCCCGAGTCGACCGCCGCCCTCGCCCTCGCGGCCCGCGAGAAGCTCGACAACCTGACCTTCGTCATCAACTGCAACCTGCAGCGCCTCGACGGTCCGGTCCGCGCCAACTTCCGCGTCGTGCAGGAGCTGGAGGGCGCCTTCCGGGGCGCCGGCTGGAACGTCATCAAGACGCTCTGGGGCAACGCCTGGGACGAGCTGTTCCAGCTCGACACCACGGGCGCGCTGGTCCGCCGCCTCCGCGAGGTCCCGGACGCGCAGTTCCAGACGTACGCCACCCGCGACGTCGCCTACATCCGCGAGCACTTCTTCGGCGCCGAGCCCGCCCTCGCCGAGCTGGCGAAACTGCTCACCGACGCGAAGATCGCCGAGTGCTTCTACACCTCGCGCGGCGGCCACGAGGCCCGCAAGGTGTACGCGGCGTACCGCGCGGCCGTCGAGCACAAGGGCGCGCCGACCGTGATCCTCGCCCAGACGGTGAAGGGCTACACGCTCGGCAAGGGCTTCGAGTCCAAGAACGCCAACCACCAGATGAAGAAGCTGACGATCGACGAGTTCAAGGGCATGCGCGAGCTGCTCGGCCTCCCGATCCCGGACAGCGCCTTCGCCGACGGCCTGGTGCCCTACGGCCACCCGGGCGCCGACTCCCCCGAGGTCCGCTACCTCCAGGAGCGCCGCGCCGCCCTCGGCGGCCCCGCCCCGGCCCGCCGGGTGCACGCGGTGGCGCTGCCGCAGCCCGAGGAGCGCGCGTTCGCCGCGCTCAAGAAGGGCTCCGGCAAGCAGGAGATGGCCACCACCATGGCCTTCGTCCGCCTGGTCAAGGACCTGATGCGGGACAAGCAGACCGGCAGGCGCTGGGTGCCGATCGTCCCCGACGAGGCCCGCACCTTCGGCATGGAGTCGCTGTTCCCCTCGGCCGGCATCTACTCGCCGCTGGGCCAGACGTACGAGCCGGTCGACCGCGACCAGCTGATGTACTACAAGGAGGCCAAGGACGGCCAGATCCTCAACGAGGGGATCACCGAGGCCGGCGCCATGGCCGACTTCATCGCCGCCGCCACGTCGTACGCGACGCACGGCGAGACGATGATCCCGTTCTACATCTTCTACTCGATGTTCGGCTGGCAGCGGACGGGCGACCAGTTCTGGCAGCTCGCCGACCAGCTCGGCAAGGGCTTCATCGTCGGCGCCACCGCCGGCCGTACGACCCTGACGGGCGAGGGCCTCCAGCACGCGGACGGCCACTCGCACCTGATCGCCGCCACGAACCCGGCGTCGCTCAACTACGACCCGGCGTTCGCGTACGAGATCGCGGTGATCGTCAAGGACGGTCTGCGGCGGATGTACGGCCAGGCCGCCCCCGGCGAGGACTCGAACGTCTTCTACTACCTGACGGTCTACAACGAGCCGAAGCCGCAGCCCGCGATGCCGGAGGGCGTCGAGGAGGGCATCGTCAAGGGCCTGTACCGCTTCAAGGAGGGCACGCCCGCAGCGGCGGACGCGCCGCGCGCCCAGCTGCTGGCCTCCGGCACGGCGATCCACTGGGCCCTGGAGGCCCAGGAGCTGCTGGCCGCCGACTGGGGTGTCACGGCCGACGTCTGGTCCGCGACCTCCTGGGGCGAGCTGCGCCGCGAGGCGCTGGAGTGCGACGAGGCGCTGCTCCGCGGTGAGCAGCGGGTGCCGTACGTGACGCAGGCGCTGGAGGGCGCTCCGGGTCCGGTCGTCGCGGTCAGCGACTGGATGCGCGCGGTGCCGGACCAGATCAGCCAGTGGGTGGAGCAGGACTACACCTCGCTCGGCACGGACGGCTTCGGCCTCTCCGACACGCGTGACGCGGCCCGCCGCCACTTCGGCGTCGACGCCCCGTCCGTCGTGGTCGCCACGCTGGCCCAGCTGGCCCGGCGCGGCGAGGTGCCGGCGACCGCCGTCAAGGAGGCGCGGGACCGGTACGGTCTCTGAGCGTGATCAGGCCCGTCCGGCGCGAGGCTTCGGCCTCGATCGCCGGACGGGCTTGTCGTCCGTTCACAATGGGCGCATGCGTGCTGCCCGGCTGATCCGAATGGTGCTGCTCCTCCAGGCCCGCCCCGGCATGACCGCCGCCGAGCTGTCCCGGGAGCTGGAGGTGTCCGAGCGGACCGTCACCCGGGACGCGCAGGCGCTCTCCGAGGCCGGGGTCCCGGTGTACGCGGAGCGCGGCCGGGCCGGCGGCTACCGGCTCGTCGGCGGCTACCGCACCGGGCTGACCGGTCTCGCCCGTGACGAGGCGGAGGCCCTGTTCCTGTCCGGGCTGCCCTCGGCCCTGCGCGAGATGGGACTCGCGGACGCCGCTTCGGCCGCCCGGCTGAAGGTGTCGGCGGCCCTGACGCCCGCGCTGCGGGACGCCCCGGCGGGGGCGGGCCGGCGCTTCCATCTGGACGCCCCCGGCTGGTACCAGGAGCCGGTCACCCCGGAGCTGCTGCCCGCCGTGGCCGAGGCCGTGTGGCGCGACCGGCTGCTCCTGGCCCGGTACCGGCGGGCCGGCCGGGACTCCGACGTCGAACGGGAGCTGGCCCCGTACGGGCTCGTGCTGAAGGCGGGCGTCTGGTACCTCTGCGCCCGCGCGGACGACGACACGCGGGTGTACCGCATCGACCGGTTCACCGCCGCCACCGTTTCGGACACCCCTTTCGTCAGGGACGAGGGTTTCGACCTGCCCGCGTTCTGGGAAGAGCGGTCCGCCGCCTTCGCCCGCTCCCTGCTGCGTACGGAGATCACGCTGCGGCTGTCGGAGGCGGCCGCGCGCCGGCTGCCGCACGTCGTGGACCGGGCCGCCGCCACGGAGGCGCTGGAGGCGGCGGGGCCGCCCGCCGCCGACGGCCGGGTCACGGTCACCCTGCCGGTGGAGTCCCTGGACGTCGCCTACGGCCAGCTGCTGGGCCTCGGACCGGAGTTGGAGGTGCTGGCCCCGGCCGGGCTGCGGGAGAGGTTCGCGACCGCCGCGGCCAGGCTGCACGCGCTCTACGGGGGCGCGCCCTGACGGCTTCGTACCGATGTCTGGGCGTGCGTCGGCCGCGCTCAGGGCAGATGCTGGACCCGTGATGGACGAGACCGAATTCTGGGAGCTGATCGACAGCACGCGCGAGGCCGCCGACGGCGACCCCGAGGACCATGCCGATCTGCTGGTCGACAAGCTGGTGCTGCTCGACCCCGAAGCGGTGCTGGACTTCGCCCGGCACTTCGAGGCCCGCTACAACCGCGCCTACCGCTGGGACCTGTGGGGCGCCGCCGCCATCCTGCTCGGCGGCGCGAGCGACGACGCCTTCGACTACTTCCGCTGCTGGCTGATCGGCCGGGGCCGGGAGGTCTTCGAGGGCGCCGTGCACGACCCGGACGCCCTGGCCGAGCTGCTCGACTCCTTCGACGAGGAGCTGGACGGCGACGGCGAGGACCTGGGGTACGCGGCGGACGAGGCGTACGAACAGCTCACCGGCGTTGTCGCGCCCGACCTCGGCCTGCCCCCGCAGCCCGACGAGCCGGAGGGCACCCCGCTCGACCCGGACGACGACGCGGCCCTGGCGGCCCGGCTGCCCGCCCTGTGGGAGCGGTTCGGCGTCACGGGCTGAGCGGGCGGCCCATCATCACGTCGTCCACGTACCGCCCGTTCAGGAAGAACTCGCCCGGCAGCACGCCCTCGACGGTGAAGCCCTCCGCCTCGTACAGCGCGCGGGCGGGCGCGTTGTGGCCGAGGACCCGCAGGGTGATCCGGTTCGCCCCCTCGCCGCGCGCCGCCGCGCAGGCCGCGCGGACCAGGGCGCGTCCGACGCCCCGGCCGCGCGCCCAGTGGGCCACGGCGAGGCCCTGGATCTGCCGGACGTGCGCGTTGCAGGCCAGCGGGGTCGGCGGCACGACGCGTATGTACCCGGCCGGCGCCCGCTCCCCCGCCTCGTTCACCGCCTCCGCCACCAGGATGTCCCGGGGCGGGTGCCGCTCGTCGAAGAACGGCGCGTACGGCGGCTGCGGGGGCGGCTGGACCGCGTGCAGCGTCGACCAGGTGGCGCGGTCCAGCTCGCCGAGCGCGGACTCGTCCGTGAGAACGGCGCGGCGGACGACGGGTGCGGTGGATGCGGCGGAATCGGTCATGGCCGCCACTGTGCCATGGCCGTGTACGGCGGCCCCGGTGGGGCAGGATGGACGCCATGCCGCACTCCCGTATCGCCGTCAGCGGATCGACCGGACTCATCGGAGCGGCGCTGGTGCGCTCGCTGCGGGCCGACGGGCACGAGGTGGTGCGCCTGGTGCGCCGCCCGGCCCGGGACGGTGACGAGGCGGAGTGGGACCCGAAGCGGGGTTACGTGGACGTGGCCGGGCTCGTCGGCTGCGACGCGGTCGTCCATCTCGCCGGGGCGGGGGTCGGCGACCACCGCTGGACCGAGGCGTACAAGAAGGAGATCCGGGACAGCCGGGTGCTGGGCACCGCCGCGATCGCGGACGCCGTCGCCTCGCTCGACACCCCGCCCGCCGTGCTGCTGTCCGGCTCCGCGATCGGCTTCTACGGGGACACCGGCGACCGCCCGGTCGACGAGGAGGCGCCGCCCGGGGACGGGTTCCTGCCGTCGGTCTGCGTGGAGTGGGAGGAGGCCACGGCGGCGGCCGAGGAGGCCGGGGTGCGCACGGTGCACGCCCGCACCGGCCTGGTGGTCGCCCGGGAGGGCGGTGCCTGGGGGCGGCTCTTCCCGCTGTTCCGGGCGGGGCTCGGCGGCCGGATGGGCGACGGGCGGCAGTACTGGAGCTTCATCGCGCTGCACGACCACATCGCGGCGCTGCGGCACATCCTGGACACCCCGGAGCTGTCCGGGCCGGTGAACCTGACCGCCCCGACACCCGTCACCAACGCCGAGGTGACCGCCGCGATGGGCCGGGTGCTGCGGCGGCCGACCCTCTTCACGGCGCCCGCACCGGCCCTGCGGCTCGCGCTCGGCGAATTCGCCGGGGACGTGCTGGGCAGTCAGCGGGTGCTGCCCGCGCGGCTGCTGGGCTCCGGCTTCTCCTTCGCCTTCCCCTCCGTCGACGCCGCCATCCGCGCCGCCCTGCGCTGACGGACCGTCCGGGCAGCCCGGTTTTTTTCGGACGGGCGTGCGACCCCGTGCATCGGTGCTCCGGTCCGCGCGCGACTGCGCGGGATCGGGCCACTCTCCTAGCCTCCTGACGAACTCACGCATTCCGGTGGGCGGTTGAGGGCATGAGCCCCCCACCACTTGCGCCGAACCGGGGAGGGTACGTGCTCAGCACGGCACACCACGCGGACGTCGTCATCATCGGGGCCGGGATCGCCGGCCTGTCGGCGGCCCACCGACTGACCAGCGCCGGGGTCAGTGTCAGCGTCCTGGAGGCCGGCCCCGGCGTCGGCGGCCGGATGGCCACCGACGAGGTGGACGGCTTCCGCCTCGACCGGGTCGGCCCGCTGCTCAACACCGCGTATCCGGAGCTCCGCACCACACCGGGGCTCGACGGACTCGTCCTGCGCACCTTCGATCCCGGCGTCCTCGTGCACAGCGAGGGCCGCCGCCACCGGACCGGCGAGACCCGCCGCGTGCCGGGCGCACGCGGCGCACGGGGCGCGCTCAAGGCGGCGCGCGCCCTCGCGCACGCCCCCCGGCCGCCGCGCCCGGGCGCCCTCACCGGGGTCATGGGCGACGCGATCGACCACGCCCGGCTCGGCGTGGCCCTGGCCCGGCTCGCCGCCACACCGCCGGCCCGCGTCCTCGCCCGGCCCGAACGCGCCGCGCTCGACGCCCTGGCCGGCCGGCTCTCCTCCCGTACGCTGGGCGGCTTCGTACGCCCGCTGCTCACCGCGCTGCTCAGCGACCCGGACCTCACCACGTCCAGCCGGTGCGCCGACCTCGCCCTGCGGACGTACGCGAGCGGACGGCTGTGCGTACCGGAGGGCGGGGCGGGTACGCTGCCGGCGCTCCTCGCCGCTTCCCTGCCGCCGGGCACCGTACGCACCGGGGTGCATGTCACCTCCGCCGACATCACCTCCGTACGCACCAAGGAGGACGGCGAACTGGGCTGCCGGTCCCTGCTGGTGGCCACGGGGGCGAGCGCCGCCGCCGAACTGCTGCCGGGCCTGCGGCTGCCGTCCTTCCACCCCGTGACGGTGCTCCATCACACCGCGCCCGCTCCCCCGCCCACCGGTGCCTCGCTCCTCCTGGACGCCGACCGGTCGGGCCCCGTCTCGCACACCGCCGTGATGAGCGAGGTCGACCCGGCCCGCGCCCCGGAGGGCCGGACGCTGATCAGCTCGACGGTCCTCGGCACCCCGCCGGACGACCTGGACCGCACGGTCCGCGCCCACCTCGCCGCGCTGTACGGCGTGCCCACCGACGACTGGGAGCTGCTGGCCGCCCACCACGACCCGGAGGCCGTCCCCGCGATGCCCGCCCCGCACGACCCGCACCGCCCGGTCCGGCTCCTCGGGGGCCTGTACGTCTGCGGCGACCACCGGGACACCGGCACCGTCCAGGGCGCCCTGGCCTCGGGCGCCCGCGCCGCCGCGTCGATCCTCCACGACCTCGGCATCCGCCCGGCCGCCGGGGAGGCTGCCGCGCTCCCCGAGGCGGCCTGAGCTGCGGCAGCCCAGGGGGTCTCACCCGAGCGCGGCGACCCGTTCCCGGTAGCCGCGCACGGCGGCGGCGTCGCGGTAGGGCTCCAGCCGCCGTTCGAAGTCCCGGACGTACTCCGTGGCCCGGGCCGAGCGCATCTCGGTCGCCTGCTGGGCGGCCTCCGCGCCCAGCCGGCACGCCTGGTCCAGCTCGCCGAGCCCGAGCCGGGCGGACGCCAGCACCACCCGGCAGAACAGCCTGCTCCGGGCGTACGCGGGGGCGCGCAGCTGGAGCGCGCGCTCCGCGTACTGCGCGGCGGAGCGGTACTGCTGGAGGTCGCGGTGGCAGTGCCCGAACTCGTCGGCGAGCTGCGCCTCGTCGAAGTGGCGCGCCCAGTGCGGGACCTCGTCGCCGGGGCGGGCCGCCTCCAGCGCGCGTTCCGCGCGGGCGAGCGAGGCCGTGCACGCCTTGGAGTCCCCGAGCACCGCGTGGCCGCGCGCCTCCACCGCGTGCAGCAGGGCCATGACGGTGTGGGGCGCGGCCGAGCCGACGCCCTGCTGGGCGACGCGGGCGAGCTGGACCGCTTCCCGGCCGTGGGCGAGATAGACCGCCTGGCGGCTCATGGTGATCAGCACATAGCTGCCGTAGGCCCGGTCGCCGGCCGCCTGGGAGAGGCGGAGCGCCTGGACGAAGTAGCGCTGGGCGAGCCCGTGCGCCGCGATGTCGTACGAGGTCCAGCCGGCCAGCCTGGTCAGGTCGGCGGCGGCCGCGAAGAGCCGCCGTCCGGTCGCCTCGCCGTAGGTGCCGCGCAGCATCGGCTCCGTCTCGTGCTCCAGATACCGCACGAGGGCCTGTCGGGCGTGCCCGCCGCCGTAGGCGTGGTCGAGCGTACGGAAGAGCTCGGCCACCGAGCGCAGGGCGGCCACGTCCCCCTCGCCGACCCGGAGCCCCGAGCCCCGCTCGGTCTGCCGCTGCCGGGGCACGCCGGGGCCGCCCGTCGCGCCGCCGGGCGGTGCCGGTGTCCCGCCGGGCCGCGAGGGCACCGGTCCGCGCACGCTGTGCCGCCCGCCCTGCTCGGGCACGGCGGTCAGGGCTCCGGCGGCGGGGAGCTGGGCGCCAACCGGCCGCGAGGCCCCGGCCCTGCTGGGCGCCGGCCGGCCGACCCACTCGTCGGCCCGCCCGATCAGCCAGTCCCGGCTGGGCACGACGAGACCGGCCGGGGTGAAGGCGATCTTCCGCAGCTCGGTGTGGCTGCCGGAGTCCTTGCGCCAGAGCCCGCTGACGATGTCGACCGCCTCGGCGGGGGTGGCGGCGAACTCCAGGCCGGCGTAGACCGGGGCGCAGGCGTCGAGGCCGAGGTCCTGCGCGGAGAGCCGGCGGCCGAGGCGCCGGGTGAAGACCTCGGCGATGAGCGCGGGGGTGGTGCCCCGGGGCTGCTGGCCGCGCAGCCAGCGGGTCACGGAGGTCTTGTCGTACCTCAGGTCGAGTCCGTGTTCGAGGCCGAGCTGGTCCACCCGGCGGGCGAGGCCGGCGTTGGAGAACCCGGCCTCGGTGATGAGCGAGGCGAGCCGGCGGTTGGGCGTGCGCTGCGCAGGTCGTTCCGACATCAGCTCTAGGGTCTCCTGCCTTCCGGGCCGGGCAGCCCTCTGACGAACGGCGCGAATTTAACTGGCGGCGGGGCGGCCCCAGGACCCTTCGCTCCACATTCATCCGATCGTGTGAGGATTGTGGACGGCGCTGACGGGAAGACCTGCCCGGCCCATGCGCCGACGCCGGTCGTACAGTGACTGGGGCGCGATTCGTGCAGGGTGACGTGGTTCCGGGAAACCCCCGGCCCCGGCACCGCGAGGAGAGAGGCTGCCGCCGTGAGTGAGCTCCGGTTCGTCCGTATGGGATTCGGCGAGAACGCCGTCGACTACCAGGAGGCGTGGCAGAAGCAGCGCGAGGTGCACGCGGCACGGTTCGAGGACACCGTTCCGGACACCTGCCTGCTCCTGGAACACCCGCCCGTCTACACCGCGGGCAGGCGCACGGCGGACAGCGAGCGCCCCCTCGACGGCACCCCCGTCATCGACGTGGACCGCGGCGGCAAGATCACCTGGCACGGCCCCGGCCAGCTCGTCGGCTACCCGATCCAGAAGCTCCCGCGCCCCGTGGACGTCGTCGCCCATGTGCGCCGCCTGGAGGAGGCGCTGATCCGCACCGCCGCCGAGTTCGGCGTCGTGACCAGCCGGGTCGAGGGCCGCAGCGGCGTCTGGGTCCTGGGCGACCCGGTCGAGCAGCGCCCCGCGCTCGGCGGCCTCACGCTCGACTTCGACCCGCGCCTGGCGGACGAGGAGTTCGACCCCCGGCTCAACGGTCCGGAGTACGCCCCGTCCAACGCCGGGCAGCGCCGCGAGGACCGCAAGCTCGCCGCGATCGGCATCCGGGTCGCCAAGGGCGTCACGATGCACGGCTTCGCGCTCAACGTGAACCCGGACAACACCTGGTTCGACCGCATCGTGCCCTGCGGCATCCGGGACGCCGGTGTCACCTCGCTCAGCTACGAGCTGGGCCGCGAGATCACGATCGACGAGGTCCTGCCCGTCGTCGAGAAGCACCTCCGGGACATCCTGGAGAACGCCGAGCTCGCCCCCCGTACGATCGAGCGCACCGGCGACGCCATGGCCACGGCGTGACCCACGGAACGCGGTTCCGGGAATAGGCCCCGCCTGCCCCAGGTTGGGCAGACGTACAACCGAATGAACTACGGGCGTACCCTGGTGTTCGCCGAAGAATCCAATGCAGTGAAAGCAAAGGGGAGTGCCGGAGTGTCTGTCGCACCCGACGGGCGCAAGATGCTGCGCCTTGAGGTCCGGAACAGCCAGACCCCCATCGAGCGCAAGCCCGAGTGGATCAAGACCCGGGCGAAGATGGGCCCCGAGTACAACCAGCTGCAGAAACTCGTCAAGAGCGAGGGTCTGCACACGGTGTGCCAGGAGGCCGGCTGCCCCAACATCTTCGAGTGCTGGGAGGACCGCGAGGCCACGTTCCTCATCGGCGGTGACCAGTGCACCCGGCGCTGTGACTTCTGCCAGATCGACACGGGCAAGCCGCAGGCGCTGGACCGGGACGAACCCCGCCGCGTCGGCGAGTCCGTCGTCACGATGGACCTGAACTACGCCACCATCACCGGCGTCGCCCGCGACGACCTGGAGGACGGCGGTGCCTGGCTGTACGCGGAGACCGTGCGCCAGATCCACGCGCAGACGGCGGACCGGGAGGCCGGCCGCACCAAGGTCGAGCTGCTGATCCCCGACTTCAACGCCGAGCCCGCCCAGCTCGCGGAGGTCTTCTCCTCGCGCCCCGAGGTGCTCGCGCACAACGTGGAGACGGTGCCGCGCATCTTCAAGCGCATCCGCCCGGGCTTCCGCTACGAGCGGTCCCTGGAGGTCATCACCCGCGCCCGCGAGGCCGGCCTGGTCACCAAGTCCAACCTGATCCTCGGGATGGGCGAGACCCGCGAAGAGGTCAGCGAGGCGCTCCAGGACCTGTACGACGCGGGCTGCGAGCTCATCACGATCACGCAGTACCTGCGGCCGTCGGTGCGCCACCACCCCGTCGAGCGCTGGGTGAAGCCGCACGAGTTCGTGGAGCTGAAGGACGAGGCCGACGCCATCGGGTACTCCGGCGTCATGTCCGGACCGCTCGTCCGCTCCTCGTACCGCGCGGGCCGTCTCTTCCAGCAGGCGATGGACCGGCGCGAGGCCGAGGCCCCGGTGCCGTCCGCGTAATCCGTATCCCGCCCGACGCGGTCCGTCCCGTCCCCGCAGGTCCGAGAGGCCCGGGGCGCGGACGGACCGCGTCGGCGTGCGCGGGGCCCGTATCAAGGTTTCATTGGTGTTTGACCGACCGGTCACGCGCTGGTAACACCGAACGGTGACCCTGGATACACGAGCGGTGCGGTGACAGAACCGCCACCCGTCTCCAGTCCGCGCAGCACACGTACATCGTTTCCGAGGGGACTTGCCACGATGCAGGCCGCGCCGGTACGCGCCACCGTCATCCCGACCGTCACCAACACCCTCCGCGCCGTGGAGTCGCTGCTGCTCAGCGGCGGCCAGCGCACCGCCCGCCGCAACGCCTGGACGGCCGTCCTGGAGGACCGCCGCCGGGCGAAGGACCGGGCCGCGTCCGGCTACGTGCCGGAACGGGAGGCCGTGGCCGCCCGTCGTTCGAAGGCCACGTAAACTTCATTGCATGGCGAGGAAGGCAAACACCACTGAAGGCGCGGACAGCGCCGAGAACGCGGGGCGGCTCAAGCAGATCGCTCTGACCTACAAGATGACCAAGCGGACCGACTCCAAGATCGGTCTTGTGGTCGCGGGTGTGGGAATCGTCACCTTCGGTGTCATCCTCGCGATCGGTTTCCTGATCGATCACCCGATCTACTTGGGCATCCTGGGCTTCGTGCTCGCGCTCCTCGCGATGGCGATCGTCTTCGGACGCCGCGCCGAGCGGGCCGCCTTCGGGCAGATGGAGGGCCAGCCGGGCGCTGCGGCGGCGGTCCTGGACCGTGTGGGCCGGGGCTGGACGACGACCCCGGCGGTCGCGATGAACCGCAGCCAGGACGTCGTGCACCGCGCCGTCGGCAAGGCGGGCATCGTGCTGGTCGCCGAGGGCAACCCGAACCGGGTGAAGAGCCTGCTCGCGGCCGAGAAGAAGAAGATGGCCCGCATCGTGGTGGACGTCCCCGTCCACGACATCATCGTCGGCAACGGCGAGGGACAGGTGCCCCTGAAGAAGGTCCGCACCAAGATGCTGAAGATGCCCCGCGTCCTGACCGGCCCCCAGGTGACGGCCGCCAACGACCGGCTCCGCGCGATGGGCGACCTGATGAGCAACATGCCGCTCCCGAAGGGGCCCATGCCGAAGGGCATGCGGATGCCGCGCGGCGGCAAGATGCGCTGACGACGCGTACGGAATTGTGAAGAGGGCGGGCCGTGATCGGCCCGCCCTCTTCACGTTCTCTGCTTTGCGTTCTCTGCTTTGCGTTCTCCGCGGCTCAGACGCGGATCTGGACCGCGCGGGCCAGGCGGTCGTGGAGGCCGCGGCCGTCGCGGTCCCAGACGAGGGCCGGGATCGCCAGGCAGAGCAGGACGCTGCGGACGAGGACCCGGACGAGGCCGAGGCGGCCGCCGTCCTCGGCGACGACCCGGGTGCCCATGAGGCGCTTCCCGGGGGTGCAGCCGATCGTGCCGACGGTGAGCACGCTCATGACGAGGAAGATGCCGAGCGCCCAGTTGCCGGACGCCTGCTGGTCACCGCGAGCGAACAGCCCGTATGCGATCAGCATGCACAGGGCCCAGTCGATGAAGAGGGCCCCGAAGCGCCGGCCCAGCGGGGCGATGGCCCCGGGACCCTGCTCGGGGAGGCCGAGCCGCTTGCCCCGGTAGCCGAAGTCGGCGCCCATGTCCTCGGCGGCCGCACGCGGCCCGGAGAGCCACGATCCGATTGCTTGCCTATTGTCCACCCGACCACGGTACTGCGCCCGGCCGCGCGCCTTCCCCCGCGGGTGCCGTCCCACGCGTCGTCCCACTCCTCGGACGCCCTTCCGATACGGCCGTGAGGCCCGTAAGGCCAGGCCAAAGGGGCGGTCCGGGGCCCGTACGACCGCTCCTCGCAGCCGCGCCGGTTAACTTCGGCGAAACAAATGGGTCATGCTTGAGAAATCCGGTCTGCCTATGGTCGGGTCCAGCGTGTGCCACCGCACTGGTCACACAACGAGCTGCAACCCCGTCCCTCCCGGGCCGGGAGTAGGAGGAGTTGGATGTTCCAGAACGCCGACGACGCGAAGAAGTTCATCGCCGACAACGACGTCAAGTTCATCGATGTCCGGTTCTGCGACCTGCCCGGTGTGATGCAGCACGTCACCGTGCCGGCGGCGACCTTCAACCCGGCCGACGAGCTTGCCTTCGACGGCTCGTCGATCCGCGGCTTCCAGGCCATCCACGAGTCCGACATGTCGCTCCGCGCGGACCTGTCGACCGCCCGCGTCGACCCCTTCCGCCGCGACAAGACCGTCAACATCAACTTCTTCATCCACGACCCGATCACCGGCGAGCAGTACAGCCGTGACCCGCGCAACGTGGCCAAGAAGGCGGAGGCGTACCTCGCCTCCACCGGCATCGCCGACACCGCGTACTTCGGTCCCGAGGCCGAGTTCTACGTCTTCGACAACGTCCGCTTCCAGACGTCGGCGAACGAGAGCTTCTACCACATCGACTCCGAGGCCGCCGCCTGGAACACCGGTGCGGTCGAGAACAACCGCGGTTACAAGGTCCGCTACAAGGGCGGCTACTTCCCGGTCTCCCCGGTCGACCACCACGCGGACCTGCGCGCCGAGATGTCCCTGGAGCTGCAGAAGAGCGGCCTGGAGATCGAGCGCCAGCACCACGAGGTCGGCACCGGCGGCCAGGCGGAGATCAACTACAAGTTCAACACGCTGCTCGCCGCGGCCGACGACCTGATGCTCTTCAAGTACATCGTGAAGAACGTCGCCTGGCGCAACGGCAAGACCGCGACCTTCATGCCGAAGCCGATCTTCGGCGACAACGGCTCGGGCATGCACGTCCACCAGTCCCTGTGGTCCGGCGGCGACCCGCTGTTCTACGACGAGCAGGGCTACGCGGGCCTCTCGGACACCGCCCGCTACTACATCGGCGGCATCCTCAAGCACGCCCCGTCGCTGCTGGCCTTCACCAACCCGACGGTGAACTCCTACCACCGCCTGGTGCCCGGCTTCGAGGCCCCGGTCAACATGGTGTACTCGCAGCGCAACCGCTCCGCCGCGATGCGCATCCCGATCACGGGCTCCAACCCGAAGGCGAAGCGCGTCGAGTTCCGCGCCCCGGACCCGTCGTCCAACCCGTACCTGGCCTTCTCGGCGCTCCTGATGGCCGGCCTGGACGGCATCAAGAACAAGATCGAGCCGGCCGAGCCGATCGACAAGGACCTGTACGAGCTGGCCCCCGAGGAGCACGCCAACGTCCAGCAGGTCCCGACGTCCCTCCCGGCCGTCCTGGACGCCCTCGAGGCGGACAACGAGTACCTCCAGGCCGGCGGCGTCTTCACGTCCGACCTGATCGAGACGTGGATCGACTACAAGCGCACGCACGAGATCGCCCCGATCCAGCTGCGCCCGCACCCGCACGAGTTCGAGCTTTATTTCGACCTGTAAATCGCGGCTTCGTCAGAGCAAGAGCCCTGCCACTCCCTTCGGAGAGCGGCAGGGCTCTTCGCCTTTCCCCCGCTGATCGCCGAGTACGGCTCCGCTGTCACCACCGCGAAGATCTCCCGTGCCGCGGCGCTCTCGCCCGCGCACGCGATCCGTGAGCGCTCGACGCGGTCGACCTGGCCCAAGCGCTGCCCGAGCGGCTGGTGGAGGCGCCGAGGCGCTTCAGGCGCACAGGTCCGGGATGGGCGCGATCCTGGGGTCGCTGGGGCACGGTGGGGGCAAGCACCCCGGCGCGGTGCGCGGTGCGGGGCGCCATGAGCCGTCGGCCCGTATCCGCGCGGCCGTGGCGGAGTTGCTGGAGCCCGCTCAGTGCCCGCCCGTCAGTTCGCCGCTCAGGGTGCGGTGCAGGGTCGCGCTCGGCTGGTTCAGGCCCACGATCTCGACCGTCTTGCCGCGCGCGGCGTACTTCGTTTCGATCGCGTCCAGGGCCGCGACCGACGAGGCGTCCCAGATGTGGGTGGCCGTGAGGTCGATGACGATCCTGTCGGGGTCGGTGGCGTACGCGAAGCGGGTGACCAGGTCGTTGGAGGAGGCGAAGAAGAGTTCGCCGGTGACGGAGTAGACGACCTGGCTGCCGTCCGGGTCCACGACCGCGGTGACGTCGGCCAGGTGCGCGACGCGGCGGGCGAAGATCACCATCGCGGTGACCGAGCCGACGACCACGCCGATCGCCAGGTTGGACGTGGCGACGACGATGGCGACCGTGATGACCATGACCGCGGTCTCGCCCACCGGCATGCGGCGCAGGGTCTTCGGGGCGATGGAGTGCCAGTCGAACGTGGCGAAGGAGACCATCACCATCACCGCGACCAGCGCCGCCATCGGGATGTCGGAGACGATCGGGCCGAAGACGATGCAGAGGACCATCAGGAACGAGCCCGCGAGGAACGTGGAGAGGCGGGTGCGGGCTCCGGAGACGCGGACGTTGATCATCGTCTGGCCGATCATGGCGCAGCCGCCCATGCCGCCGAAGAAGCCGGTGACGATGTTGGCGACGCCCTGGCCGACCGACTCGCGGGTCTTGTTGGAGCGGGTGTCCGTGATGTCGTCGACCAGCTGCGCGGTCATGAGGGATTCCATGAGGCCGACCAGCGCCATCGCCAGGGCGTAGGGGGCGATGGTCGTCAACGTGTCCAAGGTGAATGGCACGTCGGGCAGGCCGGGCACGGGGAGCGAGGAGGGCAGGTCGCCCTTGTCGCCGACGGCCGGGACCGCGATTCCCGCCGCCAGGGTGATCGTGGTGAGGACGACGATGGAGACCAGGGGCGCCGGGATCACCCGGGTGACCTTCGGGAAGAACACCATCAGCAGCAGGCCCCCGGCGATCAGCGGGTAGACCGGCCACGGCACGTCGTGCATCTCGGGCACCTGGGCCATGAAGATCAGCATCGCCAGGGCGTTGACGAAGCCGGTCATCACGGAGCGCGGCACGAACCGCATCAGCTTGGCGACGCCCAGGGCGCCCAGCGCGATCTGGAAGAGGCCCGCCAGGATCACGGTGGCGACCAGGTAGCCGAAGCCGTGCTCGCGGTTGACCGGGGCGATCACCAGGGCGACCGCGCCCGTCGCGGCGGAGATCATCGCGCGGCGTCCGCCGACGATCGAGATCGTGACCGCCATCGTGAAGGAGGCGAAGAGCCCGATCGCGGGGTCCACCCCGGCGATGATCGAGAACGAGATCGCCTCGGGGATGAGGGCCAGCGCGACGACGAGTCCGGCGAGCACCTCCGTACGCCACACCTTGGGGTCGGAGATCCAGTCGGGCTTGAGGGTCCGCAGGCGGAACGGGGACGCGGGCGCGGTGGAGGAGGACAAGAAGGCGTACCTGTCGGTCGGGAGGGCTTCCACCGGGGTCCGCGGTGGCCGGGCGTGGAACCTGCACACGCGTACGCGCGCGTCCTCGGGCGCCAGACAACTGTACACACCCGGCCGTATCCGTAGCCGGGCAGCCGGACGGACGCCGAGGGGTCGCGGTGCGGGGCCGTAGCGCGGAGGCTGGGGGGATGAGTGAGCAGGCTCCTCCCGGCGGTCCGGTCCCGCCGCCTCCGCGGCGGCGGATGTGGCCGTGGGTGCTGCTGCTGGTCGCCGTGGTGCTGGCCCTCGCCGCGGGGGCGGTCATGGCGGTGCTGTCGGACGTGCTGCGCTCGGAGGGCTCGCGGAAGGTGCACATCCGGTACGAGGTGACGGGGACCGCGCGCGATGTGGTGCTGACCTACAGCACCTGGCGGGGCGAGGAGCTGTCGACCGGGCGGCTGGCGCTGCGGTCGCTGCCGTGGGCCGGGGAGCTGGACTCGAAGGGCTTCATGAGCGGCGGCTCGTTCGTGGTGAGCGTGGGCCGGGGCGGCGGTGACGTGTCGTGCGCGGTGACGGTGGACGACGGCACGCGGCGTACGGACTCGGCCTCGGGTGCGTACGCGACGGCGCGCTGCGACGGGTACTGAGAGGGCGGGCCCCGGAAGGCTTCCGGGGCCCGCCCCGCGTCGGTCGGCCTGCGTCGGTCAGCGGCCGTAGCGGATCAGCGCGCGGACCATGCGGCAGGTGATGTCGGACGGCGGGTGGATGCCGAGGCGCGCCGCGGTCGTGCGTATGCGGGCGTTGTTCGCGCTGGACGGGAGGTAGACGCCGGTGTCGAGCAGGGCGATGGCGAGGCGCATCGCCTTCAGCCGGCGGTTGTGGGAGACGTACCACTCACGGGGGCGGCCGGCGGGGAGCGGCTTCTTGGTCAGGGGCTGGTGCAGGGGCTTGTCGAGCGGCTTGGTCGTGACTGCGGCAACGGCCATGGGCAACCTCCTGGCACGGTGGCGGAACGCTTCGGGAACCCTCCCGAACTGCCTCCCATTCTACCGGCCCGCACTGACAATCGCCCCTGGCCAGAGGGGTTTTCGGCCTCTCCTGGGAGGCCCGTCCCGTACCTTTGGCCCCATGGAGATCTGGATCAATCCCGCGTGTTCCAAGTGCCGCAGCGCGGTGCAACTGCTCGACGCCGAAGGGGCCGACTACACGGTCCGCCGCTACCTGGAGGACGTGCCGTCGCCGGACGAGATCCGGGCGGTGCTCGACCGGCTCGGCCTCGAACCGTGGGACATCACGCGGACCCAGGAGGCGGACGCGAAGGAGCTGGGCCTGAAGGACTGGCCGCGTGCGGCGGATGCCCGGGAGCGCTGGATCACCGCGCTCGCCGAGCACCCGAAGCTGATCCAGCGGCCGATCATCACGGCGGAGGACGGCTCGGCGGTCGTGGGCCGCACGGAGGAGGCGGTCCGGGACGCGCTGGGGCGTAGGCCCTAGGCGAGGAACTCGCCCATCCTGCGGTTGAGTTCCGGGGCCGTCGGGGCGTGCAGGGGCAGCGCGTGGTGGGAGACGTCCGAAAGGACGGCCGTCTCCGCCGCCGGCAGGAGCCGGTGCGCGGCGGCGGCCACCTTGTCGGCGTCGTGGGCGCGGCTGTCGCCGGCCAGCAGGATCAGCGTCGGTACGGCGAGGGCGCGCAGGGCCTCCGGCTCGGGGCGGGGGCCGGTGACCGGGCGGACCGCGGGGAAGCCGGCCGCCGCCTCCCGCAGCCGCAGCCAGTGCGGGTCGAGCGCGGCGCCGCCGGTCTCCCAGGCCAGGAAGGCGCGGACGCGGGCGGCGTTCGGGCGGAGCAGCATCGGCAGGGCGCGGAGCAGGTAGCCCGGGCGGAAGCCGCCGAAGCAGTTGGTGGGGTCGAGGAGGATCAGCTTCCGGAGCCGGTCGGGCGCGTGCAGGGCGTAGTGGAGGGCGATCCAGCCGCCGTACGAGTGGCCGGCGAGGGCGACCGGTCCGGTGGCGCCGAGGCCGTCGAGCAGGGCGTCGAGCCAGCCGCGGAGGTCTTCGACGCTGCGGATGGGGCGCTCCCCCGCGGTGCTGCGGCCCGGTTCGCCGATGAGGTCGGCGGCGTGGACGCGGTGGGTGCGGCCGAGGGCGGCGGCCTGGGCGTACCAGGCGGTGGAGGTCGCGCCGCCGCCGGGCAGGAGCAGCAGGGGCGGGGCGTCCTCTGGGCCGTAGCTGTTGAGGTGGGTGGTGCCGTAGGGGGTGGGGACCGTGGTCGGCGTGGTGCCGGGCGGCCAGGTGGCGGCGACGGTGTCGTCGTAGGCGGTGAGGAAGGCCGCGTCGGCGCTCGTCGTGGGCGGGGTGGGTGTCATGGGTGCTCCCTGGACTCCGTACGCCTGGATATTATCTCGCTGAGCGAGACAATAGCGGGAGGTGCCGGGGATGAGTGAGCAGGGGCCGGAGTTGGAGATCGTCCATCTGCTGCGGAAGGTGACGGCCGAATTCGCGCTGCGGCAGGCGGAGTTCGCGGCCCGGAACGGGATGCATCCGACGGATGTACGGGCTCTGGTGTGCCTGCTCGACGCGGAGCGCGAGGGGTCCGGGGTCACCGCCGGGCGGCTGGGGGCGGAGCTGGGGCTCAACTCGGCGGGCACCACGTCGCTCATCGACCGGCTGGAACGGCTGGGGCATCTGACGCGGACGCGGGACGAGCGGGACCGGCGGCGGGTGCTGCTGCGGGTGACGCCGCAGGCGGTGGAGCTGGGCTGGGCGGCGTTCGGCCCGGCGATCGGGAGCGCGGTGGCGCTGCTGCGGGAGTTCGACGCGGCGGAGGTCGCGGCGGTGCGGCGGTTCCTGGGCGGGTTCCTGGCGGCGGTGTCGGAGGAGGGCGGCGGCGCGGGGGCCACCGGTGGGGCGGGGGCCACCGGTGGGGCGGGGGCCGGTCGTTGACCCCGCCCCGCCCGGCCGTCAGGCGCCGTGGACCTGGGCCTCCGCCTCCGCCAGGAGTTCCGTCAGCCGGAGCCCGAACCGTACGTCGCAGGGGTGGGCCTCGCCCGTGCGCACCGAGGTGACCAGCGCGTCCACCGCCGCTGCGAAGGCGTCCACCGCCCCGTCCCACCTGGGCAGTTCGGCCACACCGTGCTCGCCCCGGAGGACGACCTCGACCCCGGCGGCGGCCACCGGCGCGCCGAGGGTCAGGGTGACCGTGCTGGACGCCCCCGAGGTGTGGCGCAGGATCAGGTGGTGGGCGTCGGCGGGGCCGCGGGCGGCGGTCAGCTCGGTGACGTCGCCCAGGACCGGGAGCAGGACCGAGAGGGCGTGCGGGCCGACGTCCCAGAGGCCGCCGCGCTCCCGGCGCCAGGGGGACGCGGCGTAGTCGCTGTCGGTGCCGGGGGCCCAGAGCGCGGCGATCCACTCGGCGCGGGCGGTGAACCAGTCGCCCGTGGCGGCCTGTTCGGCGATCCAGGCGGCGGGCCGCGGGGCGAACCTGAGCGTGCAGAACACGACGGAGGCGACCCGGGCCTGCTCGGCGGCCTCGGCGACCTCGCGCGCACCGGCGACCGTGGTGGCGACCGGCTTGTCCAGGATCAGGTGGCAGCCGGCCGCGGCGGCGCGGGCGGCCAGCGGGGCCTGCACGTCCGGCGGCAGCGCGAAGGCGACGGCGTCGCTGGTGGCGAACAGCTCGTCGAGCCCGGCGTCACCGGAGAACGCCGGGGCACCGTGCGCGGCGGCCAGCTCACCGGCCGCCTCGGCCCGGCGGCCCCACACACCGCTGAGTACGACGCCGGGGTGTGCGGCGAGGGCGGGGGCCTGGGTGTTGCGGGCCCAGGGGCCGGTACCGGCCAGGCCGATGCGCAAGGGGGTCTCGAGTGTCGTCATGGGTCCAGTGTGCCGGGTGGGGGCGGTGGGGCCGCAACGCCTGAACAGCCGGTTTCCGTGGAGGGGTCGCTCCCGGCGCGGTGGAGTCCGGCCAGCAGGGCGGCGGTCTCGCGGTCGGCCGGAAGGAACGCCTCCAGGCGCAGTTCGGCGACGGTGACGTCGGTGGCGGTGCCGAAGTGGGTGAGCGTGGTGATCAGTGTCAGCTCGCGGTCGTCGGCCGGGTCGGGTGGCCTCAGGCGCAGGGGTACGGCGAAGCCGAGGTGGTGCGGTGCGTCGCGCGGGCGGGGCGGGGCGAGGCCGGTGAGTTCGGCGGCCAGGCTGCGGAGCCGGTCGTCCGGGTTGCGCACGCTCTCGGCGTGGACGCGGTCGACGATGTGCCAGGCCCACGCGTCGAGGTTGACGATGCGTGGCGCGAGGCCCTGCGGGTGCAGCAGGACCCGGGGGACGCTCACCGGGGGGCGCAGCAGGTGCGGGGCCACCCCGGCGGTGAGGGTGCGGAAGGCGGCGTTGGCCAGGACGAGGTCGCCGTGGCGGTCCACGACGACGGCCGGGTAGGGCAGGTGGCCGTCCAGGATGCGTTCGAGGGCGGTGCGGATCGGTGCGAGCCGGGGGTCGTCCAGGTCCGTCTGCGGGTACACCGGGGCGAATCCGGCCGCGAGGAGCAGGTCGTTGCGCTCGCGGATCGGCACCTCCAGGGATTCGGCGAGCCGGATGATCATCGACCGCCCGGGGGTCGAGCGCCCGCTCTCGATGAAGCTGAGGTGCCGCTGGGTGGTCCCGGCGCGGGTGGCCAGTTCCAGCTGGCTGACGCGTCGCCGGGTGCGCCACCCGCGCAGCGCTCCGGCGAGGCCGCCTCCGGCCGGTTCGGTGATCACCCCTCCTGTGTATACCGCCCGGGCGCCGCTCGGCGATTCCCTACGGGGAATTGCCGCCCGCACACCCGTGACAGCAGGGTCGTCGCCACACACCGTTCAACCGCAGACCGAGGGGATCGCCCATGACCGGCATCGACGTCCACGAGCTCACCGACCGCTACGTCGCCGTCTGGAACGAACCCGACGCGGAGCGCCGCCGCGCCGCCGTCCGCGAGCTGTGGTCCGCCGACGCGGTCCACGTACTGCGGCCTCCGCAGGAGATCCGGGAGGCCGCCGAGGGGCTGGGCTTCGACCGGCTCCTGCTGGAGGCGTGCGGGCACGAGGCGCTGGACGTCCGGGTGACGCGCGCCCACGAGGAGTTCGTCGCGCCCGGCACCTTCGTCTTCCGGTCGCGCGGCAACGCCGACCGGCTCCACGACGTCGTCAAGTTCACCTGGGAGATGGCGCCCCGCGACGGGGGCGAGGCCGCCGGCGTCGGGCTGGAGGTCCTCGTGCTGGGCCCCGACGGCCGCATCGTGAGCGACTACCAGTTCATCGAGGGGTGACCGCGACACGCCGGAGACACCGGGGAAACCTCGGTAACACGGGGTTCACACGAGGGCAACGGTCGGGAAATCGCGGCTTGCGAAGCTGCGGCGCATAGACCGCAGCACCCGCAAAGGATGGCTTCCGTGACGTTCAAGGCTGAGTACATCTGGATCGACGGCACCGAGCCGACCGCCAAGCTCCGCTCCAAGACGAAGATCATGTCCGGCAGCCCGTCGTCCGACGTGGCCGCGCTGCCCATCTGGGGCTTCGACGGATCGAGCACCAACCAGGCCGAGGGCCACGCCTCGGACCGGGTGCTGAAGCCGGTCTTCAGCTGTCCGGACCCGATCCGCGGCGGCGACGACATCCTGGTCCTGTGCGAGGTCTTCGACATCGACATGACCCCGCACGCGTCGAACACGCGGGCGCTGCTGCGTCCGGTCGCCGAGCAGTTCGCCGGGCAGGAGGCGGTCTTCGGCATCGAGCAGGAGTACACCTTCTTCGACGGCCACCGTCCGCTCGGCTTCCCGGAGGGCGGCTTCCCGGCCGCGCAGGGCGGCTACTACTGCGGCGTCGGCTCGGACGAGATCTTCGGCCGGGAGATCGTGGAGAAGCACCTCGACAACTGCCTGAAGGCGGGTCTGGGCATCTCCGGCATCAACGCCGAGGTCATGCCGGGCCAGTGGGAGTTCCAGGTGGGCCCGCTGTCCCCGCTGGAGGTCTCCGACCAGCTGTGGATCGCCCGCTGGCTGCTCTACCGCACCGCCGAGGACTTCAACGTCTCCGCGACCCTCGACCCGAAGCCGGTCAAGGGCGACTGGAACGGCGCGGGCGCGCACACCAACTTCTCCACGAAGGCGATGCGCGAGGGCTACGACGCGATCATCACGGCCTGCGAGTCGCTGGGCGAGGGCTCGAAGCCGATGGACCACGTCAAGAACTACGGCGCCGGCATCGACGACCGCCTGACCGGTCTGCACGAGACCGCCCCGTGGAACGAGTACAGCTACGGCGTCTCCGACCGCGGCGCCTCGGTGCGCATCCCGTGGCAGGTCGAGCAGGACCGCAAGGGCTACATCGAGGACCGCCGCCCGAACGCCAACGTCGACCCGTACGTCGTCACGCGGCTGATCGTGGACACCTGCTGCTCGGCGCTGGAGAAGGCCGGCCAGGTCTGATCCGCTCCCCGTACGAGAAGGGCGCCCACCGCACGCGCGGTGGGCGCCCTTCGTTGTCGGTGCCGTGTGCCAGGCTGGGCGCATGCTCAGCTTGCTCAGCGTCAAGGTCGAGACCGAGAACCAGCAGACCCACAGCCGTGTTTCCGCCGAGAAGCTGGCGGACCTCGTGCACCGCATCGGCGCGCGCGGGGACAACTTCCTGGTCGTCCAGCGGATACCGGACATCCCCGGCACCTTCGTCCAGGTGTGGCACGAGGCGGGCGGGGGCTACGAGTTGGAGCACCGTACGGGCACGGCGACGAGCCACGTCCGTACCGTCGTCGACTCCCCGGACCGGGTCGCCGCGCTGATGACCCGCTGGGCGCGCGAGGAGCCCGGCTGGGACGCGGGGACCGACTGGGAGAGCGCCGGGATACCCGAGCCGGAGCCCGTGCCGGAGCTGGCCAAGAAAATCCGGGAGCAGGTGGAGCCCCGGGTCCGGGAGCTGCTGCGCGGCGGTTACGGGACGGTGCGGACGCTCACCGAGGCGGCCGAGGACTACCTCGTGAAGGACGGGGTGCGGCCGGTCTCCCGGGCCCAGGCGCGGGAGTTGGCGGAGCGGCTGTGGCTGGAGCGGGTCGAGGAGCAGCGGGGCTGGACGGATGTGACGGACCCGGACCGGCTGGAGGGGGCGTTCGCCCGGCTCGACCGGGGCGGCATCACGGCCCGGGAGAACTTCACCTGCTGCCGCTCCTGCGGGATGGGCGAGATCTGGGCGGCCGGGCGCGAGGACGCCCGGGGCTTCGTCTTCTTCCACGGCCAGGGTACGGAGAGCGCGGCGGCAGGGCACGGCCTCGCGCTGTACTACGGCGGGTTCGACGATTCCGCGGAGACGACCACCGCGGTGGGCCGCGAGGTGGTGGCCGCGCTGGGCGAGGCCGGGCTGACAGTGGAGTGGGACGGCTCCCCGGACCAGGCGATCCGGCTGACCGGCCTGGACTGGCGCAAGCGGCTGGTGGGTTAGGGACTGGTGGGTTAGGGGCTGGTGGCGGGAGCTGTCGCCTTGCTCACCTCGTCGCACGAAGGGGCGCGAGGCCACGCGTTCTCTGCTTCAATGGGGGCATGGCCAGCTACCCGCACCCCTCGACCGGTCGCAGCGACCTCGAGCCGTTCTGGCCCTCCCGTCAGCACCACGACTTCGACCGGGTGTGTTGCCGCGCGCTGAACGCGCCGGCCCTCTAAAGCCCTCACCCGGCCTTCGGCCCGCGCGCACGCAGCAAGTCCGTCCACCGACGACTCCCTCGCGCGAAAGAGCTGACCCCTCATGGCGAACACCCGTACCTTCTCCGCTGCCGCTGCGACCGCCTCCGTCCCTCCCTCCTCCCCCAACCGGCACCGGCTCCGAGCCGTCGCCCCCGACGAGGTCGTCCAGCAGGCCGACGTCTCGGCGCTCCTGACGCCGGGCGCGACCTGGCTGCCCGCGCCCCAGCACACCCTGCCCAGCCTGCCGGGCCGCCCGCCGATGGTCGGCTACCTGGTGCTCGTGCCCGCCGACCAGCAGCCGGCCTTCGCGGCGGCCGCCGCGCAGTACGCGGTGCCGGAGCCGCCCCCGGAGCCGGCGGCGGGCCCGGTGGCCATCGACTCCGTACAGCGCTCCGCGTCCGTCAACGGGCGCCCGCTGGACCTCACCTACCTGGAATTCGAGCTCCTGGCCCACCTGGTGGCCCACCCGCACCGCGTCCACACCCGCGACCAGTTGGTGACCACGGTCTGGGGCTACGGGCATGTGGGCGACGGCCGCACCGTCGATGTCCATGTGGCCCGGCTGCGCCGCAAGCTGGGCGCCGAGCACCGCCGCTCGATCCAGACCGTGCGCCGCGTCGGGTACAAGTACACGCCCTGACCCACGGCGAAAGGGGCGGGCCCCGGTACCGGTCAGCACGACCGGTACCGGGGCCCGCCCGCGTACGCCCCGCTCAGCGCAGTCCGGAACCGACCGGCGCCGAGGCAGGCACCGGGGCCTCCGCGGGCTCGCCGTGGTCCAGGCCGGGCAGTCGGCCGAGGCCGCGCGGGGTGCGCCAGTTGCGCTCGCCGAGCAGCGCCATCACGGAGGGCAGCAGCACCATCCGTACGAGCGTGGCGTCCAGCAGGACCGCGACCGCCAGCCCGACGCCCATCTGCTGCATGTCCTGCATGGACAGGGTCGCGAAGACCGAGAACACCGCCACCATGATCACGGCCGCGCCGGTCACCGCACCGGCCGTGCGGCGGATACCCTCGTCGATCGCGGCCCGGTTGCCGATCCCCCGGCCGTGCGCCTCGCGGATCCGGGAGACCACGAAGACGTGGTAGTCCATCGAGAGCCCGAACAGGACGACGAGGACGAACAGCGGCATCCAGGACTCGACCGCGCCGACGCCCTCCGAGCCGATGAGCCCGGCGCCCCAGCCGTGCTGGAAGACCGCGGTCATCACCCCGTACGCGGCGGCCACGGAGAGCAGGTTGAGGGCGATGGACGTCACGGCGATCACGTACGAGCGGAAGCAGAACAGCATCAGCAGGAACGTCACGGCGGTGATGAAGAGGAAGACGGGGGCGATTCCGCGCTTCAGCTGGTCGTTGAAGTCGACGGACGCGGCCACCTCGCCGGTGACGTAGGCGTGGGCGCCGCTGGAGCCGAAGGCGGCGGGCAGGCGGTCGTCGCGCAGGGTGCTCAGGCCCTTCTCGCCGCCGGGCAGCGGGACCTCGAACTCGGCGATGTTGCGCGCCCGGTGCACGGTGACGTGGTCGAAGCCGGCGAGGGCCTTGCGGACGGCCGGAGCGGTGATGTCGTCGGCCTCCACGACGACCTGGGCCGGGGCGGGGCCGCCGGGGAAGGTCTCGCTGATGTGGCGGTAGGCGACGGACAGCGTGGAGTCCGAGCCGAACTGCTTCTCCAGGCCCAGGGATTCGGTCTTCATGCCGATCGCGGGCGCAGCGAGCACCAGCAGCACGGCGACGGAGGCGGCGGCGAAGAACTTGGGGCGGTCGAGGACGGGGCGCAGGACCCGGCCCGCGATGCGGCCGCTCTCCCCCTTCCCCCGCTTGCCGCGCCGGTTCAGCAGCGGCACGCGCCCGGCGTCGATGCGGTCCCCAAGCCAGGACAGCAGGGCGGGCAGCACGGTGACGGAGCCGAGCATGGCGATGCACACGACGGTGATGGTGGCGAGCGCGAAGCCCTTGAAGAGCATGAGTCCGGACAGGAACATGCCGGCCATGGCGACCATGACGGTGAGCCCGGAGACGAGGACGGCCCGGCCGCTGGTGGCGGCGGCGATGCGCAGGGCGGTCTCGGCGTCGCGTCCGGCGGCCCGCTCGTCGCGTTCGCGGCGCAGGTAGAACAGGCAGTAGTCGACGCCGACGGCGAAGCCCATCAGGAACATCACGGAGTACGTGGTCTGGAACAGGTGGAGCTGGTGGCTGGCGAGCGAGAGCAGTCCGAAGGCGGCCATGCACGCGGTGAGCGCGAGCCCCACGGGCAGCAGGGCGGCGACGACGGCGCCGAAGGCGACCAGCAGGATGCCGAGGGCCAGCGGCACGGCGGTGAACTCGGCCTTCTTGAAGTCGTCCGCGAGCAGGTCGCCGAGCCACTTGCCGGCGCTGGCGTCCCCGAACTGGCTGACGGTGACGCCGGGTTGCCTCTCCTCGACCCCGGCGACGGCGTCCAGCACGGGCTGCACCCGGTCGGGGGCGGTGTCCGGGTCGCCCTTCATCTCGAAGGTGATCAGCGCAATCCTTGCGGTCCTTCGAGGCGACCGGGGCCGCGAGCCCGGTGACCTCGCCGGTGTCCCGGAGGGCGGCGGTCAGCTCGCGGGCGGCGGTGCGCCAGCCGTCCGGTGCGGCGGACGACACCATGACGAGTTCTCCGGCCCGGTGGCCGAGCCCCGCGTCGGAGAGGATCCGCTCGGCGCGGGCCGAGTCGCCCGCGCCGTTCTCGGCGTCGGTCATCTCGACCATGCCCGAGGCTCCGCCGATGCCCGCGGCGAGTACGACGAAGAGCAGCCAGCCGAGAACGGCCGTCTTGCGGTGGTGTGCGCTCCACACACCGATACGTGCCGCGAGGTTACGCCTCATGGCGGGTTCGCCCCCTGTTGGTGGAAGTCCGACGATGCCCCTCGAATCTAGGAACGCCGGATCATGCGCCCCAGAACGGTGGAACACCCGGTCGCGCGGCACATAGGGCGAGGTGGCGGGGGTGGTGCTGGGTACACCCCCACCGGGTGGGAAACCGGCTGCCCGGCACCGGTCGCGCCGGGTCAGACTGGGTCCGACACGGGGCCGGCAGAAGGGCCCGGCGAGGGGAAGAGGACCGGGATGGACGCGATACGGGGACGGATCGGGTCGGCGCTGCTGGCCGCGTGGCGCGGGCTGGTGGTGTCGTTCGCCGCCCTCGCGGGCTCGTGCACGCTGTTCGTACTGGCGCTGCTCTCGATCACGATGATCCCGCTGGGCATCGGCCTGGTGACCACGCCGTACGTCCTGGAGGCGGTCCGCAAGCACGCCAACCAGCGCCGGCTGCTCGCGATCACCTGGTCGGACGTGCGCATCCCGGTCCCGTACCGGCCGTTTCCGAAGGATGTGCGGAGCGGGTTCACCGGGCGGGTGGAGCGGACCACGCTGATGCTGAAGGACCCGGCGACCTGGCGGGACATGCGCTGGATGCTGGTCGACATGACGGCCGGCTATACGGTGGCGATCCTGGCGGCGGCGCTGATGGTCTACCCGGTGGAGGGCCTTGTGCTGGCGGCCGGCCTGTGGCGGGTCTTCACGGACGACCGGTACTGGTACGGATTCGTGCCGGTCGACAGCCAGGCGACGGGGCTGGCGGCCGCCGCGCTCGGGGCGGCGGTCTTCGCGCTCGGGGTGCTGGTGAGCGAGCGGCTGCTGCGCGCGCACTTCGTGCTGGCCCGGTCGGTGCTCGCGCCCACCCAGGAGCAGGAACTCGCCCTGCGCATCGACCGGTTGACCGAGACCCGGCACGAGGCGGTGGACACGGCCGCCTCCGAGCTGCGGCGCATCGAGCGCGATCTGCACGACGGGGCGCAGGCCCGGCTGGTCGCGATGGGGATGAACCTCGGCACCGTCGAGGCGCTGATCGAGAAGGACCCGGCGCAGGCGAAGCAGCTCCTGGCGATGGCCCGGGCGTCCTCGGCCGAGGCGCTGACCGAGCTGCGCGACCTGGTCCGGGGCATCCACCCGCCGGTGCTCGCGGAGCGGGGGCTCGGGGACGCGGTGAAGGCGCTGGCGCTGCGGCTGCCGATTCCGTGCGACGTGGACGTGGAGCTGGGCGGCCGGGCGGAGGCCCCGGTGGAGTCGGCGGCGTACTTCGCGATCAGCGAGGCGCTGACGAACGCGGCGAAGCACTCGGGGGCCGACCGGATCTGGGTGGACCTGCGCCACAGCGACGGATCGCTGCGGTGCACGGTCACCGACAACGGGAAGGGCGGTGCCTCGGTGGGTGCGGGCTCGGGGCTGAGCGGTATCGAACGGCGGCTCGGTACATTCGACGGCATCATGGCCGTCAGCAGCCCCGCGGGCGGTCCCACCATGGTGACCATGGAGATCCCTTGCGAGTTGTCCTAGCCGAAGATCTCTTCCTGCTGCGCGACGGCCTGGTGCGGATGCTGGAGGCGTACGACTTCGAGATCGCGGCCGCCGTCGAGACCGGGCCGGAACTCACCAAGGCCCTCGCCGAGTTGGAGCCGGACGTCGCCGTGGTCGACGTCCGGCTCCCGCCGTCCCACACGGACGAGGGGCTTCAGTGCGCGCTGGCGGCGCGGCGCGCGCGGCCGGGGCTGCCCGTGCTCGTACTCTCGCAGCACGTCGAGCAGTTGTACGCGCGCGAGCTGCTGGCGGACGGCAACGGCGGGATCGGGTATCTGCTCAAGGACCGGGTGTTCGACGCGGACCAGTTCATCGACGCGGTGCGCCGGGTCGCGGCGGGCGGTACGGCGATGGATCCGCAGGTCATCTCGCAGCTGTTGACGCGGCGTTCGCAGGACAAGCCGATGGGCGGGCTGACGCCGCGCGAGCGGGAGGTCATGGAGCTGATGGCCCAGGGCCGGTCGAACGCGGCGATCGCCTCGCAGATGGTGATCACGGAGCGGGCGGTGGCCAAGCACACCTCGAACATCTTCGGGAAGCTGGGCCTGCCGCCGTCCGACGACGACAACCGCCCCGTTCTGGCCGTCCTGGCGTATCTGGACCGGGGCTAGCGGCCGGTCAGGTGCAGGGTGGTGGCGCCCAGGTGCGGCTTCGCCCGGGATTCCAGCACCTTGACGCGGACCGCCGTGGCGGTGACGGCCTCGGGCAGCGGCAGGATGCGTTCGTGGCCGATGGTGGTGCCCTCGGCGATCCGCTGCCAGGCGCCGTTCACCCTGGCCTCGACGGCGAACTTCTCCACGCGCTGGCCGTGTTGGATGTCCTCGCGGACGGCGACGCGGTCGAAGGTGTACGGGCCCGGGTGCTGCTTGCGTACGTCGGTGCCGTAGATCCGGCGTACGTCGGCACCGAGGGCGGTCAGCCGGGTGACGTCCTCGGCGGCGATGCGGCCGTCGGGGGCGGGCGGGACGTTGAGCAGGAGCGAGGCGTTGCGGCCGACGCTCTTCTCGTAGAGGTTCATCAACTGCGCTGCGGTCTTGGGCTGTTCGTCCTCGTGGTAGAACCAGCCGGGCCGGTTGGAGACGTCCGCCTCGGCCGGGTACCACTGGAGGTAGTTGACCGACGGGTCGAGGAGCTTGGCGCGGGAGCCGATGTCGGGGTCGGTGGAGTCGTTGGGCAGCGAGCCGAGCCCGGTCCACGGGTCGGTGATGTGCGGGGTGACGCTCCACTCGGTCTCGCGGGCGGTGCCGTTCTCGTTGCCGACCCAGCGCACGCCCTGGGGGCCCTGGAAGACGACGGTGTTCGGCGACAGCGCCTTGACCATGTCGAACCACTGCTTGACGTCGTACTTCTGCGTGATGCCGGACCCGGACCAGGGGTTGGCGCCGTCGAGCCACAGCTCCTCGACGGGGCCGTACTGGGTGAAGATCTCGTAGAGCTGGTTGAGGTAGTACGCGTCGTAGTCGTCGGCCCGGACCTTGAAGGTGGGCAGCTTGCCGCTCCTCACGCGGGCGGCGCGGTCGTCGCCGGGGACGAGCGTGGGGATGGTGCGGGCGGTGACGGGGCTGCCGTTGCCGAAGCGGCCCCGGCCGGCCGGGGCGCGGTCGCCGTCCTCCAGGGCCATCCGCTCGGGCAGCGAGAGCGACTGGCCGGCCGCCTCCTTGGCGCGGATCTTCTCGACCCACTCGGCGTGCCAGGCGTGCGGGAGTTCGGCGCCGTCCGAGGGCGAGAGGTAGAAGCCGACCTTGAGCCCGGCCTTGCGGGCGGCCTTCACATAGGCGGCGACGACGTCCGGGCTGCCGGGGCTGAGGGCGACCGAGTGGTCGGTGTAGCGGCTGGGGTAGAGGACGAAGCCGTCGTGGTGCTTGACGGTGAGCATGACCTGCTCGGCACCGGCGGCCTTGTAGGCGCGCATCCACTGGTCGGCGTCGATCGCGGCGGGCGCGAAGAGCTTCTCGTCCTCGGTGCCCGAGCCCCATTCGCGGCCGGTGAAGGTGTTCATGCCGAAGTGCGTGAAGGCGGTGACCTCCCGCTGCTGCCAGGCGAGTTGGCCGGCGGTGGGGACGATGTTCGCCGCCTTCTCGATGATCCGCGCGGGGCTGTCGCAGTCCTCCACCGTCATCTGCGAGGCCGGTTTCACGGGCCCCCGGCACGCACCCGCCGCCCCGGACGGCCGGGGCGCGGCCTGCTGCGCGGTGGCGGTTACGGGGATGAGCGCGGCGGCCGCCGCCAGCGCGAGCGCGCTGAGCACATGGGTGCGTCGTGCCATGGTTCCCTCTCCTTCACGACCAGCGAGTGGTCGGATCTCTCGGGTGCCGACGCGTGCATGGTGCCGCAGAGAGGGGCCCACCGAAAGGGTGCGGACTCCATACGTCCTATGTCTGGTGAGAGAAGTCCAAGTCGCCGGGACCGCGCTCAGCCGTTGAACCAGGCCGCCACATCGAGCCGGAAGGCGCCGTCCGGGGCCATGGTGCGCAGGTCGTCCTCCAGGGCGCGGACCCGTTCGGCACCGAGGACCCGGACCCATTCCGCGCGCAGCCGGTCGAAGCCCTCGGCGGACCGCCGGAGCACGTCGACGCCCCGCGCGGTCAGCAGGACGAGTTTGCGGCGCCCGTCGGCCGGATCGTCGGCGCGTTCCACGTAACCGAGGCTTTCCAGCCGGTCGACGGTCTTGCCGGCCGCCTGCTTGGAGACGCCGAGGCGGCGGCCGATCTCGCTGGCGGTCGCCCCCTCGACGCCCACGGCCTGGAGGGCGTAGCCGTACGCGGGCCGCATGTCCGGGTGCCCCTGCTCGGCCAGCTCGCGGTGGAGCGCGTCGATGACCGTACGGAAACCGGCGAACAGCAGAAGGGGCAGCTCGAAGCCCCTTCCGGCCTCCTCGGGACGCACTTCCCCACGGCCGCCCGTCCGCTCAGCCATTGCGAAACTCGACAACCTGGTTTACGTTTTTTTCGTCAATCATGTTGTCGAGTTTAGCCGAGAGGTCCCACCATGCCCGCGACCGCCTTCCCCGACCACACCCTCGAATCCGCCCCCGCCGCCGCCCGATCCGGCCTCACCGCCATCGCGCGGAAGCAGGGCTTCCTGCCGTCCGCCGCCGCCCGCATGGCCACCTCCCCCGAGGTGCTGAGCGGCTTCCTCCGGATGAACGCGCTCTTCGAGTCCACCACCCTGGACAAGCTCTCCCGCGAGGTGCTGAGCATGACCATGGCCACCCGGAACGGCTGTCACGTCTGCGTGGCGATCCACACCGGGATCCTCACCGCCCTGGACGCCGAGCCCGCACTCCTCGCCGCCCTCCGCGAAGGCACCCCGCTGCCGGACGAACGCCTCGAAGCCCTGCGGCAGTTCATCCTGGACGTCCTCGCCACGAACGGGGCCGTGGACGACGCGGCGGTCGAGGCGTTCACGGCCCACGGCTACACCGCGCGCAACGCGCTGGAGGTGACCCTCGGCATCGCCACCTACACCCTGTCCACCTTGGCCAACCGGATGACGGGCGCGCCGGTCGACGGCCCGCTGGCCCGGTTCGCCTGACGCCTGCGGCGCCCCGGCGGAGGGCCCCGGCGGACGGGCCCGGAGTGACCATCGCACCATTCGCTCGTTCAGCTGAATGTGCGCCCACCGTCAGAGCTACCGCAGGCCGTCGCCCCGGTCGACGCGGAACAGGCAGAGGCCGCGCTGGTCGAGCACTACCCGCGGCTGGTGCGGATCGGCTACCTCCTGCTGCCGCCCTCACCGGGCCGCGCCCGGCGGGTGTTCGCCGCCCACGCCCTCGCCCAGCGCTCCCTCCAGGCCGCCCACCGCGCCGGTGCGGCCACCGTCCCCCGGCCTCGCCGCACCGGCGACGCCGACCCCGCCTACACCTACGTGCGGCGCCAGGTGCTGCGCCGGGCCCTGGCGGCCGGGCGCCCCCGGCGGCTGCCGTTCCGGCCGCGCCGCGCCGCCCTGCCGCCCGTCCTGCCCTCGGCGTGGGGCCTGCGGCTGCTCCCGCACCCGGGCGGCGCCGGTGAACTCGCCCTGGAACGCGAGCTGGCGGCGCTCACCGCCCCCGCCCGGGCCGCGTTCGTCCTGCGCGGCCTGGAAGGGCTCGCGGACGGGGAGGTCCGGCGGGAGCTGGCCGCCGCCGGGGTCGCCGATCCGCACGCGGCGCTGACCGAGGCGGACGGGGTGCGGGCGGGCCACGCGCTCCTGGCCTCCCCGGAGTTCGACCCCTGCTCGCTCCAGGCCCGGCCGCCCGATCTGCCGGGCCGCCGCAGACGCGTCCGCACCGCGCTCGCGGCCGGCGCCGCGCTGTTGGTGTGCGGGGCGCTGCTCGGGCTGCCCGGCGGCGGCTGGGGCCACGGCGGACTGACCGCGCCGCCGTACGCGCGCAATCCGGCGTCCGAAGCGGCCCTGGACCCGGGGGCGCTGCGCCGGGTGCCCGCGACGTACTGGCGCCGCTCCGCGCGTACGGACTTCACCTCCTGGCCCACGCGCGGCGACCGCACCCAGGACACCCGGCTGCTGCGGCGGGCCCTCGCGGTGTGGGCCCGGCCGGGCGCCGGGGTCCGGACGTCGGCGACGCCGGGCACGCCCACGGGCCCGCCGATGGGCGCCCCGCAGCTGTTGTACGCGGGTGAGGTCGGGGACTCCGCGGTGGTGCTGTTCCACGACGGGCTGCGCGTCGTGCGGTACGCCGAGCCGCGCAACGCCGACCCCGCGTTGGGCGCCGCCCTCGACTTCGCCCGGGTGGACGGGGCGGACGAAGGGTCGTCGGGCGCGCTGGTGGTGGCCAGGACCGGGGAGGGGGTGCGCTATCTGACGGCGCCCTGGGTGCGGGAGGCCCGGGTGCGGGACCTGCGCGCGCCGGACCGGTCGCCCCGCCCGCTGGACCGCTCCCCGGACGGGGTGACCGGCCCGCTGGCCGACCCGGCGGCGGGGTCCGGCTGCCGGTCCTGGGAGGCCGTCGAGCTGACCGGGGGCTCGTCGGTGCGGCTGGTCACGGATCTGGGCGAACTCGCCCCGGCCCGGCTGACCTCGGGCGCCCCGGGCAGCCCGCACGACGTCACGGGGCGGGCCGAGCGGGAGAGCTGGGCGCGCACCGCGTGTCTGCTGCGGGCGGTCCGCTCGCACGGGGTGCGGTCGGTCAACTCCTGGGCCTACGCCCGGCAGCCGCTGCCCGAGGACGGGGGCACGGCGCGCTGGCTGTGCACCCGGGCGGAGACCTGGCGGGGGGCGGGGAGCAGGGTCATCGCGGAGTTCCAGGCCCCGTCCGCCCGTCCGGCAGCGACCGGAGCGGTCGCGGCGCGGGGGGAGGATGCGCCGGAGTGCGGGGCGCGGACGCCCAGAGTGCTGGCGGGCGTGCTGTGGCAGTCGCCGGGCGGGCGCTGGTACGTCCTGGCGGCGGGGAGCGGGCAGTTCGCGTCGCTGGCCACGTCGGGCGGGGTGTCGGGGAGCGCCCCGGGGCGGCTGCTCGCGGTGCCCGCCGCCGAGGGGGCCCGGCCCCGGCTGGAAGGACGGCTGAAGGACGGCAGCCGGGTGGGCGCGCTGCACTAGGGCCTCTCACGGGCCGGGAATTCGGCGCACACCCCTGTTCCCCGGGCCTACCGCTCAGTATTTTGACACCATGTCTAACACGCAGCCAGCGGCGGTCGCGGCGGAGCGGACCGCCCTCAAGGCCCGCCGGGTCAGCTTCGCCTGGGACGGGACGCCCTTGCACTGGGTGCCGGGCGACCCGTTCACCACGCACACCATCAATGTGCTCCACCTCCTGCTGCCCGCCGGGGAGCGCTGGTTCATCCACGTCTACCGCCAGGTGCTCCCGTACATCCACGACGAGGAGCTGCGGCAGGACGTCATCGGCTTCATCGGCCAGGAGGCGATGCACTCCCAGGCCCACGACGACGTGCTTCCGCACCTCAAGGAGCTGGGGCTCGACCCGACGCCGTACACCGCGCAGGTCGACTGGCTCTTCGAGAAGCTGCTCGGCGACAGGACCCTGCCGCCGGGCCGGGCGCGGAAGTGGTGGCTGCTGGAGCGGGTGGCGACGATCGCCGCGATCGAGCACTACACCGCGTTCCTGGGCGACTGGATCCTCAACGCCGACGAGCTGGACCGGCGCGGGGCCGACCCGACCATGCTGGACCTGCTGCGCTGGCACGGCGCGGAGGAGGTCGAGCACCGCTCGGTCGCCTTCGACGTGTTCATGCATGTGGACGGCGGATACCGGCGGCGGGTGCGGACCTGGGCGACGGCGTTCTCGGCGCTGCTCTTCCTCTGGCAGCGCGGCACCCGGTTCTTCATGGAGAACGACCCGAGCCTGCTGGACGGCAAGGCGTCCTTCGGGCAGTTCTACCGCAGCGGCCGGCGCGGCACCCTGCCCAGCACCCCGTCCATGCTGCGGTCGATCCCGCGCTATCTGAGCCGTACGTACCACCCCTCGCAGGAGGGCAGCACGGCCCAGGCCGTCGACTACCTCACCCGCTCGCCCGCCGCCGTCGCGGCCGAGGCCCGTACGACGGAAGCCCGCTGACCATGCCGCGTTCCTTGCCCCTCCCCGCCTGCGTACGGTCGCCGTGGCGGCCGGAGCCGCGCTGCTCGCCCGGCGGGCGATGCGCCGGCGCATCCAGAAGTCCCCGCTGTGGCCGCTGCCCGCGCTGGACGAGCCCATATCCGGCCGGAACACGCGCCGTTCGACCACCGGACGGCGGCTGCTGGTCACCGGGCGGACCAGCCCCGCCGAGGGCGTCGTCCAACTCCGCCTGGAGGGGCCGGAGCTGCCCGCCTGGGAGCCCGGCGCCCATCTCGACCTGGTGCTGCCCTCCGGCCTGGTCCGGCAGTACTCGCTGTGCGGGGACCCCGCCGACACCGGCGCGTACACCGTGGCCGCGCGGCTCGTCGAGGACGGGCGGGGCGGCTCCCGCGAGGTGCACACCGCGCTCCACGAGGGCGCCGAGGTGGAGGTGCGCGGCCCGCGCAACCGCTTCCCGCTCGCCGACGCCCCCGCCCACCTCCTGATCGCCGGCGGCATCGGCATCACCCCGGTCCTGCCGATGGTCCGCCGACTGGCCGGCGAGGGCGCCGACTGGCGGCTGCTGTACGGGGGCCGGAGCCGGGCCACGATGCCGTTCCTGGAGGAGGTCGAGAAGCTGGGCGCCGACGGGGGCCGGGTCACGGTCGTCCCGCAGGACGAGGCGGGCCACCCGGACATCGCCGCCGCCCTCGCGGACACGGCCGAGGGCACGGCGGTCCACTGCTGCGGCCCGCAGCCCCTGATGGACGCGGTCGCCGCCGCGCTGCCGCCCGGCCGCACCCTGCACCTGGAACGCTTCACGGCGGCGGGTCCCGACCCGGCCGGTGGGGCCCCGTTCGAGGTGGAGCTGCGCCGCTCGGGGCTGACGGTCCCGGTCGCGGCGGACCAGTCGGTGCTGGCCGCCGTGCGCGCCGAGCTGCCGCATGTCGCGTACTCCTGCGAGCAGGGCTTCTGCGGTACGTGCCAACAGCGCGTCCTCGCGGGCGAGGTGGAGCACCGCGACGACCTGCTGACGGACGCGGAGCGCGCCGACTCCATGCTCATCTGCGTCTCCCGGTGCCGGGGCGGGGGCCGGCTGGTGCTGGACCTCTGAACCGGCCGGACCCACCGGTCGGTACGCTGGGGGCATGACGACCGGGGTGCGGCGCAGGATGGGCGTCGAGGAGCGCAGGCAGCAGCTGATCGGCGTCGCGCTGGAGTTGTTCAGCCACCGGGCGCCGGACGAGGTGTCGATCGATGAGATCGCGTCGGCGGCCGGGATCTCGCGGCCCCTGGTCTACCACTACTTCCCGGGCAAACAGAGCCTGTACGAGGCGGCGTTGCGCCGGGCGGCCGACGAGCTGGCAGCCCGCTTCATGGAGCCGCACGAAGGGCCGCTGGGCGCCCGGCTGCTGCGGGTGATGGGCCGGTTCTTCGACTTCGTGGACGAGCACGGGCCGGGGTTCGCCGCGCTGATGCGGGGCGGTCCGGCGGTCGGCTCGTCCACGGCGAACGCCATGATCGACGGGGTGCGCCAGGCCGCCTGCGAACAGATCCTGGCCCACCTGGACGTCGAAGAGCCCCCGGCCCGCCTGGTGTTGGTCGTACGGTCCTGGGTGTCGCTCGCCGAGTCGACGGCGCTGATCTGGCTGGACGGGCGCCGGGTGCCCCGGGCGGAGCTGGAGTTGCAGCTGGTGCACGACTTCGCCGCGCTGGCCGCCGTGAGCGCGGCGTACGACGAGGAGATGGCCGGGATCGTGCTGCGGGTGCTGGCGCAGGAGCCGGCGGACGGGCCGTTCGGGGACCTGCTGACCCGGCTCTCCACACTGGCTCCGGCCGTTCCGGCGGTGCCGGCGCAGCGGTTGCCTTAGGGCCTTTCGTTTGGATCAGGCTGGATCAGGATCCGGGTCTCAGCGCCCGCGGGACCGTACGGACACGAACGGCTGGGGCTCCGCGCCCTCGGCGGTCGAGGTGCCGACCACCGTGAGCCCTGCCCGGCCCCCGGTCACCGCGTTGGCGAAGTTCTCCACGGGGGTCGCCGGGTCCGTCGGGTCCGCCGCCACGGGCTGCAAAAGTGCCAGGTCCTTCCAGTGGTTCCGGCTCCCGGGCTGCCAGGCCCACGCCAGCGCGTCGCGCCGGTCCCCGAGGGTCTGACCCACGACCGCGATGCCGCCTCCGGGGCGTGTGGTGACGCCGTGGAGCCGGGCGGGCACGTCCGGCACGGCGAGCCGGTGCCAGCCCGTGGCGTCGTGACGGGCGACCAGGGCGCGCGTCGATCCGTCCTCGGGCGACCAGTCCTCGCCGACCAGCCACACCGTGCCGTCCTCGGACACCGCGAGCTTCTCGGCCTGGCCGGGGACGTCCGTGACGCCGGGGGCGTCCACCCGCTGCCAGGCGGAGCCGTCGTAGTGCAGCAGCAGCGGGCTGCCGGTGTCACCGTCGTAGCCGGTCGCCCAGACGTCGTCGTCGACGACCGCCTGGACCCCGTTCAGGTACCAGTAGTCGCCGGGCAGTTCGGGGAGGGGCACGTCGCGCCAGGCCGTCCCGTCGAAGTGGCGGACGATCCCGGCGTTCCGGTACTCGATGTTCCAGCCCCCTTCGCCTCGTTCCAGGTGCGGGAGACCTCGATCTGCGCGATTCCGGCGGCCCAGGCCCCGCCCGGCCGGGCGTCCACGTCCAGCAGCGAGCCGGCATCCGACTTCTCGGGCAGCTCCACCGGCACGACCTGCCAGCGCTCGCCGTCGAAGTGCTGGGTGTACACCTTCCCGTCGAGGGCGGCGGAGTCGTCGCCGACGAGCCACACGTCACAGCCGCCGTTCACGTCCATGGCGTTGACTCGGCTGCTGACCTCCCCGGCGGCCGCGGTCGCCGACGGCACGGGCGTCCACGCCGCCCCGGGCGCGGCGCGTTCGGCCACGACGGGCCGGAAGCGGGTCACCTTGCCCTCGGTGCGGATGGTGAACCCGGCCGCCCAGGTTCTCCCCCGCCCCATGTCCGCGACGTCGAGGAGGGTGGTGTCGCTGTACGGTGCCGCCTCGGCCGCCCAGGCGTGCCCGGCCGCGTCCCATGCGAAGGCGGGCGCGGGCGCGGACAGGGCGACGGTCAGGGCGGCCGTGGCCACGGCGACGTGGAGCAGCGGGCGGCGGCTGGGCTTCAGCACAGGGTGGTTCCTTCCGGAGACGGTCTCACCCGGTAAGTGCCGTGGTCCGCCCGCCGGGTTGCACCCGGGCCGCTCAGACCTTGCGGTAGGAGGCGTCCAGGTCCCGGGCCTCCGCCGAGAGGTGCGGCGTCGCGCCGGTGACCGTGCCGAGGTGGGCGCGCAGGAGTTCCAGGACGGCCTCGGTGAGCCGGGCCTTGGTCTCCGGGGTGCGGCCGGGCAGCAGCGAGATGTCCACATGCACGAGTACGTCGCCGGCCGGCGCGTCCGCCACCACGGTCTCCTCGGCCCGCCGGAAGCGGGTCTTGCAGGCGGCGATCTTGGTGTCGACGGTCTCGGCGACGATCGGGTGCAGCGCGAGGGCGAACGCGGGGCGGTCGAATGCCTCGGCCAGCTCGGCGGAGTAGTCGACGGTGATCTGCGGCATGACGGGCTCCCGGACGGGCGGAGAGTGGGCGGACGGCGCCCAGCCTCCCCGTACCGGCGAGGGCGCACAACAGGTATCCGCTAGGTGAGCAGTTCGCCGTGCAGGGCCAGGGCGAGGCCCGCCTCCGCGCTGTCGGCCCGGCCCTGTTCGAAGGCGCGCCGGTATGCGGCGTCACCGACCGCCTCCCGGGCGCGCCGTTCGCAGGTCTCGCGGACCGGGCCCAGCTCGGGGGTGCCGCGCTGGGGGTGGCCGACCATGCGCCAGTAGACCTGTCCGGTGCCGTAGACGCGGGCGGCCCTGGCGCCCTCGCCCTGGGCGGCGATGGCGGCGGCCAGGACGTCCAGGCCGAGCGCGATGCCGAAGCGGTCGCGGAGCCGGTGCTTGCCGGCGAGCATGGCGCGGGCGTGCGCGGCGGCGGGTGCGGCGCGGCCCTGGAGCAGGGCGATCAGGGCGAGTTGGTAGTCCACGTAGGACCGGGTCCAGCACTCGTCCTGGGCCTCGCAGGCCGCCCGCAGCACCACGGCGGCGGACGCGGCCTCCTCCAGGCGGCCGAGCCCGGTGAGGGCGAAGACGGTGATGAGGTGGCAGCGCAGCCGGTAGGCCGCTTCGAGCCGGGTCCCGGACGCGGTGGTCCGGAGCACCCGCCGCGACGCGCGGAGGCCCTTCTCGGGCTCGCCGGTCATCAGGTGGGTGAGTCCGCGCAGATATGCGGCGGCGAGGATGCCCTCGTCGGTGCCGTCGGCGGCGGCCTCCCGGACGCACTCGCGGCCGATGCGCTCGGCGGCCGGGTAGTCGCCCTGGAGCAGGACGCAGATGCCGAGCACCCAGAGCGCCCGGGTGCGGTGGGGGCCGTCGGCCGGTCCGCTGTCCAGGGCGCGCTGGGCGTAACCCCGGGTCTGCGGGAGGTGGCCGCAGCAGCACCAGAAGAAGCCGATGCGGCCGGCCATCTCCTGGGCGGCGGCCGGGTCGTGGGCGAGGAGGTGGTCGAGGGCGGCGCACAGGTCGGCGTGGGCGTCGGCGATGCGGTGGTACCAGAGGATCTGGTCGTCGCCGGTCCAGCCGGCGTGGGCGTTGCGGGCGAGGCTCAGGAAGCAGGCGGCGTGCCGGTCGGCGGCGGCCCGTTCCTCGCCCAGCTCCACGAGCCACATCCGGCCGTACTCGCGCAGGGTGTCGAGCATGCGGTGGCGGGTGCCCTCGCGGCTGACGACGGACTTGGCGGCCAGGCCGCGCAGGGCGGTGCGGACGCCGTCCTCGGTGAGGGGGCCGCCGGCGCAGACGGTGACGGCGGTCTCCTCGTCGAAGTCGCCGCGCAGCACGGTGAGCCGGGCCCACAGCAGCCGTTCGAGCGGGGTGCACAGCTCGTGGGACCAGCCGATGGTGGTGCGCAGGGTGCGGTGGCGGACCGGGCGGAGCGTGGTGTCGGCGAAGACGTCGAGCCGGGAGCCGAGGCGCTGGGCGATCTCCTGGACGCTCTGCCGGCCGACCGCGGCGGCGGCCAGCTCGATGGCGAGCGGGATGCCGTCGAGGCGGCGGCAGATGTCGGCGGCTGCCTCGGCGGTGCCCGGTTCCCGGAAGGGGGTGGCGGGGGCGGCGGCCGTGGCGCGTTCCCGGAAGAGGGTGAGGGCGTCGGCGGCGCCGTCGACGGGCAGCGGGTCGACCTCGATGAGCTGTTCGCCCCGGGTGTCCAGGGGCTGGCGGCTGGTGGCGAGGACGGTGAGCCCGGGCGCGGTGGTCAGGATCTCGCCGAGGAGGTGGGCGCAGGCGGGGCGCAGGTGCTCGCAGGAGTCCAGGACGAGCAGCAGCTGCTTGTCGGCGAGCCATTCGCACAGCACGTCGATGGGCGGGCGCAGGGTGTGGTCGCTGAGGCCGACCGCGTCGGAGACGGTGGCGAGGAGGAGTTCGTCGTCGTGCAGCGGGGCGAGGTCGGCCCACCGGACGCCGTCGCGGTAGCCGGGGGCGGCGCGGCGGGCGGCGCGGAGGGCGAGCCGGGTCTTGCCGACGCCTCCGGTGCCGGTGAGGGTGGTCAGCCGACCGGTGGCGAGGGCGTGTTCGAGCCCGGTCAGCTCGGCCGTCCGTCCGACAAAGCTGGTGGTCTCCTCGGGGAGATTGCTGGCCATCGTCACCGTCGCTGCACAGGTGGATTGAGAGGCGTGCGCCCGGGGGTGTGTGGAGCGACACCCCCGGGCGGGTGCCCATACGGTAGTCCTGTGACGGTCAGCGCAGGGTGAACACCGCCACCGTGCGTCCCGGAACGGTGAAGCTGCCCGAACTCCGCTCGTACGAGGACTTCTTGACGGTAGAATCCGCGCCCTTCGCCTGGACGTGGTGCAGGGCGTAGTCCTTCCCGGCCAGCGCGGCCACCTTCTGGGTGGTGGTGCCGGGCGCGGCGTTGAAGACGACGACGAGGTTGCCGAGGCGCATGGTGATCACGCCGGGGGTCTCGTCCTTGCCGGAGAGCGGGAAGGAGAGCCGGGACTGCACCTGTGCGGCACTGGCCAGGTCGAAGTCCTGCTCGGTGGTGCGGATGGTGAGCAGGTCCCGGTACGCGGCCGAGGCGCCGTTGATCTGGGCGCAGCCCGGGTTGACCGCGGCGCTGGCCAGCAGGGGCTTCGCGTACGGCCACTTGGCCTCGTTGTCCGCGGCCGGCGGCAGTCCGCGCCCGAAGCCGTTGCCGGCCCGGCAGTCCCAGTGCAGGGCGTTGAACCAGTCGCCGCTGTCGAAGGAGTTGCGGTCCAACGACTTGGAGCGCAGCAGGTCCGTGCCGGCCTGGGAGAGCGCGGGGCCCTGCGAGAGGGTCGCCGTCGCCATGGCCAGGACCTGCATGCGGGCCCGGTCGGCGGCAGGGGTGCCCGCCGGGAGCTTGAACGCGAGCGCGTCGTACAGGGTCTCGTTGTCGTGGGCGTCGGCGTAGGCGAGGGCGTCACCGGGGGCGGCGGCGTAGGCGGCCGGGGCGCCGTTGTAGTCGACGCCGGAGCCCTTGACGGTGTTCCCGGCGGTGTCGGTGAAGGTGTAGTCGGCGAGGTTGCCGGTGAGGCCGACCTTGATCAGGTCCTGGTAGTGGAGCAGGCGGGCCTTCTGCTCGGCCCGCGTGCCGTTGGCGGTGGAGGTGTTGGGGTCGGTGTAGAGGCCGGTGGCGAAGCCCTGGACGCCGGGGTCCTCGTCGAACGGGGAGCCGCCGCGTACGGCGTCGCGGGCCCGGTCGGAGAAGGTGGCGATGCCGGTGCCGGCCATGTTCTTCTGGGTGGCCTGGACGAAGCGGGCGTCGTCGGCGATCTCGCCGAAGTTCCAGCCCTCCCCGTACAGGATGATCTTCTTGCCGTCCACGCCGTCCTTGGCGAGGGTCAGCGCGTCGAGGGCCTTGCGGACGGCCAGGATGTTGGCCTTGGGGTGGTGGCCCATCAGGTCGAAGCGGAAGCCGTCGACCTTGTACTCCTTGGCCCAGGTGACGATCGAGTCCACGACGAGCTTGCCCATCATGGTGTTCTCGGGGGCGGTGTTGGCGCAGCAGGTGGAGGTGGCGACGGTGCCGTCCTCCAGGAGCCGCTGGTAGTAGCCGGGCACGATCCGGTCGAGGACGGACTTGGCGTCCTGGCCGGAGGCGACGGTGTGGTTGTAGACGACGTCCATGACGGTGCGCAGTCCGGCGCCGTTGAGCCCCTGGACCATCTGCCGGAACTCGACCGTGCGCTCGGTGCCGTCCGGGTCGGAGGCGTAGCTGCCCTCGGGGACGGTGTAGTGCAGCGGGTCGTAGCCCCAGTTGAAGGCGTCCTTCGCGGCGGCCTTCGCCACGCACGCCTGCTGTTCGGCGGAGTCGGGGGCGTAGACGGAGAGGTCGCAGGCCGGCTTCCGCTGGTCCTTCTTCTTCTCGGGGATGGTCCCGATGTCGAAGGCGGGCAGCAGGTGGACGTAGCTGGTGCCGGAGTCCGCGAGCTGCTTGAGGTGCTTCATGCCGTCGGAGCGGGTGTCGGTGAAGGCCAGGTACTCGCCGGGGTGCTGGGAGGTGGGGTCCGCGATGGAGAAGTCGCGGATCTGGAGCTCCTGGATCTGCGCGTCGCGCAGCGGCACGGCGGCGGGCTTGCGCAGGGAATTCCAGCCCTTGGGGGCGAGCTTCGGGTCCGCCAGGTCCACGACGAGGCTGCGGGCGGAGTCGGTGGTGAGGGCGGTGGAGTAGGGGTCGGTGACCTTGTTGGTGACGAGCTTCTGGACGGTGGGCGCCCAGACGTTCACGACGTACCGGTAGGGCTTGCCGGTCCAGCTCTTCTTCCCGGTGACGGACCAGACGCCGGTGCGGTCGTCGCGCCGCATGGGGACGGTCTTCCCGTCGAGTTCGAGCGCGACGGTACGGGCGGTGGGCGCCCACACCGAGAGGGTGGGGGTGCCGTGGCGGAAGACCGGGCCGAGCGCGGCACCGCTCGCCTTCGCGCCGTAGAGGTCGTCGAGCACTCCGGCGCTCTGCACCCCGGTGGCGGCGAGCAGGGCCCCGTTGGCGGCGCGCTGGGTGGCGATGAGCTGGCCGCGCAGGGCGTCGCGGACGCGGGCGCGGTCCCGGGCGTCGACGGTGAAGGCGGGGTAGTCCTTGAGGTGCGGGTACTTCGCCTTCTGGGCGTCGGTGAGCGCGGACGGGGTGAGGCGCAGCCACTGGCCCTCGTCGCTGAGGGCGCCGTCCCGGACGGTGATGCCGCCCTTCTCGGCGTACACGAGCTGCTGACTGGTGGCCTCGGTGGCCTTCACCTTCCAGACGACCGTGTCGGCGTCGATCCACTGCGCCTCGGCCTTGGTCAGGTCGGGCGTCGGTACGCCACCGGCCTGCGGGAGCAGATAGCCGCCCTGGCCGCCGAGCAGCCACACCTCGTGGCCGTACGTGGCGAGGTCGAGGGACTGGTCGCTGGGGAGGTCCTTCTCGTCGCCCCGGTGCAGGATGTAGCTGAGCGAGGTGGCTCCGTCGGTGAGCGGGACCTCGAAGGTGAGCCCGGAGGCGTCCTTCTTCACGGGCTGGAGCGGCTTGGCCCAGTCCGTGGGCTCCTCGGCGCCGGTCCAGGTGTGCAGCCCCCAGCCGTCGTAGTCGCCGTCGGCGCGGTAGTAGTGCAGGACGGCCTTGGTGGTGTCCTGCTCCGGATAGGCCCCGTCCGGCGCGGTCTCCGCCTGGCCGTCCTCGCCCTGCGCGATCCACACCTCACCGGTCTTCGCCAGGTCCACGGTGCGCTCGGGCCCGTCGGCGGTGCCGGACTTCTCGACGGTGTACGGGACGGTGGCGGCGCCCTCGGGCACCTTGAGCCACGCGAACGCGCCGTAGGCGTCGCGCCCGGCGAAGGCGGCGGTGGTCCCGCCGGACTTGGCCTGCCAGCCGTCGTAGTCGCCGTCGGCGCGCCGGTAGTGGACGACGGCGTAGTCCCGCTCGACGGCGACGGGCTTGGCGGGGGCGGGCGCCTGTCCGGCGGTGGAGGAGGCGGTGGCGCTCGCCGTGCGGCCGGTGCGGTCCACCACGACGGCCTTGTAGCGCAGCGGTGTTCCGGCGGCGGTCCTGTCGCTCAGCGTCTGGGTGACCTTGTACGGGGCGTGGTCGGCGGTGCCGAGCGTGGTCCACTTGCCGTTGCCGGTCTGGGCGGCGAAGACGACCCGGTTGAGCGAGCCGCCGTCCACGTCGGCGGTCAGCTCGACGGTGCCGGTGGCGCCCGCGGCGGGGGCCTTCAGGGTGACGGAGGGCTTGGTCGCCGGGGCCGCGAGGGGCTCGGCCGCGCGGAGCACGAGGCTCGACAGGGCCGGGACCGTGACGGTGACCTTCTTGTCGGCGCCGCTGCGGACCGTACCGGAACCGCCGTACAAGGTACGGAAGTCCATGCGGGCGGACCCGGTGGGCAGCTCGACGGTCTTCGCGGAGGTGCCGTTGTTGGTGGCGACCAGGTACTCGTCGCCGCGCTTGGCATCGGTGCGCGAGAAGGCGTACACCGAGCCCTCCGCGTACCGCTCGGTCTGCACGCCGTCCCGCAGCGCCGGGTTGTCCCGGGTCAGCTTCGAGAGGGCGGCGATGGTGCGGTAGAGCGGGTGGGTCTCGTCGTACGCGTCGGAGGCGTGGGTGCGGTCGGTGCCCAGCTCGTCGTCGTCCAGGTAGTCGGCGGTCTTCGAGGCGAACATCGTCTGGCGGGCGTCCTTGTCGCCGCCGGCGCCCGTGAAGCCCTGCTCGTCACCGTAGTAGATGACGGGGTTGCCCCGGCCGAGGAACATCAGCTCGTCGGCGAGCTGTGCGCGCTTCACCAGCTCCGCGTCACCGGCCTCCGGGTTGTCCTGCTTGAGGAAGGTCCCGATGCGGCCCATGTCGTGGTTGCCGAGGAAGGTCACCTGCTCGTAGGCGTTGGCCTTGTCGGTGGTGTACCGGTAGTCGTCGCCGTAGACGGCGGCGAGTTTCGAGGCCGGGGCGCCCTGCGAGGCGTACTGGCGGGCCGCCTCCTGGAACGGGAAGTCGAGCGTGGCGTCCAGCCGCCCCTGGGTGACGTACGGCGAGGTGACGGCGGTGTCCGAGGAGTAGACCTCGCCGAACATGAAGAAGTCCTTGCGGCCGTGGGTCGCCGCGTACGCGTCGAGCGCGGTGGCCCACTGGGTCCAGAAGTCCATGTCGACGTGCTTGACGGTGTCGATCCGGAACCCGTCGATGTCGAAGTCCCGGACCCACTTCTCGTAGATCTTCTCCATGCCGGAGACGACCTCGGGCCGCTCGGTCCACAGGTCGTCCAGACCGGAGAAGTCGCCGTACGTGGTGGACTCCCCGGCGTAGGTCGAGTCGCCCCGGTTGTGGTACATCGTCGGGTCGTTGAGCCAGGACGGCGTCTTGCCGCCGCCGCTCACCGGCTTGTACGGGAAGGAGTCGGCGTCCACCTTCGCCATGCCGGCGGCGTCGTCGAAGGGGCGGCCGTCGCGGTCGAGGTAGGGGTAGGCGCCCTTGGACCGGTAGCCGTAGGTCTTCTCGGCGTAGTCGACGGTGTCGGCGGTGTGGTTGGTAATGACGTCGAAGAAGACCTTCATGCCCTTGCGGTGGGCCTTGTCGATCAGCTTCGTCAGGTCGGCGTTGGTGCCGAAGTGCGGGTCGACCTGGGTGAAGTCGGTGATCCAGTAGCCGTGGTAGCCGGCCGATGCGTCCTTGCCGGTGCCCTGGACGGGCCGGTTCTTGAAGATCGGCGCGAGCCAGATGGCGGTGGTGCCGAGCCCCTTGATGTAGTCGAGCCGGTCGGTCAGCCCCTTGAGGTCGCCGCCCTGGTAGAACCCCTTGTCGGTGGGGTCGTAGCCGGTCTCCAGGCGCGAACCGGTCAGCCCGCCCCGGTCGTTGCGGGTGTCCCCGTTGGCGAACCGGTCGGGCATCACGAAGTAGAACTGCTCGCGGGTCAGGTCGTGCCGGGTGGCCTGCGCGGCCAGCTTGGCGTCCGAGGGCGCGGCGGGCGGCCGGGCCGCGGCGGCGGGCAGCGCGGGCACCAGGGCCGCGCACAGGGCGGCCGCGACGACGGCGGTCGCCGTTCTGCGTGCGGGCACGCGCGGGTACGGACGTTTCACTCGGGCTCTCCTCGGAGGGGTACGGGGGTGTGCGGGGCCGGACGGGCCGCGTGGGGGACGGCCCGTCCGGCGGGGGGGGTGGGGGGTCTCAGCCGCGCCAGACGTCCGAGGTCAGCGTGACCTTGCCGGAGGACGGCACCGTGGCCGTGCGGTTGGCCCCGCTCTCCCAGGTGACGTTGCCGCTCGCGTCCTTGCGGATGTACTTGTACTCGAACGCGGTGCCCGGGGGCAGGGCCACGTCGAGCTTCCAGACCGGGTACGTCGCCGGGTCGAGCTTCAGGGCGCTGCCGGTGTTCCAGTTGCCGAGGGCGGACTGGTTGCCGGTGACGTAGATGTTCTGGCCGAGCTGGGTGGTGGCGTTGACGCCGAAGGAGGCGCCGGAGGTGCCGGTCCCCGTGCCCGGGTCGGTGGTGCCGGAGGAGCCGCCGCAGGTGCGGGCGCCGGTGTGCAGGGCCAGGGCGGTGTTGGCGCCCAGGGTCGCGGTGAACTGGCCGGAGCCGTTGACCGTGACGCCCTTGCCGGACTGGACGTCGCAGTAGTCGCCGGCGGGCAGCGAGGTCTGGAACGTACGGGTCAGCGAGGAGCCCTCGTGGTTGATCGCCACGTATGCCTTGGAGCCGCGCCCGAAGGCGATCCGGTCGCCGCCGTTGTCCCACCAGTCGGTGACGGCCTCACCGCGCGCGGTGTTGCGGAAGCCGACCATGGAGGAGATCTCGCGCCAGGCGTGCTGGCACTTCCAGCCGTCGCTGTAGCAGGCGTTCACCGTGCCGCCGTTGGGCGGTCCGGCGTCCTTGTCGGACCACTCGTAGCCGGAGTGGACGTCGGGCGAGCCGTAGGGCCAGGCCAGCATGAACACGCTGGCGAGGGTGTAGTTGGCGCCGTCCTTGTAGTTCAGCGTGTCGCCGCCCCGCTCGGTGTCGTGGTTGTCCACGAACACGGCGGCCTTCGAGGAGGGCATGAAGCCCCAGCCCTCGCCGAAGTTCTTCAGGTTGGCGAGGTTCTCGTTGTTGAACACCTGCTTGAGGCCGCGGGCGTAGCGGAACTCCTGGACGTCCCCGTTCCCGGTGTACTCGTCGGGCGAGACGGCCTCGCCGGCCCCGTAGATCGCCTCCTGCTTCCAGTAGACGCCCGGGTTGCTCAGCCGGGACTTGATGTTGGCGAGGTCACCGGCGGGCATGTGCTTGGCGGCGTCGATACGGAATCCGTCGACGCCCAGCGAGAGCAGGTCGTTGAGGTAGCCGGCGATCTTGCCGCGTACGTAGTCCTCGCCGGTGTCCAGATCGGCGAGCCCGACCAGCTCGCAGTTCTGGACGTTGGCGCGGTCGCCGTAGTTGCTGATCTGGGCGGTGCAGTCGTCCATGTCGGCCGAGGAGTAGAGGCCGGGGTAGTTGTACTTGGTGTACGAGGTGCCGCCCGTGCCGGTGCCCGAACCGCTGGTCATGTGATTGATGACCGAGTCCGCGACGACCTTGACGCCCGCGCTGTGGCAGGTGCTGACCATGCGGGCGAAGGCCGTACGGTCCCCGAGCCGCCCGGCGATCTTGTAGCTGACCGGCTGGTACGAGGTCCACCACTGGCTGCCCTGGATGTGCTCCTGGGGCGGCGAGACCTGGACGAAGCCGTATCCGGCCGGGCCGAGGGTGTCCGTACACGCCTTGGCGACGGAGTCGAACTTCCACTCGAAGAGGACGGCGGTGACGTCCTTGGTGCCCGGGGCGGATGCCTCGGCCGTCGTGGCGGGGACCACGAGGGCGGCGGCTCCCGCGACGAGGGCGAGCGCGGCAGACAGGGGTCTGCTGGCCATGTTTTCCTCCTGCGGTGGGGGGAAATGCGGGTGACGGTTCAGCCCTTACGGCAACGCGCCCTGCCCTCAAGGCTCCTGAAGGTTCTTGCTGCAAGAATGCAAACCTTGCCACAGCGAGACCGTACGAGCCCGGCAGGTCCCGGTCAACCCTTTGGACACCGCCCGCTCACATCCATGAAATACCGCGGATTTCTTCCTGCAAGGACTTACGCAAGACATTGCAGCCCTGTTACGTTTCTCCCGACTCCGGTCCGGTCGGCCGGGGGTCCCGTTACCCCGGGCCCCACGCGCCCGGGCGGCCGGGCCGGTCAGGAACACGAGAGGCACCGGCGGTCACACCTCCCCGCCGGCCCAATCCGGGTCGACCTCCGGTGCCTCTCCTGTGTCAGCCCGCCCCCGGCCCCTTCCCGGCCCGGGGCTAGGCTCGCCCCATGTGGCCAGGAGAGCAGTCGCACCCCGATCAGCCCAACACGCCGGGCCCGCAGCCCGGTTCGCCCCAGGCGCAGCCCGGCCGGTCCACCCCCGACTGGCACGCCGCGCCCACGATGGGCATGAGCGCCCCCGAGCCGCCCCGCCCCCGCCGCAACCGGACCACGGTCGCCGTGGTGGCCGCGTCCGCCGCGGTCGTCGTGGCCTGCGCGGCCGTGGGCTATCTGACCCTCCGCGACGACGGGAACGACGAGGCCGGTCCGCAGCCGACGCCCACCGCGTCCGCGAGCGCGTCGGCGAGCGACGGCGGCACGGACCGGGGCGCCGGAGGCGGCGGCTCGGCCCCGCTCGTCCCCGGGTGGAACACCGTGGTCAACGGCAAGCGCGGCATCACCTTCGACGTGCCCGCCTCCTGGAAGCGCCAGTCCGCGGACTGGGTGAGCTACGTCACGGAGAACGACGACCCGAAGGAGAAGCCGCTGGTCGCGATGATGGCCCCGGCGATCCTCAAGGAGAAGTGGTGCACCTCCGACGACGACAAGGACGGCACCCCCGAGGAGTTCTCGCTCGCTTCGGTCGGCACCACCGGGGAGCAGGGCGCCAAGAGCGCGGCCGAGGCCGCCGAGGACACCGCCGAGACCTGGGTCTACGGCCTCTACACCCAGCCCGACCGCTCGCGTCTGACGGTCGGTGAGCCCGAGTCGTTCCGTACGAAGTCGGGCGTCGAGGGCAGCCTCGTCACGGTCACGTCGTCCGGGACGCCGAAGAAGGGCAAGTGCGACACTGACGGCAAGGCGGTGACCTTCGCCTTCAAGAACGCGGAGGGCAAGTTCGTCTCGTGGACCTACGTAGGCGCCCACGGCGTCCCGGACGAGGTCTCCGACGCGACGATCCGCCAGATCCTCTCCACCGTACGCCTCTTCAAGGACGGCGACGGCGACGACTGACCTGCCCCGAGGGCCGGGTCCCCCTCCGGACCCGGCCCTCTTCGTGTGCCCGCTCAGGCGCTGCGCAGCGCCGCCGTCGAGCCCCGGACCACCAGCTCCGGCTGGAACACGTACTCCGTGCGCTGTACGGGGCTGCCGCCGATCTCCTCCAGCAGCGCGCCTACCGCGGCCGCCGCCATCGCCTGGACCGGCTGGCGGACCGTGGTCAGCGGCGGGTCGGTGAACGCGATGAGCTGCGAGTCGTCGAAGCCCACCACGGACACGTCGCGCGGCACGTCGAGCCCGCGGTCCCGGGCCGCGCGGACCACGCCCAGCGCCATCAGGTCGCTGCCGCAGACGATCCCGGTGCACCCCCGGTCGAGCAGCGCGCCCGCCGCGACCTGGCCGCCCTCGACGCTGAACAGCGTGGAGCAGACGAGGAGTTCGGCTTCCGCGCGGTCCAGGCCGAGCACCGAGACCGCGGCGTCCACGAAGCCGTCCCGCTTCCGGCGCGAGGGCACATAGCGCTGCGGCCCTATGGCCAGGCCCACCCGGCGGTGGCCGAGTTCGGCGAGGTGGCTCACGGCCATCCGCACGGCGGCGGTGTCGTCGGGCGAGACGAACGGGGCGCTGATCCGCTCGTTGTACCCGTTGATCAGGACGAACGGCACCCCGCGCTCGGTCAGCGCGGCGTAGCGCGCCGGGTCGGCCGAGGTGTCGGCGTGCAGCCCGGACAGGAAGACGATGCCGCCGACGCCGCGCTCGACCAGCTGCTCGACCAGCTCGTCCTCGGTGGCGCCGCCGGGCAGCTGGGTGCAGAGCACCGGCGTGTAGCCGTGCCCGGCGAGCACCTGCTCCACGGACTGGGCGAACGCCGGGAAGATCGGGTTGGTCAGCTCGGGGGTGACCAGACCGATCAGCCCGGCGCTGCGCTGCCGCAGCCGCACGGGCCGTTCGTAGCCCAGGATGTCGAGCGCCGCGAGCACCCGCTGACGCGTGGTGTCCGCGACGCCCGGCTTGCCGTTGAGGACCCGGCTGACGGTCGCCTCGCTGACGGACGCCTGGCCGGCGATGTCCGACAGCCTGAGCGCGCCGCCCGCACCGGGGCCCCTCGGCAGGGGGACGGTCGTCACACCGTCCACCACACCGTGGTGTCGGCGGGCAGCTCGACCGTGTCGCCGTCGGCCCGGACCGGCGCGCTGGACAGCAGGACCGTGCCCTGTACGGGGATGCGGACCGGCGCGCCCGTGGTGTTGACGGTGCAGACGAACCCGGGGCGCGCGAAGGCGAGCAGCCCCGCCGGGGCGTCCAGCCAGCGCACCTCGGCGCCCGCGCCGAGCCCGGGGTGGGCCCGGCGGGCGGTGATCGCGGCCCGGTACAGCTCCAGCGTGGAGCCGGCCGCGCCGGTCTGCGCCTCGACACTCAGCTCGCCCCAGCCGGTGGGCTGCGGGAGCCAGCTGCCGCCCGCGCCGAAGCCGTACGAGGAGCCCTCGCGGGTCCACGGGATCGGGACGCGGCAGCCGTCGCGGAAGCCGTCCTGGCCGTCGGCCCGGAAGAACGACGGGTCCTGGCGGGCCTCGTCGGGCAGGTCGGTGACGTCCGGCAGGCCCAGCTCCTCGCCCTGGTAGACGTAGGCGGAGCCGGGCAGCGCCAGCATCAGGAGGCTGGCCGCGCGGGCCCGGCGCAGGCCCAGCTCGCGGTCGCCGGGGGTGCGGATCTGGGTGCCGAGGCCCGCGGGGTTGGCGAACCGGGTGGCGTGCCGGGTGACGTCGTGGTTGGAGAGCACCCAGGTGGTGGGGGCGCCGACCGGGCGCATGGCGTCGAGCGAGGTGTCGATGACCTCGCGGAGCGCGGCGGCGTCCCAGGCGGTGGCCAGGTACTGGAAGTTGAACGCCTGGTGCATCTCGTCGGGGCGCACGTAGTTGGCGGTGCGCTCGACGGTGGGCGTCCACGCCTCGGCGACGGCGATCCTGTCGCCGGGGTACTCGTCCAGGATGGTGCGCCAGCTGCGGTAGATCTCGTGCACCCCGTCCTGGTCGAAGAACGGCATGACATCGTTTCCGAGCAGCTTCAGCTGGTCGTGGGTGCCGAGGTCGGGCAGCCCCTCGGCCTTGACCAGGCCGTGCGCGACGTCCACGCGGAAGCCGTCGACGCCCATGTCGAGCCAGAAGCGCAGGATCGAGCGGAACTCGTCGGCGACCGCCGGGTGATCCCAGTTGAAGTCGGGCTGCTCGGGCGCGAAGAGGTGGAGGTACCAGTCGCCGGGGGTGCCGTCCGGGTTCACCGTGCGGGTCCAGGCGGGGCCGCCGAAGATGGACTCCCAGTCGTTGGGCGGGAGTTCGCCGTCGGTGCCCTTGCCGGGGCGGAAGTGGTAGCGGTCGCGCAGCGCGGAGCCGGGGCCCTCGGTGAGCGCGCGCTTGAACCACTCGTGCTGGTCGGAGGAGTGGTTGGGCACCAGGTCGACGATGATCCGCAGGCCCAGGTCGTGGGCGTCGCGGATGAGCGCGTCGGCGTCCAGGAGGCTGCCGAACATCGGGTCGATGGCCCGGTAGTCGGCGACGTCGTACCCGGCGTCCGCCTGCGGGGACGCGTAGAACGGGCTGAGCCAGACCGCGTCGACGCCGAGTTCCTTGAGGTACGGGAGTCTGCCGCGTACGCCTGCGAGATCGCCCATGCCGTCACCGTTGCCGTCGGCGAAGCTGCGCGGATAGACCTGGTAGATCACCGCGTCCTGCCACCAGCCGGTGCGGTGGCCGGCGGCGTCGTCGGACGTGCCGGTGGAGGGGGCAGCGAGGTGCTGGGTCATGTCGTCCCTGGGGTGTCTGGGTGGGGGGTGGCGCCGGGACCGGGTCGGGATTCCGGCGCCACCGTGACTGGTGCGTGCGTGCGGGTCGTACGGGCGGTACTCAGCCCTTGACGGCTCCGGCGGACATGCCGGTGACCAGGTGCTTCTGGGCGAACAGGAACACCAGGGCCGCGGGTATCGCGATCAGTACGGACGCGGCGGTCATCGGGCCCCACTGGGCGCCGTACTGGTTGACGAACAGCTGGAGGCCGCCCGCGAGGGTGAGGTTGTCCTCGCCGACCATGAAGGCGGAGGCGTACGCCACCTCGCCCCAGGCGGTGATGAAGGAGTAGAACGCGGTGACCGCGAGGCCCGGCTTGGCCAGCGGCAGGATGAGCCGCCAGAAGGTGCCGAACGGGGTGAGGCCGTCGACCTGCCCCGACTCGTCGATCTCGCGCGGGATGGTGTCGAAGAAGCCCTTCATCATCCAGGCGCAGAACGGCACCGAGATGGTCAGGTACGTGATGACGAGACCGGCGGGCTTATTGAGCAGCCCCATGCCGGCCATGATGTTGTAGATCGGCACGATGAGGACGGCGACCGGGAACATCTGGGTGACCAGCAGCGTCCACATCAGCCCGCGCTTGCCGGGGAACCGGAAGCGGCTGACGGCGTAGCCGGTGGAGGCCGAGACGATGACGCCGATGAGCGTGGTGAGGCCCGCGACGATCAGCGAGTTGCCGAACCAGGTCAGGAACTTCGTGTCCTTGATGAGGTTCGTGTAGTTCTCGAACGTCGTGTCCTTGAAGAAGTCCGTGGTGGTGGCGAACTCGGCGGGCTTCAGCGAGGTGAGCAGGACCCACAGCACGGGGAACACGGCGATCACGGACGCGACGATCAGCGTGAGGTGCAGTGCGGTGGAGGCCAGCGGCGAGCGCTCGCCGCGCCGCCGGACCTTGGTGGTGGGGGCGGGTGCGGTGGTCACCAGTCGTCTCCCTGGGTGCGCAGGACTCGCCGGTAGACCGCGGCGAAGATCAGCAGGAGTACGAGGATCAGCACGCCCCACGTCGAGGACTGCGCGAAGTCGCGCGGGCTGATCTCGAAGGAGAACTTGTACGCCTGGGTGACCAGGATCTGGGTGGCTTCGCCGGGTCCGCCGCGGGTGAGCAGGAAGATCACCGGGAACATGTTGAAGGTCCAGATGGTGGAGAGCAGGATGACGGTCGTGGAGACCGGCCGCAGTCCGGGCAGCGTGACGTGGCGGAAGCGCTGCCAGGCGGTGGCGCCGTCCATCTCCGCGGCCTCGTACTGCTCGCTGGGGATGGACTGGAGGCCGCCGAGCAGGGCGACCATCATGAACGGCACGCCGAGCCACACGTTGACGACGATGACGGAGACCTTGGCGATGGTCGGGTCGCCCAGCCAGTCGATGCCGTCGATGCCGCCGCCGGCGAGGATCTTGTTGAGCAGCCCGCGGTCCTGGTTGTAGAGGAACCGCCAGGCGAAGACGGAGACGAAGCCGGGGATGGCCCAGGGCAGGATGAGCGCCATCCGGTACGCGGAGCGGCCGGCGATCCTCCGGTTGAGGATGTTGGCCAGGGCCATGCCGAGGCCGAAGGTGATGGCCACGCAGGAGACCGTCCACACCAGGGTCCACCCGAGCGTGCCGAGGAACTGGTTGCCGGTGAGCGCGTCGGCGTAGTTGTCCAGGCCGACGAACTCGTACGTGGCGGGCAGGTGGTTGACCCCGATGGACCGTGCGACGTTGCGCTCGTTGGCGTCGGTCAGCGACAGGTAGATGCCGCGGACCAGGGGGTAACCGATGATCACGCCGATCACGACGACGACCGGGGCCACCATCGTCCAGGCGTACCAGTGCGTCGACAGGGCCCGCCGTATCCGTCCCGGCGGCGGGGGGTTACCAGTACCGCGGCTCCGGCCGCGGGCGACGTCGTCGCCCGCGGCCTTCACCACCGACTGGCTGGTGTGGACAGCCATCAGCCGGCCTGCCTTCCTGAGTTACTTCCAGCCCTTGAGGAGCTTGCGGTAGGAGTCGCCGGTCGCCTTGACCGCCTTCTCCGGGGTCGTCTGACCGGTGAGGACCTTGGTGTACTCGGTGACGAGCGGCGCGAAGAGGCTGCCGGTCTCCGGGATCCAGGGGCGCTCGACGGCGCTCTCGACGACCGGCTTGAAGAAGCCGACGATCTCGTTGTTGACGACCGGCTCCTCGGCGTAGGCGGAGGTACGGGTCGGCAGGAGGTTCAGCTCCTTGGTGACCTGGGCCTGCGTCTTGACGGAGGTCATGTAGTCGACGAAGGCGTAGGAGGCGTCCAGGTTCTTGGAACCGGCGTAGACGGCCAGGTTGTGGCCGCCCTGCGGGGCGCCCTGCGCGGCGGAGCCGGACGGGACCGGGGCGACGCCCAGATTGGCCTTGTCCTTGAACTCCTTGCCGGTGTAGGTGTCGGCGACGGCCCACGGGCCGTTGATCATCATCGCGACGTCGCCGTTCTTGAACGACGCCTGCATGTTCTCCCAGCCGTCCGTGGCGTCCGTCTTGGCGGCGCCCGAGTCGACCAGGTCCTTGACGACCTTCATGGCCTTGACACCGGCGGCGTCGTCGATGGTGACGGTCTTGTCGGCGGCGTTGACCATGTCGCCGCCCTCGCCGTACAGGAAGGACAGGAACCAGTAGGCGTCGTCGCCGCGCAGGTAGAAGCCGGTCTTGCCGGTCTTCGCCTTGATCTTCTTGGAGACGGTCTTCAGCTCGTCGATGGTGGTGGGGACCTCGACGCCGGCCTCCTTGAACATCTTCTTGTTGTAGAAGATGCCCATGGAGTCGATCACCTGCGGCACCGCGTACGTCTTGCCGTTGTACTTGGTGGACGCGGCGGCCTGCTTCAGGAAGTCGTCCTGCTTCTGCAGGGCGGCGGTGCCGTCCAGCGGGGCCAGGTAGCCGAGGTCCGCGAACTCGGGGTCCAGGCGACCTCGGAGCGGATCACGTCGGGGGCGCCGGAGCCGGCCTGCGCCGCGTTCTTGAACTTGTTCTGCGCGTCACCGAAGGGCACGTTGACGTACTTGACGTCGACCTTCGGGTGCAGCTTCTCGAAGCCCTCGGCGATCTTCTTGAAGACCTTGTCCTCGCTGCCCGCGGTGGAGGTGTCCCACCACGTCACGGTGCCGGAGAGCTCGCCCGAGCTCTTGGAACCGCCGTCGGACTTGTCGTCGCTGCCGCAGGCGGTCGCCGCGAGCGCCAGGGCCGCGACCAGGGCGGTGGCCGTTATGCCACGTCGCATCTGAACTCCTTCAACTGCCGTACCGCTCCGTCGCGGCGCCGGGTCGACGTGAACGTAACAAGGATGAAAGACGACCGAAAGAGTTTGCGGAAGATTTCTGCAAGCTCCGGCGATCGTTACATTGGCGTGTCCGCAAGGTTGCCGTCAAGCCACTTGACGAAACTCCCCGATCCCTGCCACACCAGGCTCACCAGCCCCGATTCCGCAGTGCGACGATCCGACCGCAGCCGGCAAACCGGGCCCGCAAGACCTTGCAAGACGTTGCCGCCGGAAGCCGCGGAGCGCGGCTCGGGGCGTACCGAGGCGGCCGGTCCCGCCCGAATCCTGCGCATGGTGGGCAATCCGACCCGCTCCCGGTACAGTCCAATGCCATGACCGCACGGCTTGCCGATATCGCAACTCAGGCGGGGGTCAGCGAAGCGACGGTCAGCCGTGTACTGAACGGCAAGCCCGGGGTAGCCGCTGCCACCCGCGAATCCGTCCTCGCGGCGCTCGACGTACTCGGCTACGAACGGCCCGTACGGCTGCGCAGGCGCAGCGCGGGGCTCGTCGGCCTGATCACGCCCGAGCTGGAGAACCCGATCTTCCCGGCGCTCGCCCAGGTCATCGGGCAGGCGCTGACCCGGCAGGGCTACACCCCGGTCCTCGCGACCCAGACCCCGGGCGGCTCCACCGAGGACGAGCTGACCGAGATGCTGGTCGACCGGGGCGTCTCCGGGATCATCTTCGTCTCCGGGCTGCACGCCGACACCTCCGCCGACATGGGGCGCTACGAGCAACTGCGCGCCCAGGGCGTGCCCTTCGTGCTGGTCAACGGCTTCTCGCCCAAGGTGCAGGCACCCTTCATCTCGCCGGACGACCGGGCCGCGATGCGGCTGGCGGTGACGCATCTGGTGTCGCTCGGCCACACCCGGATCGGGCTGGCGGTCGGCCCGAAGCGCTTCGTGCCGGTGCTCCGCAAGATCGAGGGCTTCCACGCCACGATGCGCGAGCAGTTGAACCTCACGGCGGACGAGGTCGAGGAGCTGATCCAGCACTCCCTCTACACGCTGGAGGGCGGCCAGGCCGCCGCCTCCGCGCTGATGGAGCGGGGCTGCACGGCGGTGGTGTGCGCGAGCGACATGATGGCGCTCGGCGCGATCAGGGCCGCCCGCCGGCTCTCCCGCGAGGTCCCGCGCGAGCTGTCCGTCGTGGGTTACGACGACTCGCCGCTCATAGCGTTCACCGATCCGCCGCTGACCACGATCCGCCAGCCGGTGACGGCCATGGGCCAGGCCGCGGTGCGCACGCTCCTGGAGGAGATCGGCGGCACGCCCGCCCCGCACAGCGAGTTCGTCTTCATGCCGGAGCTGGTCGTACGCGGCTCCACCGCGGCGGGCCCCGGCCAGGACAGTGCCGCCCCCGCCGCCCTTCCAGGGTCGCACGCGGAGGCGTAACCGGCCCGTCGCCCGCCCCTGGGCCGGTCCCGCCGGACGTGCAACTCGCGCCCCGCCGGAGGATCATCGGGCAGAGAAGGCAAATCTGGCAGACTCTGTGCCTATGGGTGAATTGAGCGTGAAACGACAGGAAGGCCGCACGGAGGCCACCCCGTCACCCATCGTGAACGAGGCGGCTCCCGAGGCGAACACCAAGCAGTCCGGTCGCGCACACGGGCTCGGCAGAGCGCTCGACAGACCACTCGCTCACGTCGCGTCCCGGCTGCGCTCCCCCCGGTCACCCCGGCGGCCCCGCCTCTGGTTCGAAATCCTGCTCGTCGCGATGAGTTACTGGGTGTACTCGCTGGTGCGCAACGCGGTCCCGGAGCAGAAGGCGGCCGCCCTCGCCAACGCGGACTGGCTGTGGTCGGTCGAACGGTTCCTCGGCATCGCGGTCGAGCAGTCCGTCAACCACGCGGTCAACTCGGTGACATGGCTCATCGTGTCGATGAACTACTACTACGCGACGCTGCACTTCATCGTCACGATCAGTGTGCTCGTATGGTTGTTCCGTCGGCATCCCGGCCGGTACGCGGCAGCCCGGCTGGCCCTGTTCGCGACCACGGCCGTCGCGCTCCTCGGCTACTACCTGTACCCGTTGGCACCGCCCCGCCTGATGAACGGCGGCCACTTCATCGACACGGTCCTGGTCCACCAGACCTGGGGTTCGATGGCGTCGGGCAACTTCAAGAACATGTCGAACCAGTACGCGGCGATGCCGTCGATGCACATCGGCTGGTCCCTCTGGTGCGGCCTGACCGTCTTCGCCCTGGCCTCGGCCCCGTGGGCCCGCATCCTGGGGCTGCTGTATCCCACGGTGACCCTGATGGTCATCGTGTCGACGGCGAACCACTTCTGGCTGGACGCGGTGGGGGGCATGGCGTGCCTGGCGTTCGGTTACGCGGTGTCGTACGCGTGGTACGGGTCGCTGCCGCACCGGCTGCCCAGGTGGATCCCGCGCAAGTCCGGCCGCCCGCGCCTCAGCGCGCTCGGGGCGCAACCCCACCGCGAGCCTGCGGCGACCCGACGCTAGCCCCCCGGGGCTCCGCCCCGGACCCCGCTCCTCAATCGCCGGAGGGGCTGGGTTTTCGCGCCCCACCGGCTCAGCCGCCGTAGAACCGTTCCTCCACGACGGCCCGCGCCCGCCGCGTCACCCGGCGGTAGTCGTCGAGCATGTCCCCGACGTGCCCCTCCTCGTACCCCAGGTACCGCCCCACGGCGGTCAGCTCGCGCGGGACCGAGGGGAACGTGTCGCCGGGACGCCCCCGTACGAGCATCACCGCGTTGCGGACGCGGGTCGCGAGGACCCACGCCTCGTCCAGGGTCTGGGCGTCCTCCTCCGGGATCAGGTCCGCCGCGCACGCCGCGGCCAGCGCGGCGCGGGTGCGGGTGGTGCGAAGGCCCGGGATCTCGTGGCCGTGCCGCATCTGCATCAGCTGGACCGTCCACTCGACGTCGCTCAGCCCGCCGCGCCCCAGCTTCGTATGGAGCGCCGGGTCCGCCCCGCGCGGCAGCCGCTCGGACTCCATCCGGGCCTTGAGCCGCCGGATCTCGCGGACGGCGTCCTCGCCGAGCCCGTCCGCCGGATACCGCAGGGGGTCGATCAGCTCCACGAACTCCGCGCCGAGGTCCAGGTCCCCCGCCATCGGCTCGGCCCGCAGCAGGGCCTGGCTCTCCCAGCCCAGGGACCAGCGCCGGTAGTACGCGTCGTACGACTTCAGGGTGCGTACGAGTGGCCCGTTCTTGCCCTCGGGGCGCAGGTCGGGGTCGATGAGGAGCGGCGGGTCCGCGGTGGGCAGCTGGAGGAGGCGCCGCATCTCGGAGACCACGCGGTTCGCGGCCCGCCCCGCCTCCTGCTCGTCCACGCCCTCCCGGGGCTCGTGGACGAAGAGGACGTCCGCGTCGGAGCCGTATCCCAGCTCGTGCCCGCCGAACCGCCCCATGCCGATGACGGCGAACCGGGTCGGCAGGATGTCCCCCCACTCCGCGCGGACGGCGGCCCGCAGCGCACCGGCGATCGTGACGGCGTTCAGGTCCGTCACGGCGCTGCCGACCCGGTCCACGAGGGCCCCGGGGTCGGACTCCGCGGGGCTGTCCTCCGTACCGTACGAGCCGATGAGGTCGGCGGCCGTCGTGCGGAACAGCTCGCGCCGGCGCACCCCGCGCACCACCGCGACGGCCGTCTCCGCGTCGTCCGCGCGGCCGACGGCGGCCAGCACCTCCTGCTCCAGGTGGACCCGGCTGCGCGGGGCCAGGCCCTGCGGGTCGCCGAGGATGGAGACGGCCTCGGGGGCGCGCAGCAGCAGGTCCGGGGCGAGGCGCCCGGCCGACAGGACCCGGGCGAGGTTCTCGGCGGCGGCCCCCTCGTCGCGCAGGAGCCGCAGATACCAGGGGGTCTTGCCGAGCGCGTCGGACACCTTGCGGAAGCCGAGGAGCCCGGCGTCCGGGTCGGCGGAGTCCGCGAACCAGCCGAGGAGCACGGGCAGCAGGGTGCGCTGGATGGCGGCCTTGCGGGAGACCCCGGACGACAGCGCCTCCAGGTGGCGGAGGGCGGCGGCCGGGTCCTCGTAACCGAGGGCTACGAGCCGGGCGGTGGCGGCCTTGGTGCTGAGCCGGGACTCGCCGGGCGCGAGCTGGGCGACGGCGTCGAGCAGCGGCCGGTAGAACAGCTTCTCGTGCAGCCGCCGCACCACGGACGCGTGCCGCCGCCACGCCTGGTTCAGCTCAGCGATGGGGTCGGTGCGCAGCCCGAGGGAGCGGCCGAGGCGCCGCAGGTCGGGCTCCTCGTCGGGGACGAGGTGGGTGCGGCGCAGCCGGTAGAGCTGGATGCGGTGCTCCATGGCGCGCAGGAAGCGGTAGGCGTCGTCCAGCTGGACGGCGTCGACGCGCCCCACGTAGCCGCCCTCGGCGAGCGCCCCCAGCGCCTCCAGGGTCGATCCGCTCCGCAGGGCGGGGTCGCTGCGGCCGTGCACGAGCTGGAGGAGTTGCACGGCGAACTCGACGTCCCGCAGCCCGCCCGGCCCGAGCTTCAGCTCCCGGTCGACGCGGTCGGCGGGGATGGTGTCCACGACCCGGCGGCGCATCTTCTGCACGTCGGGGACGAAGTTCTCCCGGTCCGCGGCCTGCCAGACGAGCGGCGAGACCGCCTCGACGTACTCCTCGCCGAGCGCCCGGTCCCCGGCGACCGGCCAGGCCTTCAGGAGCGCCTGGAACTCCCACGTCTTGGCCCAGCGCTGGTAGTACGCGAGGTGCGAGGAGAGCGTGCGGACGAGGGGGCCGTTGCGGCCCTCGGGGCGGAGGTTGGCGTCGACGGGCCAGATGGTGCCCTCGACGGTGGTGTCGGAGCAGATCCGCATGAGGTGCGAGGCGAGCCGGGTCGCCGCCTGCATGGCCCCGCTCTCCTCGGCGCCGTCGGCGGGTTCCGCGACGAAGATGACGTCCACGTCGGAGACGTAGTTCAGCTCGTGGCCGCCGCACTTGCCCATCGCGATGACCGCGAGGCGGCACTGCGCGGCGTCGTCGGGGGCGGCGGCCGAGGCGATACGGAGGGCGGCGCGCAGGGTCGCGGTGGCGAGATCGGCCAGCTCGGCTGCGGTCTCCGCGACGTCCGTGGTGCCGCAGACGTCCCGGGCGGCGATGGACAGCAGGCACCGCCGGTAGCCGACGCGCAGGGCGTCCGGCCCGTCCGCCCCGGCCAGCTCCTGCTCGAACTCGGCGACCCCGGGGTGCAGGTCGGCGGCCTCGTACGTGACGAGGGCCTGCCAGTCGCGCGGGTGCCGGGCCAGATGGTCCCCGAGCGCCTCGGAGGAGCCGAGCACCCCGAGCAGCCGGTCCCGCAGGGGCTTCGCGGTGACCAGGGTGTCCAGCAGGATCTGCCGCTCCCCCGCCTCCTCCGCCTCCACCAGCCGGACGAGGCCGCGCAGCGCGAGGTCGGGGTCGGCGGTGGCCCCGAGCGCGTCCAGGAGCACGGAGTCGGTGCGTACGGAGGCGAAGTCCGGCAGGTCGAGCAGCCGCTCGGCGGCGGACGGGTCGGTGAATCCGTGCCGCAGCAGTCGGGTGAACGTACTGCTCCTGCGCCCCGGCACCATGGTCATCCCGCGCTCTCCCGCTCGCCGCCCGATCAGCTCCCAGCCTTCGGAGTTTAGGCGGTACGGGCGCGGCGTGCGGGGAGCGTCCCGGTGAGGACGGTCGCGTACCGCTCCTCGCAGGAGTCGACGCGCGTCACGAGCCCGCTGTCCGCCAGGACCCCGGCGGCGGTCTCCGCCTGCCGCTCGCTCGTCTCGACGAGGAGGCTGCCGCCCGGGGCGAGCCAGCGCGGCGCCTCGGCCGCGACCCGGCGCAGGACGTCGAGGCCGTCGCCGCCGCCGTCGAGCGCGACGAGCGGTTCGTGGACGCGGGCCTCGGCGGGGAGGAGGGCGACATCGCCGGTCGGTACGTACGGCACGTTGGCGAGGAGCACGTCGACGCGCCCGCGCAGGGTGCCGGGCAGGGGCGCGAAGAGGTCGCCCTCGTACACCCGCCCGCGCTCCCCCACGTTGCGCCGGGCGCAGCGTACGGCGGCGGGCTCGACGTCGGAGGCGTGCAGCTCGACCCGGTCCAGGGCGGCGGCGAGCGCGGCGCCGAGCGCGCCGGAGCCGCAGCACAGGTCGACCACGACGGCCGGGTCCGGGGCGAGGGCGACGGCCCGGTCGATCAGGAACTCGGTGCGGCGGCGGGGGACGAAGACGCCGGGGTCGACGGCGATCCGGAGCCCGGCGAACTCGGCCCAGCCGAGGACGTGTTCCAGCGGGTGCCCGGCGGCGCGCCGTGCGGCCATGGCTTCGATGTCGGCGGGGCGGGCGGCGGTGGCGGCGATGAGCCCGGCCTCGTCCTCGGCGAAGACGCAGCCGGCGGCGCGGAGGGCGGCGGCGAGGGAGGAGAGGTCGGACGGTGACAGCGGGACCGGCATGGTGCGGAGCCTTTCGGAGGAACGCCGAGGGGTGCTCCGCGACAGGCCCTATTTCCGGTCGGCCACGCGTTCGCGGGAGGGGAGCACCCGGGTCGATACAGCGGTAATGGGTCCCACCTCCTTGGTCGTGTCCCCGTGCGGGGATGCGAAAGACTACCGCAGGTTTCAGCGCCTTCCGGGCCGGTACTCGTTGCCGCCGTTGACGAAGCTGTTGTGGACGGCGACCGAGTTGTTGGCGGCGCGGACGTTGCGTATCTCCGCGCTGTGCTGCCGCTCGATCTCCTGGCCGTCGAAGTTGTGCGTACGCCGCCGGTGGCGCAGGTTGACCTTCACGATCAGGCAGACGATGGTGCTCAGGAGCAGCCCGAACACAATGAGAACCGCGTGCATGGTGTCCCCCCGTTCCCCGGGTCACGGCGGCCCGCAGGACGCGTGATCTTCCGCCCATTGTCGGGTACGGGCGGGGGGTGGTCCAGGGTCCGGCCCGTCAAGTGCGCTTGGTGGGTTCGTCGTTGACAGGCGGTGGGCGAGGTCGCGGCGGGAGAGCGCACCGGTCTTGCGCATGGCGCGGGCGATGTGCTGCTCCACCGTCCGGGGGACAGGTGGAGCGTCGCGGCGATCTCCCGGTTGGTCAGGCCGGTGGCCGCGAGCTGGGCGACCTCCGCCTCCCGGGGGGACAACTCGTCGGCGTGCGAGGGGCGTCCGGGCGGGCGCCCCTTCTTCACCGGACGCTGGGTGCGGAGCAGGGCCCTGACCCGGGCCGCGTCCCAGACGGCGCCCAGCTCGGTGAAATTCCGGGCGCAGGTCTCCAGTTCGGCGACCGCCGACAGGATGGAGGGGGGCGCGGCGGTGTCCCCGCCCTCGTCTCCCGGGCCGGCATCCGCTTCGGCGGCCACGAGCACACAGCGCGCGGCACCCTCCGCGGTCAGTGCCCGGCTGTAGGGGTGAGGCATGACCTCGTACGCTGCCGCGGCCTCCTGGTACAGCCTCGCGGCCCGCAGGAGCCGGTCCCGGTCCCGCTCCTCCCCGGCGGGCGCTTCCGTCTCGGTCAGGACGGCCCTGCCCCAGATCAGTGCGGCCTGGGCGGCGGGCGCGTCACGTCGGCCCACGCCCTCGGAGAAGGTGCGGACCATGGTGTGCGCCGCGGTCGTGTCGCCCGCGCGTGCCACCGCCTCCACGGCCCACGGCAGGAGTTCCGGACCCCACGTCCACACCCCCTTCTCGGCGAGGGCCGTCCAGGCGGCGCGTGCCCGCTCCGCCGCGGCTTCCACCTCCTGGCGGGCCAGGGCGAGGCGGATCGCGGCGCCGGCCGCCGTCGCGGCCAGCGGCACGGGCAGGTTCTCGGGCCGGGTCGTCCCGCGCTGGGACAGCCAGGGCCCCGCCTCTCCCCAGTCGCCCTGGGCGAGGGCGAGCATGCCTCGTACGACGTAGGCGTCGGAGGCGAGGAACGGCATGTCGGCGGTCGCCGCGACGAAGTCCTCGCACCGCTCGGCCAGGCCGGTCCATTGACCTGTCCACCACTCCTGGAGCAGCCGCGCCCCCAGCGCCGTGTGCTCCTGGTAGGGCGCGCCACTGCGCGCGGCCAGGTCGAGCCCTTCCGCGAGCAGGGCCTCCGCCCGGTCGTGGAAGCCGAGCCAGACCGCAGAGTTCGCCGCGTTGCACAGGCCGCGCGCGGCCTGCCGGGCGCAGGCGGGGTCCGTGTCCTTGCCGGACAGTTCCCTGACCAGTTCCCACGCCCCCGGGTCGGCGCAGCTCAGGGCGAGGTCGGCGTGGTTGGCGAGGACCGCCGTGCGCATGGCCTCGTCCCCGCCGGCGTCCGCGAGGGCGACGGCCTTGGCCATCCACTCCCGGGCGGCCTCGATGTGGTCGCCCGGTACGAAGGTGCTGGACAGTGCCGCCATGGCGCGGGCGGCCAGGACCGGCCGGACCTCGCACAGTTCGGCGGCGGCGGTCTCCAGCACCTGGCGTCCCTCGGGCCCCCGGCCCATCTGGTTGGCCAGCATCAGGCCGAGGTCGAGACGCAGCTCTCCGCGGACGGCCGGGGGGAGGGAGGCGTCCCGCACGATCTGCGCGAGCACGTCGACGGTCTGGTCCGAGCGCAGGCCGGTCACCGCGCTGCGGGCGAGGAGCGGCGCGAGGCGGGCCCGGCTCCGCGGGGGCAGACCGGGCGTGGCCAGGGTCCTTTCCAGCAGTGTGACGGCCTGCTGGTGGCGCCCGGCCGCGGCGGCGGCCCCGGCCGCCTTCTCCACCGCGCCGAGCCACTTGCGGGTCTCGCCGGCCGCCCTGTGGTGTTCGGCGACGTCCGCCCAGGGCACGGGCTGCCTGCCGCGCAGTACGGCCGCCGCCCGGGCGTGCAGGTCCTGGCGGACGGGGCCGGGCACGGAGGCCCGTACGGCCGGTGCGGCCAGCGGGACGGCGAAGCCGTAGCGGCCCTCGGCCGGCTCCGCGAGGGCCGCCGCCTCCAGGGCCCGGAGCAGCGCGCCGGTCCCGGCCGCCGCTCCGAGCCCCGACACCGCGATCAGTTCGTCCCTGGGGGCGGGCGCGCCGAGGACGGCTGCCGCCCAGACCACCGGCCGGTGCTCCGGGGGCAGCGTGTGTGTCCGGCTCAGCACGAGTTCCGCGAGGCGGGTCGGCACACCGGCCGCCTCCACCTCGGCGGCCGTGCCGGTGAACGGCGGTTGCCGCTCCCGCAGTACGGCGAGGAGGTCGACGACCACTCGGGGCACTCCGCCGGTGAGCTCGTGGAGTCTGCGCGCCGCCTCGGCCGTGCAGCTCCCGCCCAGCGCTTCCGAGGCGGCGCGGTGGACGCGTTCCTCGTCCCAGGGCGCCAGCCGGTGCCGGAGCACGGTGAGCCGGGAGGGGTACGTCACCGGCGGGCCGCCCAACGGCAGTCCGGGGACGGGGAGTTCCTCGGGTCGGTAGGCCACGGCGGCGGCGGAGCCCGGCTCCAGTCCGCCGAGGACGCGGCGGAGTCGGCGCAGTTCGTCCTCGCCGGCCCGGTGGACGTCGTCGACCAGCCACAGGGTGGGCGCCCGCCGGGGCCCGTCCTCGCCGGGAGGTCCGGTACCGGCTCCGCACCGCCACCGCACGCGGGCCGTGTGCGCCGTCGCGGGCAGGTCGGCCAGGGCCTGGAGCAGGTGGCTCTTGCCCTCACCGGCGGCGCCCTCAACGAACAGCAGGACCGGCTCGGCATGCTCGTCGGTGAGGGCGCGGGCCAGGGGCCGCAGGGCGGAACCGCGCGTCTGGACCACGGCGTCACCCTCGCTCTCGTTCTGCCGGACGGTGCGGAGACGGGGCGCCCGGCACCGCGCCGCCGGTGCCCGCACCGTACCAAGGCCGTGGCGGAGGCGGGGGTCCGCCGGAGTTCAGTCCGCCCAGCCCCACTCGACGCCGTAGACGCCCGGTGCCGCCTTCATGGGCAGCAGGTGCGTCGTATGGAGGCCGTCGAGGGCCGCGAGCTGCCGGCCGGGCTCGGCGCCGAGCCGTCTGCGGTAGTGGTGCCAACACCTCGACGGCACGGCCGAGGGGTGGAAGCGGACCTGGAGCAGATAGCTCTGCAAGGGGGTGGTGACCCGGGATTCGTGCTGGTGGGAGACGCCCTCGGTCGCGGCGGTACGCACGGTGTACTCGACGACCGCGGTCTCGTTCCTGACCAGTCGGCGGCCGAAGGGGATCTCGGCGACGACACAGTTCGCCTCCGCCCGGAACCAGGTGCGCGGGGCCGGGCCCGAGGGGACGGTGACGTCGAAGGCGTCGCCCCGCGCGCCGTCCAGGGCGTGGACGACCGTCAGGTGGCGCGCGTCCCGGTGGGCCGCTCTGACCGCGACGGTGACGCGGATCTCGTCGACGAGGCGGTGCTCGTTCACGCGTACCGCCTCGTGGACGACCAGCCGCCGCAGACCGGCGTTGAAGTGCGGGAAGGCGTCCCCGAGGGCCTGTTCGACGTCGGAGTCCTCGCCGTACAGGCCACGGACGGCGGCCGGGTCGTGGGGCGGGACCCAGCCGCGCGGCCGGCGCCGCAGCAGGGAACGCAGGGCGCCGCCGGGGAGGCCGAGGAACGGCTCCAGGAGGTCGACGGCACACAGGGACCGGGCCTTCTCCGGCTGGCTGCGGCCGCTCTGCCAGTAGCTGAGGGTGGCGACGCTGAGGGTGATTCCGTGGGCCTCGAGGTGATCGCGTACGTCCTCCAACGGCAGCCCGCGCCGTTGCAGGGCCTGTTTGAACGTCGTTGCGAACATCGTGTCCGGGTCGGTGGTGTGGGGGGTGTGCACCATGGCGTCTTCCAGCGGGTGGAGGTCTTCGGACGGGAGTCGCGGCCGGGGCGGACGGGCCCCGCCGGGGAGCAGCCGGGGCCGCTCGCCTTGTTGCGCGAGCGGCCCCGGCCTTTCCCCTTGCGGACGTGCTCAGTTGGTGTTGAGCGTCAGCCCGTAGTACTGGAGGGCGTCACCGAGCGGCTGGAAGTACGAGGAGCCGCGGGAGTTGACGCCGCCGGTGCACTGCTGATTGGTCGGGCCGCCGGAGGTCATGCCCTGGGCCTGGTTGCCGGAGATGTACGCACCACCGCTGTCACCGCCCTCGACGCAGACGCTGGAGGCGCCCAGGCCGGTGATCACCGTGTCGGGGCCGCCGTTGAGATCGACGTACGTGACGGTGTTGTTGTACGAGGTGATCGAACCGCAGGTCCAGCCGGTGGTGGCACCGGACTTGCAGATCGCGGCGCCGACGGCGGCCCGGCTGCTGCCCTTGACCGCGACCGTCTTGGTGCTGCCCTGGTTCCAGGTGCCGACGGCGGTGACGATCGAGTGACCGGAGTTGACGGTAGCAATGCCCATGTCAACACTGTTGCTGCCGAGCTTGTAGCGGGTGTGGTAGCCCTGGGCGAAGGCCGTTCCGTCGTAGCGCAGGGTGTTCACGACGCAGTGCCCGGCGCTCACCAGGTACTGCTTGCCGGAGCTGTCGTGGGCGCCGTAGCCGACGGAGCACCAGCCGGTGGTGTTGTTCAGCGTCATCTTGCTGCCGGGGTAGATCGCGGCCTTGGCCTCGAGCTGGTCCTCGCCGCGCACGATCTCGACGGCGGCGCCGTACCCGGCGGCCTTGGCGAGGAACGCCTTGGCGGCGGCACCCCGGTCGTTGTTGACCTTGACGGTCACCTTGTCGGAGGCCAGGTCCACGGACCAGGAGGCCACTCCGGAGGGGACCTTCTTCGCGGCGAGGGCGTCCAGCCGGGACTTCACCTTGTCCAGGGCCGCCTGACCTCTCGCGGGCACCCGCGCCGCGAGGCCGGCCTTCTCGACCTCGGCCGCCTCGGCCTTGTCCCCGACGTTGACGGTCAGCTTGCCGGAGCCGTCGAAGAAGGCCCCGTCGCCGGCTATGCCGCTTTTCGTGAGCGCGGCGAGCCTGGCCTGCTGGGCGTCCTGCCGGACCAGCCGTTCGGTCGCGGCCTGCTCGCTCACACCGAGCGATGCGGCCAACGCCCGGACCATCTCGGGCTGGTAGCGGGGGGCGGACTCCGTCTCCTGCGCCTGGGCCAGGGTCTGGGTTCCCAGAACGGCCGAGGCCGAGAGCGCGAGGCCCAGCGCTGCCATGCGGTACTTACGGGAGTTACGCACGTTGATCCCTTCTGATGGCAGCCAGAAACTCAAGGGGGGTGTACGCCGGAATGCGTGAACAACGCACCGGCGAAGGCGGTTTCTGGCTAACGGAAAGTCATCGACTCGCCGCGAACGGAACTATTGCCCAGCGATCGAAGGGATTTCAAGACGCAGGCATCGGGAAATTTTCTTAACAGAGGCGGCAGCATTCCTGTTGAATGCGCCTCCCTGATGTAACGACGAGCCGTCGGGCTCGCCGTTACATCAGGGAGGCGCATTCACGTATACGCAGAGAACCCGGCCCATCCCGGGGCGCGGCCGGTGGGCCGGGATACGTAGGGGTCATCGGCCGCTCCGGATACGGAGGGACGGGCGCGGCACGGCGTTTCCGACCGACCCGTTCTTTTTCTACGTATCCGTAAATCGGTGATCCGTATGGAATCGGCAGCGATCCGCACCCTACGATTCCGACGGAGCCCGAGAGACATCCACAGATGATTTCCGCGGTTCCGGCCCGGCCCGGTGCCGGCCACTCGAAGACCACCACCCGCTTCGAAGCCGCCGCCACCGATCACGCCATGGGCCGCGGCGAGAAAGCCCGCCGCGGCCCATGGTCATCGGCACCCCGAAAATCTGTCACCGGAATTCGTGGGTCACCGCGATCTCACCGACGATGTGCGCGTTGAACTCTTCCAACTCCTCTGCCGGGACCCACAGTTCCAGGATCGTCCGCCCACCCGCCTGCTGAACGGGGTACCGGCTCAGGAACTCCGTCTCGACCTCGAAGCGGGTCACGTAACCGACGCCGCTGTGCTTGACGTTCCAGTCGCGGGCAATCCGGATCGCGTAGTCCTCGTTGAGGACCGGGTAGAAGATCGGCTGCTCGGGGAGGCGAGGGGGCCAGGCGCGCCAGTTCAGCTCGCGCACCAGGGCCAGCTCCTCGGGGCCGGTGGGGCGCCACAGGGTGGTGGTCACGGGGCGCCCTCCGCCTCGTTCTTCCGGCTCGCCAGAACCTTCCGGGTCCATTGCGTATCGGTGTGGTCCTCGCCCTGCACGCGCACCATGTCGGCCAGGACCTCTTCGTACGCGGCCAGAGCTCCGGCCCTGTCTCCGGCTTCCCATAGGTGGCCGGCGTGGTTGAAGCGCGTGATGAGCACCTGCGGGTGGTCCGCGCCCAGGGCGTCCGCCCGGGCGGCCAGCAACCGTCCGTGGACCTCCAATGCGGCTGTCGCGTCCCCGAGTTCACGCAGCCGATGAGCCTCGTGCCGGAGGCCGACGGTCTCCGGGGCCTCCTCACGCAACGTCCGGTCGCGGACATCGAGCTCCCGGTACGCCCGAGCAACCCAGTCCGTCCGCCGCCCTCTGCGCACCACCTCGGCAACGCATCCGGCGGTCAGCAGGACCGCAGCGACCTTCCACCCTCGCGACATACACGCCCTCCCGGTCACACCGACGTTTACGGTATCGACGGCCCACACGGGTGCCCGGGTTCCCTCAACCACCCCACTTCTGCGGGACCTCCGCTACGCCACGAGCGGCCGCACGGCCTCGATGGCCTCGAAGATGTCGGCATCGCTCGCCTGCTGCCACTCCGGCAACGCGTCCCAGTCAGCGACGTACCCGGCCTTCGGCTCCCCGGGAAAGTGCCGCCGCACCCCGGCAATCCAACTCTCCCGAAACAACCGCCCACCTTCGGTCTGCGACATGAACACACCTTTCCTCACGCTGTGTTGAGCAAGCCGATCTGCGCCCTCAGCTCCACGACACGCTGGTCGCGGACCAAGGGGCCGAACTCGTCGCGCAGGGCACGGAGTCTACGGGCGACATCGACGGTGAAGTCGTCAACTGCGGCCCGGCCGAGGATGGCGTCCAGCTCGGCGGACCGGTCCAGGTGCCATCGCAGCGCTTCGGGCTCGTCGGCGTGGCGCTGGGCCAGGCGCTGGTGGATGACTGGGAGTTCGGCCCGCAGCCAGCACACCGTGAGATCAACACCTACGGCATCGGCCGGCTGCTTCCGCTCGTCCTGGCGCTCGACCACACCGGCCAAAACCAGGCGGGCCGCTCCCGCATCGAGATAGTTGCCGGCGGCACTCCGCAGGTTCCGCAGGAGCAAGCCGAAGTTGAAACGGTCACCAGGAGGCGCGGGCCACGACTTCCTCAGCCAGTCGAGGTCGAGCACCGCGTGAGAGACTCCGGCGTCGGCAAGAAGGTCGCCCACTGCTCGCCGCCGGGAACGTCCGGTCTGCGGTCCGGAGCCCATTGCCGGAACCCAATGCGGTGCCCCGTCACGTCACGATGATCGGATTGGTGAGTGCGGCGGCGTGTCCGTTGGGGTGGCGGACCTCGATGCGGACGAATGCCGACTGCTCCGCTGTCGTGTTCCACCGCACCGCCCCCGCGCCGTCATCGGACAGCGATGCCTCGTGGACCTTGCCCCGGTCGGTGTGGACGCTGATGGTCCCCGCCGGGACGCCTCGTACGGCCGCGCGGACCTCCACCTGCCCGCCGTGAGTCGCCAGGCGCTCTCCCAGTCCGGCGACGCGATCATCGGCGCGGGCGGTGAACGACCCCTCCACGTCCACCGATTCGGCGATCCAGCTGCGGCCGGCGCGGATTCCTGCCAGGACTGCCGCGGTGCTCAGTTCCTCGGCGAGGACCACGGTGTGAGGGATGCCGATCTGCCCCTCCAGGTGGGTGTCGCTGTTGCCCATCGCCGGCCGCCACGAACCCGTACGGATGTCCGCCGCCAGGGACCGCGCCCACTCGGTCAGGGCCGCCTCGTTGTCGGCGTTCCAGGGGCGGTCCGACGTCCACAGTCCGTTCCAGACCTCCACCACGTCGAAGCCGGGGAACGGGAACATGAAGTCGCCCGAGGGGTACGGCGCATGCGGGTGCGCGGCCACGCACACGCCCCCTGTGCGATGGACCTGGTCCAGGCACGGGCCCAGCAGTCCGCCTCCCGCCTGGTGGTTCCAGTCGACCACCTCGCCCGGGGCGAGACCCAGGGCGAGCCAGTGCCCGGTCTTGGTGGTGACCTCCTCGCCGAGCAGGATCAAGAAGTCATCGGTGGCCAGATGACCCCAGGCGCCCGGCTTCGCGGCCGCGTTGTGCTCCGTGGTCGCGATGAAGTCGAGTCCGACGGCGCGCGCCCCGGCGGCCAGCTTGTCCGGGGTGAGCTCGCCGTCCGAGTGGACGGAGTGGACGTGGCAGTCCCCTCGGTACCAGGCCGCCCCACGCCCCGCCGCCCGCACCGGCGGAAAGTCCGAACTCGACATGCGCCCCCTCCTCCGCCGAGCGGCACCCCCAACGCGGGGGCGGGGCACCTCGGTTGTGCCAGGTGCCCCGCCCGCGTCGCGCTCTTCAAGCCGCCGCGCCTACAACACCGGCAGCAGCGCCTTCAGTTCGAAGGCGGTGACCTCGCTGCGGTATTCCTCCCACTCCCGCTTCTTGTTGCGGAGGAAGAAGTCGAAGACGTGCTCGCCCAGGGTTTCCGCGACCAGTTCGCTCTTCTCCATCAGGGAGATCGCCTCGCCCAGGTTCTGCGGGAGCGGTTCGATGCCCATCGCGCGGCGTTCCGCGTCGGAGAGGGCCCAGACGTCGTCGTCGGCGCCGGCCGGGAGTTCGTAGCCCTCCTCGATGCCCTTGAGGCCGGCGGCGAGGAGGACCGCGTACGTCAGGTACGGGTTGGCGCCGGAGTCGATGGAGCGGACCTCGACGCGGGCCGAGCCAGTCTTGCCGGGCTTGTACATCGGGACGCGGATCAGCGCGGAGCGGTTGTTGTGGCCCCAGCAGATGTACGAGGGGGCCTCGCCGCCGGCGCCCGCGGCGCGGGAGGAGCCGCCCCAGATGCGCTTGTAGGAGTTGACCCACTGGTTGGTGACGGCGGAGATCTCCGCAGCGTGGCGCAGGAGGCCCGCGATGAAGGAGCGGCCGACCTTGGAGAGCTGGTACTCCGCGCCGGACTCGTAGAACGCGTTGCGGTCGCCCTCGAAGAGGGAGAGGTGGGTGTGCATGCCCGAGCCCGGGTACTCCGAGAACGGCTTCGGCATGAACGTCGCCTGCACGCCCTGCTCCAGCGCCACCTGCTTCATGACAAGGCGGAACGTCATGATGTTGTCGGCCGTCGACAGCGCGTCCGCGTACCGCAGGTCGATCTCCTGCTGGCCCGGCGCACCCTCGTGGTGGCTGAACTCGACCGAGATGCCCATGGATTCGAGCATCGTGATCGCCTGGCGGCGGAAGTCCATGCCGACGTTCTGCGGGGTGTGGTCGAAGTAGCCGGAGCTGTCGGCCGGGGTCGGCCGGGTGCCGTCGACCGGCTTGTCCTTCAGGAGGAAGAACTCGATCTCCGGGTGGGTGTAGAAGGTGAAGCCCAGGTCCGAGGTCTTGGCCAGGATGCGCTTGAGCACGAAACGCGGGTCCGCGAAGGACGGTGAACCGTCCGGCATGAGGATGTCGCAGAACATCCGGGCCGTGCCCGGTGCCTCCGCGCGCCACGGCAGGATCTGGAACGTCCCCGGGTCCGGCTTGGCGATCATGTCCGACTCGTAGACCCGCGCGAAGCCCTCGATCGCGGAGCCGTCGAAGCCGATGCCCTCGTCAAACGCCTGTTCAAGCTCGGCCGGGGCGACCGCCACGGACTTCAGATACCCGAGCACATCGGTGAACCACAGCCGTACGAACCGGATGTCGCGTTCCTCAAGGGTCCTGAGGACGAATTCCTGCTGCTTGTCCATAGCCACATCCTTGCAGTTCAGACGGTCCGTGCTCCACCTCCCGGGGCTGGGGAGAGACTCCAGTATCACGACCCCGGATTTCCCCCAGATTACGCACCCGACGTGACATGGAGCACTCGGCCACCCACTACGATCGGCGCCCGTGGTGTGCACGGGCGGGAACCGCCCCCCGACACCGCCCAGCCCGGTCCCGTCCCCCTTCGCAGAAGGACCACACGACATGAGCTACGACCGCAGGGCCCGAATAGAGCAGATGCGCAACGCGGACCGCGCGCGGGACCGGCGCAACCGGATCCTGACCGTGAGCCTCAGCGCCGTCGTCGTCGCCGGGCTCGTCGCCTTCGGTTCGTACATGATCCTCGACAAGTCGGACTCGGACGGCTCGGACAGTTCGATGACCGCCGACGGGAAGGGCGGGACGCCCTCCGCCGGCGAGAAGGACGAGAACCTGGCCACCGGGCCGATCGAGGGCGAGAAGTCCTGGGACGCGAAGAAGCTCACCCGCAACCATGTGACCGACGCCGTCGACTACCCCATGAAGCCCCCGGTCGGCGGGGACCACGACCCGGTCTGGATGAACTGCGACGGCGAGGTCTACAAGAAGCCGATCCCCGACATGAACGCCGTGCACGCCCTGGAGCACGGTTCGGTCTGGGTGACGTACACCGGCGACGCGCCCGCCGCGGACGTGGCGAAGCTCGCGGACCGGGTCGCCAAGACGCCGTACTCGCTCATGAGCCCCTACAAGGACCAGGCCGGGGCGATCATGCTGACCGCCTGGGGCAAGCAGGTCACCGTGGACGGCGCGGACGACCCGCGCGTGGCGCGGTTCTTCGCGCATTACGTGCAGGGGCCGCAGACCCCCGAGCCGGGCGCCGCCTGCACGGGCGGCCGCGACGGGGAGTGATCCGGGCCGCCGAGGCGGCGCGTCCGGAAAGTTCCCTCGTACCGCAAATGCACCCGAATGGGCTACAGCGGTCGCATCCCCCGAACGGGCCCATGACGATGGGTTCGCTCGGGATGTACGTACGGCCGCCCCCTCGGTACGCAGGAGGAATCCCCCATGACCACCGCCAAGGACATCATGCACACCGGCGCCACCTGGATTCCGGCGCACGAGACCCTGGACCGCGCCGCCCAGCTGATGCGCGAGCACCACGTCGGGGCGCTGCCCATCTCGGCCAGCGGTGAGGACGACCGGATGATCGGCATCCTCACCGACCGCGACATCGTCGTCGGCTGCGTGGCGGAGGGGCGGGACCCGGCCGCGGTCACCGCCGGCGACCTCGCCCAGGGCACACCCCGCTGGATCGACGCGGACGCGGACGTGGAAGCGGTGCTGGAGGAGATGCGGAGCCACCAGATCCGCCGGCTCCCCGTCGTCGAGGACAAGAAGCTCGTCGGCATGATCAGCGAGGCGGATCTCGCCCGGCACCTCTCCGACGACCAGATCGCGGACTGGGCGGAACAGGTCTACGCGCGGACCGCCGCCGGCTGACCGGCCGCGCGCATCGCCCTTTCGCACGGCCCGCCGGGACATCGCGTCAGTCAGACGATTAGAGTGGGGCGCGTGCCTCAACTACGCCTCGCACTGAATCAGATCGACTCGACCGTCGGCGACCTCGCCGGCAACGCCGAGGCGATCGTCCACTGGACCCGGCACTCCGCCGAACAGGGCGCCCACTTCGTGGCGTTCCCCGAGATGGTGCTGACCGGCTACCCCGTCGAGGACCTGGCCCTGCGGTCTTCCTTCGTCGAGGCGTCGCGCGCGGCGCTGCGCGCGCTCGCCGCCCGCCTCGACGCGGAGGGCTTCGGGGAGATCCCGGTCCTCGTCGGCTACCTCGACCGCTCGGAGTTCGCGGCGGAGCGCTACGGCCAGCCGGCCGGGTCGCCGCGCAACGCGGCCGCGGTGCTGCACCGCGGCGGGATCGCGCTGAACTTCGCCAAGCACCATCTGCCGAACTACGGCGTCTTCGACGAGTTCCGGTACTTCGTGCCGGGCGACTCGATGCCGGTCGTACGCGTTCACGGCATCGATGTCGCCCTCGCGATCTGCGAGGACCTGTGGCAGGACGGCGGCCGCGTCCCGGCCGCGCGCGCCGCCGGGGCCGGGCTGCTGCTGTCGGTCAACGCCTCGCCGTACGAGCGGGACAAGGACGACACCCGGCTGGAACTGGTCCGCAAGCGCGCCCGTGAGGCCGGCTGCACGACCGCCTACCTCGCGATGATCGGCGGCCAGGACGAGCTGGTCTTCGACGGCGACTCGATCGTGGTCGACCGGGAGGGCGAGGTCATCGCCCGCGCCCCGCAGTTCGCCGAGGGCAGCGTGATCCTGGATCTGGAGCTGCCCGCCGCCCCGGCCGAGGCGCCCTCGGGCGTGGTGGACGACGGGCTGCGGATCGACCACGTCGTCCTCTCCGAGGAGCCGCTGCCGCCGTACGAGGCGGAGCTGGCGGGCGGTTACGCGGACCGGCTGGACGACGACGAGGAGCTGTACACGGCCCTCGTGGTCGGCCTGCGGGCCTACGCCGCGAAGAACGGCTTCAACAGCGTGCTCATCGGGCTCTCCGGGGGCATCGACTCGGCGCTCGTCGCCGCGATCGCCTGCGACGCGCTCGGTGCGCAGCAGGTGTACGGGGTCTCGATGCCGTCGAAGTACTCCTCCGACCACTCCAAGGGCGACGCGGCCGAGCTGGCGCGGCGCACCGGGCTCAACTTCCGGACCGTGCCGATCGAGCCGATGTTCGACGCGTACATGGGTTCGCTGGGGCTCACCGGGCTCGCCGAGGAGAACCTCCAGTCGCGGCTGCGCGGCACGATGCTGATGGCCATCTCCAACCAGGAGGGCCAGATCGTCCTGGCCCCCGGCAACAAGTCGGAGCTGGCGGTCGGGTACTCGACGCTGTACGGGGACTCCGTCGGGGCGTACGGGCCGATCAAGGACGTGTACAAGACGTCGGTGTTCCGGCTGGCCAAGTGGCGCAACCGGGCCGCCGAGGAGCGCGGGCAGACCCCGCCGATCCCGGAGGCGTCCATCACGAAGCCGCCGAGCGCGGAGCTGCGGCCGGGGCAGGTGGACACGGACTCCCTGCCGGACTACGACGTGCTCGACCGCATCCTGGAGCTGTACGTGGACCGGGACCAGGGTCTCGAAGCGATCGTCGCGGCCGGGTTCGACCGGGCGCTGGTGGCGAAGACGCTGCGGATGGTCGACACGGCCGAGTACAAGCGGCGGCAGTATCCGCCGGGGACGAAGATCTCGCCGAAGGGGTTCGGGAAGGACCGGCGGCTGCCGATCACGAATCGGTGGCGCGAGGCCGGCTGACGCCGGCGGGTCCCTGATACGCGAGCCCGTCCGGGGCTGGGGCTTTGTCCTCAAGCGCCGGACGGGCTGGATGTGGCCGGTCTCGGTGGTCAGGTGCGGTCCGTCGTGGCCGAGGTCTTGTCCTCAAGCGCCGGACGGGCTGGGTTCTGGCTCGCCACCACCTTCGACGTGCCGCGCTCGTGGTCCAGCGCTCCCGCCGTCGCCGCGATCGCCAGGCCCGCCAGGGCCAGGGCCGCGCCCACTACGGCGGGGGACGTCCAGCCCCAGCCCGCCGCGATCGCCGCGCCGCCGAGCCACGCGCCGCCCGCGTTGGCCAGGTTGAAGGCGGAGTGGTTGGAGGCGGAGGCCAGGGTGGGGGCGTCCTTGGCCTTGTTCATGACCAGCATCTGGAGCGGCGTGGTCGTCATGAAGCCGACCGCGCCCAGCAGCACCACCATCACCAGCGCCGCCCACTTGATGTGCGCCGCCAGCGGGAAGACCGCCAGGACCACGGCGAGGGCGCCCAGGGAGCCGTACAGCGTCGGGCGCAGGGCCCGGTCCGTGAGCGGGCCGGCGGCCAGGGCGCCCAGGGTCATGCCGATGCCGAAGAGCGCGAGCACCGGCGTCACGGCGGATTCGCCGAAGCCCATGGCCTTCGTGGTCATCGCGGAAAGGTAGGAGTAGACCGCGAACACGCCGGCGAAGCCGAAGACCGCGGTGAGGAGGCCGAGCAGGACCTGCCGGTTGCCGAGCGCCCGCAGCTCGTGGCGCACGTTCTGCCGGGCCTCCACGGGGATCTGCGGGACGAGCCGGGCGAGGGCCGCCATCGCGCAGACGCCGATGGCCGCGACGACCAGGAAGGTGGCCCGCCAGCCGAGGTGCTGGCCGAGCAGGGTGGCCGCCGGTACGCCGACGATGTTGGCGACCGTCAGGCCGAGGAACATCGTCGCGACGGCCCGCGCCCGGCGCCCCTCGGGCACGAGGCGGGAGGCGACGACGGCCCCGACGCCGAAGAAGGCGCCGTGCGGCAGCCCGGCCAGGAGCCGGCCCGCGATCAGCCAGCCGAAGCCCGGGGCGAGCGCGGAGGCGAGGTTGCCGACGGTGAAGAGGGCCATCAGGAGCAGGAGCATCCGCTTGCGCGGGACGCGGGAGCCGACGGCGGTCAGCAGCGGGGCGCCGATCACCACACCGATCGCGTACGCCGACACGAGGTAGCCCGCGGTGGGGACGGAGGTGCCGAGGTCGTCCGCGACATCGGGCAGCAGGCCCATCATCACGAACTCGGTGGTGCCGATGCCGAAGGCGCTCACGGCCAGCGCGAGCAGGGCCAGGGGCATGAGGAGAGACCTTTCCGCTTCAGGGCCCCCCGCCGCAGCCCGGCGGGGCCCGGTCGGGGCCTGCGGACACGCGGAGAGGGCGGGAGGGGACGTGGTCGTACGCACGCCCGCGCGGTCCGCCGGTCGGCGGGGCGCACGGCGGCGGACCGGCCTCGTCGCCGGCGACCTTGTTCCCGTACGGAACAAAGTCTCTCAGAGAAGTGGGGAGATCCGGTAAACGGCTCGTTGCGTCAGAGTTTGACGCGGGCGGCGATCGGGAGGTGGTCGCTGCCGGTGGCGGGGAGCGTCCAGGAGGACATCGGCTCGACGCCCTTGACCATGATCTGGTCGATCCGGGCCATCGGGAACTTCGCGGGCCAGCTGAACCCGAAGCCGTCGCCGGCCGCGCCCTGCGTGGAGCGCATCTGCGAGGTGACCGCCTTGAGCGCGCGGTCGTTCATCGTGCCGTTGAGGTCGCCGAGCAGGGCGACGCGGGCGAGCGGTTCGCGGGAGATGGCCTTGCCGAGGGCGTCGGCGCTCTGGTCGCGCTGGTTGGCGGTGAAGCCGGCGTGGAGCTTGACGCGTACGGACGGCAGGTGCGCCACGTAGACCGCGAGGGGCCCCTCGGGCGTCGCGACGGTGGTCCGCATCGCGCGGACCCAGCCCATCTTGAGGTCCACCGGCCGGGTGTCGCTCAGCGGGTACTTGCTCCAGAGGCCCACGGTGCCCTGCACCGAGTGGTACCGGAAGCGCCCTTCGAGCGCCTTCTCGTACGCCGCCACCTTGCCGGCGGGCAGCTCCTGGAGGGCGACGACGTCCGCGCCGGAACCCGCGACCTGGTCGGCGGTGGCGGCCGGGTCGGGGTTGTCCGCGTTGACGTTGTGCGTGGCGACGGTCAGGTCGCCGCCGCTGCCGGACTTGTCCGCGAACAGGCCGCCGAACATGTTGAGCCAGACCACCACCGGCAGCACCAGCGCCACCACCGCGGTCGCCGAGCGGCGCACCAGGCCGAGGACCAGCAGCAGCGGGATGAGCACGCCGATCCAGGGCAGGAACGTCTCCGTGAGGCTGCCCAGGTTGCCGATGGTGTTGGGGATCCGGGAGTGGAAGGCCATCACGAGCGTCAGCAGGACCGCCCAGCAGGCCAGGACGATCCCGCGCCGCCAGACCCCGGGGTCCCGGAGGGTCCGGGCCAGTCTGTCGCGCAGGTCCCGGAAGCGGGAGCCGGAGCGCTGCGGTCCCACGCCGTTCCCGGTGTCCGCCCTGTACGCCTGCACCATCGCGCTGTCCTCACTGCCTTGCCGTACACATCGCCGCGTCCCCGACCCTAGGGGATGCGCGATGCCTTTCATGCCGCCTGTGGCGGTCGTACTGCCACGAGGACGTGGGAGGCGGCTCCGGCAGTTCCGCAGGAGCGGGAATCGCGGTGCTCTGTGACGTAACGATCACATCCGTCCGCGCCGGGGCGCGAGACCCTCCATCGCCAGGGCGATGATGCGGTCGGCGAGATCCTCGGGCAGCGGCGCGTCGGGCCGGTGGATGGTGCGTACGAGCATGGGGCCGAGGAACAGGTCGTCCATCAGCTCCACGTCCGTGTCGTCCCGCAGCTCGCCCGCCTCGACGGCGCGTCGGACGGCGGCGACCATGGCGAGGCGGCGGGGGGCGATCACGGTGCACTGGTACTCGTGCCAGAGCTTGGGGTGGCTCTTCATCTGCGCGAACACGTTGTGCAGCAGTACGGAGGAGCGCTGGGCGAGGCCGCGTTTGCGCATCGACTCCAGCAGGACGCGGAGGTCGCCGAGGCCGCCGGTGCCGGAGACCTCGGGTTCCGGGGGCTCGATGGCGCGGAGCACGTCGACGAAGAGCTCCTCCTTGCCCGCCCAGCGCCGGTAGATGGTGGCCTTGCCGACCCCGGCGGTGCGGGCGATGCGCTCGATGGAGAGCGCGGCGAGGGGTTCGCCGGCCTCCAGCAGCTCCACGACGGCGTCCAGGATGGCCGCCTCGGCCGCGGCGCTGCGCGGCCGTCCCCGGCGCGGCTCGGAGTCGTCCCCGGGTCCCGGAGGGCCGGGAACCTCGCCGGACCGCTCGTCCGGTGCCTGAGCCTGCACAGTGAAACCACCTTTCGCCGCCCCGATTCTCGCCGACGCGGAAGAGGGCCGGCTCCCACGGGTGAACCGGGCCGCGTGACACGGCCCGGTTCACCCGGAAGGTTCAGCCGGGCGTCATCGTTCGGCGCCCGCCGGGGCGGGGCGCTCCTCGTCGCGTGCGGCCCGGGGCGCGGCCGGTTCGCGGCCCGGCAGCCACAGGGCGACGACGAGCGTGCCGACGAGGGCGACGGCGGCCGAGCCGAGGGCCGTGACGTGCATGGCGCTCATGAAGGCGTCGTGCGCGGCGGTGACCAGCGGGGTGCCCTTGGGGCCCAGCTTCTCCGCGATGGCGAGGGTGGCCTCGATGGACTCCCCCGCCGCGTCCCGGGCCCCGGCGGGCAGGGCGCCGAGGTGGCCCTCGATGTCGCCCCGGTAGACGGTGGACAGCACCGAGCCGAGCACGGCGATCCCGAGCGCGCCGCCGACCTGGCGGAACGTGTTGTTGACGGCCGAGCCGGAGCCGGCCTTCTCGCGCGGCAGGGCCTGCATCACGGCGACGGTGACCGGCGGCATGACGTGGGCCATGCCGGTGCCTTGGACGAAGAAGACGACGCACATGATCCAGACGGGCGTGTCGGCGTCGAAGAGCGCGAAGGCGGCCAGGCCGAGGGCGACGGCCAGCATGCCCGCCGTGCAGACGGCGCGGGCGCCGAAGCGGGCGACGACGATCCGGGCGCGGGGCGCGAAGAGCATCTGGGCCACGGCCAGCGGCAGGATCAGCAGCCCGGACTGGAGGGCGCTCCAGCCGCGGACGCTCTGCATGTAGAAGGCGGAGAAGAAGGTGACGCCCATCAGCGCGAAGAAGACCAGCGCGATCGCGGCGACGGCGGCGGAGAACGCGGGCTTCTTGAAGTAGGAGACGTCGATCGCCGGGCTGGCGCTGCGCTTCTCGTGGAGGACGAAGACCGCCAGGACGGCGAGGCCGCCGATGACCGGGAGGAGGACGGAGACGTCGGTGAAGTCGGCGAGCTCGCCGCCCCGGATGATGCCGTACACCAGCAGCACCAGGCCGATGATGGAGAGCACCACACCGAGCGGGTCGAGCCGGCCCGGCTTCGGGTCCTTCGAGTCCGGCACGAGCAGGACCATGGCGACCAGCGCGATGATCACCACGGGGACGTTGACCAGGAAGATCGAGCCCCACCAGAAGTGTTCGAGGAGCAGGCCGCCGGTGATCGGGCCGATCGCGATGCCGAGGCCGACGCTGCCGGCCCAGATGCCGATCGCCTTGGGCTGCTCGTCGCGCTCGAAGACGTTCATCAGGACGGCGAGCGTGGCCGGCATGACGAAGGCGGCGCCGAAGCCCATCAGGGCGCGCCAGGTGATGAGCTGGCCGGGCGAGTCGGACATGGCGGCGAGGGCGGAGCCGATGCCGAAGAGGGTGATGCCGAAGAGCAGGACCTTCTTGCGGCCGAGGCGGTCGCCGAGCAGGCCGGCGGTGAAGAGCAGGCCGGCGAAGACGAGCGTGTAGGAGTTGATCGCCCACTCCAGCTCGCTCTGGGTGGCGCCGATGCCGGTGGGCGAAGGGGAGGCGATCGTCTTGACGGCGACGTTCAGGATCGAGTTGTCCAGCACCACGATGAGCAGGCTGAACATCAGGACCACGAGAATCGCCCAGCGGCGGCGGTGGACCGCCTCCGGTATCTGGGACACGGCGGGAGCGCCGGAGGGTGTGGACATGAGGAGCAGCCTAGACGCATTGCGATACGAGACCGTCTCGTATTGTAAAAGCTTTACCGAGGGCAGGTCCGGGGGCCCGGCCGTGCGGCCCACTTCCCGCGACAGGCTCCGGGATGCCACCATGGAAGAGATCCGGGGACGCCGTCAGGGCGCCTCGAGATGACGAAGGAGTCACCTGCCATGTCGCTTCAGGCTGCGCAGAACCAGTCCGCCACCCCCGCGGGTGCCCCCTCCGACAGCAGCAAGGCGCTGTACGGGGGCAAGAGCAACCGCCGGGTCACCGTCCACGACATCGCCGCCGCCACCGCCCGCGGCGAGAAGTGGCCCATGCTCACCGCCTACGACGCGATGACCGCGTCCGTCTTCGACGAGGCCGGCATCCCGGTCATGCTCGTCGGCGACTCCATGGGCAACTGTCACCTCGGCTACGACACCACCGTGCCCGTCACGATGGACGAGATCGCCATCCTGTCCGCCGCCGTCGTCCGGGGCACCAAGCGCGCCCTGATCGTCGCGGACCTCCCCTTCGGGGCGTACCAGGAGAGCCCGGTCCAGGCCCTGCGCAACGCCACCCGGCTCATCAAGGAGTCCGGTGTCGGCGCGGTCAAGCTGGAGGGCGGCGAGCGCAGCCACGAGCAGATCAAGCTGCTGGTCGACGCCGGAATCCCGGTCATGGCCCACATCGGCCTGACCCCGCAGTCCGTGAACGCGATGGGCTACCGGGTCCAGGGCCGGGGCGAGGAGGCCGCCCAGCAGATGCTGCGCGACGCCAAGGCCGTGCAGGACGCGGGCGCCTTCGCCGTCGTCCTGGAGCTCGTACCGGCCGAGCTGGCCGCCGAGGTCACCCGCATCCTGCACATCCCGACGATCGGGATCGGCGCGGGTCCGGAGACCGACGCGCAGGTGCTGGTCTACACCGACATGGTCGGGCTGACCGGCGGCAAGGTGCCGCGCTTCACCAAGCAGTACGCCGACCTCCGGCAGATCCTCGGCGACGCCGCGAAGGCGTACGCGGAGGAGGTCGTCGGCGGCACGTTCCCGGCCCCGGAGCACACCTTCCACTGAGGCCGTGGGGGTGCGCCCCACCGACCACCACCGGTAACGACGACAGCCCGCCGACTTCCCCCATCGGCGGGCTGTCGGCCGTTGTCGGTGGCCGCGGGCGGGCTGTCGGTCCGCTGTAGGCGGCCTGTCGGTGGCGGCTGGTCTGATAGTCGGCATGACGCGAATCGACAAGAACCCCCAGCACGGCGGGAACGCCGTAGAGGTGCGGGGACTGGTCAAGCACTACGGCGAGACCAAGGCCCTGGACGGCGTGGACCTCGATGTGCGCGAGGGCACCGTCCTCGGCGTGCTCGGCCCCAACGGCGCCGGCAAGACCACCCTCGTACGCTGCCTCTCCACGCTCATCACGCCCGACGCCGGGACCGCGGTCGTCGCCGGCTTCGACGTGGTGAAGCAGCCCCGCGCACTGCGCCGCACGATCGGCCTCACCGGCCAGTACGCCTCGGTCGACGAGAAGCTCTCCGGCTGGGAGAACCTCTACATGATCGGGCGGCTGCTCGACCTGCCCCGCAAGAAGGCGCGGGCCCGGGCCGACGAGCTGCTGGAGCGCTTCTCGCTCACCGACGCGGCGAAGAAGGCCGCGATGGAGTACTCCGGCGGGATGCGCCGCCGGCTCGACCTGGCCGCCTCCATGATCGGCAGCCCGGCCGTCCTCTACCTGGACGAGCCGACGACGGGGCTCGACCCCCGTACCCGTAACGAGGTCTGGGACGAGGTGCAGCGCATGGTCGCGGAGGGGGCGACCGTGCTCCTCACCACCCAGTACATGGAAGAGGCCGAACAGCTGGCCAACGAGCTGACCGTCATCGACAAGGGCCGGATCATCGCCCGCGGCGGTGTGAACGAGCTGAAGGCCAAGGTCGGCGGCCGCACCCTGCAGATCCGCCCCTCGGACCCGGCCGAGCTGGCCCCGATGGCGCAGGCGCTGCGGGAGACCGGCCTGGACGGTGTCGCGGGCGCGCAGGCGGTCCCGGACGAGGGCCTGCTCTACGTACCGATCCTCAGCGACGAGCAGCTGACCGCCGTCATCGGCCTGCTCGGCACCCGGGGCTTCTCGCTGGCGCACGTCGCCACCGCGCTGCCCAGCCTGGACGAGGTGTTCCTCGCCATCACCGGCGACAAGGCCACCGTCACCGACACGATCCCCGAGGAGGTCGCGGCATGAGCACGACGACTCTGACGCCCACCCCCACCGACACGCCCGTCTCCGCGCCGGCCGCCAAGCTCCACGACGAGGGCGGCATCGGACTGCGGAACAACCTGCGCCACATCGGGGCGCTGGTCCGGCGCAATCTGCTCCAGATCAAGAAGGATCCGGAGTCGATGTTCGACGCGCTGCTGATGCCCGTCATCTTCGTGCTGCTGTTCGTGTACGTCTTCGGCGGCTCGGTCGGCGGCAGCATGGGCGGCGGCCGGCAGGAATACCTGAACTACCTGATTCCCGGGCTGATGGCGATGATGGGCATGAACATCGCCATGGCCGTCGGCAGCGGTGTCAACGACGACTTCCGCAAGGGGGTCATGGACCGCTTCCGTACGATGCCGATCGCGCGCTCCTCGGTGCTGGTCGCCAAGATCGTGGTCGAACTCGGCCGGATGATGGTCGCCACGCTCATCCTGCTCGGCATGGGCTTCGCCCTCGGCATGCAGCTCCACGGCTCGGTGCTCGGCCTGATCGCGGCGATCGGTCTGTCGGCCGCGTTCGGCGCCGCGATCATGTGGATCTTCATCCTGCTCGGCCTGGCCATGAAGACGTCCCAGGCGGTTCAGGGAATGGGGATGCTGGTCATGATGCCGCTCCAGTTCGGTTCCTCGATCTTCGCCCCGCCGACGACGATGCCCGGCTGGCTCCAGACGTTCACCGACTACAACCCGCTGTCGAATCTGGCGGACGCGGCGCGCGGCCTCATGATGGGGACCTCGCTCGGCCACTCGGTCTGGCTGACGCTCGGCTGGGCCGTGGTCATCACGGCGGCCGTGGCACCGCTCGCGGTCTCCAAGTTCCGCAAGAAGTCCTGACGTCACGCGTCCCGCTCGGGAATCGTGTCCACGAGGGCGGCGGCCTCCTCCAGGGAGAGGCCGCCGCCCTCGGCGTACGCGGCCTCGTAGGCGGCGTCCCCGATCCGGCCCCGGACCAGCGCCTCGGCGCGCGCGAGGTTCTCGCGTTCCATCGCGTTCATGAAGTGGCCCTCGGGCAGGTGCGCCCGGCCGGTGCCCAGCAGCCGCGCCGCGATGCCGGCCCGCTCCTCGCCGCCGAGCCCGCCGAGCGCCCAGGCCAGGATGACCAGGTTGATCACCGCCATCTGCGGCGCGACCATCTGCGTCAGCGGGTCCTGTACGCCCTTCAGCGACTGCCGGCTCCGCTCCAGGGCGCGGGCGTACTCGCCGTCCTGGTTGTCCAGCCAGGCCAGGCCGCCGAGGACGAAGCCCTCGAAGACCGCCATGGTGTCGGACGCGAACTCCTCCTGGAGGTGGCTGAACTGTTCGCGCGCCTCGGCGGTCCGGCCGCACCGGCCGAGCCACATCGCCAGGAACAGCCGGGCCGCCGGGCGGGCCTCGTGCCCGGTCTGGCGTTCGTCGGCCAGCACCTCGCGCATGGTCGCCTCGCCCTCCTCGCCCCGGCCGAGTTCGGTGAGCACGGAGGCGTGGCGGATGCGGAGCACGGAGACCTGGGCCAGGGCGCCCAGTTGCTCGGCCGAGCGGATGGCGGCCTCGTAGTCCTCGGCGGCCCGTGCGTAATCGCCCTGCTTCTCGTTGGCCTCGCCGCGCGAGGAGAGCGCCTCGGCCATCCCCCAGACATCGCCGAGCAGGCTGAAGATCGCCAGGCTCTCGTCGGCGTCCCGGTGGGCCTCACCGGCCCAGTCGGGGCGGTTGGCCAGCACGTTGGCCCGCATCTGGAGGGCGGCGGCCAGCTCCCACTCGTAGCCGAACTCCCGCGCGCCGCGCACCGTTTCGTCCAGCAGGTGGCGCAGGTCGGAGACGCCTCCGGTGAGCATCACGGCGTAGAACCAGAGCGAGGCGGGGCTGCGGCAGGTCTGCGGCTGGCCGGCCCGGTAGGTGGCGACGATGGCGCGCAGCCGGGCCATGCTGGCCTCGTTCGTCCACTCGTCCATGGCGTGGTCCATGCTGACCAGCTGGATCAGGGTCACCTGCCGCCGCGCCTCCTCCAGCAGCTCCTGGCGCATCGGCGGGGGCGCGTCGGTGCAGCGCTCCTCGATGGACGGCGCGAGCTGTACGGGCTCCGCGAACGGGTCGGGGCCGAGGGCGGCGGCCGCGTCGGCCCAGTGCAGGGCGTCGCCGCGCAGATTGCGGATCTGCCAGTACCAGGACAGGGACAGCACCATGCACAGCGCCTCCTGCTCGTCGCGGGCGGCGACGGCGTGGCGCAGGGCGATGCGCAGGTTCTCGTACTCGCGTTGCAGGAGCCGGATGGCGTCGAGCTGTCCGGAGCCGCGCAGCAGGGGGTCGGTCGTACGGGCCAGCTCGCGGTAGAACACGAGGTGCCGGTGCTCGACGGCGTCCCGCTCGCCCGACTCCTCCAGGCGCTCCGCCGCGTACTCGCCGACGGTCTCCAGGAGCCGGTAGCGCATCCGGCCGTCGTCCGCCGGGGCGGCGACCACGAGCGACTTGTCCACGAGCGAGCCGAGGAGGAGGGCCACCTCGCCGGAGCGGCCGGCCGGGTCGGCGCAGACGGCCTCGGCGGCCTCCAGGGTGCAGCCGCCGGCGAAGACGGAGAGGCGGCGCAGGACGACGCGCTCGTCGTCGTCCAGCAGATCCCAGGACCAGTCCACGACCGCGCGCAGGGTCTGCTGGCGGGGCAGCACGGTCCGGCTGCCGCTGGTCAGCAGGCGGAAGCGGTCGTCCAGCCGGTCCGCGATCTGCTGCGGCGTGAGCATCCGCAGCCGGGCCGCGGCCAGCTCGATGGCGAGCGGCAGGCCGTCCAGGCGGCGGCAGATCTCGGCGGTGGCCGCCGCCGTCGCCTCGTCCGCGTCCACCCGGAAGCCGGGGCGGGCGGCGGCGCCGCGCTCGGCGAGCAGCCGCAGCGCGGTCGGGTCGGGCAGCGGGTCGACGGGCCGGACCGCCTCGCCCGGCACGCCGAGGGGTTCCCGGCTGGTGGCGAGGACGGTGAGCCGGGGGCAGCGGGCCAGCAGATGGTCGGCGAGGGCGGCGGCGGCCTCGATGACGTGCTCGCAGTTGTCGAGGAGGAGCAGCATGCGGCGGCGGGAGCAGTACTCGGTGAGCCGGGCCAGCGACTCACCGGCCGCGCGCTCGTCGCCGGAGGCCCGCTCGGCGGCCCGCAGCTCCCCCGAACCGGCCCCGCTGAGCACGGTCTCCCGGGCCCCGAGCGCGGCGAGCACCGCTTCCGGCACGGCCTCCGGGTCGTCCACGGGGGCCAGCTCGGCGAGCCAGACGCCGTCCGGCCAGGTACCGGCGTCGACGGTGTCCGCGACCTCCTGCGAGAGCCGGGTCTTGCCGGCGCCGCCGGGCCCGAGCAGGGTGACCAGCCGGCCCCGGGACAGGTCGTCGCGCAGGGCCTCCATCTCGCGCTCCCGGCCGACGAAGCTGGTGAGCCGGGCGCGGAGGTTGCCCAGGGGGGCCGGTGCCTTCGCGGGGGCCGGGGGCTCCTGATGCAGCAGCTCCGCGTAGAGGGTGGTCAGCTCGGGCCCCGGGTCGGTGCCGAGGCGGTCGGCGAGGAGGGTGCGGACCTCGTCGTACGCGGCCAGGGCCTGGGCGGTGCGCCCGGCGTCGCGCAGGGCGCGCAGGCGGAGCGCCTGAAGGGGCTCGTCCAAGGGGTGCTCGCCGCAGAGCGCGGTCAGCTCCGGCAGCATCTCGGCGGCCCGGCCGAGCGCCAGCTCCGCGGCGAGCCGGTCCCGGCGGGCGTCGAGCCGCCGGGCCGTCCAGCGCGCGGCGGCGGCATGCCGGTCGGGGAGGTCGGCGAGGGCGGGGCCGCGCCAGAGGGCGAGGGCGTCGCTCAGGAGGGCCGTCGCCCGGGCCGGGTCGCCCTCCGCGAGGGCCCTCGCGCCTTCGCCGGCGAGCCGTTCGAAGCGGAAGAGGTCGACGGCCTCCGGCTCGACGGCCAGCCGGTATCCGTTCTCCGCCGAGGCGACGGCGTCGTGCCCGACGGCCCGTCGCAGCCGCCCCACCAGGGCCTGGAGCGCGCCGGCCGCGTCGGCGGGCGGTTCGCCGTCCCACACCTCGTCCACGAGCACGGCGACCGGGACCGTGCGGCCGGGCCGCAGCGCCAGGACGGTGAGCAGCGCGCGCAGCCGCGCCCCGCCGACGGAGAGGGCCGTGCCGTCGTCGCGGAGTGCCTGGGTCGTACCGAGGATGCCGTAGCGCACGCGCCCATTCTCCGCGACCGGTCCCGGTGTCCGCACAGCCGCCCCGCCCCTGCTCGTCATGGCCCCAGCCTTTCCGGTCCGGGGCGGGAAGCGAACCGTTTCCCCCGTGTCGCCGTCAGCCCTCCGGGGCCTGCTCCTTCGGCTCGACCGCGTAACCGGGCACGGACGGCCAGCGGACGGTGAGCACCACGGACTCCTCCTCGGCGATCCAGGAGTGGTCGACGCCGACGCCCCAGACCACGTAGTCGCCCTGCTCCTGGAGCAGCACACTGCGCCCGGGCAGCTCCACCCGGAACCGCCCGCTGATGAGCACGAGCAAAGCGGTCCGGCTCTCCCCGCGCACCCACTGCGCCCGCTCGTCGCCGACCGGGTGGACGCCCCACTTGATCTCGACGTCCTCGCTGTGCCGGGGGTCCCCCGCGTCCTTGAAGTGCCCGAGGATCCAACCCCGGTCGAGCGCGGCATCCTTGCCGGCGTTGCCCACGTATACGTTGTCGTTCACGTCGGGGGACGCTAGCAGGGGCCTTCGAGCCCGGCGGGGACGGCTACGCTCGGGTCCCATGGCGAGCGCAGCGCAGCAGCGGATCAGTCCGGTCTTTCTAGGGATCGCCGCCGTGACGGCCGTGGCCGGGTGGGGGTGTGGTCGGGATTCGCTGAGCAGCCGGGGTTCGCGACGTTCCTGTTCGTGACCGGGGCGTGGGTCGTGTCGCTGTGTCTGCACGAGTACGCGCATGCCAGGACCGCGCTGCACAGCGGGGACATCTCGATCGGGGCCAAGGGCTATCTGACGCTGAACCCGCTGAAGTACACGCACGCGCTGCTCAGCATCGTGCTGCCGGTGCTGTTCGTGATCATGGGCGGGATCGGGCTGCCCGGTGGTGCGGTGTTCATCGAGCGGGGCCGGATTCGCGGGCGGTGGCGGCACAGTCTGATCTCGGCGGCCGGGCCGCTGACCAATGTGCTGTTCGCGGTCGTGTGCACCGCGCCGTTCTGGCTGGACGCGCTGGACGGGGTGCCGGCGGCCTTCCGGAACGCGCTGGCGTTCCTGGCGCTGCTCCAGGTGACGGCCGCCATCCTCAACTTCGTGCCCGTGCCGGGGCTCGACGGCTACGGGGTGATCGAGCCGTGGCTCTCCCACTCGGCGCGGCGCGCGGTCGAGCCGTTCGCCCCGTTCGGCCTGATCGCGGTCTTCGCCCTGCTGTGGGTGCCCGAGCTGAACCGTGCCTTCTTCGACGCGGTGTACGCGATCCTGCGGGGCCTGGGCGTGCACGGCTTCTGGACGGACTGCGGCCTGGACGCGTACCGGTTCTGGCAGGGAGCGAACCCGGTGTGCGAGGTGACCGGTTAGGCGCTCCGCTCCGTGGCGGGCGTCTCCGCGCGGCGGCGGCGGAGGTAGTACCAGGCCATGTTCGAGGAGAGGCCGACCAGCAGGATCCAGACGATGCCGATGAGCACGCTGCCCTGGACGAAGGCCGTCACGGCCGCGGCGAGGGCCAGGACGCAGACGACGAGGGCGTAGAGGGCGAGGCGGGGCATGGGTGGCTCCTGTCGGGGGTGGTGCGTGGTCCCGTCAAGTGTCCCCCATGCCCCCGGCCGGTCCGGCGCCCGGCTCAGACGTCCGTCGTACGGAGGCCGGCGTGCGCCTTGTAGCGGCGGTTGACCGAGATCAGGTTGGCGACCAGCGACTCGACCTGGTGGGCGTTGCGGAGGCGGCCCGCGAAGATGCCGCGCATCCCGGCGATGCGGCCGGCCAGCGCCTGGACGATGTCCGTGTCGGCGCGGGCCTCGCCCAGCACCAGGACGTCGGTGTCGATCTCGTCGATCGTCTCGTCCTGGAGGAGCACCGCGGAGAGGTGGTGGAAGGCGGCCGTGACGCGGGACTCCGGCAGCAGGGCGGCGGCCTGTTCGGCGGCGCTGCCCTCCTCCGGCTTCAGCGCGTAGGCGCCCTTCTTGTCGAAGCCGAGCGGGTTGACGCAGTCGACGACAATCTTCCCGGCCAGTTCCTCGCGGAGGGACTCCAGCGTCTTGGCGTGGCCGTCCCACGGCACCGCCACGATCACCACATCGCTCTCCCGCGCGCACGTCGCGTTGTCCGCGCCCCGCACGCCGTTGCCCAGCTCCTCGGCCGCCGCCTCCGCGCGGTCCGCGGCGCGCGAGCCGATGATCACCCGCTGGCCCGCACGGGCGAAGCGGTACGCGAGGCCGCGGCCCTGCGGTCCGGTGCCGCCGAGCACGCCGACGGTCAGGCCGGACACGTCCGGCAGGTCCCAGGGGTCCTTGGCGGGGGGCTTGGGCGCGCTGCCGCTGTCATTCGTAGTCATGGCCCCGACACTACTGCCCGTCCGGGGCGGAACCCGTGGACCCGGGCCGCCACCCGTAAGGATGGTGCTTGGGCCTTTCGCCGGTGCCCGGGCCCCCGCATGGTGCAGGATGCCGGGCCATGGATGCCGTACGTGTGGCGCTGCTGCGTGAAGTGCTCGCCAGGACCCAGTGGCCCGCCGCCACCCGGCGGTTCGCCGGTGCGCTCCGCTCCTCCGTGGTCCCGCACGGGGGCGGGCTGCTGCTGGTGGGGACCGAGGAGTACGAACCCTGGCACCTCGCCGCCCATCTGGTGGACGAGTCCACCTGGTCCGGGCTGCCCGAACTCCGCCCCACCCTGGTGCGCCACCGCGTGGAGCCCGGCGATCCGGCGCACCTCGCGGTCGGCCTCGGCCGGATCGAGGCGGCCGGGCGCGGCGAGACGCTGCTCGTGGTGACGCCGGACCGGCCCGGCGAGGGCCTGCTGGAGCGGGTGCACGACGCCCGGCGGGCCGGGGCGACGGTGCTCTCGCTGGACAACGGCGACCCCCAGGTGCGCGGGCTCGCCCATGAGGCGCTGTCCGTGACCGACGGCGACGACGTGGACCTGGACACCGTCCAGCACCTGGTCAGCGCCGCCGCCGGGGAGAACGGCGCGCCGGTGCCGCGCGGCGGCCGGCGCACGTTCCGCGACCGGCTGTCCCGGCTGGCCGACCAGCTGACGGCTCCCCCGCCGCCGCGCTGGTGAGCAGGCCCGGGCCCGGCGTAATCCATTTGCATCCCCCACGTATCGCGACGGACCATGTCTCCTCGTGACCTCTCGCACCTCCCTCGCCGCCAGGCTGGCCGCGCTCCTCCCCGACCTCTCCCCCTGGCGGTCATCGGCCGACTTCCGGTTGCTGTGGGTGCAGGGCCTCGTCACCTACTTCGGCAGCTTCATGGCGCTCGTCGCGCTGCCGCTCCAGATCAAGGACCTCACCGGCTCCCCGCTCGCCGTCGGCGCGATGGGCGCGGTCGAGCTGGTGCCGCTCGTCATATGCGGTCTGTACGGGGGCGCCCTCGCCGACGCCGCCGACCGGCGGAAGATCATCCTGGCCACCGAGGCCGGGCTCGGCCTGCTCGCGGTGATCCTGCTGGTGAACGCGGCCCTGCCCGACCCGCTGCTGTGGCCGCTCTATGTGGTGGCGGGCGGGGTCTCCGCGCTCGCCGGGCTCCAGCGGCCCGCGCTCGACTCGCTGATGGCCCGGATCGTGCCGCACGACCAGCTGGGGGCTGCCGCCGCGCTGAACTCGCTGCGCTGGCAGGCCGGGGCGATCATGGGCCCGTCGCTGGCCGGTCTGGTGGTGGCCTACGCCGGGCACGCCACCGCGTACTCCGTCACCGTGGTCACCTTCGCCGCCTCGGTCCTGATGTGCCGCAGGCTCGCCCCGGCACCGCCCGTGGAGGAGGGGCGGAAGCCGTCGCTGCGCGGCATCGTGGAGGGGGCCAGGTACGCCTGGAGCCGGCCGGTGCTGCTGGGAACGTACGCGATCGACATGGCCGCGATGTTCTTCGCGTTCCCCAACACGATCTTCCCGTTCCTCGCGGACGAGATGGACGCCGACTGGTCGCTGGGCCTGATGTACGCGGCGGGCTCGGTCGGCTCGCTGGTGCTCGGCCTGACCAGCGGCTGGACCTCGCGGGTGCGCCGGCACGGGCTGTTCGTCGTGTGCGGTGCCGCCGTCTGGGGGCTCTCGATCGCGGCGGCCGGCTGGTTCGGCAACGTGTGGCTGGTGCTGGTGTGCCTCGGGTTCGCCGGGGCGGGCGACATGCTCAGCGGGCTCGGCCGGTCGACCATCTGGAACCAGACGATCCCGGAGGAGCTGCGCGGCCGGCTCGCGGGCATCGAGGTGCTCTCGTACAGCGTCGGACCGCAGCTCGGCCAGGTCCGGGCGGGCGGCATGGCGGGCTGGACGGGGACCCGGCCCGCGATCTGGACCGGCGGCGTGGCCTGCGTCGCCTCGGTGGCGCTGCTCGCGGCGGCGCTGCCCAAGCTGCTCACGTACGACTCCGAGACGGACGAGGACGCGATGCGCCGGCGCGCCCAGCGCGCGGCGGGACTGGACGTGGAACCGGCGGCCTGAGCCCGGGGGCGGGCCGCCGGAAAGCCGCTACGGGGCCCGCGTCCCCGTCAGCCCGCCGCCCCGTCCTCGTCCGGGCCCTTGCGGTCGTGCCACTTCGGGTCCGTGTCCCACTCCAGGTTCCGTTCCTGGGCGGTCTCCATCGCGTGCTGCGCCTCCTGCCGGGAGGGGTACGGGCCGAAGCGGTCCTTGGCCGGGCAATCGGGGCCCTCCTCGACCTTCTTGTGCTCCAGGCAGTAGAACCACTCGCCCGGCTTGCCGACCGTGCGCTTCTTGAACAGGGCCATCATCGGATCCTTTCCTCTGTGCCATGGTGCCCCGGACACGCTGGTTAGACTCGCTGGCATGTCTGGCCAGTCGCTGCTCGTACCAGGGGAGATCACTCCCGTCCGTTCCGTGCCCGGAAACATCCGGCGCCCCGAGTATGTGGGCAAGCCGGCGCCGACGCCGTACACAGGGCCGGAGGTGCAGGACAGCGACACCATCGAGCGCATGCGGATCGCGGGGCGGATCGCCGCGCAGGCGATGGCCGAGGCCGCCAAGCACATCGCGCCGGGCGTCACGACGGACGAACTCGACCGCGTCGCGCATGAGTTCATGTGCGACCACGGGGCCTACCCGTCGACGCTGGGCTACCGCGGCTTCCCCAAGTCGCTGTGCACCTCGCTCAACGAGGTGATCTGCCACGGCATCCCGGACTCCACCGTGCTGCGCGACGGCGACATCGTGAACCTCGACGTGACCGCGTACATCAACGGGGTGCACGGCGACAACAACGCGACGTACCTCTGCGGCGACGTGGACGAGGAGTCGCGGCTGCTGGTCGAGCGCACCGAAGAGTCGCTGCGGCGCGCGATCAAGGCCGTGAAGCCGGGGCGCCAGATCAACGTCATCGGGCGGGTCATCGAGTCGTACGCGAAGCGCTTCGGGTACGGCGTGGTGCGGGACTTCACCGGGCACGGGATCAACACCTCGTTCCACTCCGGGCTCATCGTGCCGCACTACGACAGCCCGCACGCGACGACCGTGATGCAGCCCGGCATGACGTTCACCATCGAGCCGATGCTGACCCTCGGCAGCCACGACTACGACATGTGGGACGACGGCTGGACCGTGGTGACGAAGGACCGCAAGCGCACCGCGCAGTTCGAGCACACGCTCGTGGTGACGGAGACCGGCGCGGACATCCTGACCCTGCCGTAACGCTCCGACCTGCCCGCTTCCGAAACGGCCGCCCTTCGAGGGCGGCCGTTTTCGTTTCCGCGCGGTTGCCGACAAGGCGTCGGCAAGCAGTTGACTTAGGTTAGCCTAAGTAGGAGGATCACAGTACTTCCCGTCCCCCTCGGCCCCGGAGGCCCGCCTTGGACGCAACCGTCACCGCAACGCCCTTCTCGACGCTGATCCGCATCGCGTCCCACGAGCAGCACACCGAGGCCGAGACCTCGACGTTCATGGGCGACCTGCTCGGCGGGCGCCTCGGCGTCGACGCGTACACGCGGTACACCGAGCAGCTGTGGTTCGTGTACCGCGCGCTGGAGGAGGGCGCGGCGGCGCTCGCCTCGGACCCCGTGGCGGGGCCGTTCATCCAGCCCGAGCTGATGCGCACCGCCGAGCTGGAGCGCGACCTCGCCCATCTGCGGGGCGACGGCTGGCGCGAGGGCCTGGCGCCGCTGCCGGCCACCGCCGCGTACGCCGAGCGGGTCGCCGAGTGCGCCAGGACCTGGCCCGCCGGGTACATCGCGCACCACTACACGCGCTACCTGGGCGACCTGTCGGGCGGTCAGATCATCCGGGACAAGGCGGAGAAGACCTGGGGCTTCGCGCGCAAGGGCGACGGGGTGCGGTTCTACGTCTTCGAGGAGATCCCCAACCCGGCCGCCTTCAAGCGGGGTTACCGCGAGCTGCTGGACGCGGTGAACGCGGACGACCTGGAGAAGCGGCGGATCGTGGACGAGTGCAAGCGCGCCTTCGCGCTGAACACCGCCGTGTTCCGGGAGCTGGGCGAGGAGTTCCGCGCCGCCTGACCCCGCGTCACCCGTGGTGGGTCAGGACGACCCTGCCGCCGATCTCCACCGTGCCGTCCGGCGCGGGCGCCGTGAGGATCTGGGAGCCGCGGCCCTGTGTGATGTTGAGCGCGCGCCCGAGGTGCGCGCTCAACAACAGGGCCGCGGCTCCCGTCGCTTCGTCCTCGGTGATCCCGTCGTCCCGGCGCGGAAACGCCCGCGCCCGCACCCGACCCGCCGCCTCCTCCTCCCAGGCCCAGGCGTACAGCCAGCCCTCGCCGGGCGGCGGTGCCGGGAGCGCGTCGACCTCGGCGGCCGAGGCGTACCGCTTCAGCGTGCGCGGCGGCGCCCACTCCGGGCGGGCGGTGATCCAGCAGAACTCCCCGTCGTGGCGGGCGAACACCTCGCCCACCTCCAGCTCCAGGACCTCCAGGTCGAGCAGCCAGGCGGCGCCGACGACGGGGTGCCCGGCGAACGGCAGCCGCAGCCCCGGGGTGTAGATGTCGAGCCTGCCCCGCTCGGGGTCGTCCACGAACACGGTCTCGCTGAAGCCGAGCTTCCCGGCGAGCTCCTGCCGGTCCGCGCGGTCGGGGACGCGGCGCCCGTCGCGTACGACACCGAGGGCGTTGCCGTGCCGGCCGTCCGGGCCGCAGAACACGCGGAGGACGTCGGTGCCGGCGGGTACGTCGTAGTCGTTCACGCCCGCATTCAAGCACCCGCCCGGGCACCCGCCCCGCAAAAGGGCCGGTACCCGGGCGGGTGTGCGGTGCGTCAGGCGGTGGTGCGGCGGCGGCGCGCCACGACGACCGCTCCGGCCCCGGCCGCCACGATCACGCCGGAGGCGGCGAGCAGCGTGCCCGTCGGGAGGTCGGCGCCGGTGGAGGCCAGGGCGCCCGGGCCGCCGACCGTCCCGGCCCCGCCGACGGAGCCCGAACCGCCGGTGCTGCCGCCGCCGGTCGTGGAGCCGCCCGTGGAGGAGCCACCGGTGGTGGAGCCGGTCGGGAGCGTGGCGTCCTTGTCGACGGAGACCGCGACGGTCAGCGCGTCGAGCGCTTCGCCCGCCCGGTACATCCCGCCGAACGCCTTGGTCGCCCCGGCGGAGGTCAGGGTCGCCGGGATGCCGGAGAGGGTCACCACCCCGTCCTTGGCGGCGAGCTTGCCTGCGGGCAGCTTCAGGTCGGCGACGGCCAGACCGGAGTACGTGGACACCTTCTTGGTCGCGCGGTCCTTGGAGGAGACGTCGGCGAGGAGCGTGCCCTTGGAGCCGGAGACCTGGACCTTCAGGTGGGACAGCGACAGGTCGAGGGTGTAGGCGCCGTCCTCCTGGTGGCCGAGGAAGCGGACCTTCCCGCCGAACGCGGCCTTGAGGTTCTGCCCGGCGGCGTCGAAGGTGCCGGTGGCGTCGGGGAAGCGGTAGCCGCTCGCGGTGGCCTTCGCGCCGGACGCCGTCTCGACCTTGCCCTGGGCGATGGGGCCCGTGACGTAGGAGCGGAAGGACGCGCGCACACCCCAGTCCAGGGTGCCGTCCACGATCTCGCCCGCCTCGGCGGCCGGCTTGCCGGTGGCGGTGGCCGTGGGGCTGGGCTCGGCCGTCGGCTTGGTGGTGGGCTTCTCGGTCGGCTTGGTGGTGGGCTTGTCGGTCGGCTTGTCCGTCGGCTTCTCGGTGGGCTTCCCGGTCGGGGCCGCGGCCGCCGTGACGGTGAGCGTGGCCGGGTCCAGCACCTCGCCCTCCTTGTACTGCCCGTTGAACGCCGCGGAGCCCGCCTTGGTCAGCTTGGCCGGGATGTCCTTGAAGACCATCGCGCCGCCCGCGCCCTGGCCCGGCTTCACCGCGGAGAGGTCCAGGTCCGCGACGGCCACGTCGTTCTGCGTGCCCTGCGGGGTGGCCACGTCGGCGGTGATGGCGCCGCCCGTGCCGAGGGTGGAGACCTTGACGTCGGAGAGCGTGATGTCCAGGACGCCGCCGTGCGCGGAGAAGTTGACCCCGCCCTCGAACGCGGTGTCGGTGGCGTGGGTGCCGGTGTCGTAGCTGCCCTTGCCGTTGACGAACGTGAAGACGCCGTTGTTCTCGGCCTGCTTCGCGCCGTCCTTGACGGTGATCTTGCCGGCGCCGCCGATGTACCGGCGGAAGGACTCCTTGAAGCCCCAGTCCAGCGTGCCGTCCTTCAGCGCGATGGTCGGCGCGGCGGCGGTGGCGTTCGGCGCGGAGCGGTCGGCGGCGAGCGCGGGGAGGGCGAGCGCGGCGCCGAGGGTGGCCGCGGTGGCGACGGCTGCGGCAAGGGTTATGGGGCGGCGGGTGGCTGCCATGGCGGGTGGTCTCCTCAGGGATGAACAGGGTGTACGGGGGGTGGGGACGGGGTGGTGCGGGGGGTCAGGAGGCGTCCAGGGACGGCCGGTTGCGGCGTACGAGCAGCAGCACGGTGACCGCGGCGGCGGCGAGCAGTCCGGCGCCGCCGAGGGTCAGGTAGAGCCCGGTCCGGGAGCCGTCGTCCTTCTCGGCCGCCGTGGGCACCGGGGCCGCCTTCGCCGCCGGGCTGCCGGTGGGCTCCGGCGACGGCGAGGCCGAGGCGCCGCTGCCCAGGTCGGGCAGGGCGGGCAGGGCCGCCTTCGCGTCGGTGGCCACGGCGAGCGAGACCGGGTCCATCGCGGTGCCCGCCTTGTAGAGCGAGCCGAACACCTTCGCGCCGTCGACGGTCAGGGTGGCGGGTGCCTCGCTGAGGACCGCGAGGCCGTTCTTCGGTACGAAGTCCTTGGCGGCGAAGGCAACGAGCGGGACGGACTTGGTGGCCTTGCCGTCGCTCAGGACGTCGGCGCTCAGCGTGCCCCTGCCGGACTTCAGGGCGACCGCGAACCGGGACAGCTTCAGGTCGAGGCCGTCGTGCGCGGTGAAGCGGACGCTGCCCGCGAAGGTGGCCGCGAGGGTCTTCCCCTCCGGGTCGTACGTGCCCTTGCCCTTCGGGAAGCGGAAGAGCGCGCCGCCGTCCTCGGCGCCGTCGGCGAGGGTCCACTTCCCCTGGCCGATCGAGCCGGTGACGTACTCGCGGAAGGTGCGGCGCACGCCCCAGTCGACGGCGGCGTCCTCGAAGCGCCCGGCCGTGGACTTCTTCTCCGGCTCGGCGCTCCCGCCCGGTTTCGCCGGGGACTTCGAGGGCTTCGCGGCCGGGCCCGTGGTGTCCACGGAGAGGCTGAGCGGGTCCAGGGGCGTGCCGGCGGTGTAGTAGCCGGCGAAGGACTTGGCGCCCTGCGCGGTCAGCGTGGCCGGGATGTTGGTGAGGGCGACGGGGGTGGTACCGCCCCGCATGTCGATCCCGGACAGGCCGAGCGTGGCCAGCGGGACCTGGGCTGCGGTGGTGACGCGCCCGCTGCCCCGCTCCTTGCTGGTCACGTCCGCGTACAGGGTGCCGCTGCCGCCCTGGATGCGGACGGTGGGGCGGCTGATGGTGAGGTCCAGCTCGTAGGAGCCGTCGGACTTCTTGTGGCCGGTGAACCGGACACCGCCGGAGAAGCCGGCTCGGAAGGCGCCGCTCGCGGGGTCGTACGAGCCGGTCGCGGAGTGGAAGCGGAACTGGCTGCCGCCGACCGTGGCGGCGCCGCCGGTCAGCCCCCAACTCCCCTGGGCGATGGGCCCGGTGACGTAGCTCTGGAACGAGGATTTGATGCCCCAGTCCAGCCGTCCGCCCTGCACCGTGCGGCTCGCCGCCTGCGCGGCGGTGGCCGGGAGCAGCGCGCCCGGCAGGACCGCGAGCAGCGCCACGGCGAGCAGGCGGGCAGGTCTGAACGATGGCATGGAACCCCTCCGAGGGCTAGCAACTCAGGTAAGGCTAACCTAAGGTATGGACATCCTGTGTCGGTACCCCCTTCCGCCACATTCCTCGCAGAACACCACCAACTGCTCGCCGTAGTACGAGCCGTAGAACGACAGGACGGTGCCCCGTGCGCTTCAGGCAGGACTTCGCCCCACCGGGCCGTGGCGCACGGCGTACGGGCACCCTGGCGACCGCCCTCGCGCTCGCCTCGGCCGTGCTCCTGGCCGGCTGCGGCGGTACGGAGTCGCCCCCGGCGAAGTCCGCGGGCGCCGGGGCCTCCTCGGCGGCGGACGCGGACCGGATCGAACCGCTGACCGGCACCGCCGCGCCGAAGCTCCCGGTCACCGTGGACTCGGCGGACGGCAAGCGGACCACCATCACCTCGACGGACCGGATCGTCCCGCTCACCGGCAGCCTCAACGAGATCGTGTTCACGCTCGGGCTCGGCAAGCACGTCGTGGCCCGCGACATCACCGCCACCTTCGAACAGGCCGAGAAGTTGCCCGTGGTGACCCGCGCCCACGACGTGTCGGCGGAGAGCGTGCTGTCCCTCAAGCCCACCGTCGTCCTCGCGGACACCACGACCGGCCCCGCCGAGGCGATCGGCCAGATCCGCGACGCCGGGATTCCGCTCGTGGTGGTCGAACCCGCCAAGGAACTGGCCGACGTGGGCCGCCGGATCGACACGGTGGCCGCCGCGCTCGGCGTACCGAAGGCCGGCGAGACGCTGAAGAAGCGGACGCAGGACCGTATCGACGCCGTACGCGATTCGGTGCCCGCCCCGGCCAAGGGGAGCGGGAAGCCGCGCGTCGCCTTCCTCTATCTGCGCGGCTCCGCGTCCGTCTATCTGCTGGGCGGCCGGGAGTCCGGGGCGAGTTCGCTGCTGGAGGCGGCGGGCGCGGTGGACGCGGGCAAGGCGTCCGGGCTGACGAAGGACTTCACCGCCATCACCAGCGAGGCCCTGGCCAAGGCGGCCCCCGACGCGATCCTCGTCATGACGAAGGGCCTGGAATCGGTCGGCGGGATCGACGGCCTGGTGAAGATCCCGGGCGTCGCGGAGACCCCGGCCGGGATGGACCGGCGCATCGTCTCGATCGACGACGGCGTGCTGCTGAACTACGGCCCGCGCACCGACCGCGTGCTGAGCGAACTGGTCGCCCAGCTCTACCCGGAGAGCGGTGCGGGCAAGTGACGACGTCCTGCGAGGCCCCCTCGAAGACTGCCGGACCCGGGGCTCCAGCGGCCCTGCCCCGGGCCCGGCGCACCACCGCCGTCCCCCTCACCGCCGGACTCGTCGCCGCCCTGGTCGTGGGCTGTCTGCTGTCCGCCGGACTCGGCGCGTACAGCATTCCGCTCGGTGACGTGCTGGCCTCCGTGCAGCACCGGATCGGGCTCGGCGGGCACGCGCTCGACCGGGTCGGCGAGAGCGTCCTGTGGAACGTACGGCTGCCGAGGGTCGTCCTCGCCCTCCTCGTCGGCGCCTCGCTGGGCTGCGCCGGGGCCCTGATGCAGGGCGTGTTCGGCAATCCGCTCGCGGAGCCCGGCGTCATCGGGATCTCGGCCGGTGCGGCGGTCGGCGCGGTCGCCTCGATCGCGCTCGGGCTCAGCTTCTTCGGCAACTGGACGATCACCGTCTGCGCGTTCGCCGCCGGTCTGCTGACCGTGCTCCTGGTCTACGCGCTGTCGCGGTCGGGCGGCCGGACCGAGGTGGTGACCCTGATCCTCACCGGCATCGCGGTCAACGCCTTCGCGGGCGCGCTCATCGGCCTGTTCATCTTCTTCGCGGACAACGCGCAGATCACCCAGATCACCTTCTGGCAGCTCGGCTCGCTGGCCCAGGCCACCTGGCCCAAGGTGCTGGCCGTCCTGCCGTGCGCGGCGCTGGGGCTGCTGATCGCCCCCTTCTACGCGCGCAAGCTCGACCTCCTCGCACTCGGCGAGCGGCCCGCCCGCCATCTGGGCGTGGACGTGGAGCGGCTGCGGCTGGTGCTGGTGCTGGTGGTGGCGCTGCTGACGGCGGCGGCCGTGGCGGTCGCGGGGATCATCTCGTTCGTCGGGCTGCTCGTGCCGCATCTGCTGCGCATGGCGAACGGGCCCGGACACCGCTTCCTGGTGCCGGGCAGCGCGCTCGGCGGCGCCCTGGTGCTGGTCGCGGGCGATCTCGCGGCCCGGACCGTCGCGGACCCGGCGGAGCTGCCGCTCGGGGTGCTGACCGCGCTCTTCGGCAGCCCGTTCTTCTTCTGGCTGCTGCGCAGGACCCGTCGCAAGCAGGGTGGTTGGGCATGAGGACCCTCCGGAAGCTGTTCGCCCCGCACACCCGGCAGCTGCCGGTGCCCGTGCCCGCCGGAGAGCCCGCCGCCGAGGTCAGCGGCCTCCGGGTCCGGCTCGGCGGGCGGCAGGTGCTGGACTCGATCGACCTGACGGCCTACGCGGGCGAGGTGCTGGCCCTCGTCGGCCCGAACGGGGCCGGGAAGTCCACGCTGCTCGCCGCGCTCGCCGCCGACCTGCCCGCCGAGAGCGGTGCCGTGCGCATCGACGGGCGCCCGGTCACCGACTGGTCAGCGCCCGAACTGGCCCTGCGCCGGGCGGTCCTGCCGCAGACCGCGGCCCTCGCCTTCCCGTTCCCGGTGGAGGAGGTCGTCCGGATGGGCCGGGCGCCCTGGGCCGGGACGGACCGGGCCGACGAGGACGATCCGGCGGTCGCCGAGGCGATGGCGGCCACCGAGGTCACCGGGTTCGCCGGGCGCCCCTTCTCCGCGCTGTCCGGCGGTGAGCGGGCGCGGGTGGCGCTGGCCCGGGTCCTGGCGCAGCGGGCCCCGCTGCTGCTGCTCGACGAGCCGACGGCCGCGCTGGACCTGCGCCACCAGGAGCTGGTGCTGCGGATCTGCCGGGAGCGGGCCGCCGCCGGTGACGCGGTCGTGGTCGTCCTGCACGACCTGGGGCTCGCCGCCGCGTACGCGGACCGGGCGGCCGTGCTGCATGAGGGGCGCATCGCGGTGGCGGGCCCGCCGGGCGAGGTGTTCTCCGGTGAGCTGCTCGGCCGGGTCTACCGGCAGCCGGTGGAGGTGTTCCCGCACCCGCGGACCGGGGTGCCGCTGGTGGTCCCGGACCGCACCGCTTGACCTGTGCATTACCTGTGCGGGGTACGTCCATGGGTCGGCCGTGATCCGGCCGTTTCCGGGCCCGCACAGTGAGAGCTGAATCACTGCGTACGGGGGTGGCCAGCAGGTAAGCCTCGGCTAAGTTAGGTCCGCCTCACCCGGCTTTGTCCGGCCCTTCCTTCTTTCTCCTTCATCCTCAAGTGGAGCCCCGATGCGAGCCGTTCGTCTCTCCGTTGTCACCGCTGCCGCCACCGCGGCCGCTCTGACCGCCGTCACGGGCTGCGCCGAGAAGAGCGACGGCAAGGGCGACGGGGCCGTCCAGGTCGTCGCCAAGGACGACTCCTGCGAGGTCTCGAAGAAGAAGCTGCCGGCCGGGCACATCGAGCTGGCCGTGCAGAACAAGGGCTCCAAGGTCACCGAGGTCTACGTCCTCTTCCCGGACGACCGCATCGTCGCCGAGCGCGAGAACATCGGCCCCGGCACCAAGGCCACCATCACCGCCGAGATCAAGGCCGGTTCGTACGAGATCGCCTGCAAGCCCGGCATGAAGGGCCACGGCATCCGGCAGAAGATCGAGGTCAGCGGCGGCAAGGCGGCCAAGCGCAGCCCGGAGATGGACAAGGCCGTCGCCGCGTACCGCACCTATGTGCAGGCGCAGGCCGACGAGACCCTGCCGAAGGTCAAGGTCTTCACGGACGCCGTCGCCGCCGGGGACATCGAGGCCGCGAAGAAGGCGTACGCCAACTCCCGCATCGGCTGGGAGCGCACCGAGCCGGTCGCCGAGTCCTTCGGCGACATCGACCCGAAGGTCGACGTGCGGGCGGACGGCCTGGAGGACGGCCAGAAGTGGACCGGCTGGCACCGCCTGGAGAAGGCGCTGTGGCAGGACAAGAAGCTCGGCGCCGAGGAGAAGGCCCTCGCGCCGGTCCTCTACAAGGACCTGGCCGACTGGCAGAAGCGCGTCGGCACCGCCGACATCACCCCGACCTCGATGGCCAACGGCGCCAAGGAGCTGCTGGACGAGGTCGCCACCGGCAAGGTCACCGGTGAGGAGGAGCGCTACAGCCACACCGACCTGGTCGACTTCAAGGCCAACGTCGAGGGCGCCGAGCAGTCCTACCAGCTGCTGAAGCCGATCGCCTCGAAGAACGACGCCGCGCTCACCGCCACCCTGGACAAGCGGTTCGCCGAGCTGAACAAGCTGCTCGACAAGTACCGCGCGAACCCGTCCTCGTACGACTTCACCTCCTACGAGAAGGTCGGCAAGGCGGACCGCAAGGAGCTGTCGGACGCGGTCAACGCGCTGGCCGAGCCGCTGTCCAAGCTGGCCGCCGCGGTCACGAAGTAACGGGCCGGGAAGAGGCTCCGGGCATGACCGAGACCCGCACGGGAAGCGGCGACACCCCGTCGCGCCGCGCACTGCTGGGCTGGGGCGGTGCCGGGCTCGCGCTCGGCGCCGCCGCGGCCGGGGTGGGCGTCGCCGCGGCCCGCTCCGATGACGACGGCCGGGCCGCGGCCGCGGACAGCGGCGCCGCCGTGCCGTTCCACGGGGCGCACCAGACCGGAATCGCCACCGCCGTCCAGGACCGGCTGCACTTCGCCGCGTTCGACGTGACGACGAAGGACCGGACCGAACTGGTCGCGCTGCTCAAGGAGTGGACCCGGGCGGCCGAGCGGATGACCGCCGGGCACGCGGTCGGCGACGGGGCCTACGGGGGCCTGCCCGAGGCGCCGCCGGACGACACGGGCGAGGCGCTGGGGCTGAAGCCGTCCCGGCTGACGCTGACCCTCGGCTTCGGGCCCTCGCTGTTCGCGAAGGGCCGGTTCGGGCTCGAAGGGCGGCGGCCCGAGGCGCTGGTGGACCTGCCGAAGTTCCCCGGCGACAACCTCGACAGGTCCCGCAGCGGCGGCGACCTGTGCGTCCAGGCGTGCGCGGACGACCCGCAGGTGGCGGTGCACGCCATCCGCAACCTCGCCAGGATCGGCATGGGCCGCGTCGCGATCCGCTGGTCGCAGCTGGGCTTCGGCAAGACGTCCTCGACCACGCCGGACGCCCAGACCCCGCGCAACATGCTCGGCTTCAAGGACGGCACCCGGAACATCTCCGGCACCGACACGGCCGCCCTCTCCCGGCACGTCTGGGTCGGGGACGGGGACGGTCCTGAGTGGATGACCGGGGGTTCGTACCTGGTGGCCCGGCGCATCCGGATGCACATCGAGACCTGGGACCGCACCTCGCTCCAGGAGCAGGAGGACGTCTTCGGCCGCGACAAGGGCGAGGGCGCGCCGGTCGGGAAGTCGAAGGAGCGCGACGAGCCGTTCCTGAAGGCGATGCTGCCGACCGCGCATGTGCGCCTCGCCCACCCGGACAGCAACGGCGGGGCGACGATCCTGCGCCGGGGCTACTCCTTCACCGACGGCACCGACGGCCTCGGCCGGCTCGACGCGGGGCTGTTCTTCCTGGCCTACCAGCGCGACACCCGCAAGGCGTTCGTTCCCCTGCAACGGCGCCTGGCGGCACACGACGCACTCAACGAGTACATCCAGCACGTGGGTTCGGCGCACTTCGCCGTTCCGCCGGGCGTCCGCGACAAGGACGACTGGTGGGGCCGGGCGCTGTTCTCGTAACGGGACTCGAAGCGGAAAGGGAACCGAGACGTGTTCAGCAACTTCCTGATCGGGCTGCGTGAGGGCCTTGAGGCCAGCCTGGTCGTCTGCATCCTCATCGCGTACCTGGTGAAGACCGGCAACCGCGACAAGCTGCTGCCCATCTGGATCGGCGTCTCCATCGCGGTCGTCGTCAGCCTGGGCTTCGGCGCCGGTCTCGAGTTCGGCTCGCAGGAGATGACGTTCAAGGCGCAGGAGGCGCTGGGCGGTTCGCTGTCCATCGTCTCGGTGGGCCTGGTGACGTGGATGGTCTTCTGGATGCGGCGGACCGCCCGCCATCTCAAGGCGGAGCTGCACGGCAAGCTGGACGCGGCGCTCGCCATGGGCACCGGCGCGCTCGTCGCGACCGCGCTCCTGGCGGTCGGCCGGGAGGGCCTGGAGACCTCGCTGTTCGTGTGGCGGGCGGTGCACGCGGCGGACGACGGCTGGCACCCGATGATCGGCGCGGTGCTCGGCATCGTCACGGCGGTCGTGCTGGGGTGGCTGTTCTACCGGGGCGCACTGAAGATCAACCTGGCGAAGTTCTTCACCTGGACCGGCGGGATGCTGGTGGTCGTCGCCGCCGGTGTGCTGGCGTACGGCGTGCACGACCTCCAGGAGGCGGAGTTCCTGGGCGGACTCCAGAACCGGGCGTTCGACATCAGCTCCACGATCCCGCCGGACAGCTGGTACGGGACGCTGCTGAAGGGCACGTTCAACTTCCAGCCGGACCCCACCGTCCTCCAACTCACCGTCTGGGCGCTGTATCTCGTCCCGACCCTCGCGCTGTTCCTGTCCCCGGTAGGGTTCGGACGGTCAGTGGCGACGGATCAGAAGGCGCGGAAAGCAGCGGATGAGAAGTCTGGGGCCGGTGCGGCGGGCGGCGGGGCTCGCGGTGGCGACGGTGCTGAGCCTGACGGCGAGCGGGTGCGTGACGGTGCACGGCGAGCGGGAAGTCGTACCGGCGGCGACGAGGACTGAGGCCGCCCGGGCGCTGAAGGAGTTCACCGCCGCGTACAACGCCGCCGACAAGGCGTACGATCCGGCGCTGGACGCGGCCGTGGTCACCGGCCCCCTCGGCGCCGTCAACCAGGCGGGGCTCAAGGCCCGGCACCGGATAGCGCCCACCGGCAACTCCCGGCACCAGCCGCTGAAGCTGACCGATGCCCGTTTCGTCATCCCCGAGAAGGCGGGCTGGCCGCGCTGGTTCCTCGCCGACACGGACGCCAACCGCGATACGGACGAGAGCGGGCGGAACAGCCGCTGGCTGCTGGCGTTCACGAAGACCGGCCCCGACGCGGGCTGGAAGGCCGCCTATCTGTCGGTCGTCGCCAAGAACCGGCTGCCCGCCCTCGCGCCGGACGCCGCGCCGGTCGCGGCGGACGGACCGGGCCTGGCCGTGGCCCCGCGCGACCTCGGCACGCGCTACACGCAGTACCTCCAGAAGGGCGCCCCGGACGTGTTCGCGCCGGGGGCGGCCACCTCGGGGTGGCGGGAGGCCCGGCTGAACACCCGGCGGGCCGGATTCTCGTACCAGTACGCCGACCAGCCGCTGGACGCCGGTGCGTACGCCCCGCTGGGGCTGGTCACCGAGGACGGCGGGGCGCTGGTCTTCTTCAGCAGCCGGCACTTCGAGCGGCAGACCGCCGCGCGGGGGCTGCGCCCGGCGGTCGACCCCGATGTGGAGGCGCTGCTCACCGGTGAGGTGAAGAGCACGCTGACCAAGGAGCGGGTCTCCAGCCAGCTGGTGTACGTGCCGAAGAAGGGCGCCGGCACGGGCCGGGTGACCGTGCTCAGCCGACTGCCCGGGCTGACCTCGGCGGAGGGCTCGTAAGGGCCTCGACGCAAAGCCCTCGGCCCCGGCTACCGGCGCAGCGGCCAGGCCACCGATTCGTGGTCGACCTCGCTCTGGCCCTCGGAGCCGACGAACCGCGCGCAGGCGTCCGTCAGCGTCTCCAGGAGCGTCAGCGGATCCGGCAGCGGGTGCTCGGGGCCGCGCAGCCAGGCGACGTCCAGCTCACCGGGGAGCTGGGCCGGGGGCAGCAGGACGTAGCTGCCCCGGCAGTGCCAGCGCAGGCCGGGATGCTCGTCCATGGTCTCGGGGTGGCAGTCCAGCTCGCACGGCCACCACTCGTCCTCGTCCTCCGGGGTGCCGCGCGTCGCGGTGAAGAACAGCATCCGGTCGTCGCCGGAGCGGGCCACGGGGCCCACCTCGATCCCGGCGGCGAGGAGCCGTTCGAGGGCCTGCTCGCCGGCCGCCAGCGGGACGTCGAGGACGTCGTGGATCATGCCGGTCGCGGTGATGAAGTTGGCCTGCGGCTGGCTGCGGGCCCAGCGCTCGATCTGGGCGCGGTCGGTGGTGGACTGCGTCTGCCAGGCGAAGGAGAGCGGATGGCGGGCCGGGGTGGGACAGCCGATGCGTTCGCACGAACATCGGTAGCCGACCGGGTGCGCGGCGGGTGCGATCGGCATTCCGGCCTCGGCGACAGCCAGGAGCAGCGCCTCCCGTGCGGTCTCGTCGACCTCACGCTGCTGCGGCTTGGGTCGTCGCCGCAGCCACTGGGAAATCTTGCTCTCTGAGCCGCGATTACGGCCGAAATCGGCGCCCATCTATCCCCTTGCCTTTGCGTTGCCCCTGCCCATGGTCCCACCATCCTGCGCCTCAGGTGGCCAGAGTCGGGAAGCGGGGTGGGAGGGCCGATGCCGCACGGGGGGCACTATCACACGCTTTGTCATGAAAGAGCACAGGTGGTGACCGGCCACGACAGGCCCCCGGGGCCGCGTCCGCGCGAACCACCCGTTCGGACCACAGCGCCGGGGCCCCGGACGGCGCACCATGAGTGCACGCACACACCCGTGCGACGCACCGGCCGCGGCGGCCACCAGCCGCCGCGACGATCCGTGGGGAGCCTCCATGACTCGTGCAGCCACGCCCCGGCACTATCTGATGTGTGCCCCTGCCCACTTCCAGGTGACGTATTCCATCAATCCGTGGATGGATCCCACCAAGCCGGTCGACCTGCCGCTGGCGCAGACCCAGTGGGAGGACCTGCGCGACCGCTACCGCGCCCTCGGCCACACCGTCGACCTGCTGGAGCCGCGGCCGGACCTGCCGGACATGGTGTTCGCGGCGAACGGGGCCACGGTGATCGACGGCCGGGTGCTGGGCGCCCGCTTCGCGTACCAGGAGCGGTTCGAGGAGGCGGCCGCCCACCGGGACTGGTTCCTCGGCCACGGCTTCACCGAGGTCCACGAGCCGGACCACGTCAACGAGGGCGAGGGCGACTTCGCGGTGACCGCCTCCTTCGTGCTGGCGGGCCGGGGTTTCCGGTCGTCGCCGCTCTCGCACGCGGAGGCGCAGGAGTTCTTCGGGCGCCCCGTGATCGGCCTCGACCTGGTGGACCCGCGCTACTACCACCTGGACACGGCCCTGTGCGTGCTGGACGAGGCGGCCGACGAGGTCATGTACTACCCGCCCGCCTTCTCGCCGGGCAGCCGGGCGGTCCTGGCGCGGCTCTTCCCGGACGCGCTGATCGCCGGGGACGCGGACGCGGCGGCGCTCGGCCTGAACGCGGTGAGCGACGGGCTCCACGTACTGCTGCCGCAGGCCGCGACGGGGCTGTTCGATCCGCTCCGGGCGCGCGGCTTCGAGCCGGTGCCGATGGACCTGAGCGAGCTGCTGAAGGGCGGCGGCAGCGTGAAGTGCTGCACGCAGGAGTTGCGCGGCCCGGAGGCGAACGGCTAGACCGCGTCCTCCGGGGGCGGCCAGGGGTCGCCCCAGTCGGTGTCCCGGGCGGCGCGGTACAGGGCGCCGTGCCGCTTGGTGACCGTGTCCCGGCGCAGGCCCTCGTCGCGGGTGCAGAGGTCGAGGAGCACCTGCCCCTTGCGGATCTGGGGCCTGCGGACGACCCGGGCGGCTACGGGCAGGGGCGTGAACCGGGTGGCGACGACGTAGCTGAACTTCTCGTCCTCGTACGCCAGTGAGCCGCCCTTGACCTGCCGGTGCAGCGAGGAGCGGCTGACCCGGGCCGAGAAGTGGCACCAGTCGGTGCCCGGCTCGATGGGGCAGGCGCCGCTGTGCGGGCAGGGCGCGGCGACGGTGAGCCCGGCGGCGATCAGCCGGTCGCGGGCCTCGATGACGCGGGCGTAGCCGCCGGGGGTGCCGGCCTCGACGACCACGACGGCCTGGCCGGCCCGGGCGGCGGCGTCGATGAGCGCGGTGCGGGCGGGGGCGGTCAGCTCGTTGAGCACGTAGGAGATCGTGACCAGGTCCGCCGGGGCGAGGTCGAGGTCCTCGCCGATGCGGGCCCGCCGCCAGTCGGCGGTGCGCAGGGCGGGTGCTCCGGAGGCGGCGGCCAGTTCGCGGCCGAGGGCGAGCGCGGGCTCGGCCCAGTCCAGGACGGTGGTGCGGTGGCCCTCCCACTCCCCCGCGACGGCCCAGCTCGCCGCCCCGGTGCCGCCGCCGACGTCGGTGTGCGTGGCGGGCGCCCAGTCGGGGGCGGCGTCACGGAGCGCGTCGAGGGCGGACCGTACCGCCTCGAAGGTGGCGGGCATCCGGTACGCCGCGTACGCGACCACGTCCGAGCGGTCGCGGAGCACCGGGGCGTCGGTGGGGATCGTGCCCCGGTAGTGGGCGATGAGCCGGTCGACGGCCTTGCCGGCCTGCTTGGGCGGCAGCCCGTCCAGGAGCCCGGCGAGGGCCGCGCGCAGGGCGTCCGCGGTGGGGAGGGTGGCGATCACCGGTGAATTGTAGGCGGGGTGGAGGCCCGCTCAGATCGCCGAGGGACGCTGCCAGGGGCGGCACAAGCCAAGGAAGCAGAGCAGCGCGCCTGCCGCGCAGACCAGCTGGACGACCGCCATCGGGACCGCGGTCTCCTCGCCCGCGATCCCGACGAGCGGGGAGGCGACGGCGCCGATCAGGAACTGCGAGGTGCCGAGCAGCGCGGAGGCGGAGCCGGCGGCGTGCTTGGTGCGCATCAGGGCCTGGGCGTTGGTGTTGGGCATCGCGAGGCCCATCGCCGACATCAGCACGAAGAGCCCGGCGGCCACCGGCACGAGACCGACGTCGCCGAAGACGCCGGAGGTCATCAGGAGCAGCGCGGTCGCGGCGGCCACGATGACGACGAGCCCGCAGGTGAGGGCCTTGTCCAGGCTGACCCGGCCGACGAGCAGCTTGCCGTTGATCTGGCCGACCGTGATCAGCCCGATGGAGTTGATGCCGAACAGCAGGCTGAAGGTCTGCGGTGAGGCGCCGTAGATCTCCTGGATGACGAACGGCGAGGCGCTGACGTACGCGAAGAGGGCGGCGAAGGCGAGGCTGCCCGCGATCATGTAGCCGGTGAAGACGCGGTCGGCGAGCAGGGTGCGCATGGTGCGCAGCGCGTCCCCGATGCCTCCGGTGTGGCGTTCGGCGGGCGGCAGGGTCTCGCCGAGCCACTTCCAGACGACGAAGGTGAGCAGCAGGCCGACGCCGGTCAGCACGCCGAAGATGCCGCGCCAGTCGGTGAGGCGCAGGACCTGGCCGCCGATGACCGGGGCGATGACGGGGGCGACGCCGGAGATCAGCATCAGCGTGGAGAAGAACCGGGCCATCGCGACGCCGTCGTACATGTCGCGGACCACGGCGCGGGAGATGACGATGCCGGCCGCGCCCGCGAGCCCCTGGATGAGGCGGAAGGCGATGAGGAGCCCGGCGGACGGGGCGAAGATGCAGAGCGCGGTGGCCAGTACGTACACGGCCATGCCGAGGAGCAGCGGGCGGCGCCTGCCCCAGCGGTCGCTCATCGGGCCGACGACGACCTGGCCGAGCGCCATGCCGGTGAGGCAGGCGGTCAGGGTGAGCTGGACGGTGGCGGCGGGCGCGTGCAGCGAGTCCGTGACGGCGGGGAGCGCCGGGAGGTACATGTCCATCGACAGCGGCGGGAGCGCCGTGAGGCCGCCGAGGACGAGGGTGACGAGGAGGCCGGTGCGCCGGGCGGCGGTGGTGGCTCTGCCGGTGGGAGGGGTCCCTTGCGGGGTGGTGTCGGTGGTGCGTATGTGCGGGGCCCCGGTGAGGCCGCTCTCCGGCATTCTCGTCTCCATAGTCGTTGAATCCGGCTCTATGCTCTCAGCTCGGCGGGGATGGTCGACACCTTTTTGGGAGCGTGCATGAGCAGGACTGTCCGTTGGGGCGTGCTGGCGACCGGCGGGATCGCGGCGACGTTCACCGCCGATCTGCTGGCCTTGCCCGGTGCGGAGGTGGTGGCCGTGGCGTCCCGCTCGAACGCCTCGGCGCGGGCGTTCGCGGAGCGGTTCGGGATACCGAGGGCGTACGGCGACTGGGCCGGTCTGGTCGCGGACGACGAGGTCGACGTGGTGTACGTGGCCACGCCGCACTCCGCGCACCGGGAGGCCGCCGCGCTCGCGCTGGAGGCCGGGAAGCACGTGCTGTGCGAGAAGGCGTTCACGCTGAACGAGCGCGAGGCGCGGGAGCTGGTGAAGCTGGCCCGGGACCGCGGGGTCTTCCTGATGGAAGCGATGTGGACCTACTGCAACCCGGTGGTCCGGCGCCTCACCGAGCTGGTGCGGGACGGGGCGATCGGGGAGATCCGGACCGTGCAGGCCGACTTCGGCTTCGCGGCGGACCTGGCCCCGGACCACCGGCTGCGCGATCCCCGGCTGGGCGGCGGGGCGCTGCTGGACCTGGGCGTCTATCCGGTGTCGTTCGCGCAGCTGCTGCTGGGCGAGCCGGACCGGGTGCAGGCGGACGCCCTGCTGTCGCCGGAGGGCGTGGACCTGAACACCGGGATGCTGCTGGGCTGGGACTCGGGCGCCACGGCGCTGCTGTCCTGCTCGATCGTCGGGCACCACCCGACGGCCGCGACGGTGATCGGGACGGCCGGGCGCATCGACATCCCGCACAGCTTCTTCCACCCGGAGGGCTTCGTGCTGCACCGGGCGGGCGCCGAGCCCGAGGAGGTCACCTCGGGCCCGGGTCCGCGGGGCTCTCGGGGATGCAGTACGAGGCGGCCGAGGTGATGCGGGCGGTCCTGGCGGGCGAGACGGAGTCCCCGCTCGTCCCGCTGGAGGGTTCGCTCGCGGTGATGCGGACGCTCGACGCGGTCCGTGACCGCATCGGCGTCCGCTATCCCGTGGACGCGGTCTAGGCGGGCTTCAGGCCCGGGCGGCCGGCCTCGGTGACGTAGGAGCCGGCGGTGGTGACGGGGGCGCCCGGCGTGGTGACGGCCGAGACCGTACGGAAGTCGGCGCGGGCCGCCCGCTCCTGGAGGGTGACGACGGCGTAGCCGCGGCGGCCGTTGTAGAACTTCAGGTGCGGGTTGGCCGCCATCAGGTTGTTGTAGTTGGACGGCTTCTCGGAGCCGTCCTTCCCGCTGGTGATGGACGTGGTGACGATCTCGGTGCCGATCGTGCGCGACGCCGGGTCGTCGAAGTCCCGCTTGATGTCGAAGCCGTAGCTGACGTGCACATCGCCGGTGAGGACCATGAGGTTGTCCACGCCGACGCGCTCGGCGCCCTGGAGGATGCGGTCGCGGGAGGCCGGGTAGCCGTCCCAGGAGTCCATCGACAGCTTGAACGCGTCGGTGGGCACGTCGCGCCGCTGGGCGAAGGTGACCTGCTGGGGCACGACGTTCCAGGTGGCGTGCGAGTGGCGCCAGCCGTCGATGAGCCAGCGCTCCTGGGTGGCGCCGGTCAGGGTGCGCTTCGGGTCCTCGGACTCCGGTCCGGGGGTCTGCCAGCCGTCGCCGTACGCCTGGTCGCTGCGGTACTGCCGGGTGTCGAGTACGTCGAACTGGGCGAGCCGGCCGAAGCTCAGGCGGCGGTAGAGCCGCATGTCGGGGCCGGTCGGGCGCTGGGGCGCGCGCAGCGGCTGGTTCTCCCAGTACGCGCGGTAGGCGGCGGCCCGGCGGATCAGGAACTCCTCGGGCGGCACGCTGTTCTCGGGGATGTCGCCCGCGTAGTTGTTCTCGGTCTCGTGGTCGTCCCAGGTGACGACGAAGGGGTGCGCGGCGTGGGCGGCGCGCAGGTCCGGGTCGGACTTGTAGAGGGCGTACCGCAGCCGGTAGTCCTCCAGCGTCTCGGTCTCCCGGTTGAACAGCGCGGGCAGCGTGCGGTCGGTGTAGTTGCGGGCGCCGCCGGTCGCGGTGACGGCGTACTCGTAGAGGTAGTCGCCGAGGTGGAAGACGACGTCCACGTCCTCCCGGGCGAGGTGCTGGTACGCGGTGAAGTAGCCGTCGTGGTACGCCTGGCAGGAGACGGCGGCCAGGGCCAGCTCCCGCTTGCGGGCGCCGGGCGCCGGTGCCGTACGGGTGCGGCCGGCCGGGCTCGTCCACTGTCCGGCGCGGAAGCGGTAGTAGAACACCCGGTCCGGGGCGAGGCCCTGCACCTCGACGTGGACGCTGTGGTGGAACTCCGGGTGGGCGTACGTGGTGCCGCGCCGCACGACGCGGTGGAACCGCTCGTCGTACGCCACCTCCCAGCCGACCTCGACGCGGGCGTCCGGGAGGCCGCTGCCGGGTTCGAACGGGCGGGGGGCGAGCCGGGTCCAGAGCAGCACGGAGCCGGGCAGCGGGTCGCCGGACGCGACGCCGAGCGTGAACGGGTCCTCGCCGATCTCCCGGGCCCGCATCTCGCGGGCGCTCGCGGTCCCGGCGGCGGGCAGGCCGACCGAGAAGGCGAGCGCGGCGGCGGCTCCGGTGACGGTGAGGAAGCGGCGGCGGTCCGTGTGCCGGGCCGCGTCGCGCAGCTCCTGCTGTGGCGATGAGTGCGTCATCTGTCCCTCCCCTGACTGGTGGTGTGGGGGAAGTCCAGCGGCCCGGCGCATCCGGAGGCTGACGTGTTCGCGTCGCGCGGGCGTCGCCCGGATGAGGAGTGCGGCAGGATGGTGCCCCCAGGGGCAAACTCCGCGTTCGCGGCCAAATCCATGATCATCGTCCGGCTCGGTACGGGCGCGGGAATCGCCGGGGCCCCGCCCTGAATCACCCCGCCGGGGCTGCGCGTACGCTGCGGCAGCATGAGCAACAGTCTGTTGAATTCCGTGGAGGACTCCCCGTCGAGGGTGGCTGTGGTCACGGGCGCCGGCTCCGGCATCGGCCGCGCGGTGGCGCTCGCGCTGGCCGGGGCGGGCTGGTCGGTGGCGCTCGCGGGCCGCCGTCCCGAACCGCTCGCGGAGACCGCCGCGCAGGCGGGCCCCGAGGCCCGGATGATCACCGTCCCGGCCGACGTGACCCGCCCGGAGGACGTGGACGCGCTGTTCTCGTCCGTACGGGAGTGGGCCGGCCGCCTCGACCTGCTCTTCAACAACGCGGGGACGTTCGGCCCCGGCGGGCCCGTCGAGGAGCTGGCGTACGAGGACTGGCGCGGGGTGGTCGACGTCAACCTGACGGGGGCGTTCCTGTGCGCGCAGGCGGCGTACCGGCAGATGAAGGAGCAGGACCCGCGGGGCGGACGGATCATCAACAACGGTTCCATCTCCGCGCACACGCCGCGCCCGCACTCGGTGGCGTACACCGCGACAAAGCACGCGATCACCGGCCTGACGAAGTCGCTGTCGCTGGACGGGCGTCCGTACCGCATCGCCTGCGGCCAGATCGACATCGGCAACGCCGCGACGGACATGACGGAACGGATGCGGACGGGCACCCTCCAGGCCAACGGCGAACTGGCCGTGGAGCCGGTGATGGCGGCCGACGACGTGGCCCGCACGGTGCTGCACATGGCGGAGCTGCCCCTGGAGGCGAATGTCCAGTTCGCGACGGTGATGGCGACGGCGATGCCGTACGTGGGCCGGGGCTGACCCGCGCACCGGGAATGCCGTCGCCGGGCGCGCGGTTGAGGCGCACATGAGTGATCTCCCCGCGACGGGCATCCTGCGTTACACCGCGTTCTCCGCCGACCCCGAGGGCGGCAACCCCGCCGGGGTGGTGCTCGACGCCTCCGGTCTCGACGAGGCGGCCATGCTGGCCGTCGCGGCGGACCTCGGCTACAGCGAGACCGCGTTCCTGACCGGGCGCACCGAGGCGTCGGAGCCCGGTGCGCGCGGTTACGTGGTCCGCTACTTCAGCCCGAAGGCCGAGGTGCCGTTCTGCGGGCACGCGACGGTCGCCGCCGCCCTCGCGCTCGCCGAGCGGGACGGGCCGGGCGAGGTGGAGTTCGCGACGCCCGCCGGTACGGTGCCGGTCACCGTGGTCCGCGAGGGCGACGAGCTGCGGGCGACGCTGACCAGCGTGGAACCGCGCGTCGAGGACGTGGCCGCGGGCGACCTCGCGGAGGCGCTGGCGGCGCTGGACTGGCCGGCCGCCGACCTCGATCCGGCCCTGCCGCCCCGGATCGCGTACGCCGGCGCCCGCCACCTCGTGCTGGCCGCGGCCACCCGGGAGCGGCTGGCCGCGCTGGACTACGACTTCGCGCGCCTGGAAGCGCTGATGCACCGGCTGGACCTGACGACCGTTCAGCTGGTGTGGCGGGCCTCCGACGCGGTGTTCCACGTCCGCGACCCGTTCCCGGTCGGCGGCGTCGTGGAGGACCCGGCGACGGGTGCGGCGGCGGCCGCGTTCGGGGCGTATCTGCGGGAGCTGGCCCTCGTGCCGGAGGCCGCCGTGCTGACCCTGCACCAGGGCGAGGACATGGGCCGCCCCGGCACGCTCACCGTGACGCTGGGGGCGGGTGACGCGCGGGTGCGGGTGAGCGGGACGGGCACCCGGCTGCCGGACCCCGCCTGACCCCCGCTCAGTCCGGCCCGCCGAGCGCGCAGGTGAAGACCGTCTCCCCGTCCTGCACCGCCCGCACCAGCACCCCGGCCGGTGCGGTCGCCGCCTCGATCCAGCAGGGCCGGTCCAGCTCCACGTACCGGAGGAAGTCGGAGCGCAGGGTGACCGGGAGGAAGCCGGGCACGGTGGCGTTGGCCGCCTGCCGGGCCGCCTCCAGGAGCAGAATGCCGGGGACGTGGTCGTTGGGGCGGCCGAACAGCGTCGGGTGCCCGGTGTCGAGCCTCAGCTGCCAGCGCCCGGGGGCGGCGGGGGGCGCGAGGACGACGTCCCGCTCGGCGGTCCGGCCGACGGTGCGCGGCGCGAGCGCCGGGGGCGGGGGCGCGGCGGCGGTGGGCCGGTGGCCGCGCAGGCGGCGGTAGGCGGCGGCCGAGGTGCAGCTGATCCGCGAGCCGCAGACGGCGAGCACCGCCCCGTCCCGGCGCAGCACGAAGCCGACGCGCATCGAGCCGAGACCGCTGCCCCGGCGGCGGATGTCGGAGCAGTTCACCTCCACCATGACGTCCCAGGGCCCGCCGCCGAGCACGAGGTGTCCGGCGGCGGTGGTGTAGCGCAGCTCCCACATCACGAACGCGTCGCCGAGCGGCACCCCCAGCTCGGCGTGGCAGACCAGTATGGCCGCCTGCCGCATCGTTTCCGCGATCAGCAGCGGGTCCTGGTGACCGGCGACGGGGCCGAAGAAGCGGTGGGCGCGCGGCCAGTGCGCGGGCACGCGGAACCGGGTGTCGCTCAGCCGGGCCACACCGGTCGCGAAGAGGTCCCGCACGTCCGGGCGGTGGGCCATCCGCCGGAGCTCCACCCCGGTGGCGCGGGAGGGGAAATGGACCATGGGGCACCCCCGGAAGGCTGCGGTTCGATGGGCCGGGATGGCCCCGGGCCGGCTGTGACCTGGCCAGTTTGCCCCGGCGCCCGACAGTTTCCGGCCACCCTCCCATCCGCCTCTCGAGTCCCTCTGGAGCCGCGTCCTAATGTGGGGCGGGCGACCGAACGTCATCCATGTGACAGGAGTGGCTCATGTCCGTGCACCGTGTTGTCCCCAACATCCCGGTAGGAGCCGGGGCGGACGCGTCCGCCCTGCGGGACAGCAGCGCCTTTTACGGCCTGCTCGGCTTCGAGGAGGTCATGAACCATGGCTGGATCATGACCCTCGCCTCGCCCACCCAGCCGGCCGCCCAGATCAGCTTCATGACCAAGGACGAGACCGGTCCGGTCGATCCGGACCTCAGCGTGGAGGTGGCCGACGTCGACGCGGTGCACGCCGCGCTCGTCCGTGAAGGGGCCGAGATCGTGTACGGCCCGCACGACGAGGAGTGGGGCGTGCGCCGCTTCTTCGTCCGCGACCCGAACGGCCGCGTGGTCAACGTACTGACGCACCGCTGAGCCGCCGCACCGCCTCCACCGTCTCCGCCGCCCCGTCCTCCGCGGCCATCCGCTCCGCGCCCTTCGCGGCCGCCTCCCGGTGGGCCCGCTGCCGGACGACGCGGTCGAGGGCGTCGGCGAGGCGGTCGGCGGTGAGGGTGCGGAAGGGGATCGGTTCGTCGGCGGCGCCGATGGCGGCCAGGCGGCCGGCCCAGAACGGCTGGTCGGCGGTCACGGGCACGGTCACCGCGGGGACCCCGGCCCGCAGCGCGGCGGCCGAGGTGCCGGCCCCGGCGTGGTGGACCACGGCGGCGAGGTGCGGGAAGAGCGGGGCGTGCGGTACGTCCCCGATGGTGAGCACGTCGTCGCCCTCGGCGGCGAGCCCGGCGCTGCCGGACTGGAGGATGCCGCGCAGCCTGGCCCGGCGCAGGGCCCGCACGGCGAGTTCGCTGAGCCGTTCCCCCTCGCCGGCCGCCATGCTGCCGAAGCCGATGAGGACGGGCGGGGCTCCGGCCCCCAGGAAGTCCGCGAGCCTCGGGGGCAGTGGCCCGTCCGGGTCGTGGTGCGGCCACCAGGTGCCGACCACCTGGAGGCCGGGGCGCCAGTCGGCGGGCCGGGGCACCAGCGCGGAGCTGAATCCGTGCAGGACCGGCCAGTCGGCGCGCTCCCGGCGGCGGCGCGTGTCGGAGGGCTTGGCCGGGGCCAGCCCGAGCCGTTCGCGGAGCGCGGTCACCGCCGGGGCGTACAGGCGGTCGGTCATCCGGAGGGCGAGGCGGCCGGCCAGGCGGTTGCCGGGGCGGCCCAGCGAGCGGGTGCCCGTGACGACGGGCGGGAAGTCGCCGGTCGGCGCGGTGGGCTGGAGGTAGACGCCGATGCTCGGGGTGCCCGTGGCCTCGGAGAGGTGCCAGCCCAGCGGGGCGGTCGTGGTCGAGAGCAGCAGCAGATCCGTGCCGTCGGCCGTCGCGTCGGCGAACCCCTGGCCCAGGTCCGTGATGAACGCGGAGGCGGCCCGCATCAGCTCCCGCTTGTCCCCGCTCCCGCCGCCGCCCTTCGCCGGGTTGCCCGGGAGGGCGCGGAAGTCCAGCCCGGCGGCGCGGACCAGGGGCTCGAAGGTGTCGGTCGTGGCGAGGGCGACCTCGTGGCCGGCCGCGCGGAGTGCGGCGCCCAGGCCCGTGTAGGGCGCGATGTCACCGCGCGATCCGGCGGCGGCGATCAGTATTCTCATCGGTTCTCCTCGGGCTCGTCGGCCGCTCCGGCTCGTCGGCCGGTCCGGCTCGTCGGTCGTCGCCGCCGTCCACCCGCCGGGCCGCGTTGGCGTGGACGGCCTTGCACAGGTAGGCGGCCAGGCCGGGGCGCTGCCGGGTCGGCGGGACGACCAGGGCGAAGGCGCGCGGATCGGCGGCGAAGTCGTCCGCGATGCGCCGGTGCATGTCGGGCGGGCAGGCGGTGAACCAGCGGGAGACGTGCAGCCGGTGCTCCTCGGCGAGGTCCATGGCCCGTTCGCCGTCGCTCGGCTCGCCGTCGTCGAAGGCGGCCAGCAGCTCGGCGCGCCAGGCCGTGGCCTCGCCCATGAGCCGCCGCCAGTCCTCCTTGGTGTGCGCGGCGGCCCGGGCCATCGACTCCCGCTGCCCCGGTGAGTCCGCCCACTTGAGCGCCGCCTCGGTGGCGTAACTCAGATCGGCGGTGATCTCGCCGAACACCTCGAAGCGCTCCTGCGGAGTCAGCGGGACCCCGGTCCGCTGCACCTCGATCGCCCGCTGGGCCACCTCGGAGAGCCGCCGCAGTCTGGCGATCTCCGCCTCCAGCTGCTCCTGCCGGGCCCGCAGCTGGTCCAGGGCGTTGGCCTGCGGGTCCTCGAAGATCTCGGCGATCCCGTCCAGCGGGAAGCCCAGTTCGCGGTAGAAGAGGATCTGCTGAAGCCGGACCAGGTCCGCCTCGTCGTACAGCCGGTAGCCGGCCCGGCTGCGCCCGCTGGGCGACAGCAGCCCCGACCTGTCGTAGTGGTGCAGCGTGCGCACCGTCACTCCGGCGAAGGCCGCCACCTGCCCCACGGAATAACTCATCCACCTGCCCTTTCCTCGCGACCGATCATCAAGCCTGACGTAAGGGGAGGGTCAAGCCGCGCCCCGGTCCGGGGACACCGGCCCGGCAGCGGGGCTCAACACCGCAACGAAAGGTACATTTCACCCCCATGGGGGCGCCCTCCCCGGCCCCGCCCGCCCCTGCGACCGCAGCCCCCGCACCAGGAAGGGCCCAGACCATGTCCGCAGTCACCGAGGAGCAGCCGCACACGGCGAAGCTCTCGCTGATGACGCTGTCCGCGCTGGTCGTCGGCTCCATGGTCGGCGCGGGGGTGTTCTCGCTGCCCCGCCGCTTCGCGGCGGAGACCGGTGTCGCGGGGGCGCTGATCGCCTGGACCATCGCGGGCACGGGCATGCTGATGCTGGCCTTCGCCTTCCAGTTCCTCGCGGTGCGCCGCCCGGACCTGGACGCCGGGGTGTACGCGTACGCGAAGGCCGGGTTCGGCGAATACCTCGGGTTCTTCTCGGCGTTCGGCTACTGGGCGAGCGCCTGCGTCGGCAATGTGACGTACTGGGTGCTGATCATGTCGACCATCGGCACGATCTGGCCGGCGCTCGGGGACGGGGACACCGTGCTCGCCGCGGTGCTGTCCTCGATCGGCCTCTGGGGCTTCTTCCTGCTGATCCGCCGGGGCGTCAAGGAGGCCGCGGCGATCAACCGCATCGTCACCGTCGCCAAGGTCGTCCCGATCCTGGTCTTCGTCGTCCTCGCGCTCTTCTACCTGGACACCGGCGTGTTCGCCGACAACTGGGGCGGCGCCGACTACGCGGGCTCGCTGTTCGACCAGGTCCGCGGCACGATGCTGGCCACCGTCTTCGTCTTCCTCGGCGTCGAGGGCGCGAGCGTCTACTCCCGGCACGCCAAGCGCCGCAAGGACGTGGGCCGCGCCACGGTCCTCGGCTTCCTCAGCGTCTTCGCCGTCTTCGCCTCGGTCACCATCGTCTCGTACGGCATCATGCCGATGCGCGAGATCGCCGAGCTGCGCCAGCCCTCGATGGCGGGCGTCCTGGAGCACGCCGTCGGCACCTGGGGCACGGCCTTCGTCAGCGTCGGCCTGATCGTCTCGGTCCTCGGCGCCTATCTCGCCTGGACGCTGATGGCCGCCGAGGTGCTGTACGTGGCCGCGCAGGACCACGACATGCCGCGCTTCCTGCGCCGCGCCACCGCCGACGACGTGCCGGTCCCGGCCCTGGTCATGACGACCGTGCTGGTCCAGGTGGTGCTGGTCGTCACGCTGCTCTCGGACGACGCGTTCAACTTCGCGCTGGACATGACGAGCGCGCTGACCCTCATCCCGTTCCTGCTGGCCGCCGCGTTCGCGCTGAAGATCTCGCTCACCCCGGATCCGCTCGCCCAGGGGCGGACGACCGGGCGCGACCTCGTCGTCGCCGTGCTCGCCACCGTCTACACGGCGTTCCTGCTGTACGCGGCCGGGCTCCGGTTCGTCCTGCTCTCCTTCATCGTCTACGCCCCCGCCACGATCCTGTTCGTCATGGCCCGCCGCGAGCAGGGCCGGCGCCCCTTCTCCCCCCGCGAGCTGCTGATCTGCGCCGTATCGGTGGCCGGTGCGGTCATGGGCGTGATCGCCCTGGCGGCCGGCTGGATCAGCCTCTGAGCCGTACCGCACCCCGACCCGTATGCGAAGGACCGCACATGACCGGTGACAGCACTTCCCGCACCCCGCTCGGAGTCCACTCCGAGGTCGGCCGGCTCCGCAAGGTCCTGGTGTGCGCGCCGGGCCTGGCACACCGCAGGCTCACCCCGACCAACGCCGCCGACCTGCTCTTCGACGACGTGATGTGGGTGGAGAACGCCCAGCGGGACCACGCCGGCTTCGTGGCCGCGCTCACCGCGCGCGGGGTCGAGGTCGTCGAGCTCCACGACCTCCTGGCGCAGACGATGGCCGTGCCGGGCGCGCGGGACTGGCTGCTCGACCGCAAGATCACGGCCAACGAGGCGGGCCTCGGGCTGATCGACTCCACCCGCGCCTTCCTGGAGACCCTGGACCCGCGCACGCTCGCCGAGTTCCTGATCGGCGGTCTCGCCACCACGGACCTCCCCGACGACTACCGCCCGCCGTACGTCGCCCTGGCCCGCGAGTCGGCCGGGGTGCGCGAGTACGTGATGCCGCCGCTGCCCAACACGCTGTACACCCGCGACACCACCTGCTGGCTGTACGGCGGAGTGACGCTCAACCCGCTGTACTGGCCCGCCCGGCACGACGAGACCCTGCTGATGAAGGCCGTCTACCGCTTCCACCCGGACTTCGCGGACGCCACGGTGTGGTGGGGCGACCCGGAGAAGGACTGGGGCCAGGCCACGTTCGAGGGCGGCGACATCATGCCCGTCGGCAACGGCGTCGTCCTCATGGGCATGAGCGAGCGCACCTCGCGCCAGGCCATCACGCAGGTGGCCGCCGCCCTCTTCGAGCAGGGCGCCGCGGAACACGTCGTCGTCGCCGGCATGCCGAAGCTGCGGGCGGCGATGCACCTGGACACCGTGTTCACCTTCGCGGACCGGGACGTCGTGACGCTCTACCCGCGCATCGTGGACGCCGTCCACAGCTTCTCGCTGCGCCCGGGCGGGGGCGGCCCCGTGCCCGTGGACATCGTGGACGAGGGGTCCCGGCCGTTCACCGATGTGGTGGCCGGGGCGCTCGGGCTGCCGGGGCTGCGGGTGATCGAGACGGGCGGCGATGTGTACGCCTCCGAGCGCCAGCAGTGGGACAGCGGGAACAACGCGGTCGCGGTGGAGCCGGGCGTCGTCTTCACGTACGACCGGAACACCCAGACCAACGCGTTGCTGCGGCGGGCGGGCATCGAGGTGCTGGAGATCGTGGGCGCGGAGCTCGGCCGGGGCCGGGGCGGCGGGCACTGCATGACGTGCCCGCTGATCCGTGAGCCGGTGAGCTTCTGAGGTGACGGAGCCGGCCCGGCGGGGTCGCCGCCTTCGCCGCCGGGCCCGCCGGCGTTGACGTCGCTTCCACTTTTCGGCATCGAGTGGTTCGTCACTGAACCACTCGTGCCGCCGTTTTTAAGTGATCCTTAAGCCGCTGGTCACCGACGGCATCCGGCGGCCACCCGGCGACGACACGGGCTCGGCGCGCCCCACGAGCCGTCAAATTGGTCTAGTCCTAATCTCGTTGGAATCGTTGACGCGCAGGTCACGGGCCGGTTATCACTGCTCCAGCCCATCCACAGCACCACCCGCTCCCCCGCTGGAGGCCGCCCGTGCACCCCCGTAGAACTCTGATCGCCGCGCTCCTGAGCACGGCCCTCGCCACCGGCGGCCTCGCCGCGACCGTCGGCATCGGCTCGGCCCAGGCGGCCGACGCACCGGCTTCCGCTTCCTCCGGCGGCGTGCGCATCGCGTACTACGACCAGTGGAGCGTCTACGGCAACGCCTTCTATCCGAAGCAGCTCGACACCCGGGGCATCGCCGGCAAGCTGGACATCATCAACTACTCCTTCGGCAACATCCACCCGACGGACCTGACGTGCTTCGAGGCCAACAAGGCGGCGGGCGACGACAACAACCCCAACGCGGGTGACGGCGCGGGCGACTCGTACGCCGACTACCAGAAGTCCTTCAGCGCGGCGGACAGCGTCGACGGCGTGGCCGACAAGTGGGACCAGCCGATCGTGGGCGTCTTCAACCAGTTCAAGGAGCTGAAGGCGAAGTACCCCCACCTGAAGATCAACATCTCGCTGGGCGGCTGGACGTACTCCAAGTACTTCAGCGACGCGGCGAAGACGGACGCGAGCCGCAAGAAGCTGGTCTCCTCCTGCATCGACCAGTACATCAAGGGCAACCTGCCCGTCGAGGGCGGCTTCGGCGGCGCCGGTTCGGCGGCCGGCATCTTCGACGGCATCGACATCGACTGGGAGTACCCCGCCTCCGCGGGCGGCCACCTGGGCAACCACTACGCCCCCGAGGACAAGCGGAACTTCACGCTGCTGCTCGCCGAGTTCCGTAAGCAGCTCGACGCGTACGGCGCTGCCAACGGCGGCAAGAAGTACCTGCTGACCGCCGCCTTCGGGGCCGGCCAGGACAAGATCGCGAACATCGAGACCGACAAGATCGGCCAGTACCTCGACTACGCGAACCTGATGACGTACGACATGCACGGCGCCTGGGACGGCGACGGGCCGACGTACCACCAGTCCCCGCTCTACTCGGGCTCCAACGACCCGTCCGACCCGGTCGCGCCCGGCACCGAGAAGTACTCGATCGACAACGCGGTCGACTCCTGGCTCGACGGCAAGCCGGCCTACGGCATCGCCGGCGGCTTCCCCGCGAACAAGCTGACCCTGGGCTACGAGCTCTACTACCGCGGCTGGAAGGGCGTCCCGGCGGGCACCACCCACGGCCTGACCCAGTCCGCGACCGGCGGCTCCTCCGCCCGCCCGCTCAGCCAGCAGGCCGGCATCGCGCACTACAAGGAGCTCGGCGGCATCGTCGACAACCCGGCGACGACGTACTGGGACGACGAGGCCAAGGCGTCCTACTTCTACAAGGACGGCGAGTTCTTCACGGGCCTGGACCAGAAGTCCATCCAGGCCAGGGCCGACTACGCCAAGCAGCGCGGCCTGGCCGGCGCGATGATGTACTCCCTGCTCGGCCTGGACGACAAGGCCACCCTGCTGAACCAGATCAACACCGCGATCGGCGGCACCACCACGGGTCCCACGACCCCGCCGACCACCGACCCGACGGACCCGACCACCCCGCCCACCACCGACCCCACGGACCCGCCCGCCGGTGCCTGCGGCTCGGTCCCGGCGTACGTGGCCGGCACGGTCTACAACGCGGGCAACGAGGTCTCCTACAACGGCCGCAAGTACAAGGCCCAGTGGTGGACCCAGAACGAGACCCCGGGCAGCACCGGCGACTGGGGCGTCTGGAAGGACCAGGGCGCCTGCTGAACGCCCTGACCCACCGAGGGCCCCGCCGGTGTCCGCACCGGCGGGGCCCTCGACCGTACGGAGACCACCGCACGGCGGCGGAGAAACGAGTGGCGGCAGACGAGTCGGGCTGTACGCCGGGTTCTGTCGCCCGGTCGCCTCGCGGCGGCCGGGGAGACGGCCATCCATCTAGGACCGGCATTGCTGCCGGCCTCGTGCGGTCTACCCGCGAACTCGGGCGGGCAGCCCTCGAACGTTCGCGCAGGGCCGTCTTCCGACGGCCCCTCTTGACCTTGCTCCGGGTGGGGTTTACCTAGCCGCCTGGGTCGCCCCAGGCGCTGGTGGTCTCTTACACCACCGTTTCACCCTTACCCGGGACCGAGGTCCCGGGCGGTCTGTTTTCTGTGGCACTGTCCCGCGGGTCACCCCGGGTGGCCGTTAGCCATCACCCTGCCCTGTGGAGCCCGGACGTTCCTCGGGAGGATCCGAAAACCCCCACGCGACCGTCCGCCCGGCTCGTCTGCCGTGGGGCCCATGCTACCTGGCCGAGTCAGATGAACTCCGCCGTCTCCAGGTCGAACGAGAACGGCTCCGGAAGGCGGACCGCCTTGCCGAACGGAACCGTGCAGTGCTGGCGGTAGTCGTCGCCCTCCGGGTCGCTGAACAGCGTCACCGACGAGTCCTCCCGGTCGACCAGCAGGTACAGCGGGATCGGGCCCCTCGCGTAACAGTGCCGCTTGGCCTCGCGGTCGGCGGCCGGCTTGGACGATGTGACTTCCACGACCAGAGCCACCCCCTCGCACGGCATCCATGAGGCCGCGCCCCGGTACAGCCGCAGGGCCTTCGGGGCAAACGTGCCGTCGGGAATGGCATGGTTCTTCGGGCAGCGTCCGCCGCTGCTCAGTTTCAGGCCCTTGTTCCCTGCGAACTGCATCCTCGTGCGGGAATGAGCCATCACCTGCTCCAGGATGAGCCCGATGTAGTCCTCATGATCCCCGTCCGGCGGCGGTGTCACGACGATCTCCCCCTCGATCAGCTCCGCCCGGAAGCCCTCCGGCGTATCCAGCGCCAGGAAGCCCTCAAGCAGGACGTCCGCCTGCGAGAGCGATTCGTGCGGCATGGCAGACATGTCACGCCCCTTCCTCGGTCGCTCGCCAGAGTGGGCCATCGCGGAACCAGCCGTCCGTGAGATGGGAGTGTTTCCCCCGATCGTGGCACAGGAGGGCCCCGCGCGGTCAGAGGCGGCTCGACGCCAGCGCGGTGATGCCCGCCGTCCAGGCCGTGGTGACGGACTCCGGGGTCGGGAAGCGGCCGTTGAGTTCCATCATGACCATGCCGTGGGCGAAGGCCCAGGCCGCGCGGGCCAGGTGGGTGTCCGGGGCCAGGGCGCGGAAGAGGGGGCCGTGGCGCGGTCCTCCACGTCCTGGGGATGGGGGCGGGACGTGGTGAGGCGGTAGAGGTGGGGGTGGGCCAGGGCGTGGGCGCGGTAGGCCGTGGCCAGGGCGGGGAAGGAGCCCGGGGCGGCCGTCTCCGCCGCCTCCAGGGCCTCGGCGGTCTCCGTCAGCATCGCGTCGGCCAGCGCGTCCACCACCGAGGACTTGTCCGGGAAGTGCTTGTAGAGGGACGGGGCCGTGATGCCGAGCAGGCCCGCGAGCCGGCGCATGGTCAGCGCCTCCGGGCCCTCCTGCTCCAGGAGCATGCGGGCGGCGGCCAGGATCTGGTGCTGGCGGGCGCGGTCGGTCACGCCGGTCCTTCCGTCGTACGGGCGCGGGGCGCGGGGGCCGAACTCGCGATCGTACGAGACGCCGTCAGGCCGGGACGAACAGGGGCTTCGCCGTGCCCGGGGCGGCCTGGGCGAGGCGGACGCGCAGGCGCTCGCCCAGGGGAAGGGGCGCGGTGCCCTCGACGCGGGCGACGACCGCCGGGGCGTCGATGTGGACGGTGCCGGTGGCCGGTTCGTTCTCCTTCACGTCCACCACGTAGCCGTCGAAGACCTCGCCCACCTTGTCCTTGAGCAGCGCCGCCTCGACCAGGTCCACGGACTCCCGCTCCACCGTGTTGCCGCGCCGCGTGCCCTCCGCCATCTCCTTGGGCAGCGCGGGCAGGGCGGCCAGGACCCATTCGGGCGGGTCCCGGTCCTCGCAGGCCGCGACGCACAGCTCGGAGGCGTAACGGTCCACGAGGCGGCGCAGCGGTGCCGTGCAGTGGGTGTACAGGTCCGCCACCGCCGCGTGCACGGCGGGGACCGGCAGGTCGCCGCCGTCGAAGACCGTGTAGCCCGCGCCGCGCAGCAGCGTCGTGCAGTCCTGGAGGAACGCCGCGTGGTCGGTGCGGCCCGGGTCGAGCGAGCGGACCAGCCGGGCGTACGGGACATGGTGCGGCCAGTCGATGTGCAGGGCTTCGGCGCTGCGGCGGAGCCGGGCCACCGCGCCGTCCGGGGCGACCGGCAGCGTACGCAGGATGCCGGTGCCGCTCTCCGCCATGAGGTGGGCCGCCGCCGTGCCGGTGAGCAGGGAGATCTGGGCGTTCCAGCCGTCGGCGGGGAGCGGGGCGCGGTAGGCGAGGCCGTACGTGCCGTGGTGCTCGGTGATCTCCTGCTCGGGCACGTTGAGCGAGATCCCGCCCCGGGCCACCTCCTGCTCCTCGCGCAGCGTGCCGATGTCCCGGAGCAGGGCGAGCGGTTCCTCGGCGGTGCCCGCGTCGATCCGCCGCTGCACGCCCGCGTAGTCGAGCTTGGCGCGGCTGCGTACGAGGGCCCTGCGCACCCGGGTCGCGACCGCCGCGCCCTCCGGGTCGAGGTCGATCTCCCACAGGACCGCGGGGCGGACCCGGCCGGGCAGCAGGCTGGCGGCGTCCTCGGACAGGACCTCCGGGTGGAGCGGCACCCGGCCGTCCGGGAAGTAGAGCGTGGTCACCCGGCGGTGCGCCTCGGCGTCGAGCGCGCCGCCGGGGCGCACGAACGCGGCCACGTCCGCGATGGCGTAGTGCACGCGGTAGCCGTGGGCGCGGCGTTCCAGGTGCATCGCCTGGTCGAGGTCCGTGGAGGTGGGCGGGTCGATGGTGAACAGCGGGAGGTCCGTCGCGTCGGCGTGGCCGCCGAGTTCCGGGCCGCGCGCGGCGTCCGCCGCCTCGGCGAGGACATCGGGCGGGAAGTCGTCGGGGAGCGACAGCTCGGTGCGCAGGCCGCGCAGGGCCGCCCGCAACGGGGTCTCGGCTGCGCCGGTCATGTGCAGATGGCGGCGGGGCATGGTCCCGAGCGTAGGGCGGGGCGCGGTGCGCGGCATTCCGGGAGGGCTGTGCGCCCGTACGGCGTGCCGCTCGGCCCCCGTACGCTGGCCGGGGGCATCCGGGCGGTCCGCACACACCGCGCCGGCGCCCCTTTCCGTACGTATGAAGGAGATCCGCCGTGCTCGTGCTGTTGCCGCCCTCCGAAGGAAAGGCCGCCTCGGGGCGCGGGGCACCGCTGAAGCCCGAGTCCCTGTCGCTGCCCGGTCTGGCCGGGGCGCGGGCCGAGGTGCTGGACGCGCTCGTGGAGCTGTGCGTGGCCGACGAGGAGAAGGCGCGGGAGGTGCTGGGGCTCAGCGAGGGACTGCGGGGCGAGATCGCGAAGAACGCGGAGCTGCGGACGGCGGGCACGCGTCCGGCCGGGGAGCTGTACACGGGTGTCCTGTACGACGCGCTCGGCCTGGACTCGCTCGACACCGCCGCCCGACGCCTCGCCGGGAAGTCGCTGCTGGTGTTCTCCGGGCTGTGGGGCGCGGTGCGGGTGGGCGACCGGATTCCGCCGTACCGCTGCTCGATGGGCGTGAAGCTGCCGGGCCTCGGCGCTCTCGGGGCGTTCTGGCGTACGCCGATGGCGGAGGTGATGCCGGAGGCGGCGGGCGGCGGGCTGGTGCTGGACCTGCGCTCGTCCGCGTACACGGCGGCGTGGAAGCCGAAGGGCGGGGTCGCGGAGCGCACGGCGAGCGTGCGGGTGCTGCACGCGCAGCTCGTGGACGGGGTGGAGAAGCGGTCCGTGGTCAGCCACTTCAACAAGGCGACCAAGGGCCGGATGGTGCGCGACCTGCTGCTCGCGGGCGCCCGTCCGGCCGGCCCCGCCGAGCTGGTCACCGCCCTGCGGGACCTGGGGTACGCCGTCGAGGCCGAGGCGCCCGCGCGGGCGGGGCGGCCGTGGCAGCTCGATGTGGTCGTGACGGAGATCCACTGACCGTACGTTGCACCCTGCGCAACGCTCGTTGCGTACTGCGCCGCACACCGGGCAGGATGGGCGCATGACCTCCTCCGTGCTGGACCTCGCCCCCGTCGTGCCCGTCGTCGTCCTGGAGGACGCGGCCGACGCGGTGCCGCTCGCCCGCGCCCTGGTCGCGGGCGGGCTTCCGGCGATCGAGGTGACCCTGCGCACCGCCGCCGCCCTGGACGCGATCCGGGCCATCGCGGCGGAGGTCCCGGACGCGGTCGTCGGCGCGGGCACGGTGATCTCGGCGCGGAACGTGGCGGACACGGTGGCGGCGGGGGCCCGCTTCCTGGTCAGCCCCGGCTGGACGGACGCGCTGCTGGACGCGATGAAGGGGTCGGGGCTGCCGTTCCTGCCGGGCGTCTCGACCACCTCCGAGGTGGTCGCGCTGCTGGAGCGCGGGGTCACCGAGATGAAGTTCTTCCCGGCCGAGGCGGCGGGCGGCACGGCCTATCTGAAGGCCCTCTCCGCGCCGCTCCCCCAGGCCCGGTTCTGCCCGACGGGCGGCATCTCGGCCGCCTCCGCGCCCGCGTACCTGGCGCTGCCCAATGTCGGCTGCGTGGGCGGGAGCTGGATGGTCCCGGCGGACGCGGTCGCGGCCCGGGACTGGGCGCGCGTGGAGCGGCTGGCCGCCGGGGCGGCGGCGCTGCGGGGCTGAGCGGGGCGGCGGGGGAACCCGTCGCGGACCGCCGTGCATGCTCCCCGGTATTCGGGGCACGACCCTTGTAGGGGACGTAGCCCGCACGCCGGGTGACCCGGGTTCCGGCCGGTAATCCCCCGACCCGCCGGAACCGCCTCGGCCCCACCGGCCTTCCCCCCGCCGGTGGGGCCGAGTGCTGTCCCGGTGCCCTTATCGCAGGTGGGACGTGTCGTTCAGCAGGCGTACGGAGGCGTTGCCGTCGGCGTAGTACGCGACGGACGAGACGGACGCCGCCGACAGCTCCATGCGGAACAGCGCCTCCGGGGGCGCCCCCAGGGCGAGCCGGACCAGGGTCTTGATCGGGGTGACGTGCGTGACGACGAGGACCGTGCGGCCCGCGTAACGCGTGACGAGGGCGTCCCGGGCGGCCGACACGCGCTCGGCTACCTCCGTGAAGCTCTCGCCGCCGCCCGTGGGGGCCGCGTCCGGGGAGGCGAGCCAGGCGTCCAGGTCGTCCCCGTACCGCTCCCCGACCTCGCCGAACGTGAGCCCTTCCCAGGCACCGAAGTCCGTCTCGCGCAGCCCGTCCTCGATCCGGACCTCCAGGCCGAGCCGGGCCGCGACCGCCCCGGCCGTCTCGCGGCAGCGGCGCAGCGGTGAGCTGACGATCTCCTCCACGGTGCCGAGCGCCGCGAACGCCGTGGCCGCGCGCTCGGCCTGCTCCAGGCCCGCCGGGGAGAGCGCGGGGTCGGTGCCGCCGCTTCCGGAGAACCGCTTCTGCGGGGTGAGGGCCGTCTCGCCGTGCCGCAGCAGGAGGAGGGTGGCGGGCGCGCCCAGGTCGGGCGCCGAACCCCAGCCCACCTGCGGGGTGACGGGGTCGGCGGCCACCGGGGCGCGTGGGGTGTCCAGGGCGGCCGTGGAGGCCGAGGGGTCCCAGCGGTCGCCGCGGCGGCCCGCGTCCATCGCCTCGTTGGCCAGCCGGTCGGCGTGCTTGTTCCGCTCGCGCGGGATCCACTCGTAGCTGATGTCCGCGCCGGGCAGGACCGCCGCCGCCTCGGCCGCGAGCGGCTTCATGTCCGGGTGCTTGATCTTCCAGCGGCCCGACATCTGCTCCACGACGAGCTTGGAGTCCATCCGGACGCGCACCTGGACCACGGTGCCCACCGGGCCGTCCGCGAGCAGGGCGCCCACCGCGCGGAGGCCCGCGACGAGGCCCCTGTACTCGGCGACGTTGTTGGTCGCGACGCCGATGTACTCGGCGGTCTCGGCCAGCGTCTCGCCGGTGTCCGGGTCGATGACGACCGCGCCGTAGCCGGCGGGGCCCGGGTTGCCCCGGGAGCCGCCGTCGGCCTCGACAACAAACCGGCGCGGCAGGCTCACTACAGGCCCGAGTCGGCGGTGCGGACCAGGATGCGGCGGCAGTTCTCGCAGCGCAGCACCGTGTCGGGGGACGCGGCCTTCACGTCGTTGATCTCGGTGATGTTCAGCTCAAGGCGGCAGCCCTCGCAGCGGCGCTGGTAGAGGCGGGCGGCGCCCACCCCGCCCTGCTGGACGCGGAGCTTGTCGTACAGCTTCAGCAGGTCGGCGGGGACCGAACCGGCGACGACCTCGCGCTCCTTGGTGACCGAGGCGGCCTCCGTGTCGAGCTCCTGGGTGGCGGCGTCGCGGCGGGCGGTGGCGTCGTCCACCTTGGCCTGCACGGCGGCGACCCGGTCGGTCAGCTCCGCGACGCGCTCCTGCGCGGACTCGCGGCGCTCCATGACCTCCAGGACCACGTCCTCCAGGTCGCCCTGGCGCTTGGCGAGCGAGGTGATCTCGCGCTGGAGGCTCTCCAGGTCCTTCGGTGAGGTGACCGCGCCGGAGTCCAGGCGCTGCTGGTCGCGGGCGGCGCGCTGGCGGACCTGGTCGACGTCCTGCTCGGCCTTGGTCTGCTCGCGGGCGGTGTCGCTCTCCTCGGTGGTGGAGGCGACGAGCAGGTCGCGGAGCTGGGCGAGGTCGGCCGTCAGCGACTCGATCTCGGCGTGCTCGGGCAGGGACTTGCGGCGGTGCGCGAGCTGGGAGAGGCGCTGGTCGAGCGCCTGGACGTCGAGAAGTCGGATCTGGTCGGCGGGCGCGGCGTTCAGTTGGGGGCTCCAGAAGAGTGGTGGGCGGTCCAGGGGTCGGTGACCTGCTTCGAGACGTGGACCCTCAGGTCCCATCCGAGGCGGTCGGAAATCGCTTCGAGCTGCGCGGCGGCCTGCTCGCACCACGGCCACTCGGTGGCCCAGTGTGCGGCATCGACCAGGCCGAGCGGCGAGTGCTGGGTGGCCTCGGAGGCCGGGTGGTGGCGCAGGTCGGCGGTGAGGAAGGCGTCCACACCGGCGGCGCGTACCGCGTCGAAGAGGCTGTCGCCGGAACCACCGCTCACCGCGACGGTGCGCACCGGCGCCTCCGGGTCGCCGGCCAGGCGGATGCCCTGCGCGGTGGCGGGCAGCCGGGCGGCGGCGCGGGCGGCGAACGCGGCCAGGGTCTCGGGGTGGTCGAGCACGCAGATCCGGCCGAGCCCCCGGCGGCCGGCCGGGTCCGTCGCGTCCGGGACCAGGGGGCGCTCGACGCGCAGGTCGAGGGCGGCGGCCAGGGCGTCGGAGACCCCGGGGTCGGCGGTGTCGGCGTTGGTGTGGGCGACGTGCAGCGCGATGTCCTCGCGGATCAGCGTGTGCACGACGCGGCCCTTGAAGGTGTCCGCCGCGACCGTCGTCGTACCGCGCAGATAGAGCGGGTGGTGGGTCACGATCAGGTGCGCGCCCAGCTTCTTCGCCTCGTCGGCGATCTCCTGGACGGGATCGACGGCGAAGAGCACCCGGTGGATCTCGGCGTCCGGATCACCGCAGACGGTGCCGACCGCGTCCCATCCTTCGGCCCGCTCGGGCGGCCAGAGGGCGTCGAGCTCGGAGATGACTTCAGACAGACGGGGCACGGAGGAAAGGCTACCTGCCCGCCGCGCCCCGGGAAGCCCCGGGAACGGGCCGCCCGCGGCTCGGCCCCGTACAGCACACGCACCCTCGGTCGCACAGCGAAATCCGGCCATCACCACCCTTATGTGTGAAGTGGGGGAGGTCGTGTTGTTCGGCTGGAAGTGCGAAAACTAGCTTCGGTTGCCGGAGGTGATGAGTCGATGACTGCCTGTGCCATCGAGGACGGGACCATGACGGGTGACGGCGGGTCGGCGGAGCCGGAACCGGAGCCGGAGCCCGATCCGGGCGGCCGCGCGGAGGCCGTCACGGAGACCGGCCCCGCGGAGGGCGCCCCGGCGGGGAGCGCCCCGGCGGAAGACGCCCCGGCGCCGGGGGCGCTCGCACCGGCCGCCGCAGCCGAGGCGCACTCCCCCGCCGAAACGGTTCTGCCCCCCTTCACGCTCACCGCCGACGGCGCGTACGGCGCCCGGCTCACCGCCGCCCCGGTGCCCGGCGCCGACACCGCCTGGTACGCCGAGCGCTGGACGCTCGACGGGCCCGAGCCGTACGCCGTGCCGCTGCCCACCGACCAGCCGGAGGAGGCCGAGGCGCAGGTGGTGCCGCTCGCCGACGGGCGGGTGCTGATCCGGCGCCGGGTCGCCGAGCGGCACACCTTCTCGCTGCTCTATCCGACCGGCCCCGGCACCGGCGAGCTGCTGCTCGGGGCGGTCGAGCGGGACGCGCTCACGCTGCTGCCGCCGTCGCCGGACGGGGTGAGCGCGTACGCCCTGGCGGTCGGCGCGTACTCCACCGAGCTGTGGCGGGTGGCGGGCGGGGCGTCCGGGCCCGAGCACCTCGCGGACCTGCCGGGGCGGTGCTCCGGCGGCGTCTGGCTGGACCGGGCCGGCCGGCTGCTGGCCCTGGACCGCGAACCGGCCGGGGGCGGCCCCGTGAAGAGCGTCGCGGTGGACCTGGGGCGGGGCGCCGAGATGACGCCGCTGCTCCAGATCGCGCCGGAGAGCGACGACCGGCTGCTGCTCGCGGACCCGGACAGCGGTCTGCTGCTGATCCGCTCGGACGCGCCCGGCCACGACCGGCTCGGCTGGGGGGTGCTCGGCAGCTGCCTGCCCGTACGGTTCCCGGAGTGCCTGCGACTGCCGGGCTGCTCGGTGGAGCCGTTCGCCGTGCAGCCGGGGCAGATGCTGATGCCGGAGAGCTGTGCGGTGGCCCTCCGGATCGACGGGGCGGCGGGCAGCTGGATCGGCCTGTGGCGACCGTCGGGCCGCCGGCTGCACCAGCTCGCGGCGCCCGGGGGTTGGCTGGCGGGCAGCGGGGTCTGGTCGCGCGACGGGGTGCTCAAACTTCCGTACGCGGACGGGGACACGGCGTGCGCGGTGGCCCTGCTGGAGATGCCGGAGGAGGCGGAGTGCGCGGGCGACGTAAATGGTAGGCAACCTTCCGCGCCATCGATGAATCCTCCAGTGTGTACACCGGTTCCTCTGGGGCAGGCGCCACTCGTGGGGCGTACGACCCCTGACTAGGCTGGGGCCGGGCTCACGCACCGTGTGTCTTGGTCACCGACCGTGGCCTTTCCCGGGCCTGCGGCGGCGTGACGTTCCGGTCGGCACACACGTAAGCGATCACAACGGGGTGACTTCCCACATGTCTGAAGCCCGCACCGACACGACCCAGACGTTCCCGCCCGCGGCGGACGCACAGCGGGGCGACGCCGGCGGCTCCGGCAAGCACCGAGGGGGTGTGGCGACGGACGACACGGCGGCAACGCCGGCCGGCCGTCATCGCCGCCCCGCCGAGGAGAGCGGCGTCGCGGCGGCCTGACCGCCGTATCGAGGAGGGGAAAGCGGTGCCCCCGCTGCCCGGGAGACCATCCCGGGCAGCGGGGGCACCGCTCTGTCCGCCCACGGGAGCGACCGGATCCGGACCCTCCGCGTCCGCGATGACATATGTCATGGCGGACCCAGTACATACACATCTGCCGCCGCATACTCACGCTGCGTAACGTCGTAGACATGACGCAGACAAGGGACGACGAGGCCGCGGTGGTCTTCACCGGGGCGGTGAAGACGTTCGGGCGGGCCGGGCGGAGCGTGCGGGCCGTCGACGGGGTGGACGTACGGATCGGCCGCGGCGAGACCGTGGCCCTGCTGGGCCGCAACGGGGCGGGAAAGTCCACCGCCATCTCGCTGCTGCTCGGGCTGAACGCACCGGACGAGGGGGCCGTGCGGGTCCTGGGCCGCTCCCCCGAGCAGGCGGTGCGGGCGGGGCTCGTCGGCGCCATGCTCCAGGAGGGGCGGCCGATACCCAGGGTGACCGTGCGCGAGCTGGTCTCCTTCGTCGCCTCCACCTATCCGCGCCCGCTGCCGGTCGCCGAGGCGCTGGCCCTGGCGGGCGTCACGGAGTACGCGGACCGGCGCATCGACAAGCTCTCGGGCGGCCAGACCCAGCGGGTGCGGTTCGCCGTCGCGCTGGCCGGGAATCCCGAGCTGATCGTGCTGGACGAGCCGACCGCCGCCCTGGACGTGGAGGGGCGGCGCGCGTTCTGGGAGTCGATGCGGGCCTACGCCCGGCGCGGCAACACCGTGCTCTTCTCCACGCACTATCTGGAGGAGGCCGACGAGAACGCGGACCGGATCGTCGTCATCGACCGGGGCCGGGTCGTCGCGGACGGCAGCGGCGCGGCGATCAAGGACGCGGCCGGGCACAGCCAGGTCTCGTTCGACCTCGCGGGCGGCTCCACCGAGGGCCTGGACCGGCTGCCCGGTGTCGTCGCCGTCGAGGTGACCGGCGACCGCGCCCTGCTGCGTACCGACGACTCGGACGCGACGGTCGTGGAGCTGGCCCGCCTCGGCCTGGTCCGGGGCCTCCAGGTCTCCCGGGCCACGCTGGAGACCGCCTTCCTGGCGCTCACGGCACCCGGGGACGCCGTGCTCGCGACGACCGCGCCCGCCACCGAGAAGGAGACCGTCTGATGTTCCCGTACATCCTGCTCGAAATGCGCCGGACCCTGCGTGACGCCGGATTCCTGATCTTCGGCACGGGCATGCCGGTGCTGATGTATCTGATCTTCACCAACATCGGTGACGACGGCGCCGACGGCTGGAAGACTGCGTCCATGGTCGGCATGGCCGCGTACGGCGCGCTCGGCTCCGCGATGTCGATCGGTACGGGCGTCGCCTCCGACAAGTCCCTCGGCTGGCTCCAGCAGTTGAGGGTCACCCCGCTCTCCCCGTCGCACGCGGTGGTGGGCCGGGCGATCAGCGGATCGGTGACCGTGCTGCCGGTGATCCTCACCGTGCTGCTGGCCGGCGGTCTGATCAACGGGGTGCGGATGGCGGCCTGGCAGTGGGCGGTGCTGGTGCTGCTGCTGTGGCTGGGCGCGCTGCCCTTCACCCTGCTCGGCCTGGGCAACGGCTACCGGCTGACCCCGCAGGGCACCGGCGTCGTCAACGTCGCCTGCCTGATGGGCTTCGGCGTCGTCGGCGGGCTGTGGTTCCCGCTGGAGATGCTGCCCGAGTGGCTGCGCTCGGTCGGCCGGTTCACCCCGGCCAACCGGTTCGCGGACCTGGGCTGGGCGACGACCGACGGGCACGCGCCGGGCGCCATGACGACAGGCGTGCTCGCCGCGTGGCTGCTGCTGTTCGGCGCGTACGCGGTGATCTCGTACCGTCGGTCCGCCAGGACCGTGTGACGGGAGTGAACATGCCGGGGACCGGACGACCATCGTTCAGGGAGCGCCGCCGGATGCGGAAGGAGGCCCGCAGGCCGGGCCCGCCCTCGCCGTACGCGCTGCTGCCCTGGCTGCTGATGGGGCTCGGCGCCTTCTCCAACCTCTTCCAGGGCGAGACCCCCACCCCGTGGATCGCCGGAGCCGGCCTGCTGGCCTTCAACTCGCTCTACATCTCGGTGGTGTTCCGGGGCTTCAGCAAGGAGAAGCGCGAGAGCCCGGTGACGTACGTCCTGCTGGGCGCGCTGGCCGCGGTCACCTTCGCCCTGGCCATCGGTTACGGGGGCAGCTGGCTGCTGTTCTTCCCGCTGCTCTCGCTGGCCGCCGGCACGGTCCTGCGCCACCGGCTGCTCGCGGTCGGGCTGCTCGGGCTCGCGGTCGCCGCGTGCGCGGTCGCGGTCTGGCGCGACGACAGCGCCTCGCCGCCGTGGACGCTGGGGTACGGGACGTTCATCTCCGGGGCCGTGACCTCGGCGATCCTGCGGCTGGCGGAGACGGTGACGGAGCTGCGGGCCACCCGGCAGGAGCTGGCCCGGGCCGCCGTCGAGCGGGAGCGGCTGCGCTTCTCACGCGATCTGCACGACCTGCTGGGCCACACGCTCTCGGTCATCGTGGTGAAGTCGGAGGCCGCGCGCCGGCTCGCCCCGCGCGATGTGGACGCGGCGCTGTCCCAGGTCGCCGACATCGAGTCCGTCGGGCGCCAGGCGCTCACCGAGATCCGCGAGGCCGTCACCGGTTACCGCGAGGGCAGCCTCGCGACCGAGCTGGACCGGGCCAGGTCCGCGCTGGCCGCCGCCGCGATCGAGCCGGTCGTCCGGCGCTCCGGGCCGCCGTTCTCCCCGCAGACCGAGGCACTGCTGGGCTGGGTGGTGCGGGAGGCGGTCACCAACGTGGTGCGCCACTCCACGGCGACGCGCTGCGTGTTCGAGGTCACCGGGACCGGCGAGAAGGTCCGGCTCACGGTGACCGACGACGGCCGGGGCAGGACCGAGGGCCCCGCGCCCACCCCGGGCATCGGCGGCACCGGTCTGAAGGGGCTCACCGAACGGCTCGCGGCGGCGGGCGGCTCCCTGGTGGCGGGCCCGGGCCCGGACGGCGGGTTCGTGGTGACCGCGGAGCTTCCGGTGGACGCGAGCGGCGAGGAGGACGCCGACGCGACTCCGGCGCCCGGAGCCGGGGACGGTCCGGGCTGCTCGCCTAACCTGGGCCGGTGAACGAGATGCCTCAGGAGCACCCCCGGCCAAGTCCGTCCGCGTCCTGCTCGCCGAGGACCAGGGGATGATGCGCGGCGCGCTCGCCCTGCTGCTCGGGCTGGAGCCGGACATCGAGGTGGTGGCCCAGGTCGGCGCGGGCGACGAGATCGTGGCGGCCGCGCTGGCCTCCCGGCCGGATGTGGCGCTGCTGGACATCGAGCTGCCGGGGCGCAGCGGGCTCGACGCGGCGACCGACCTGCGCGAGGAGGTCCCGGACTGCCGGGTGCTGATCCTCACCACCTTCGGCCGGCCCGGTTATCTGCGCCGGGCGATGGAGGCGGGGGCGGCGGGCTTCCTGGTGAAGGACGGCCCGGTCGAGGATTTGGCCGAGGCGGTCCGCCGGGTGCTCGCCGGGGAGACGGTGGTCGATCCGGCGCTGGCCGCCGCGGCGCTCAGCTCGGGGGCGAGTCCGCTCACCGCGCGGGAGCGGGACGCGCTGGTCGCGTCGGCGGACGGGGCGACGGTCGCCGACATCGCCGCGAAACTGCATCTGTCAGAATCAACGGTCCGCAATTACCTTTCGTCGGCGATCGGCAAGACGGGCACCCGCAACCGCATGGAGGCGGTCCGCGCCGCCCGGCAGCAGGGCTGGCTCTGACCGCGTCCGCGCTCCGTCCGACCCGAGGCCCCTCCGCCATGCCCTCTCGCATACCCACGCCCCGCCGCGTCCCGCTCTGGCTCGTCCCCGCGCTCTGGACCCTGGGCCTCGGGCTCTGGGGGCTCTCGCGGCAGGACAGCCTCTGGCGGGACGAGGCGGCGACCTGGCAGGTGGCGCTGCGGTCCGCCGCCGGCATACGGGCCATGCTGGCCCATGTCGACGCGGTCCACGGGCTCTACTACCTGCTGATGCACGGGCTCTTCGACTGGTTCGGGCCGACCACGACGACCCTGCGGCTGCCCTCCGTGCTGGCCATGGCGGTGGCGGCGGGCTGTGTGGCGGTCATCGGCGAGCGGCTGGCCGGAAGGTGGGCGGGCCTGGGCGGCGGGATGGCGCTCTGCCTGCTGCCGGCGGTGCAGTTCTACTTCCAGGAGGGCCGCCCCTACGCGCTGGTCGCGGCGGGCGCCGGGGTGTCGACGCTGCTGCTCGTGACGCTGCTCGGCGGACGCGACCGGTGGGGGCGCTGGGCGGCGTACGCGGGGACGGTGCTGGTCTGCGCGCTGCTGAACTGGTTCTCGCTGCTGATCCTGCCCGCGCACGCGGCGACGCTGGCGTGGAGCGGGGCCGGGCGCCGGATGTGGGCGCGCTGGGCGGCGGCCTCGGGGGCGGCCGTGGCGGGGGCGCTGCCGCTGGTCCTGTTCACCTCGGGCCAGTCCAAGCAGGTGTCCTGGATACCGCCGTTGACCTGGCACATGATGATCGGCCCCGCGGTGCTGCTGGCGGTCGGCGGCCTCGGGGCCCTGGTGGACCGGCCGGGCGGGCGCCGGCTTTCGATCGCGTCGGTGGGGCTGCCGCTGCTGGCGGTCCCCCAGCTCGGTCTGGCCGCCGTCTCGCTGGAGAAGCCGCTCTTCCTGGACCGCTACATCCTCTTCAGCCTGCTCGGTCTGGCGCTGCTCATCGGCTCGCTGCTGGGGGCGGCGGTACGGGCGGTGGCGCCCCGGTTCCCGGCGGCGTCGCGGTGGCTCGTACCGGTGCTGCTGGCCTGCGCGGTGGCGGCGCTGCTGCCGCAGTCGCTGGCCAAGCGGTCGCCGTCGAGCCGGGTGGACGACGTGCTGGCCATGACGGCGGACGTGCGCCGGATGAAGGAGCCGGGCACCGCGGTGGTGTTCCTGCCCGGCGCCCGGCGCGACGCGAGGCTGGTCTCGCCCGAGGCGTTCACCGGTCTGCGGGACATCGCGCTGGCCCGGAGCCCGCGCGCGTCCGGGACGCTGAACGGGGTGGAGGCTTCCCCGGCCCGGATAAGGGACGCGATGCTCGCCCAGCGCCGGATACTGCTGGTCACGGACGCGCCGGGGGCGGCGCGTCCGGAGAACGGGCGGCGCGAGAGGGTGAAGGCGGCCGTCCTGAGGGACTACTTCACCGTGATCGGGGACGAGCGGGTGCGGGGGCGTCGGGTGACGCTGTACGCACGGAAGTGAGGCGTTCCGGCCGGTGGCGCGGGAGCCACAGCAGCATCAGGAGGAGGCCGCCGAGCAGGACGCAGCCCGCCGTGCGGAAGGCCAGGGCGTAGCCGGCGGTGAGGGCGGCCGGGTCGGCCCCGCCCCCGGTGCGGGCGGCGGCGACCGTGGAGAGCACGGCGAGCCCGAGGGCGCCGCCCATGGTGCGCGAGGTGTTGACGAGCCCCGAGACGAGCCCGGCCTCCCCCGGCGCCGCGCCCGAGGTGGCCAGCGAGGCGAGCGGGGTCGAGGCGAGCCCGGCACCGGCCATCATGAGCACGCCGGGCAGGCAGACCGCGGTGAGGTAGGAGCCGTGCGCGGTCATCGTGGACTGCCAGCCGAAGCCGGCCGCGGTGACGGCGGTGCCGATCAGCGCGAGGTTCTTCGCGCCGACGCGGGCCATCAGCCGGGGCGCGCTCTTGGAGCCGATGACCACGGCGAGCGAGGTCGGCATCAGGGCGAGCCCGGCCTCCAGCGCGCTGTAGTCCAGCACGTTCTGCGCGTACACCGTCATGAAGTACCACATGGAGAACGTGGCCGAGCCGATCACGAGCATCGCCGTGTTCGCCGACGCCACCGCCCGTGCCCCCAGCACCCGCAAGGGCATCAGGGGCTTGGCCGTGCGCGTCTCCACGAGGGCGAACAGGGCGAGCAGCACCGGTCCGCCGAGCAGCGGGACCAGGGTCGCGGCGGCGGTCCACCCCGCCTCCTCGGTCTGCACGATGCCGTACGCCGTGGCGGCGAGGCCCGCCGTGACGAGGACGGCGCCCAGCAGGTCGACGCGGCTGCGCCCGCGTGTGCGGCCCTCGGCGAGCCAGAGGGCGGCGCCGGTGAGCACGAGCACCCCGATGGGCACGTTGATCAGGAGCACCCAGCGCCAGGACAGCGCGTCGGTGAGCACCCCGCCGACGAGTCCGCCGGCCGCGCCGCCGCCCGCCCCGACCGCCATCCAGGTGCCGATGGCCCTCGCGCGGGCGGGGCCCTCGGGTACAGCGGCGGTGAGCAGGGTGAGGGTGGCGGGGGCGAGGACGGCGGCGCCGAGCCCCTGCGCGGCGCGGGCGGCGAGCAACTGCCAGCCCTCCTGGGCGAGTCCGCCGGCCAGTGAGGCGGCGGTGAACAGGCCGAGGCCGACGAGGAACATCCGCTTGCGGCCGTACAGGTCGGCGGCGCGCCCGCCGAGCAGCATGAAACCGGCGAAGGCGATCGAGTACGCGTTGAGCACCCATTGAAGCCCGGTGGAACTCAGCCCGAGGTCCGCCCGCATGGACGGGAGCGCGACGTTGACGACGGACACGTCGAGCACCACGAGGAACTGCCCGACGCAGGCGGCGAGGATCACCGCCCAGGTGCGGACGGGGCTCCGGTCGGTGGGCGCTGCGAGCAGGGGGGCGTCGGCCATGGGCGTCATACTCGCAGGCCCCCTGTGGCCCGTACATCGGTTTCAGGTCTCCTCGCCCTCGGTCCAGCGGCGTAGGACCGGACCGTGAACTGACGTGCCGTCACCTCGCTTGCGCACGCGCCCCGCGCGCGGCCGGTCCGGATTCGCACCCCGCACCCCGGAATACGCCGTAGCCGAGGAAGGTTCACCATGCACAGACTTGGCGGTCGGTGCTGCCCGCAGCACCGGTCGCAACCGTTCGTACACCCCGCTCCTCACCGCCGCCCGGAGGCCGCACGCATGCCACAGACGACGCACGAACAGCCCACCGCGGAGCTTCCCGATCCGCGCGCGAAGGCGGGCCGGGGGATCGTCCCCGTGCTCGCCTTCGCGGGTATCACCGTCGCCGTGATGCAGACCCTGCTCGTCCCCGTCATCAAGGATCTGCCCGCCCTTCTGCACACCGCCCCCTCCAACGCGACCTGGGTGATGACCGCCACCCTGCTCGCCGGAGCCGTCTCCACCCCGATCATGGGGCGGCTCGGAGACCTGTACGGCAAGCGCGGGATGCTGCTGGCCAGCCTCGCCGTGATGGTGGTCGGCTCGCTGATATGCGCCTTCACCGACGACCTCGTCGTCATGATCGTGGGCCGCGCCCTCCAGGGCTTCGCGATGGGCGCGATCCCGCTCGGCATCGGCATCATGCGCGACGAGCTGCCGCGCGAGAAGCTCGGCTCGGCGATGGCGCTGATGAGTTCGTCGATCGGGGTGGGCGGCGGACTCGCGCTGCCGGCCGCCGCGCTCGTCGCCCAGCACACGGACTGGCACGCCCTCTTCTTCGGCTCGGCCGGGCTCGGCGTGCTGGCCATGGCGCTGACCGTGTTCGCGGTGCCCGAGACGAAGCTGCGCGCCCCCGGCCGGTTCGACACGGTCGGCGCGCTCGGTCTCTCGCTCGGCCTGGTGCTCCTGCTGCTGCCGATCACCAAGGGCAGCGACTGGGGCTGGGGTTCGCCCACCACCCTCGGGCTGATCGCCGCCTCGCTCGTCGTGCTGGTGCTGTGGGGGCTCTTCGAGCTGCGCAGCGACGCCCCGCTGGTCGATCTGCGGACCACGGCCCGCCGTGAGGTGCTGCTCACCAACCTGACCTCGATCATGGTCGGCGTCGCGTTCTACGCCGTCTCGCTGGTCCTGCCCCAGCTGCTCCAGCTGCCCGCCTCCACCGGTTACGGCCTCGGCCAGTCGATGGTGGTCGCCGGGCTCTGCGTGGCCCCGCTCGGCCTGACGATGATGTTCGTCGCCCCGCTGTACGCGCGGATCTCGGCCCGCAGGGGCCCGAAGGTCTCGCTGATCCTCGGCATGCTGGTCATCGCCATCGGTTACGGGGCCGGGCTCGGCCTGATGAGCGCCGCCTGGCAGACCGTGATCATCGCCGTCCTCCTCGGCGCGGGCATCGGGCTCGCCTACTCCTCGCTGCCCGCCCTGATCATCGGCGCCGTCGACGCCTCGGAGACCGGCGCCGCGAACGGGCTCAACACCCTGATGCGCTCCATCGGCACCTCGGTGTCCAGCGCGGTGATCGGCATGGTCCTGGCCCACACCTCGACCCGGATGGGCCCGGTCGCGGTGCCCACGATGAAGGGCTTCCGGATCTCGTTCCTCATCGCGACGGGTGCCGTGGTCGCCGGTCTCGTCCTGGCCTCGTTCCTGCCGTCCCGGCGCACGGCCACCGCGCCGGTCCTGCTGGCGAGCAGCGAGGGCGACGAGGCGGCCCGGCGCGCCGCCGAGGACGCCGAACCGCTCCCCCTGCCGGGCCCGGAGGGCTTCCGCGGCCGGGTGCTCGACGCGGACGGGGCCCCGGTCGCCGGGGCCAATGTGACCCTGATCGACCGGCAGGGCCGGCAGGCGGGGCTGACCACCACGGACGCGCGGGGCCGCTGGGCGCTGGCCGCCCCGGAGTCCGGCACGTTCGTCCTGGCGGCGTCGGCCGCGGGCCACGCGCCGCGCGCCTGCCCGGCGAAGGGCGGCCCCGCGGTCACCGACCTCGTGCTGGGGGGCGTCAGCGCGCCGGAGCGTCGAACCGCGGTTCCGTCCTGAGCAGGTGGGACACGTCCGTCCCGGCCGGCAGCTCCCGGGGCTCGGCGCCCCGCGTGAACAGGCGGGCGGGGCGGGCCCCCTCGACGTGGGCCGCCTCGTCCTCGACGCGGAGCCAGGAGCCCTCGCGCAGGCCGAGGACCGGGACGTCGTTCTCCTCCAGGAACTCGGTGAGCCGTTCCTCGCGGGTCTCGCCCTTGTGGGTGCTGGCGGGGTCCGGGTCCAGGTAGTGCGGGTTGATCTGGAACGGCACGAGGCCCAGGGCCGCGAAGGACGGCGGCTGCACGATGGGCATGTCGTTGGTGGTGCGCAGGGTGGGCGCCGCCATGTTGGTGCCGGCGCTGGCGCCCATGTACGGCAGCCCGGCGCGCACGGCGTCCGCGACGGCCTCGCGCAGCCCGGTCCGGTAGAGCGCGCTGAGCAGCCGGAAGGAGTTGCCGCCGCCGATGAAGACGGCGTCCGCGTCCTTCAGCGCGGCGGCCGGCTCGGCGTGCTCGTGGACGCCGCGCACGGTGATCCCGGCCGGTTCCAGGGCGCCGCGGACGCGCGCGGTGTACGTGTCGTGGTCGGCGAGCGCGTACGGCACGAAGGCCAGGCGGGCACCGGCGGGCAGGAAGCCGGTGACCGTGTCCAGGGCGTGTTCCAGGTAGCCGCGGCCGTACTGGGTGGAGTTGGAGAGCAGGAGCAGGTGCACGGGGTTCCTCTCGGGGGCGGGTCGGAGCGGGTCGTTCTTCGGATCAGGCGGACGGGGTGCGGCGCGCGCGGGGCTTCGCGCGCTGCGGCGGGTGGGTGAGGCGCTTCTCCAGGAGCGCGGCGGCGTTCCGCAGCGCGTCGAGGCGGTTCTCGGGGGCGCCGTCGAACCGTTCCTCGGCGCCGCCGAGGCTGAGGCTCCCGTACGGTTCGCGGCCCAGGAAGACGGGTACGGCGAGGGTCGCGATGCCGGTGTCGTACTCGCCGACGGTCCAGGCGTAGCCCTGGGCCCGGACCTGGAGGAGCTGCTGCTCCAGCACGTCCGGGTCGGTGACGGTCCGGTCGGTGAAGCGGGCCATCGGGCGGCCCCGGAAGAGCCGGTGGCGCTGCTCGTCGGGCAGGTAGGCGTAGAACGACTTGGACGTGGCCCCGGCGTGCGCCGGGTACAGCTCGCCGACCAGCGGGTAGTAGCGCAGCGGCCCCGCCTCGCCCTCCTCGGCGGCCACGCACCGCATGTGGAAGCTGTCGGGCAGGCAGAAGAGCACGGTGTCGCCGGTGACCCGGCGCAGCTCCTCCAGGACCGGTCCGGCCAGCAGTTCCAGTGATCCCGAGCGCTCCCAGAGGCGGCCGAGGCGCAGCACGGCGGGGCCGATGCGGTAGCGCCGGGTGGCGGGGTCGGAGACCAGGAAGCCGCGCCCCGCGAGGGTGGCGAGGAGCCGCTGGGCGACGGAGGTGTCCCAGCCGAACTCGGCCGCGACCTCGGTCACCCCCCAGTCGGGCCGGGTCCGCTCGAACGCGAGCAGCACGAGCAGCGCGCGGTCGACGGTCTGGAGGGCTCCGGCGGGGGTGCGCCGGTCGACTTCGAACTCCGCCATGGCCATCTCACCATTCAGACGTGAATTGCAGATAACGGGAAATCATTGCGCTCAACGCTATCCGATCCCGAATCTGCTCTCAGCACCCCGTCCGGAGCCGCGGCTCCCTGGCCGGCTCCGGACGGGTGTGACGGATGCGCGAGAAAGGCCCCCCATGTTGAAGTACGTACTGGACCTCGTCGAGCTGCTCGACGACCCCCAGGCCAATGGCAAGACGGCCGTCGAGTACCTGGACGCCGCGGCGGGGGCCGAGGGCTCGTCCGCACAGGTCACCACGGTCGCCGGTGAGCGGGGCTCGACGGACTTCGTGTCGGTCCGCATCCCCGGCTCCCGGGGCCGTACGGCCGGGGGCGACGCCCGCACCCTGGGCGTCGTCGGCCGGCTCGGCGGGATCGGCGCCCGGCCCGAGGTGACCGGCCTGGTCTCCGACGCCGACGGCGCCATTTCGGCGCTGGCCGCCGCCGCCAAGCTGCTCGACATGCGCCGCCGGGGCGATGTGCTGCCCGGTGACGTGATCATCGCCACCCACATCTGCCCGGACGCGCCGACCGAGCCGCACGACCCGGTGCCGTTCATGGGGTCGCCGGTGGACATCGCCACGATGAACCGGCACGAGGTGACCGGCGAGATGGAGGCCGTGCTCTCCATCGACACCACCAAGGGCAACCGCATCATCAACCACAAGGGCCTCGCCCTGTCGCCCACCGTCAAGGAGGGCTGGGTGCTCCGCGTGAACGAGCAGCTGGGGGAGCTGCTGGCCGTGGTGACCGGTGAGCCGTTGGTCACGTACCCGGTGACCACCCAGGACATCACCCCGTACGGTAATGGGGCACACCACATCAATTCGATCCTCCAGCCCTCCACCGCGACGGCGGCCCCCGTGATCGGCCTCGCCATCACCTCGGCCGCGGCGGTGCCGGGCTGCGGGACGGGCGCGAGTCACGAGAGCGACATCGCGTCCGCCGCCCGCTATGCCGTCGAGGTCGCCAAGGCGTACGGCGACGGCCGGCTGGACTTCCACGACGCGGTGGAGTTCGACAACCTCGTCAGCCGCTACGGCTCGCTGACCCACCTGCAGACCTTCGGCCGTACCCCCCAGGAGTCCTGATGGCAGCCGCCCCGCAGTCCGGTGCCGTGGCGCCCGCGCCCAAGAGCATCGGCAGCGACGACTACGCGCTCTCGCGCGTCCCGCGCGACAAGCGGTTCGGCTTCTGGTCGATGCTCCTCCAGTGGCTGGCCCAGTCCGGTTCGATCTCGCAGTTCACGCTCGGCGCCACCATCGGCGTCGGGATGACCTTCGGTGACGCGTTCCTCGCGTTCACGCTGGGCGCGGTGATCCTGGAGGTGGTGATCTTCGCGATCGGCCTGGCCGGGATGCGCGAGGGCCTGGCGACGCCGATGCTGACCCGCTGGGTCGGCTTCGGCCGCAACGGCTCGGCGCTGGTCAGCTTCGTGATCGCGGTCAGCCTGGTCGGCTGGTTCGGCGTCCAGAACAAGATCTTCGGTGACAGCGTCTCGGCGCTGGTCGGCGGTCCGTCCTGGATGTGGTGCGTGCTCGCGGGCATCGCCATCACGGCCCTGGTGATCTTCGGCTTCAAGTACATGGCCAACTTCGCGAAGGTGGTCACGCCGCTGTTCTTCGCCATGGTCGCCTTCTCCGTGATCCGGACCCTGAACGACCACTCGTTCAGCGACCTGGTCCACTCGCCGCCGCCGGGCGACACCATCCCGCTGGCCGTCGCCGCCACCGCCATCGCGGGCGGCTACATGACGGGCGCGATCGTCTCCCCCGAGATGACCCGCTACAACCGCAAGGGCTCGCACGTCTTCCTGCAGAGCGCCTCGTCCATGATCCTCTCCGAGTACATCGTCGGTCTGACCGGTGTGCTCCTGGGCCACCTGGTGAAGAGCAACGAGGTCTCGCACATCGTGCTCTCCACCTCCGGCGCCTTCGGTGTGCTCGTCGTCCTGATGTCCACGGCGAAGATCAACGACTGGAACCTGTACGGCTCCTCGCTGGGCGTCGTCAACTTCTTCCAGGTGGTCTTCAACAAGCGCGTCCACCGCGGCGCGGTCACCATCGTCCTGGGCATCGCGGGCACGGTCCTGTCGGCCGTCGGGATCATGAGCCACTTCACCGAGTTCCTGACGATCCTCGGCGTCGCCATCCCGCCCATCGGCGGCATCATCGTGGCCGAGTACTGGGTCGTGAAGCGGATGCGCAAGCCGCTGGACGAGACCCGGGAGGCGCAGACCCTTCCGGCGCACTCCCCGACCTGGGTGCCGATGTCGATCGTGATCTGGATCGCCGCGTTCTGCGTCGGCAAGTTCTACGACGGCGGCATCCCGGCCCTGAACTCGCTGGCCACCGCCTTCGTCCTGTACAGCGCCCTGGGCCTGCTGGGCTGGATCAAGCCCTACGGCACCTCCGTCCTCGCCGACGAGCAGGACGGCCCGGCCCCGGCCGCCCGCACCACCACCCCTGTGGGAGCAGCATGAGCACCGCACCCGACGCCGCACTCGTCCCGGCCTCCGACGAGGCCCAGGACGAGGTCGTCACCCTCTGCGCCGAGCTGATCAGGTTCGACACCTCCAACCCGACGAGCACCGAGCGCGCGAGCGCCGAGTGGGTCGTGGCCCGCCTGGCCGAGGTGGGCATCGGCTCCGAACTGGTCGAGTCCGCGCCCGGCCGCGCCAGCGTCATCGCCCGGATCGCCGGCCGCGACCGGGACCGCGGCGCCCTGCTGGTCCACGGCCACCTGGACGTGGTCCCGGCGGACGCCTCCGAGTGGCAGGTGCCGCCCTTCTCCGGCGAGATCCGCGACGGCTACCTCTGGGGCCGGGGCGCGATCGACATGAAGGACACCGTCGCGGTGATGCTGGCCACCGCCCGGCACTTCGCCCGCACCGGAACGGCCCCCTCCCGCGACCTGGTCCTCGCCTTCCTCGCGGACGAGGAGGCGGGCGGCAAGTTCGGCGCGCACTGGCTGGTCGAGCACCGCCCGGAGCTGTTCGCCGGGGTCACCGAGGCGATCGGCGAGGGCGGCGGGTTCTCCTTCGCGATCGACGACACCCGGCGGCTGTACCCGATCGAGAACGCCCAGCGCGGCATGGCCTGGATGGAGCTGACCGCCACCGGCCGGGCCGGCCACGGCTCCTCCCCCAACGACGAGAACGCGGTCACCGACCTCGCGGAGTCGCTGACCCGGATCGGCCGCGAGACCTTCCCGATCCGCCTGATCGAGCCGGTCCGCGTGCTGCTCGAAGAGGCCGCCCGGCTCTACGGCGTCGCGTTCGACGAGGACGACATCGAGGGCAGCCTCGCCCGGCTCGGCCCGGTCGCCGACTTCATGCAGGTGGTGCTGCGCAACTCGGCGAACCCGACGATGTTCAGCGCCGGCTACCAGACCAACGTGATCCCGGGGAAGGCCACCGCCCGCGTGGACGGCCGCTTCCTGCCGGGCCACGAGCAGGAGCTGATCGACACGATCGACCGGCTGCTGCTGCCCTCGGTCAGCCGGGAGTGGGTCAACCACGACATCGCCATGGAGACCACGTTCGACGGCCCGCTGGTCGACGCCATGTGCGCGGCGGTCCGCGCCGAGGACCCGGACGGCCACCCGGTGCCGTACTGCAACCCCGGCGGCACGGACGCCAAGGCGTTCACCCACCTGGGCATCCGCTGCTTCGGCTTCAAGGGCCTGAAGCTCCCGCACGACCTGGACTACGGCCGCCTCTTCCACGGCGTGGACGAGCGCGTCCCGCTGGAGGGGCTGCGCTTCGGCGTCCGCGTCATGACCCGCCTCTGGCAGAGCTGCTGATCTTTTTACGGCTCCCCTTCGCGCCCCCGCCGGTACCTTCGGCGGGGGCGTACGGCACGATGACGCCGTACCCGTACCGACCAGGAGGAACGCCGTGGCCGCCGAGCCCAAGCCGGAGATTCTCGCCGCCTTCCAGGCCGCCAAGGGCTTCATGCCGGTGGTCGAGGGGCTCGCGCTGTACGAGGCGGCCACCGAGGCCGCCGCGCTCGGCCTGCCGCTGCTGGAGGTCGGCACCTACTGCGGGCGCTCCACGATCCTGATCGCCGACGCGGCGCGGGTGGCCGGCGTCACCGCGCTCACCGTCGACCACCACCGGGGCAGCGAGGAGCAGCAGCCCGGCTGGGAGTACCACGACCCGACCGTGGTGGACCCGGAGGTCGGCCGGATGGACACCCTGCCCACCTTCCGCAGGACGCTGCACGCGGCGGGCCTGGAGGACCAGGTGGTGGCGCTCGTGGGGCGCTCGCCGCAGGTGGCGGCGGTCTGGGGCGGCCCGCTGGGCTTCGTCTTCATCGACGGCGGCCACACCGACGAGCACGCGAACGGCGACTACGAGGGCTGGGCCCCGCATCTCGCCGAGGGCGGGCTGCTGGTGATCCACGACGTGTTCCCGGACCCGGCCCACGGCGGCCAGGCCCCGTACCGGGTGTATCTGCGGGCGCTGGAATCGGGCGCCTTCACGGAGGTCTCCGTCACGGACTCGCTGCGCGTGCTGCGCCGCACCGGACCGGGCATCTGACCGGGAGGACCCGCTTACGGGGCGTTCCCGGCCGGTCCGCGGACGCCCCGGACAGGGCAGGACCCGGCCGGTAGCATCGCCGGGTGCGTCACCACGAGAGCCTTCCCCCCACCCCGCGCCACCCGCTCCGGCTCGCCGCCGCCGCTGCCCTGCTCTGCCTGGGCCTGGCCGGCTGCGGCGACGGAGGCGGGCCCGCGCAGGCCCAGGCCGGGCCGAGCGGCGGTGCGGCCACCACCCCGGCCTCGCCGTCGGCGGCGCCCACGAAGGCCGCCCCGTCGCCGTCGAAGTCCCCGGCGAAGGCGCCGACGAAGTCCCCCTCGAAGGAGCCGGCGGCTCCCGGCGGGCCGCTGTCCGGCAAGACCGTGGTCATCGACCCCGGGCACAACCCGCGCAACCACCTGCACACCGCCGCGATCAACCGCCAGGTCGACATCGGCACCGGCCACAAGGAGTGCGACACCACCGGGACCGCCACCAACGGGGGTTACGCGGAGGCGGAGTTCACCCTCGACGTGGCGCACCGGCTGCGGGATCTGCTGCGGGCGCAGGGCGCGAGGGTGCTCCTGACGTACGACGGGGACCGGGAGTTCGGGCCGTGCGTGGACGAGCGGGCCCGTATCGGCAACGAGGCGCACGCGGACGCGGTGGTCTCGGTGCACGCGGACGGATCGGCGGTGGGGAACCGGGGGTTCCATGTGATCCTTCCCGCACTCGTGCGCGGCGGGGGTGCGGACACCTCGGAGATCGTTGAGCCTTCACGCGATCTCGGCACCCGTATCGCCGGACTGTTCGTACGCAGTACCGGAAGTTCCCCTTCCAATTACATCGGCGGCAAAACGGGTTTGGACGTCCGCGGGGATCTCGGCGGACTTAATTTGTCGACCGTGCCCAAAGTCTTCATCGAATGCGGCAATATGCGTGATCCCAAGGACGCCGCCCTGCTCACCAGCCCGGGTTGGCGCCAGAAGGCCGCCCAGGGCATCGCGGACGGTATCAGCAGCTACCTCAAGGGGTAGTCAAGGGGTGATTCTGCGATGAATTCGGGAGGATGTCCCCGCACCAACCGGGCAGGAACACAACCCGCCCGGCCAGACGATAGATTCATCCCTACGATGGGGAGCCGTTCCCGAGCTTCAAGCCGTGCCCGCCGGGTATCCGGCGGCAGCGACGACCGCCCCGACGAGACGATCGACTAAGGACCTTCACGTGAATATCCGCTCCCTCACTCGAGGCGACGGCGTGGTGATCGGAGCAGCGGTCGTGCTGTTCATCGCCTCGTTCCTGGACTACTACGACTACGGAAACGCCGCCGCCGACGCCCCCAACTCCTGGGACATGCTCGGCAACGGCATCGGTGTCTACATGGTCGGAGTGATCGGCGCAGCGCTGATCGTGCTCTCCCGTTCCCAGCCCCAGCCGCGCAAGGTCGCGGGTCTCGACCTCGGTCAGTTCGGCGTCGCCGCCACGGTGTTCACCGCGTGGAACCTGTTCTGGACGATCATCGACCTGGGCCAGATCGACGCGGGCGCCGGTCTGATCCTCGGCTTCATCGCCTCCCTGGCGCTGGCCGCGGGCGCGATCGCCTCGCCGCTGGTCCCGGCCCTCAAGGCCCCCCTCGCCGGCGCCCCGAGCCCGCAGGCCGTGCAGCCGCCGTACGGTGGCCAGCCCGGCCAGGGCTACGGCTACCCGGGCGGTCCGCAGCCGGCGTTCGGCGGCCAGCAGCCGGGCCAGCCGCAGCCGTACGGTGCGCAGCAGCCGGGCCAGCCCGAGGCGCAGAAGGCTCCGGCGGCTCCGGCGGCCGGTGGCGGCGCCGGTGACTTCACCCCGTTCTGGTTCGCGGTGCCGGTGGCCCGCCAGCTGTACAACGAGGACGGTTCGCAGGCCCCGATCGCCGAGCTGGCGCCGGGCACCTGGTACCTCGCGGTCGAGCAGCGCGGTTCGGCGCTGATCGCCCAGACGCAGGACGGCCGTCGCGGCGTCCTCCAGGACACCACGGGCATCCAGCGCGGCTGACGCGCCCCGTTCCGGCGGCGGCCCCCCACCCTTCCCGGGTGGGGGCCGCTGTCGTGTCCGCCGGGCTCAACCGGCCGCCCTCTTGGGGACCTTGCCCTTCCGCGTCCAGCGCAGCAGCTCGTCGGCCGTCCAGGTGGTGACCACGCGCTCCGGCGGGACCTCGCACTCCTCGGCGCGGGCGCAGCCGTACGCCTGCCAGTCGAGCTGGCCGGGCGCGTGCGCGTCGGTGTCGACGGCGAACAGGGTGCCCGCCGCCACGGCCCGGCGCAGCAGCCTGCGGGGCGGGTCGAGCCGTTCGGGCCGGCTGTTGATCTCGACGGCGGTGCCCGCCTCCGCGCAGGCGGCGAAGACCTCGTCGGCGTCGAAGGACGACTCGGGGCGGCCCCGGCCGGTGACGAGGCGCCCGGTGCAGTGGCCGAGGACGTTCGCCTGCGGATGGCGGACGGCGGCGACCATGCGGCGGGTCATCGGGGCGGCGTCCATGCGGAGTTTGGAGTGGACGGAGACCACGACCAGGTCGACCTGTTCGAGCAGGTCCTCCTCCTGGTCGAGGGAGCCGTCGAGGTTGATGTCGCACTCGATGCCGGTGAGCAGCCTGAACGGCGCCCAGCGCGCGTTGAGTTCGGCCACCTCGGCGAGCTGCCTGCGCAGCCGCTCCGGCGAGAGGCCGTTCGCGACCGTGAGCCGGGGCGAGTGGTCGGTGAGGACCGTCCAGTCGTGGCCCAGTTCCGCCGCCGCGCGGCCCATCTCCTCGATGGGGCTGCCGCCGTCCGACCAGTCGGAGTGCGTATGGCAGTCCCCGCGCAGCAGGGACAGCAGGTGCTCGCCGCCCTTCGTGAGGGGTCCGGCGCCCTCGGCTTCGAGCCGCTCCAGATATCCGGGGACCTCTCCGGCCAGCGCCTCGCGGATCACCTGGGCGGTGCGGGGGCCGATGCCCTTGGCCCGCTCCAGCGAGCCGTCCGCCACGCGCCGCTCCACCTCGCCGTCGTCCATCGCGGCGACGGTGCGCGCGGCGGTGCGGAACGCCTGGACACGGTAGGTGACCGCCTTGCCGCGTTCCAGCAGGAAGGCGATCCGCTCCAGGGCCCGGACGGGGTCCATCGGCACCTCCTCGCGGGACGGGACGGTTGTCGGCCGCCCGTCCAGCTTGGCCCAGCCGGGCCGGGCCCGCACACCGGCCGGGCGCTTCGCCCTCAGCCGAAGGAGGTGCGCGCCAGCCAGAAGTCCAGCAGTCCGGCGTCGCCCAGCACCTCGACCCGGTCGCTGTCCGGGGCGAGGCGGCGGTTGAAGACCAGCATGACGTCGGTGAGGGACCCGCGCAGCGCCACGTCCGCCTTGCCGTGCTCACGGCTCCAGGTGACGCCCTCCGCGCCGAGCCTGATCAGCCACTCGGCACCGGGCACGTCGGTGGCGTGCAGGTGCAGGGTGCGTCCGTCGCGGGGCAGCTCGGCGGACCCGGAGTAGCCCACCTTCTGCGCGAAGGCCACGATCTGCAGCCACTCCTCGATGGTGTCCGCCGCCGGCTCCGGCTCCATCGTGTACGGGACCTCGGCGGCGAGGGCCGCGTCGGCGAGGTGGACGACGGTCTCCAGGGCCATGCGGCGGGCCCAGAAGCCCGCGCTGTGGTCCCAGGACCAGGACCACACCTCGGTCCCGGGCCCGGCCTCCCGGAGTGCGTCGGCGGTGCCGGCGGCCCCTTCCGCCAGCCAGGCGTCGAGCGCGGCGGGGTCGTCACCGGCGGGGCTGTTGTCGGGCACCTTCTCGTCCGCCACCTCCTCGGTGGCCCGGGTGCGGACGATCTCGCCGGCCCAGCGGTGCGCGCGGCCGACGTGCTCGGCGAGTTCGCGCAGGGTCCAGTCGGGGCAGGTCGGCACCGTCGCGCCGAGGTCGGCGCCCCGGAGGGTCGCCCTCAACTCCCCGGTGAGCCGGACGATTTCATCGCAGTAGCGCTCGTGCGCGAGAAGAGCCATGCCCGCACCCTAGTGCCACCGGCACCCCTTCCACCCGCGGTTATCCGCCCAGCTGCGACGTGGACGGGACCTTGTCCTTCACCTCGGCGCCCGCGCTCTTCCCGGCGTCCTTGATGCCGCTGATGACGTCCTCGAACATGCCGATGTCGCCCGCTCCCGCCTCGCCCTTGCGGAGCTTGGTGCCGAGGCCCTTGAGGGAGGCGATGCCCGCGGTGAGCGGGGCGACGGCCTTCGACAGCAGCGGGTCGCCCTTGGCGTTCTCGGTGGCGGCCTTCAGCCGGTTGTAGGCGAAGCCGCCCGCGAGCCCCGCCTTGACGAGGGCGAAGGTGCGCCCGTCGGCGCCCTTCTTGAACTTCCCGGCCCGGTACGGCTTCACGATCCACTGGTACGTGGCGCCCGCGGCGAGCCCCGCGTTGGCGACGAACCTGGTCTTGGCCCACTTCTGCGCCTCGGCCGACGAGGTGCCGGTGGGCGAGGCCGAACTGCTCGCGCCGCTGTCCTTGTCGTCGCCGCCGCACGCGGTGGTGCCCGCCAGCACGGCGCAGGCCAGCAGCAGCGCGAGGAGCAGGCGGCGGAGCGGTACGGGTCGGGGCACGGCGGACCTCCCTGGCCGGGCGGAGCGGGTGCCGGGGCCCGGCACTCCCCGCCAGGCTCGCCGCGTCCCGGGCAACCCGCCACCGCTGCGCGGCCGTACGAGTCCGGCCGACGGGTTTCGGCCGGGCGGGAGCGGCAAAGCGGAGACCATGTCCTACAGCAGAGGCAACGGCTTCACCGCAGCACGAGTCATCGCCCTTGTGGCGGATGTCATGGCCTTCATCATCGGCCTGTGGATCCTGATGTACCTGCTCGACGCGAACCGGGGCAACGAGCTGGTCGAATTCGTGCGGGACACCGCCAGGTGGCTCGCGGGCTGGTCGTACGACCTGTTCACGTTCGACAAGGCGTGGGCCAACGTCGTCGCCGGTTACGGTCTCGCCGCCCTGGTGTACCTGTTCATCGGGCACGCCATCGCGGGCCGCGTCCGGCGCTGACGCTCCCCCGTCGAGCGCTCAGCCGCAGCAGTCCGGCTCCAGCCCCTTCGGCAGCCGGTCCCCGCTGAACACGGCGGTGGTCGCCTCGTCCCCTCCGAGCGCGGCCACCGCCAGCAGCAGCGAACCGGCCGTCCAGGAGGTGTGCTCCTCGGGCCAGAAGGCGCGGCTGCCCTCGAAGACGTAACCCGTCCAGTACATGCCGCCCTCGGCCCGCAGGTGCTGGACCGACTGGAGGATGTCGAGCGCCCGGTCGGACTCGCCCATCACCCAGAGGGCCAGGGCCAGTTCGCAGCTCTCGCCGCCGGTCACCCAAGGGTTGGGCAGCACGCAGCGCACCCCGAGACCGGGGACGACGAAGCGGTCCCAGCCCTCCTCGATGCGCTCCTTGGCCGCCGCGCCGGTGACGGCGCCGCCGAGGACCGGGTAGTACCAGTCCATCGAGTACCGGCTCTTGTCGAGGAAGCGCTCCGGGTGGCTGCGGATCGCGTGCCCCAGGGCCCCGGTCGCCAGCTCCCAGTCGGGCTGGGGCTCCTCGCGGCGTTCGGCGATGGCCAGCGCGCAGCGCAGGGCCTGGTGGATCGAGGACGAGCCGGTGAGCAGCGCGTCCGTCACCTCCGTGCCGTCGTCCTCCCGCTTCCAGCCGATCTGCCCGCCGGGCTGCTGGAGGCGCAGGACGAACTCGACGGCCGCGTAGACGGTGGGCCACATGCGGTCCACGAAGGCGTCGTCGCCGGTGGCGAGGTAGTGGTGCCAGACGCCGACGGCCACATAGGCGCAGAAGTTGGTCTCCCGGCTGCGGTCGGTCGGCTGCTCGGCGTCGCCGTCGTGGTAGGCGGCGTACCAGGAGCCGTCGCCGTTCTGGTGGCGGGCCAGCCACTCGTACGCGCGTTCCGCGGCGGCGTGCTCGCCGGCCGCGTCCAGGGCCATGGCGGCCTCGGTGTGGTCCCACGGGTCGAGGTGGTGACCGCGGAACCACGGGATGGCGCCGTCCGGGCGCTGCACGGCGCGCAGCGCGGCGACGGTCTCGGCGGCCTGCGCGGCGGTGAGGACTCCGGGCAGGACGAGGTGTTCGGTCCGCTCGGGAAGGCTCACGCCTCGGCCTCGGCGGCGACTGCGGCGACGGGCAGGTGCGGCTTGGTCGCGTAGGCCACGAAGCTCTTGCCGACGACGGGATTCAGGAGCTGCTCGGCGACCCGGGTGGCCAGCGGCTTCTTCATGATGTCCCAGACCAGGAGCTTGTGGTACGCCTTCACCGGCAGCGCCTTGTCGTTGTCGACGCCGAACGCGCACTTGAGCCACCAGTACGGGGAGTGCAGCGCGTGCGCGTGGTGGGTGCCGTACGGCTTGAGGCCGGCGCCGCGCATCTTGCCGAGGAGTTCGTCGGCCTTGTAGATGCGGATGTGGCCGCCCTCGACCTCGTGGTAGGCGTCGGAGAGGGCCCAGCAGACCTTCTCGGGGCCGTAGCGCGGGACGGTGACGGCGATCCGGCCGCCGGGCCTGAGCACCCGGACCATCTCGGCGAGGACGCCCTTGTCGTCGGGGATGTGCTCCATGACCTCGGAGATGATCACGACGTCGAAGGACTCGTCGGGGAACGGCAGGTTGAGCGCGTCGCCCTCCATCGCGGTGGCGGTGGCGCCCTCGGGGGCCTCCCCGGCCTCCTTCATCGCGGCGAACCACTTCGCGACCTCGCGGATCTCCTCGCCGTTCCGGTCGAGGGCCACCACCTGGGCGCCGCGCCGGTAGCACTCGAAGGCGTGGCGTCCGGCGCCGCACCCGAGGTCGAGCACGCGGTCGCCTGCGGCGAGCGGGAAGCGGGTGAAGTCCACGGTCAGCACGAGTGCCTGCTTTCGCGGTCGGGGGTCGGGAGGGGGACGGGGTCAGGGGCCCGGCGGGCGGTCCGGGGTCACCGCCGGCCGCCGGGGCCGGTGGCGGCGCGGGCGGCGATGGCCTGCCGGTAGAGCGCGGCGGTGCCGATCGCGGCCTGCTTCCAGGTGAACCGGGCGAGCACCCGCTCCCGTCCGGCGGCCCCGAGCCGGGCGCGCAGCTCCGCGTCGCCGAGCAGCCGGCCGAGCGCGTCGGCGAGGGCCCCCGGGTCGCCGGGCGGGACCGCGAGGCAGGTCTCCCCGTCGGGTCCGGCGACCTCCGGGATGGCGCCGCCGGTCGTCGCGACCAGCGGGGTGCCGGTGGCCATGGCCTCGGCGGCGGGCAGCGAGAAGCCCTCGTACAGCGAGGGGACGCAGGCGATCTGGGCGCCGCGCACCAGGTCGACCAGCTCACTGTCGCTGATGCCCTTGACGAACTCGACGGCGTCCGCGAGCCCGTGCCGCTCGATGGCCCGGGCGACCGGCCCGTCCTCGGCGCGCTTGCCGACGACGACGAGGTGGGCGGCGGGGTTGCCGGTACGGAGCTTGGCGAGGGCTTCCACGAGGTGGACGAGGCCCTTGAGCGGGACGTCGGCGCTGGACGTGGTGACGATGCGTCCGGGGACCTCGGGGACCGAGGGGTCGGGCGACCACAGGTCGGTGTCGGCGCCGATGTGGACGACCTGGATGCGGCGCGCGTCGACGCCGAGGTGGTCCACGATCTCCTGCTTGGAGGAGCCGGAGACGGTGAGCACGGACGGCAGCCGGCGCGCGACCCGCTTCTGCATGCGGGTGAAGCCGTACCAGCGGCGCACGGAGGCCCGGCGGCGGCGGCTCGTCGCGGCGTCCAGGTCGAGCTGCCGGTCGACGGTGATGGGGTGGTGGATCGTGGTGACCAGGGGCGCGCCGAGGTCGGCGAGGAGCCCGTAGCCGAGGGTCTGGTTGTCGTGGATGACGTCGAACTCGCCGCGCCGGGCGGCGAGGTGGCGCCGGGCCCGCAGGCTGAAGGTGAGCGGTTCGGGGAAGCCGCCGGTCCACATGGTGGCGACCTCTGCGGCGTCGATCCAGTCCCGGTACTCGCCGCGGCTCGGGGTGCGGAACGGGTCGGGCTGCCGGTACAGGTCGAGGCTGGGCAGCTCGGTGAGCGGGACGCCCTCGTCGAGGACCGGGTAGGGCTGGGCGCCGATGACCTCGACGCGGTGGCCGAGGCGGGCGAGTTCGCGGGCGAGGTGGCGTACGTAGACGCCCTGGCCGCCGCAGAAGGGGTTGCCCTTGTAGGTGAGGAGCGCGATGCGCAGGGGTCCGTCGCCGGGGCCCGTGCCCGGTGCGGCGACGCCCGTACGGGGGCCCGACTCAACGGCCTCAGCGGTCACACTCGGCCCCCTTCTCACTGCGTGTTCGCCGGAGCGTAACCGCCGACGCTAATCTAGAACAAGTTTCAGACTGGGTAGTTCAATGAGCTACGAATCTACCGGCAGGTAGCGACGGTGCAACGGCCGGATCAGGTGATTCACGCCACGGCATACACCCTGGCCACGGGACGGGACACATGACAGCGGAAGCCAGACCGGCATCGCCGCCCCTGACGGAGCGCCAGGAGGCCCGCCGCCGCCGCATCCTGCGGGCCACCGCCGAGCTGGCGGGCCGAGGCGGGTTCGAGGCCGTCCAGATGCGCGAGGTGGCGGAGGCGGCCGAGGTCGCCCTCGGCACCCTGTACCGGTACTTCCCGTCCAAGATCCACCTCCTCGTCGCCACCCTGCGCGACCGGCTCCAGCATCTGCGCACCGCCCTCCGCGAGCACCCCCCGGCCGGGGACGACGCGGCGTCCCGGGTCGCCGAGACGCTCATGCGCGCGTTCCGGGCGATGCGGCGCGAACCGCAGCTGGCGGACGCCATGGTGCGCGCCCTCACCTTCGCGGACCGGAGCGCGAGCAGCGAGGTCGACGCGGTCTCACGGCTCACGACGGCGATCATCCTGGACGCGATGGGCACCGGCCACCCGACGCCGGGGCAGCTCTCCGCCGTGCGGGTGATCGAGTACACCTGGCACTCCGCGCTGATCACCTGGCTCGCCGGCCGGGCGTCGATCGCGCAGGTGCGCACGGACATCGAGACGGTGTGCCGGCTGGTCGGCCCGGCGGCCCCCTGAAGCGGCTGCCATGTGCGGCGCCCACACGCCCCGGGGGCGAGGTGGGGTGCCCTGCACCATATCTACGGCGGCACGGTGTTCATACGGTTCGGCGACATCACAGGAACACGCCGAGGAGCCGGTCACCATGCCCCGCACCCGTACCGCCAGCAGAGCCCGCAGATCCCTCAGTGACATCCGTACCGTCGCCGTCCTGGCCGCAGCCGGTCTGCTGCTGACGGGCTGCACCGCCGCCGGGAAGGCGGGCGGTTCCGACTCCGCGAAGTCCGCCGACGACGCGGCCGTCAAGGTCGGCCTGGTGTACTCCAGGACCGGGCTCCTCGCGGACTACGGCAAGCAGTACCGCGACGGCTTCATGGCCGGTCTCGACTACGCCACCAAGGGCACCCGCAAGGTCGCCGGACACCGCATCGAGGTCACCGAGCAGGACGACGCGGGCGACCCGGGCAAGGCCGTCTCGGCGGCGAAGAACCTCATCGGCAAGGGCTACAAGGTGCTGGCCGGCACCACCGACTCCGGCGTCGCGCTCCAGATGGCCCCGCTCGCCGCGCAGAACAAGGTGCTGTACGTCAGCGGACCGGCCGCCACCGACGCGGTGACCGGGATCAACGGCTACACCTTCCGCTCCGGCCGCCAGTCCTACCAGGACATCCTGACGGCGGGCACGATGCTCGGCGACGCCAAGGGCAAGAAGGTCACGGTGCTCGCCCAGGACTCCACCTTCGGCCAGGCCAACGTGGCCGCCGTGAAGGCGGTCCTCGGCGGAAAGGGCGCCGAGGTCGGCTCGGTGCTGGCACCGCCCAGCGCGACGGACCTGACGCCGTTCGCCCGGCAGGTCAAGGCGGGCGGCCCCGACCTGGTCTTCGTCGCCTGGGCCGGCTCCACCGCCCCGGCGCTGTGGACCGCGCTCGACCAGCAGGGGGTGCTCGGCGCCAGCAAGGTCGTCACCGGCCTGGCCGGTACCGCCTCGTACCCGATCTTCGGGGCCGCCGGGTCCAAGGTGTCGTTCCTGGCGCACTACTTCCCGGGCGCGGGCGGGAACAACGCCGTGGAGAAGGCGATGCTGGACGCGGTGCAGAAGGACGGCGGCAAGCCCGACCTGTTCACGCCGGACGGCTTCACGGCCGCCCAGATGATCGTGCACGCCGTCGAGAAGGGCGGCGCCACCGACACCGCCGCGATGGTGAAGGCCCTGGAGGGCTGGAGCTTCGACGGGGTCAAGGGACAGACGCAGGTGCGCGGCGAGGACCACGCGCTGCTCCAGCCGATGTTCGTGGCCAAGCTGGAGGGCAAGGGCAAGACCGCCGCGCCGAAGCTGCTGGACACCGAGCAGCTGGACGCCGTCGCGCCGCCCGTGAAGCCCGCGGCGGGCTGAACCGTGACCGCACCCCACACCCTCGGGCAGGCGAGCCCGGCGGACCGGGAGACGCCGGTGCTCCGGCTGGAAGGACTCGGCTGGAGCGTCGGCGGCGCCACCATCGTCGAGGACGTCTCCCTCAGCGTCCGCGAGGGCGAGTTCCTGGCCTTCATCGGGCCCAACGGGGCGGGCAAGACCTCCCTGTTCAACCTGATCAGCGGGCTCAACCTGCCGACCGCGGGCCGGATCGAGCTGGACGGCGCCGAGATGACGGACCGGCCCGCGCACGTCCGGGCCCGGCGCGGCGTCGGCCGGACCTTCCAGACCTCCAGCCTGTGGCCCGCGATGACCGTCGCCGACCACGTACGCCTCGCCGCGCAGGCGGCCCGGGGCGGCTCGTACCGGCTGTGGCGGCGCGCCGACCCGTACACCGCCGACGTGGCCGGTGTCCTGGAACGCACCGGCCTCGGCCACCGGGCCGGGGCCACGGCGGGCGAGCTGTCGCACGGCGAGAAGCGGAAGCTGGAGCTGGCCGTGCTGCTGGTGGGCGAGCCCCGGCTGATGCTGCTCGACGAGCCGATGGCCGGGGTCAGCGCCGAGGAGGTCCCCGCCCTCACCGAACTCATCCGCACCCTGCACCGCGAGGAGGGGCGCACGGTCCTCATGGTCGAACACCACATGGACGTCCTGCTCGGCCTCGCGGACCGGCTCGCCGTGATGCACCACGGCCGGCTGCTCGCCCTGGACACCCCGGACGCGGTCACCGCCGACCCGGTCGTGCAGCAGGCGTACCTCGGGGAGGGGCTGTGACGGAGCAACCCCTCCTGGACGTACGGGACCTGCGGGTCCTGATCGGCGGCCGGCACATCCTGCACGGCGTCGACCTGGACGTCACCGCGCACGGCGTCACCGCGCTCCTCGGGCGCAACGGTGCCGGGAAGACCACCACGGTCCGGGGCGTCCTCGGGCTCGTCCCGCGCGCCGGGAGCGTCCGGCTCGGCGGCGAGGAGACCGCGGGCCTGCCCACGCACGCCCTGGTCCGGCGCGGCATCGGCTACGCCCCCGAGGACCGGGGCATCTTCGCCGGGCTGACCGTCGCGGAGAACCTGCGCCTCGCCGAGCGGCGCGGCGCGGGCGAGCCGGCGTACGGCCTGGTCCACGAGCTGTTCCCGGAACTCAAGCAGCGGGCGCGGCAGTTGGCCGGGACGCTGTCGGGCGGTCAGCAGCAGATGGTGGCCATCGGGCGCACCCTGCTCAACGCCAACCGGCTGATCATCGCGGACGAACCGACCAAGGGCCTGGCGCCGAAGGTCGTCACCGAGGTGGCCCAGGTGCTGGAACGGGCCGCCGAGGCGGTGCCGGTGCTCCTCGTCGAGCAGAACCTCGCCGTGGTGCGCCGGCTGGCCGGGCACTGCGTGGTCCTCGCCGACGGCCGCACCGCCCACCGGGGCCCGGCCGCCGAGCTGCTGGGCGACGCGGAGGCGGCCCGCACGCTGCTCGGTGTGGGCCACGGCCCGCTCCCCGCACACCCTTCCGTGAAGGCGGATTCCTGATGTCCACCCTCGTCCTGCTCACCATGACCGGTCTCGGTCTGGGGGCCCTCTACTTCCTCGTCGCGTCCGGACTCTCGCTGATCTTCGGCCTGATGGACGTGCTCAACTTCGCGCACGGGGCGCTGCTCTCCATCGGCGCGTACGGCACCTGGTGGGCGGCGTCCGGGAACCTCCCCGGCGCGGGCCCCGGCGGCGCCGGTTTCGTCCTTGCGGTCCTGTTCGGTACGGCGGTGGGCACCGCCGCCGCCGTGCTCCTCGAACTCGCGGTCGTCCGCCCGCTCTACACCCGGCCGCGCGAGCAGGTGCTCGCCACGGTCGGGGTGGGGCTCGCGGTGCCCGCGCTGCTCTCCGGCATCTGGGGCTCGGACGCCCACACCTTCCCCGGGCCCGAGGCGCTGTCCGGGACCTTCGGGCTGCTGGGCGCGCAGGTCCCGGTCAACCGGCTGGTCCTGGTGGGCGCGGCGGTCGTGGTGCTGGTGGCGCTCCGGCTGTTCCTCGGGCGGACCCGGCACGGCCTGGTCGTCCGGGCCGGGGTCGAGGACCGGGCGATGGTCACCGCGCTCGGCATCGACGTCCGCAAGGCGTTCACGCTGGTCTTCGCGATCGGCGGCTGCGCGGCGGCGCTGGGCGGGGCGCTCGGCGGGCTGTACTTCGGCTCGGTCGACCCGCGCCAGGGGACCTCGCTGCTCATCTTCGCGTTCGTCGTCGTGGTCACCGGCGGCATGGGTTCGGTGACGGGCGCCGCCGTGGCGTCGGTGGTCATCGGCCTGGTCCAGCAGTTCGCCAACTACTACACCGCAGCGGGACTCGGCGACCTGGCGGTCGTCGTCCTGCTCGCCGTGCTGCTGCTGATCCGGCCGCGCGGACTGACGGGGAGGCTCGCGTGAGCACCGCCACCGACACACCCGACCGCACCGCGGGCCGCACCGCCGCGGGTCCGGCCCCCGCCGGGCGCTTCCGGCCGCTGCGCTGGTGGCCCGCCGCCGTCCTGCTGGTCCTGGTGGTGGCGCCGTTCAGCGCGGTGCCGGTGCCGGGCCTGCTCGACGGGCCGCTGGGCTCGGCGGGCAGTCTGCAACTCCTGGCGACCTGCCTGCTGTTCGGCGCCCTGGCCACCGGCTACGACCTGCTGCTGGGGCGGACCGGGCTGCTCTCCTTCGGGCACGCCCTGTACTTCGCGGCGGGCAGCTACGCCACCAATCTGTTCCTCCTGGAGGCGGGGCTGCCGTTCGCGCTCGCCGCGGTCCTCGGGCTGCTCTTCGGGATCGCGCTCGCCCTGGCCCTGGGGTCGGTGAGCCTGCGCGTGACCGGGATCGGCTTCTCCATGGTGACCCTGGCGTTCGCGCAGGCGGGCTCGATCCTGGTCTCCCGCGACCCCGGCGGGGTCACGGGCGGCGAGGAGGGCCGGGCGGCCCCGTCGGACCTGCTGCCGTCCTCGCTGGTCGGCATCGACAACACCGCGAACCTGTACTGGATCGCGCTGGCCTACCTGGTCCTCACCCTCGGCGTCGTCCACTGGGCGGTCCGCTCTCCCACCGGCCGGGTCTGGGAGGGCATCAAGGAGAACGAGCGCCGGGTGGAGGTCCTGGGCCTGAAGCCGTACGGGTTCAAGCTGACGGCCTTCGTGGTCGCGGGGGCCCTCGCCGCGCTCGGCGGCATCGTCCACCTGCTGCTCACGGGCGGCTCGACCCCGCAGACCACCACCTCGGACTTCACGCTGTCGCTGCTGGTGATGGTGGTGCTCGGCGGCTCGGGCACCCGGTGGGGCCCGATGGTCGGCGGCATCCTGTACACCTGGGCCGACCACCGGCTCGGCGATCTCGCCGGGTCCGGCACGGTCGCGGACCTGCCGGCGGTGCTGCGCGTACCGCTGTCGCAGCCGTTGTTCCTGCTGGGCGTGGTCTTCGTGGCCGTGGTACATCTGCTGCCCGGTGGCCTGGCCCGCCTTCCGTCCCGGCTCAGGGGCGCGTCCAACCGTAAGGAGACCGGAGTCAGTTGAGCCCGCTCGCGGAGTACGAAGAGATCGAAGTCCCCGTGCGCGGGGGCTCCCTGGCGGCGCTGCGCTGGCCGGCCGCCGACCCGGCGGCCCCGGTCGTGGTGGCCCTGCACGGCATCACCTCCAACGCCCTGTCCTGGGCGGCGGTGGCCCGGCTGCTGGACGGCCGGGTCACGCTGGTCGCGCCGGACCTGCGCGGCCGGGCCGGGAGCGCGCGGCTGCCGGGCCCGTACGGGATCGCCGCGCACACCGACGACATCGCCGCCCTGACCGAGGCCCTGGGCCGGGACCGGGTGGTCCTCGCCGGCCACTCGATGGGCGCGTTCGTGGCGGCCCTGGCGGCGGTGCGCCACCCGGACCGCTTCGGACCGCTGCTGCTCGTGGACGGCGGCATCGGCTTCCCGGCGCCGACGCACCTGACGCCGGACGAGCTGATGACGGCGGTGATCGGCCCGGCGATGGACCGGCTGTCGATGACCTTCCCGGACCGGGCCGCCTACCGCGCGTTCTGGCAGGCGCATCCGGCGTTCGCCGGGGCGTGGTCGGACGAGGTGGACGCGTACATCCAGCGCGACCTGACGGGCGGGGAGCCGGAGCTGCGCTCGTCCTGCCGGATCGAGGCGGTCCGCACGGACGGCGTCGGGCTGTTCGACGAGGAAGTGCTGTCGGCGGTGCGGAAGCTGCCCGTCGACGCGACGCTGCTGTGGGCCGCGCGCGGGCTGATGGACGAGGAGCAGGGCCTGTACGACGAGGGCCGGCTCGCCGCCGCCGGTCTCGACGGGACCCGGGTGGAGCCGGTCGCGGTGAAGGACGTGAACCACTACACGGTCCTGACGGGCGACCGGGGCGGCCGGGAGATCGCGGACCGGCTGGTGGCGCTGGCGCGGGGCTGAGAGCGCGGACGAGCGGGGCCCGGCGTGTGTGCCGGGCCCCGCTCGTCGTGTGCGTCAGGCGGTGCAGCCGCTGTCCGCGATGACGAAGTAGCCGGCCGGGGTCTCCTTCAGGGTGTGGCTGACGAAGACGTTGTACAGGCCCATGTTCTGGTCGGAGCCGTTCGCGTAGACGTACCCGCCGGACATGTGCGCCCGACCGGCGGCGACGTGGGCGTAGTTGGTGGCGGTGTAGCACTGCGCGGGGTCGGGGTCACCCGGGTCGCCGGGGTCCCCCGGGTCGCCCGGATCACCGGGGTCGCCCGGGTCGCCCGGTTCGGTGCCGCCGTCCAGGCCCCAGAAGACGCCCGTGTAGTACGTGGAGCAGATGGTGTTCAGGAAGTACGCGGCCGTCGAGCCGCACTGCTGGGCGCCCGAGCCGGGGCTGACGGGCAGGCCGTGGCCCATGCCGGCGACCGAGTACATCTCCACGGCCGGCTGCCCGGAGGCGTCGTTGTAGACGGTGCGGGTGGTGCCGCCGGGGAGGGAGTCGGTGGCCGACGGGGTCTGGCCGATGCCCCACACGTTGGTCCACTGGTCGCGCAGGGCGGTGGCGTTGGCCGGGTAGACCGTGTAGTCCGAAGTGCCCTGCCAGATCGCCACCTTGGGCCAGGGGCCCTTGTAGCCGGGGTAGGCGGCGCGGACCTTGTCGCCCCACTGCGCGGGCGTCAGCTTCTGCGGGCCCGTCTGGCAGCCGGATGCGGCGGCCTGGCTGGTCGCGCACTGGGCGGGCAGCCCGGAGGCCACGGAGCCGCCCGCGAAGACGTCCGGGTAGGCGGCGAGCAGGTCGGCGGTCATCCCGCCGCCCGCCGAGAGCCCGGTGACGTACACCCGGCGCCCGTCGGAGCCGTAGGTCTTCTTCGCGTAGTCGACCATCTGCACGATCGACGCGGCCTCGCCCTTGCCCCGGGTGTCCTCGTTCGGGTCGAACCAGCCGAAGCAGGACAGCGCGTTGTTCGCCGACGTGGTCTGCGGGAAGACGACGGCGAAGCCCCACTCGTCGGCGTACTTCGGCCAGCCGGAGTTGGTGTAGTACGCGTTCGCGGTCTGCGTGCAGCCGTGCAGGGCGACGACCAGGGGGGCGTTCGCGGGGAGTCCTGCCGGGGTGTACGCGTACATCTGGAGGTTGCCGGGGTTGGAGCCGAAGCCGGTCACCTGCTGGAGGCCGGCGGCAGCGGCGGCGGGCTGCGTGGTGGTGACGCTCAGCGTCGCCGCGAGCAGTCCGAGGACGGCCGTCGCCGCGATGCGGCGGCAGAGGCGTTTCAGGATCGGTGGGCGCACGGGTGCTTTCTCCCTGCCGTGGGGGTACGGGTTGCTGCCGGAACCTACGAGCGGCACCGGCCCCCGCCCATGGGACCGGTGGCCACACCCCGGCCCCCGCTGTGTGCCCCGACGCCCTTGCGCGGAGGAGTCCGGCGGTGGGGCCGCCTCGACCGCCCCCGCCGGTCGCGGCGCGGCGCCCGCCCGGGGCCCCGCACCATGTACGCCCGCACCATGCCCCGGTACGCGGGTGTGTGCACCGACGCCGTGTGACGCGGGCCCGCGCGTACCTACGGTGACCGCCATGGAGACTTCCCGCAGACCGGATCACCAGCCCGCCGCCGCCCCCGCGCAGGCGCCCGCAGAACCCGTCCTGGCCGGGCGCACCGCGCTGGTGACCGGGGCGGCGAGCGGGATCGGACGGGCCTGTGCGCAGGCGCTCGCCGACGCGGGCGCCCATGTGCACGTCGTGGACCGGGCCGGTGAGGCCGCCGAGCGGCTGGCGAAGGAGATCGGCGGGACGCCCTGGGTGGTGGACCTGTCCGAGCCCGACGTCGTGGACACCCTGCCGGCCGATGTGGACGTGGTGGTCAACAACGCGGGCATCCAGCACGTCGCCCCGGTGCACGAATTCCCGCCGGACCGGTTCGCGCTGATCCAGCGCGTGATGGTGGAGACCCCGTTCCGCGTCTTGCGCCGGACCCTGCCGGGCATGTACGAACGCGGCTGGGGGCGCGTGGTCAACATCTCGTCGGTGCACGGGCTGCGCGCGAGCCCGTACAAATCGGCCTATGTGATGGCCAAGCACGCACTGGAGGGGCTGAGCAAGGTGGTCGCGCTCGAAGCGGCGGAGCACGGGGTGACGAGCAACTGCGTCTGCCCCGGATATGTGCGCACCCCGCTGGTGGAGAACCAGATCGCCGACCAGGCCCGCACGCACGGCATCTCCGAGGAGGAGGTGATCGGCCGGGTGATGCTGGAGCGCAGCGCGCTCAAGCGGCTGATCGAGCCGGCGGACGTCGCCGAGGCGGTCCTGTGGCTGTGCGGCCCGCGCACCGGGCACATCACCGGCTCCTCGCTCTCCATGGACGGCGGCTGGACCGCGAACTGACCCGCCCACCCGACCCCGAGGAACCCCGGACGCCATGCCTGAACCGCTCCCCGCCGCCGCGCCCCACCTCCGGCGCCTGTTCGACCTGCTGGCCGACGACGCCCCGGCCGAGGCGCTGGGGGCGGTCTCCTCGCAGGCGCGGGCGGACGGGGTGCCCGCCGTCGAGCTGGCGGAGGTGGAGCGGGCGACGGCGACCGCGCTGCGGATCAGGAGCGCGCTGCGCCAGCACCGGCGCCGCGAGGCCCAGCTGACCGCGCTGTTCGACACGGCGGGCGACCTGGCGGCGTCGCGCGACCTGGACGACGTGCTGAAGGCGATCGTGCGGCGGGCCAGGATGCTGCTGGGCACGGACACCGCGTATCTGACGCTCCCCGACGAGGAGGCCGGGGACACCTATATGCGGGTCACCGACGGCTCGGTCTCGGTGCTCTTCCAGCGGCTGCGCCTGGAGCTGGGCGAGGGCCTGGGCGGTCTGGTGGCGCAGACGGCGAGCCCGTACGCGACGCCGGACTACCGCACCGATGACCGCTTCCGCCACACCCGCAACATCAACGCCGGGGTCCTGGACGAGGGCCTGGTCGCGATCCTGGGCGTGCCGCTGCTGCTGGGGTCGAGCCGGGGCGGTACGGGGAAGGTGATCGGCGTCCTGTTCGCGGCGGACCGCTCGCCCCGGGTCTTCAGCCCGGACGAGGTGGCCCTGCTCTGCTCGCTGGCGGCGCACGCGGCGATCGCCATCGACACCGCCCGCGCGCTCGCCGACACCACGGCCGCGCTGGCCGAACTGGCCGAGGCGAACGCGGAGCTGGCCGAGGCCAACGCCTCCGTGCGGGCGCACTCGGCGGCCATGCGGCGGGCGGAGGAGTCGCACGACCGGCTCACCGACCTGGTGCTGCGCGGCCGGGACGTCAAGGACGTGGCGGCAGCCGTTGCCGGGCTGCTCGGCTCGCCGCTGACCATCCACGACCCGGGCGGCCGCCCGCTGGCCGCCGTCCGCCCGGACGGTACGGGCTTCGCCGCCGACAGCATGGACGCCGGCTGGCTGGCGGAGGCGGCCGAGGAGTCGCGTACGGGGGCGCGGGCCGTGCACCGCGACGGGCGGGTGGTGTGCGCGGTGCTCGCCGGGCAGGAGCTGCTGGCCGGGCTCGTCCTGCACCGGGCCCGCCCGCTGGACGACTCGGACCGGCGGCTGTTCGAGCGGTCGGCGGTGGTGACGGGGCTGCTGTTGCTGCTGCGGCGCACGGTGGCCGAGACGGAGAACCGGATACGCGGTGAGCTGGTCGCGGACCTGCTGTCGGACCCGGCCCGTGACCCGGCGGGGCTGGCCGAGCGGGGGCGCCGCCTCGGCATCGACCTGGACCGCCCGCATCTGCTGCTCGTGGCGGAGACCGGGGCGCGGGAGCGGCTGGCCCCGGCCGCGATGCGCTTCCTGTTCGGCGGCGAGCACCAGGGCGTGAGCGCCGAACACGCGGGCGCGGTCGTGCTGTTGACGGAGGACACCGGTACGGACGCGGGTGCGGCGGCCCGGGCGGCGGCGGCCCAGCTGGGGCAGCTGGCCCAGGCCCCCGTCACGGTGGCGGCCGCCGGTCCGGCCCGGGGCCCCGGCGAGCTGGCCGCCGCGTACGCGGAGGCGGCGCGCTGTCTGCGGGCGATGCGGGTGCTGGGGCGGACGGGCGAGGGCGCGTGCGTGGAGGAGCTGGGGTTCCTGGGCGTGGTGCTGGGCAACGCGCAGGACGTGGACGGCTTCGTGGCGGCGACCCTGGGGCCGCTGCTGGAGTACGACGCGCAGCGCGGCACGCACCTGGTGCGGACGCTGGGCGCGTACTTCGGCGCGGGTGGCAGCCTGATCCGGGCCAAGGACGAGCTGCACGTCCATGTGAACACGGTGGTGCAGCGCCTGGACCGCATCCAGGTGCTCCTGGGGCGCGACTGGAACGAGCCGGACCGGGCGCTGGAACTGCAACTGGCACTGCGGCTGCACCTGTTGTCGGGCGCCTCGCGGGACACACGGCGGGCCTGAGGGCAGAATCCAGAACCGTGACGATCACCGCGCGCGCCCTCAACCGGGCCACCCTCAGCCGTCAACTGCTGCTGGCCCGCGAGCCGCTGACCGCTTCCGAAGGGGTGCGGCGGGTGGTCGCGCTCCAGGCCCAGAACCCGGCATCCCCGTACATCGCCCTGTGGAACCGGCTGTCGGGCCTGACCCCCTCGGACCTCGACGCGGCCTTCGCGGACCGGTCGGTGGTCAAGGCGACGCTCATGCGGATCACGCTGCACGCGGTGCACGCCGACGACTATCCGGCGTTCCGGGCCGCGGTGCGGCCGGTGCTGTACGCCTCGCGGCTGGGCTCCCGGTTCACCGCGTCCGGGCTCACCCCGGCCGAAGGCGAGGAACTGGCGTCGGAGGTCGTGGAGTTCGCGCGTACGCCGCGCACCTCGGCGGAGATCCAGGCGTGGCTGGCCGAACGCTTCGGGGTGGAGCGGAAGGACGCGGTGTGGTGGGGCATGAAGACGTACGCCCCGCTCCATCACGTCCCGACCGGTCCGCCGTGGTCGTTCGGCGCGCGTGCCGCGTTCGTCGCGGCGGGCGAGGGGCCCGCGCCCCGGGGCCGGGAGGTGGACCGGGCGGCACTGCGCACGCTGGTCCTGCGCTATCTGGCCGGGTTCGGCCCGGCGTCGGTCGCGGACGTGGCGCAGTTCTCGATGGTGGGGCGGGCGCAGATCCGGGCGGAGCTGACAGTCCTGGCGGACGAGGTGGAGCGGCTGGAAGGGCCGGGCGGGGAGGCGCTGTTCGACCTTCCCGGCGCCTCCCGGCCGGACGCCGACACCCCGGCCCCGTCCCGGCTCATGGCGATGTGGGACTCCACGCTGCTCGCGTACGCGGACCGGAGCCGGGTGATACCGCCGGAGTACCGCCCGCTGGTGATCCGCCGCAACGGTGACGTGCTGCCGACCCTGCTGGTGGACGGCCGGGTCGCGGGCGTGTGGCGCCCGACGGCGGAGGGGGTGGAGGCCACGGCGTTCCATCCGCTGCCGGCCGCCGTCTGGGACGAACTGGGCGCGGAGGCCGAGGCGTTGGCCGCGTTCCTCGGCGCCCGCGAGCGGGTGGTCTACAACCGCTACCACCACTGGTGGACGAAGCTCCCGGACGCGGATGTGCGGATGCTCTAGGCGGAGCTGCCCGGCGGCGGGTGCGGGGCGCGGAAGGTGAAGGCGTCGGGCGTGTCGCCCTTGGCGCGGAGCAGGGCGACCCGGTCCATCGCCTCCTGGACGTCCGGGCGGTGGCCGGCCGGGACCCACCACAGGGCCATGTGGTGGTCGGCCAGGCGCTCGAACCATTCGCGGCGGCGGGCCAGGACCCTGAGGTGGTCGCTGCGGTACACGTACGCCTTCAGCGCGTCGACGGACTCCCAGACGGAGCAGTTGATCAGGAAGAGATCGTCCCCGTTCTCCGGGCGGAGGCTCGTGGCGTCGGCGCCCTCCTCGTCCACCATCCGCCATACGAAGCCGGGGGCCCGGTCGGCGAGGGCGTTGATCTCGGGGAGTTGTGCGACGAAGTCGGCGATCTGCGGGCTGTCGAGCGGGGCGAGGAGGCGCCCGACGTTGACCTGGGCAAGGTGGAAGTCGTTCACGGGCCCAAGCATGGCCGGGTGAACCTTCTAAAGTCAACGGATTCGTTTTTAGACTTCGCCGACCCCTTCGGGCCCTTCGATCGCCACGCAACAGCCTTCCGGCAGCGGGTCCATGGCGGCGCTCCAGCCCTCGGCGAGCAGTCCTTCGATGCCGGCGAGGTTCATCCCGCAGACCAGGGCCGGGAATTGCTCCGCCAGCGCGTGGAACGGGCAGTTGTTGAGGCGGAGTTTCCCGCAGTCCCAGTACGGCTCGTAACCGCGCTCCCGCAGTGCGGCGACCGGGTCCGCCGCACCCGCCGCCTGCCCGGCGGCGCGGGCCGCCGCCTGCAACTCGGCGTCGAGCCCGGCGCGTTCGACGACCTCCGCGAGCAACCGGCTGACGGTGTCGTACGAGCGCGGCGGCACGGAGACGGCGTGCTCGCCGTCCGCCCGCCGGTACAGCTTGGACGGCCGCCCGGCGCCGGGTCCGGTACGGCCGGAGAGCCGGCGGAAGGCGGTCTCCAGGAGCCCGGCGTCCACGAGCTTGTCCAGATGAAACGCGGCCACGGCCCGCGTCACGCCGACCCCGTCGGCTGCGGCGTCCCGGGTGACGTCGCCCTGGGCGGCGGCCACGTACCGGTACAGCCCGCGGCGTACGGGGTCCCCGAGAACCGCCAGCGCGTCGAGGGCGGCGTCGTCACTGCTCACGGGCCCGAGTCTAGGCGGCCCCGCCGCACCGCTTTCGGGGGCGCCGCCCCCGAACCCCCGCTCCTCAATCGCCGGAGGGGCTTGATTTTGCCCCCGCCGCCGTGAATCCGCGGCAGCGAACCAGGCCCCGGCGCGGAAACCCAGCCCGCCGGCGATTGAGGCGCGGAGCCCGGGCGGAATCCCAGCCCCGTCGGCGATTGAGGCGCGGGGTCCGGGCGGAATCCCAGCCCCTCCCGCGATTAAGGAGCGGGGCCCGGGCGGAATCCCAGCCCCTCCGGCGCTTGAGGAGCGGGTTCCGGGGCGGAATCCCAGCCCCTCCGGCGCTTGAGGAGCGGGGTCCGGGGCGGAGCCCCGAAACCAAGCCCCGCCGGCGATTGAAGCGCGGGGCCCGGGGCAGCTCCCCTCACCCAAGCCCCGCCGGCGATTGAGGCGCGGGGTCCGGGGCAGCGCCCCGGTTTCGGGAAGGGGCGGGGAGGGGAACAAACCCCGCCCGCTAGACTGGCCGCGTCGTCACTATGCCCGTTCAGGGGGAAGCCGGTGCGAATCCGGCACTGACCCGCAGCCGTAAACCGCCGCAAGGCGAAAGTCGGAATGCCCTGTCCGAGTCGTGACCGGCTCACGCCGCCGGAACCCCGGCGGCCCGCCCCGTCGAGGTATACGGAGCCGGAGCCCGGTGCCGTGTGTGCCTGCCCCGGCCCCCAGGAGAGGCACCACCCGCCATGACCGCACGCCGCAGCGCCGCCGCGCTCGCCGTCACCGCCGCCGCGTTCTGCGCGGCCGCCGCCCCGGCCGCCGTCGCCGCGCCGTCTCCGTCGCCCTCCCCCTCGGCCGCGCTGCCCTCCGGGCTCTACGGCACCGGTGACCCGACGTACGACGGGGTGTGGCGGCAGTCCCTCGCCTTCCTGGCGCAGCAGGCCACGGGCGTGACCCCGGCCGCGAAGGCCGTCGACTGGCTGACCGGCCAGCAGTGCGACAGCGGCGCGTTCCCCGCGTACCGCCCGGACGCCTCCGCGCCCTGCAACGACAAGACGATGGTCGACACCAACGCGACGGCCGCCGCCGCCCAGGCGCTGCGCGCGGTCGGCGGGCATCAGGACGCCGTCGCGAACGCGGTCAGCTGGCTCAAGTCCGTCCAGAACGAGGACGGCGGCTGGGGCTACACCGCCGGCAGCCCCAGCGACGCGAACTCCACGTCGATCGTGATCGGCACCCTCGCCCGGGCCGGCGAGAAGCTGGGCGACGTGACGACGCACGGCGGCAAGACCCCGTACGCCGCCCTGCTCACGTTCTCCATCCCCTGCGGCGGCAAGGACGGCGGCGCTTTCGCCTACCAGCCCGACAAGGCCGGCAAGCTCGCCGCCAACGGTGACGCCACCGCCGCCGGTGTCCTGGGCGCGCTCGGCAAGGGCCTGGTCGTCTCGGACAACGCGGCCGTGAAGGACCCCGCCTGCCACAAGGGCTCCCCGCTGGAGCCCGAGCAGGCCGCGCAGAACGGCGCCGCCTGGCTCGCCACCGCCCTCGCGAAGAGCGGCCACCTCGACGCCGCCCCGATGCCCGGCGCGGAGGACAGCACGCCGCAGCCCGACTTCGGCAACACCGCCGACGCGGTCGTCGCCCTGTCCGCCGCCGGGCACAAGGACAAGGCGGCCGGCTCGGTCGCCTGGCTGAAGAAGAACTCCGCCGCCTGGGCGAAGCAGGCCGGCCCGGCCGCCTACGCCCAGCTGATCCTGGCCGCCCACGCGACCGGCGCCGATGTCCACGACTTCGGCGGCGCCGACCTCGTCGCCCGGCTGAACGCGACCGGCCCCGAGCCGGCCGCCGTGAAGAAGCCGCAGCCGACGGCCACGGAGGACGAGGAGAAGAAGGACAGCGGCGACGGCGACGGCATCGGCGGCGTCTGGTGGTTCGTCGGCATCGGCCTCGCGGTCGGCGCGGGCGCCGGCTTCCTGATCAGCGGCCGCCGCAAGAACCAGCAGCTGTGAGGCGCGGGGCACGGGCGCTCGCGCTCCTCGTCGTCGGCGCCGTCCTGGCGCTGCTCGGCGCGGGCGCGGCGCAGGCGGCGGGCTACCGCTACTGGTCGTTCTGGGAGGGCTCCGCGAGCGGCTGGTCGTACGCCACCCAGGGGCCGTCGCTCGTCCGGCCCGAGGACGGCTCGGTCCAGGGCTTCCGTTTCTCGGTGAGCGCGGACTCCCAGGACGCCTCCAAGCCGCGCCGCGCCCCCGACTTCGCGAAGGTCTGCGCGGACACCCCCGCGAAGGACGGCAGCAAGCGCGTCGCGGTCGTCATCGACCCGGGCACCGCGGCCGACGCGCCGGACGGGGAGACCCCGCCCCCGCCGCGTACCGCCTGCGCCCGGGTCGCGAAGGACGCCAGCAGCGCGGAGGCCCTGGCGGCGGTCGCCAAGCCGCTGCGCTACGACGCGAGCGCGATGCTCTGCGCGATCTCCGGCTACCCGGCCACCGGCTGCGGCGAGCAGGTCTCCGAGACCGGCGGCGGCACGGACGGCGGCGCTGCGAACGGCGGCACGGACGGCGGCAGCAAGGCGCCCACCTCGGCCTCCTCCCACGGCGACGGCGGCGGCCCCTCCGCCGGCGTCCTCGTCGGGATCGGCGCCGTACTGCTCCTCGGCATCGCCGCAGTCGCGCAGGCCCGCCGCCGCCGCGGATGACCGGCTCGACGGCCGGCCGCACGGACACCGCGACGGACCGGCTCCCCGCCTGGCGCGCCCCCGCCGCGACGCGCTCCAACGCGTTGCCGGCCGGGGCGTGGTGGCTGTGGGCGCTGGGCCTGGCCACCGCCGCGTCGCGGACCACCAACCCACTGCTGCTCGGCCTGCTCGTCGGGGTCGCCGGTTACGTGGTGGCCGCGCGCCGCACGGACGCGCCCTGGGCCCGTTCGTACGGGATGTTCATCCGGATCGGGCTCTTCGTGATCGCGGTCCGGCTGCTGTTCTCCGTCTTCCTCGGCTCCCCGATCCCCGGCACGCACACCCTGTTCACGCTGCCCGAGCTGCCGCTGCCCGACTGGGCGAAGGGCGTCCGGATCGGCGGCCGGGTCACCGCCGAGCAGCTGGTGTTCGCGCTGTACGACGGGGCGAAGCTGGCGGCCCTGCTGATCTGCGTCGGCGCGGCGAACTCCCTGGCCAACCCGGCCCGGCTGCTGAAGTCGCTGCCCGGCGCGCTGTACGAGGCCGGGGTCGCCGTCGTCGTGGCGATGACCTTCGCGCCGAACATGGTCGCCGACGTGCTGCGGCTGCGCACCGCCCGTCGGCTGCGCGGCCGCCCGACCGGCGGAGTGCGGGCCGTCCTCCAGATCGGGCTGCCGGTCCTGGAGGGCGCCCTCGAACGGTCGGTCGCCGTGGCCGCCTCCATGGACGCGCGCGGTTACGGGCGTACCGCCCGCGTCCCGGCCGCCGTCCGGCACACCACGAACGTCCTCACGCTCGGCGGGCTGCTCGGCGTCTGCGCCGGTACGTACGGGCTGCTCGCCGCCGAGGGCGCCGACTATGGGATGCCGCTGCTCGTCGCCGGTCTCCTCGCGGCAATGGCGGGGCTGCGCCTCGGCGGGGCGCGTTCGGTGCGGACCCGCTACCGGCCCGACCGGTGGGGCGTAAGGGCCTGGCTGGTCGCCGGGTCCGGCGCGGTGGTCGCGGCGGCGATGATCTGGGCCGGGAACGCCGATCCTGCGGCCCTGCACCCCGGGGTCGTACCGCTGACCGCTCCCGTGCTGCCGCTGTGGCCGGCCGCCGCCGTGCTGCTGGGGCTGCTTCCGGCGGTGGTCGCGCCCGTCCCGCCCTCCCCCACAGGCTTCCAGGAGCAGGTGTGATCCGGTTCGACGCTGTTTCGGTGCGGTACGAGGGGCCGAGCGCCCCACGCTCTCGGGGGTCGACCTGACGATCCCGGAGGGTGAGCTGGTGCTGCTCGTCGGCCCCTCCGGGGTCGGCAAGTCCACGCTGCTCGGGGCTGTCTCGGGTCTGGTGCCGCACTTCACGGGCGGCCGGCTGACCGGGCGGGTCACCGTGGGCGGGCGCGACACCCGGACGCACAAGCCGCGCGAGCTGGCGGACCTGGTCGGCACGGTGGGCCAGGACCCCCTGGCGCACTTCGTCACGGACACGGTCGAGGACGAACTCGCCTACGGCATGGAGTCGCTGGGCCTGGCCCCGGACGTGATGCGGCGGCGGGTCGAGGAGACCCTCGACCTGCTGGGCCTGGCCGGGCTGCGCGACCGCCCGATCGCCACCCTGTCCGGCGGCCAGCAGCAGCGGGTCGCGATCGGCTCGGTCCTCACCCCGCACCCGCGCGTCCTGGTCCTGGACGAGCCGACGTCCGCGCTGGACCCCGCCGCCGCCGAGGAGGTCCTCGCGGTCCTCCAGCGGCTCGTCCACGACCTGGGCACCACGGTCCTGATGGCGGAGCACCGCCTTGAGCGCGTGGTGCAGTACGCGGACCAGGTCGTCCTGCTCCCCTCGCCGGGCGCCGCCCCGGTGATGGGCACGCCCGCCGAGGTGATGGCGGTCTCCCCGGTGCACCCCCCGGTCGTCGCGCTCGGCCGCCTCGCGGGCTGGGAGCCGCTGCCGTTGACGGTCCGGGACGCGCGGCGGCGGGCCGGCGAGCTGCGCGACCGGCTGGCGGAGGCGGCGCCGGGCGGACGGCCCGAGGCCGGGACCTCCGGTCCGGCGGGCGCGGGCCCGGCGCCTGCACGGACCGCTCCGGAACGGCCCGACGGCCCGCTCCCCGCCGCGCCGGACGCCCCCGGCCCGTCCCTCCCGCCGAACGCCCCCGCCCGGAGCCGGGGCGCCCTCGCCCGGCTGTTCCGGCGCGCCCCGGACGAGGCTCCCGCCGCGGCCCCCGCCGCCGACGACACCGCCGCCCCCGCCGCCCAGGCGGAACGGCTCGGCGTCCGGCGCGGCCGGGTCGAGGCGCTGCGCCGGGTCTCGCTCACCGTCCGGGCCGGGGAGACCGTGGCCCTGATGGGGCGCAACGGCGCGGGCAAGTCCACGCTGCTCGGTGCCCTCGTCGGCATGGTCGAGCCCACCTCCGGCACCGTCCTGACCGGGGGCCTGCCCCCGCACCGGACCGCGCCGCGCGAGATGGTGCGCCGCGTCGGCCTCGTACCGCAGGAGCCGCGCGATCTGCTGTACGCGGACACGGTCGCCGCCGAGTGCGCGGCGGCGGACGCGGACGCCGGGGCGGAGCCGGGCAGCTGCCGGGCGCTCGTCTCCGAACTGCTGCCGGGGGTCGAGGATGAGACGCACCCCCGCGATCTGTCCGAGGGGCAGCGCCTCGCCCTGGCCCTCGCCCTCGTGCTGACCGCCCGGCCACCCCTGCTGCTCCTGGACGAGCCGACCCGGGGTCTGGACTACGCGGCGAAGGCCCGGCTGGTCGGGGTGCTGCGCGCGCTGGCCGCCGAGGGGCACGCCATCGTGCTCGCCACCCATGACGTGGAGCTGGCCGCCGAGCTGGCGCACCGGGTGGTGATCCTCGCCGACGGGGAGGTCGTCGCGGACGGACCGACCGCCGAGGTCGTGGTGTCCTCGCCCGCGTTCGCCCCACAGACCGCCAAGATCCTCGCCCCGCAGGAATGGCTCACCGTCTCCCAGGTGCGCGCGGCCCTGGGGGGTGGCGCGTGAACGAGGTGCGCAGGCGTGGCCGCCCGGTCCGGCTGGGCCCCCGGGCGATCGTGGCGCTGGTGCTGATCAGCGCGATCGGGATCGCCGCCTTCGGGTGGCCGCTGCTCGCGGACCGGGACTCGGGGCTCGCGCACGCGCAGGACGCGCCGTGGCTGTTCGCCGCGCTGCTGCCGCTGCTCGTCGGGGTGGTGGTCGCGATGATCGCGGACGCCGGGCTCGACGCGAAGGCGGTCGCGATGCTGGGGGTGCTGGCGGCGGTCGGGGCGGCGCTGCGCCCGCTGGGGGCGGGCACGGCGGGCCTGGAACCGATGTTCTTCCTGATGGTGCTGAGCGGGCGGGTGCTCGGGCCGGGTTTCGGCTTCGTGCTGGGGTCCGTGACGATGTTCGCGTCCGCGCTGCTGACCGGCGGGGTGGGGCCGTGGATGCCGTTCCAGATGCTGTCGATGAGCTGGTTCACGATGGGCGCGGGGCTGCTGCCCGGCCCGGACCGGCTGCGCGGGCGCGGCGAGCTGCTGATGCTCGCGGCCTACGGGGCCGTCGCCTCGTTCGCGTACGGAACGATCATGAATCTGTACGGGTGGACGATCGTGCCGGGCCTCGCCTCGGGCATCTCGTTCCGGCCGGGCGACCCGCTGGGGGACAACCTGGTCCGCTTCCTTGCGTACTGCGCGACGACCTCGCTGGGCTGGGACCTGGGCCGGGCGGTGCTCACGATCGTGCTGACGCTGACGGTCGGGGCGCCGCTGCTGAAGGCGCTGCGGCGGGCGACGCGGCGGGCTTCCTTCGAGGCCCAGGTCACATTCGGCGCCCCCGGCGAGTGAGGGCACCCACAGGACCTTGGTCCTGTACGAAGCGGCTTAGGAGCCGCGCACGGGGCTGAGCAGCCCCCGCCGCGCCCCACGCGACCTGCTATGAAGCGGTTTGGGGCGGTTCGGGACCTTCGGCCCCGGGTGCGAGGCGGGGTCGTAACAGGGGTCGTTGCCACGGCCGAACGGGCTCGCTAAGACTGGATCTCGTCGCCGAGCACCGCAGGGTCCTCACCGGGATCGCGGTCAACGAGCGCCGGTCCACGCAGGATTCGGACCGCGCCGCGACTCCCCCGCCCCCGACGTTAGGTTCCCTGTGACGTTCGCCCGTAACCTCATCGCCAAGCCCCGCATCACCCGTCGCAAGGCCGCCATCGCAGGCGCCTCCGTGCTGCTGGGCGCCACCGGCATCGGCCTGGGTGTCTCCCCGGCCATGGCGGCCCCGTCCGCTGCACCGACCTCCGCCGGGAGCGCCCAGGACACGGCGAAGCAGATGATCGGCGACGACGCGCAGTTCCAGTGCTTCAGCAACATCGTCAGCCACGAGAGCGGCTGGAACCCGAGCGCGACGAACGCCTCCTCCGGCGCCTACGGCCTGGTCCAGGCACTGCCCGGTTCGAAGATGGCGTCCGCCGGCTCGGACTGGAAGACCAACGCGGGCACGCAGATCAAGTGGGGCATGGACTACATGAACTCCCGCTACGGCAGCCCCTGTGGCGCCTGGTCCTTCTGGCAGGCCCACAACTGGTACTGAGCCGGCCCGGCTTGAGCCAGTGAACCCGAAAGCCCCGACCGCCCTGTGCGGTCGGGGCTTCGGCGTGTCCGGAGCCGGACGTCAGCCGTGCGCGGCCAGCCGGTCGAACCAGCGCACGATCTGCGGGCCCGACGTCAGATACGTCTCGTTGTGGCTCAGGTCACCTTGGTCGACGACCGGCGCCTTCACGCCCCGCCGCGCCAGATCGGCCGCGCAGCTGCGGGCGTTGGCGACGGGCACGTCGGTGTCGCCCGACGAGGTGTAGAGCCGCACCGGGACGGCGGGCTTCCAGGCGCAGGTGGTGTCCTGGGCGCGGATCGCGGCCAGCAGGGCGCCGGTGGGGTGCTGGAGCTTGCGGTAGTAGGCGTCGGTGAGCAGTTCCCTCAGGTTCGCGGGAGGGCCGGGATGATCTCCTCCTCGTAGTGGTCGCCGTCGAAGAGGCCGTCCACCACATCGGCGTACGGCTCCCGGAACGCTTCGGACGGGTCCTTCCACAGCGGGTGCAACCGGTTCTGCGCGGTGAGGAAGTACGTCATGTAGAAGAGGCCGCTGGTGTCGTTGACCCGGCCGTCGAAGAGGGCAGGCGTCTCGGCGTGCTCGATGTCGTACGGGCCGGAGACCGGCGCCAGCGCGCGCAGCCGGAAGTGCCGGTCGGCGCCGCGCTGAAGGGCCCTGCCCAGGGCCATCGCGACCTGGCCGCCCTGCGAGAAGCCGCTCGCGAACACCTCGCCAGTGAGCGGGCGGTCCAGCCGGAGCGCGGCGGTGCGCGAGGCGCGGAGCATGTCCAGCGAGGCGCTGACGGCCGAGGCGGTGTCCATGTACGGGTGGCGGCCGGGGCCCTTGCCGAGCCCCAGGTAGTCCGGGGCGGCGACCGCGCGCCCGGCGGAGGCGTGGAGATAGGGGGCGTAGCGGCCGAAGTCCTCGCCGACCGAGGGCGCGTAGTCGCGGTGGGCCATCGTGCCGTGGGTGTCGGAGACGAGGTCCAGCCGGTGGGCGCCGCCGTCGGGCAGCACGAGGAGGCCGGTGGCCGTGGTGGGGCGGCCCTGCGGGGTGATCGTCGCGTAGGTGAGGCGGTAGGCGCGGACGCCGTGGCGGACGGTGTCCGTGCCCATCCCGGCCTCGGCGAGGAAGGCGGTCACCCCGGCCCGGTCGTGGCGGGCGACCGGGGTGACCGCGAGGAGGGTCCCGCGCGCCTCGTGCCGGCCGGCGACCGCCGCGTCGGGGGCGGTTCCGGGCCGGGCCGCCGCGGTGGCCGGTGCGGTGCCCAGGGCGGCGAGGACCACCACGGTGGCCGCCGCGAGAAGGCGCCGAGCGCCGTGGATCCGGGGCGAGTTGCTCGCGTCGCTGTTCATGTTCACGACCGTAGGAGCGGAATCCCCGCGTCGGCATCGGCCTGGACCCCCGGGCCGGAGTGCACTTGAGTGCACCCCGGGCCGGGGGTCAGCCACCGCACCGAACAGGCGTACGGGGATCATGGCCGCCATGCATGCCCTGCTCTCCGCCTTCGCCCCCATCTGGGTCCTGACCGGCATCGGTTACGCGGTCGGGCGCGGCGGGCTGCTAGGGCCGCAGGCGGAGGCCGTGCTCGGCCGGTTCGTCTTCCATGTGGCCATGCCCGCCGCCCTGTTCACGATGGTGTCGGGGGCGAGCCCGGACGTGTTCGGCCATCCGTCGATGGTGGCGTTCGTGGTGAGCACGGCGGTGGCGGCGGGGGCCGGTTTCGTCCTCGTCCGGCGGGTGTTCGGCCGGGGGCGGGCGGAGGCGGCGATCGGCGCCATGTCCTCGGGCCATGTGAACTCCGCGAACCTGGGCATCCCGGTGGCGGTGCAGGTGCTGGGCGACGCCTCGTTCGTCGCGCAGGTCATCCTCTTCCAGGTGCTGGTGCTCTCGCCGGTGATCCTGACGCTGCTGGACTCCGGGACGCGCGGGGCGGACGGGCGGCGCCCCGGCGGCGGGGTGCGGCGGCTGCTCACGATGCCCCTGCGCAACCCGATCATCCTGGCCTCGCTGCTCGGCGTGGCCGTCTCCGCGACCGGACTGCGGCTGCCGGCCGCCGTGACGCACCCGTGCGATGTGCTGGGCGCGGCGGCGGTGCCGACGGCCCTGATCACGCTCGGCCTGTCGCTGTGCCGGGGGCCGGGCGGCGGCGGGGGCCGGGCGCGCCGGGAGCGGGCGGAGACGGCGGTGGTCGTCGCCGTGAAGACGCTGGGGCAGCCACTGGCCGCGCTGCTCGTGGCGGGGCCGCTGCTGCACCTCCCGGCCCACCAGTTGCTCGCGGTCGTGCTGTGCGCGGCGCTGCCCACCGCCCAGAACTCCTTCATCTACGCCCGCGAGTACGGCCTCGACACCGGGCCCGCCCGCGACGCGATCGTGGCCTCCACGCTGGTGTCGATGGTCACGCTGTCGGTGGCCGCGTGGGCGCTGGGGCCGTGAGCCGTTCGGGTGGCGGGGCGGGGGCTCCGGACGGATGCTGGAGGGGCGACGATCCACCTGATGAAGGGGTGCGGGGACGCTTTACCGTCCCCGCACCCCTTTGTCCCGTCTCCGTCCCCGCGTCCCCTTGTACCGGCTGGAGCCGCCGCGGCCCCGCGAGCACGTACGCGATGAGGAACCCGAGCGCGACGACGGCCGCCCCGCCCACCGCGTCCAGCACCCAGTGGTTGGCGGTCGCGACGATCGCGGAGACCGTGAACAGCGGGTGCAGCACCCCGAGCGCCTTCATCCACACCTTCGGGGCGAGCAGCACGATGATCACCCCGCACCACAGGGACCAGCCGAAGTGCAGCGAGGGCATCGCCGCGTACTGGTTGGTCACCGCCGTCAGCGCCCCGTAGTCGGGCTTGGTGAAGTCCTGGACCCCGTGGACGGTGTCGATGAAGCCGAGCCCGGGCATGAGGCGCGGCGGGGCCAGCGGAAACAGCCAGAAGCCGACGAGCGCGAGGAGCGTGGCGAAGCCGAGGGTGGACCGGGCCCAGCGGTAATCGGCGGGGCGGCGCACGTACAGCACGGCGAGGATCGCCAGTGGCACGACGAAGTGGAACGTCGAGTAGTAGTAGTCGAAGAAGCTCCGCAGCGGGCCGATGCCCGCGGCCGCGTGGTTGATCCGGTGCTCGATGTCGATGTGCAGCCACTGTTCGAGCGAGTGGATCTGGTGCCCGTGCCGCTCGGCGGTGTCCCGCCCGGCCGTGGCGGCCAGCCTGACGTGCCCGTACGCGGAGTAGACGACGCGGATCAGGAGGAGTTCCAGGAGCAGGTTGGGCCGGCTGAGCACCCGCCGCCACACCGGCAGCAGCGGCACCCGGCTCCAGCGGGCCGGGACCGGCCGCGCGTACGCGGTGGGCACGGGCTTTCGCCAGTACGGGGAGGTGCGCGGCAGGAACGGCGTCACGCAGGCGGCCCCGAGCGCGGCGAGCAGCAGCACGTTGTCGCGTACCGGGAACACCGCCCCGATGTTCGGGAGCAGCATCGCGCCCGGCAGGGTCGTCACCAGGACCACGACGGCCGGCCACACCAGCCGGTCGGAGGCGCTGCGGCCCGCCCGGCCGACCACGGCGAGCAGCACCCACAGCAGCTGGTGCTGCCAGGCGGTCGGCGACACGGCGACGGCTACGCAGCCGGTGACGGCCACCGCGAGCAGCAGCTGCCCGTCGCGCGCGTACCGCACGGCGCGGCGCAGGCCGATGACGCCGACGGCGGCGGCCAGCGCCAGGAACAGCGCGATCTCCGGCGGTCCGGCCAGGCCCAGGCGCAGCAGCGCGCCGTGCAGGGACTGGTTGGCGAGGCTGTCCGCCTGGTCGCCGAGGCCCGCCCCGGCGACGTGGTGCACCCAGTACGTCCACGAGTCGTGCGGCATCGCGGCCCACGCCAGCGCCGTGCAGGCGGCGAAGGCACCGGCCGCGGTGAGCGCGGAGCGGCGTCTTCCGGTGAGCCACAGCAGGAGGGCGAAGAGGAGCACGGTCGGCTGGAGGGCGGCGGCCACGCCGATGAGCGCCCCGGCCGTGCGCTCCCCCGGACGGCGAACAGGCCGACGAGGACGAGGAGGACGGGCAGGATGCTGACCTGGCCGAGGTGGAAGGCGTTGCGCACCGGCAGCGAGAGCATCAGCAGGCTGATCGCGACGGGCGCGGCGAGCAGCGCGGTGCGCCGGCCGACCGGCCCGGGCAGGGCGCGGGCGGCGACGAGGCCGAGGGCGGCGACGAGCAGCAGCGAGCCGAAGGTCCAGGCGACCCCGAGGCTCTGTTCGGCGGTGCGGGTCAGCGGCTTGAGGACGAGCCCGGAGAACGGGGTGCCGGTGAACCGGTCGGTGTCGTACAGCGAACCGGTCACATGGAGCACCCCGTTGTCACCGATCCAGGTCTCCAGATCGATGAGCCGTTCGCCCGGCGGCTGCCGCAGCACCACCGCCACCTGCCGGACGGCGAGTGCGGCCACGAGCAGCCAGAGCACCGCCCGTACCGTTCCGGTTCCCGCTCCCGCCGTCGCGCCTGTGCTGCCACCGTGCTCCGCGTTCGCCACGCTGCGCCGACCCTCCAAGGTCTGATGCCGGGCGATTGTCCGGCATGTGTGAAACCTTCGCATTGTGCTCTTGGGTAGACCCAATCAACCCCCTTTACGCCTGACTGTCACTCCGCTTTCTCCGAAAGTCCGCCCGCCCGGGCGGGCGGCGGGCCCGGAACCGGCCGGGGCCCGCGCACGTCTGAGCCCGTGATCAGCAACGACGGGGAGGACGGAAGATGCGGCGCGCGGGGGGAAACGGAAGGACGGGGGGCTGGGCGGTCCGGGCGCTCTCCCTGCTCCTGATGCTGGTGTCGCTCCAGGTGGGGTCGCTGATCGCTCCGGCGTACGCCTGCGGCTGCGGGGCGATGGTGGTGCACCGGAACAGCCAGGTGGCGGTCGACCGGGAGACCTCGGCGGTCGGCTGGGACGGCCGCACCGAGCAGATCGTGATGCAGCTGAGCGTCCGGGGGAACGCGCCGGACGCGGCCTGGATCATGCCGGTGCCGCACCGCGCCACGGTCGAGCTGGGCGACGCGAAGCTCTTCGACGAGCTGAAGGCCATCACCGCTCCGGTCACCGAGGAGCGGCACTACTTCTGGCCCCGCGACAAGGACTGGCCGTTCGGCGGTTCGGGGAACTCCGCGGGCGACGGCGCCGGGGCCCCCAAGGCCGCCGCCCCGGTCGACGTGGTCGGCCGGGAACGGCTCGGCCCGTTCGACGTGGCCCGGCTCGCGGCGACCGACCCGGAGGCGCTGGAGAGCTGGCTGAAGGAGAACGGCTTCGAGCTGCCGGACCGCCTCGCCACGGCCCTCACCCCGTACGTCGAGCAGAAGTGGGAGTACGTGGCGGTGCGCCTCGCGCCGGAGCGGCAGGGGGCACGCTGAGCGGGACGCTCGACCCGCTGCGGCTGCGGTTCGCCAGCGACCGGCTGGTCTATCCGATGCGCCTGTCCAAGCTCGCCGCGACCCCGCAGTCGCTCGACCTGTACGTGCTGGCCGACCACCGCATGGAACCGCGCGGCGCGATCGGCGGACGGCCCCGAAGGTCGCGTTCGCGGGCCGCGTCGACCCGGCGAAGGAGCCGTACGAGGCGCTGGGGGCGGTCACCGGGGACAAGCCGGTGTTCGTGACGGCCATCGACCAGTACTTCCCGTCGCCGGAGCGGATCGACGGCGACCACGAGCTGCGGGCGACGGCCGCGGACACCCCGTACCGGACCGTCGTCCACCGGGACACGCTGCTGACCTGGGCCGGGATGCCGGCCTGGCTGCTCACGCTGCTCGGCGGCGCGGTGCTGGTGGTGGCCCTGCCGCTGTTCCTGGTCGTACGCGCCCGGCGGCGGCGCCCGGTGCTGCCCCCGCCGCCGGTCTTCGCGCCGCCGCCGCTGCGCTAGTCGGCGGTGTCCGAGGGGGTCTCGGCCTGCCAGCCGGCGAAGAGCGGGACCTCCTCGCCGGGGTCCAGGACGACGATGCCGAAGGGCCGGTCGAAGGCGAGGTGCAGGCGGCGCGGGGGCGGTCCCGGCTCCGCGCCCGCCGGTGCGGGCAGCACCGTCACGGCGGCGGCCGACAGGCCCTCCTCGGTCACCTTCAGCACGGCCTCCTGCACCGCCTCGGAGAGCATGAGCGGGGTGGCCGAGAGCCCGGAGAAGTCGGCGGCCGGGGTCGAGGCGAGGCGGACCCCGAGCGCCGGCAGCTGATCGGTGGCCCGGATGTGCGTACGCAGGGTGAAGCGCGGGACCGCGATGGTCACGACGTCCGCGTGCAGGGCGGTCCGCGCCTCCTTCGGTGCCCAGGCCGCCGGAAGCACTTCGGCCGCCCCCTCGCCGGGCCGCCCCAGCACGAGGCGCACCTTGACGGGCGGCGGCCCGTCCGGCCCTCGCCGGGCGCACCGCAGATCGAGGACGAACGCGCCCCCGGTCATCCAGACGTCCCAGGACGGGGGCTTCCCGAACATCGTCGGCACCTCACGGGTGACACCCGCCGCATCGGTGAACGGCCGGTCCCGGGTCGCCTCCCGGGTGAACGGAATCGCCCAGTCCGTCTTCAGCGCGAGCGCGTTGACGAGCACCAGCAGCATCTGGTCGTTCACGGCCACCGGCAGCCGCTCGATGAGCCCGCCGGTCGTCTTCCGGACCCACGCGTCCACCTCGTCCGGGTCCATGGGTCCGAAGCCGATGTCCGGCAGCGCCCTGCGGAGCCGCCGGTGCACCGGGGTCCGCGTCCACACCCGGGTCGCCACGCCCAGCCCGTCGGTGGCCGCCAGCGCCCGGGCCGTGGCCGTCGCCGCCCCGGCCGCCTCGTCCCCGGCCACCCCGAGCACCGCCCGCAGTTCGTCGGCGGTCGCCCCGCGCGCCCCGGCCGCGAGTGCGGTCAGGGCCAGCCACAGCCCGGCGGGCGAGCAGACGAAGTCACCGCCCGACCCGGCCAGCTCCCGGATCCACCGCTCGCCGAGCCCTCGGACCGCATGGGCCCCGTTCCCCTGCGCCACCACGCCGCCGCCCCCTCAAAATCGCTTGGCTCATACACATGTGCGGTAGCAAGAATGACCCAATGACCTGGACCGTGGCGCCCGAACCCTTCGACTCCCCGGACGCGGCCCTGCTCCGGCGCGACTATTACGCCGAGGTCGCCGGCCGCTACTGGGGACGCCCGGCGACGGCCGAGGAGATCGAGGACGGGCTCACCGACGACGGCGCCGCGCTGCTGACCGCCCCCACCGGTGACTTCGTCGTCGGCCGCTCCGGGGGCCGGGCGGCCGCCTGCGCGGGGCTGGTCCTCGTGGCCGCGGACACCGCTGAAGTCACCCGGGTCTACGTCCGCCCGGAGTTCCGGGGCACGGGCGGCGGCGGGCTGCTGCTCGCGGCGCTGGAGGAACGGGCCCGGGCGCTGGGGGCGGCCCTGCTCCGGCTGGACACCCGGCACGACCTGGTGGAGGCGCGCGGCCTGTACGCGAAGCACGGCTTCCGGGAGGTCCCGGCGTTCAACCGGGGGCCGTACGCGGAGCACTGGTTCGCCAAGGAGGTGGCCCCGAGAGCCGGGGCCTTCCCCGTATGACAGCAGGTCAATCCCGGTACGGGTGCCCCGCCGCGTGGTCGCGCTTCGGCTCCGGGCTGTGCGGGCGCTCCTTGCTCGACCCGCTGGTCTCCCGGGTCAGCTCGGAGACCAGCGCGACCAGGTCCGTCGGCCGGTCCGGCCCCCACCAGTCGCCCAGCAGCTCGGCGAGGGAGTCCTCGCGGGCCTGGGCGAGCTTCACCACCGCCTCGGCGCCCGGTTCGGTGAGCACCATCTGCACCCCGACCCGCCGGACGAGCCCGCGCCCCTCCAGCTGCCGGGCCGCGTCGTTGATCACCCGCAGCGGCACGGGCGCCACCTCGGCGAGCCGGGCCGGCTCCACGGTGCCGTGGCGCTTGATCCGCAGCAGCATCCAGCTGGCGGCGGGCAGCAGGTCGAAGCCCGCCTTCTCGGTGATCTTGACGTAGACCTCGCGGCGGCCCTCCCGGGTGGCCAGCACGGACAGGGCCCGCGCGCACTCGTCGTACGAGGAGCGCTCGACCGGGTTGGACGCCAGGGTCTCGCTCGGGTCCGGCGCCGTCACCGATCCGCGCAGCTTGTCCTCCTTGAGCAGCCAGGCGAAGAGGAAGGCGACCAGGACGACGGGTGCCGCGTACAGGAAGACGTCCGTGATCGACGTCGAGTACGCCTGGAGCACCGGCCCCCGCAGCGCGTCCGGCAGCTGTCCGATGGCGCGCGGGTCGGCGGCCAGGCTGTCCGCGTCGACCCCGGGCGGCAGCGGCCGTCCGTCGAGCGCATCACCGAGTTTGGCGGTGAGCCGGTTGGTGAAGATGGTGCCGAAGATCGCCACACCGAACGAAGCCCCGATGGACCGGAAGAACGTCGCCCCCGAGGTCGCCACGCCGAGGTCCCGGTACGAGACGGCGTTCTGCACGACCAGGACGAGCACCTGCATCACCAGGCCGAGGCCCGCGCCGAAGACGAAGAAGTAGGCGCTCATCTCCCAGGTGCCGCTGGACACCGTCAGCCGGTGCAGGAGCAGCAGCCCGATCGCGGTGATGCCGGTGCCGGCGACCGGAAAGACCTTCCAGCGGCCCGTACGGCTGACGATCTGCCCGGACACCGTCGAGGTGATGAGCAGCCCGAACACCATGGGCAGCATGTGGACACCGGACATCGTCGGCGTGATGCCGTGCACGACCTGGAGGAAGGTCGGCAGATAGGTCATCGCGCCGAACATCGCGAAGCCGACGACGAAGCTGATCACCGCGACGAGGCTGAAGGTCCTGATCCGGAACAGCTTCAGCGGCAGCACCGGCTCGGTGGCGCGCCGCTCCACGAACACGAACGCGATCAGGAGCACCACGGCCAGCACGGCGAGGCCGATGATCTTCCACGAGCCCCAGGGCCAGGTCGTGCCGCCGAGCGAGGCGACGAGGACGAGGCAGGTGGCGACCGAGGCGATGAGGAAGGTGCCCAGGTAGTCGATGGTGTGCTTCGTCCGGCGGACCGGGATGTGCAGCACGGCGGCGATCACCAGGAGGGCGACGACGCCGATCGGGAGGTTGATGTAGAAGACCCAGCGCCAGCTGAGGTGCTGCGTGAAGAAGCCGCCGAGCAGCGGTCCGAGGACGCTCGTCGCACCGAACACGGCACCGAAGAGCCCCTGGTACTTGCCGCGCTCGCGGGGCGGGACGATGTCGCCGACGATCGCCATCGACAGCACCATCAGACCGCCGCCGCCGAGCCCCTGGAGCGCGCGGAAGCCGATCAGCTGGGGCATGTTCTGGGCGAGACCGCAGAGCGCGGAGCCGATCAGGAAGATGACGATCGCGGTCTGGAACAGCTTCTTGCGCCCGTACTGGTCGCCCAGCTTCCCCCAGAGCGGGGTCGCGGCGGTCGACGCCAGCAGATAGGCCGTGACCACCCACGAGAGGTGTTCGAGCCCGCCGAGGTCGCTGACGATGGTGGGGAGCGCGGTGGAGACGATGGTCTGGTCGAGTGCCGCGAGCAGCATGCCGAGGAGCAGGGCGCCGATCGCCACCAGCACCGAACGCGTGGAGCGGTCCCCACCGGGGGCCTGGGCGGTCGAGCTCAGCTGCTGGGCCATGAGACATCTCCTCGGATCCGCTACACCCCCATCCTGTCTGTTCTGCCCCGTTATGGCCTGCCGGGAGGCCGGATGATTGGGCTTCTCGGCGGCGGGCTGCATAATCGCAGGCAGTTCAAGGGGAGGGGACCCACGATGGCCGGACAGATATGCCCGGAGTGCGGTACGGAGAGCAGACCGGGCGCCGCTCCCGGCTGCGCCTGCGCGGGCCGGAGCGCCGGTACGCGGGGTTACGTCACCGACCCGGAGCGGGCCGCCGAACAGCAGCGCATCGCCGACGAGCACCACGCGGGCCGGTCCGCCGAGATGGCCGCGGCGGAGGACTTCGACCCGCTGCGCATCCGCCCGTACGTGACCCTGGGCGACGGCACCGGGACGGCGCCCACGGCACCCCCGCCGGGCGCTCCGCGGGTCCACGGCCCCGAGGGCGACGCGGCGACCACGATGCCGCTCTTCCTGGACCCGGCGGCGGGCGCCGCGCCGGAGACCGGGGAGCCCGACACCGCCCTCCTCCTCACCGGCCCCGACCCGGTGGCCCCGCGCCGCCGCAAGCCGTTCGCCGCGGTGATCGCGGGGGCGGCCGTGGTCGCGGTGGTCGGCACGGCGGCCTTCGTCGGCGGGCTGTTCAACGGGGACGGCGGCGGGGAGGCCGACCTGGACCAGGCCCTGCCCTCCACGGTGACCAGCCTCCCCGAGGAGAGCGGCGAGCCCGCCCCGTCCGCCTCGGCCTCCGCCTCCGCGCCGCCCAGCCGTTCCGCCTCCCCCAGCTCGTCCGCCTCGGCCTCCGCGTCGTCGTCCGCCTCCCCCTCGGCCTCCGCCTCCCCGTCCCGCTCCGCCACGGAGTCCTCCACGGCGCCGGGCACGGGCGCCGCGTCGTCCCCGTCGGCGACCGCGAGCAGCAGCGCCCCGGTCGAGGGCGTGGCGCCGCCCCCCTCGTCGCCGGACGAGACCGGGACGCTGCGGCGGGGCGACCAGGGCGCGGAGGTCGCGGAGCTCCAGAACCGGCTGCGGGAGGTCTGGGTGTACAACGGGCCGGTCGACTCGGAGTACGGGGACCGCACGGAGAAGGCCGTGAGCGATCTCCAGACCTGGTGGAACATCGACGGCGATCCGGAGGGCGTCTACGGCCCGAACACCCGCAGCCGCCTGGAGGCCATGACGACCGGGCGCGGGCGCCGCTGACGGGCCTGACGGGTGACGGGCCTGACGGGCCGCCTCCGGGAGGGGATTCGCATTTGCGACCCCGTTTTTGTATCGTGGAGAAACAAAGTGGCCCCTGCGCGCACACCCTGACCGGCGGGCGGGGGCCGCTTGATCTCCCGCGCCGCTCACCCCCGCGGTGTTCGCTTCCCCCGTCCTGTCTCTGGAGCCCGCCCATGCCGGCCACCGCCCTCACCGCCCGCGCCCTGCTGCTCGACATGGACGGCACCCTGGTGAACTCCGACGCCGTCGTGGAGCGCTGCTGGCGCCGCTGGGCGCTGCGGAACGGGCTGGACCCGGAAGAGGCGCTGAAGGTGGTCCACGGCCGCCAGGGCTACGCCACGATGGCGGTCCTGCTGCCGGAGCGCCCGATGGAGCAGAACTACGCGGACAACAAGGTGATGCTCGCCGAGGAGACCGCCGACACCGACGGGGTCGTTCCGATCGGCGGCGCCCCCGCGTTCATGGACGCCATCGCCGCCCTTCCGCACGCCCTGGTCACCTCGGCCGACCTGGCGCTGGCGACGGCCCGGATGGGCGCCGCCGGGCTGCGGATGCCGGACCTCCGCGTCACCGCCGAGAGCGTGGGCGCCAGCAAGCCGGACCCGGAGGGCTTCCTCAAGGGCGCCGCGGCGCTGGGCTTCGCCCCGGAGGACTGCGTGGTCTTCGAGGACTCCGAGGCGGGCATCGCGGCGGGCCGGGCGGCCGGCATGCGTGTGCTCGGCGTCGGCCCGCGCGCCGGGGCCCACTCCCCGGACGCCCATGTGGCCGACCTGACGCAGCTGCGCGTCGAGGCGGCGGCGGACGGCGCGATCACGCTGCACGTCCAGGCGCGGTAGTCTCCCGACGGGGCGCCCGAAGCCCCGCGCACCGGGACCGCCGACGCCCGCACCTGGGCCGCTGACCCCACGTCAAACACCAGCACCACGAACCTCCGTACGGCCCTCGCCCACCCCGGGCGGGGGCCGTACGCATGCGCTCTGCGCAGGTCACGGACGTGAGCTCCGCACCGGCCCGGCTCACCGCGCCCGCGCGCACGGATCCGTACGCCCCCCGCACCACGAAGCCCTTTGTCAGATCCCTTGATGTGACGTGCCCATGTCGCCACCCTGTTACCTGGCGCCCACCCCACGGAAACCCGGCGCCGCCACGATGGCCGGGCCGTTCATGACAGCCCGTCCACATCCCCCCACATCAAGGGAGTTCGCATGTCAGGTGTCTACGCGCGTCGCATAGCCGTCCTCGCCGCATCCGCCGCACTCGCCGCCACCACCGGCCTGCTCACCGCCCCGAGCGCCCAGGCGGCCATGCCCACTCCGGTCTCCGCGTCCACCGCCCGCACCTATCTGAGCGAGCTGACCGTCAAGGCGGAGGGCTCGTCCAGCGGGTACAGCCGGGACAAGTTCCCGCACTGGATCACCCAGTCGGGAGCCTGCGACACCCGTGAGGTCGTCCTGAAGCGGGACGGCACGAACGTCACCCAGAACTCCAGCTGCTCGGCGACCGGCGGCAGTTGGTACTCGGAGTACGACGGTGCCACCTGGACCGCCGCCTCCGACCTGGACATCGACCACATGGTGCCGCTCGCCGAGGCGTGGCGCTCGGGCGCTTCCAGCTGGACCAACGCCCAACGGCAGGCATACGCCAACGACTTGACCCGCCCGCAGCTGATCGCGGTCACGGACAACGTCAACCAGTCCAAGGGCGACAAGGACCCGGCGTCCTGGATGCCGCCGCGCGCCGCGTACAAGTGCACCTATGTGCGCGCCTGGATCCATGTGAAGCACTACTACAACCTGTCCGTCGACTCGGCGGAGAAGTCGGCCCTGCAATCCGCACTGAGCGGCTGCTGAACCGAGGAACACCCGACCGAGACCCCGACCCCGGTGGCCCCACCGGCCGATGCCCGCACGACGGGCCGGCCGGCGGGGCCACCGACGTGTTTTCGGCCTACTACTGCTGTTCATGACAAGCCACACGCCGCCCCGAGGGCCGGCCGGCGGGCCCACAGTCCGCCAACGGGGCGCGAGGGGCCCGGAACTCCAGTGGGGCTCCGGTGAAAGTCGGGGGTGCCGTGGTGGGAGCACCCACCGCCGGAACCGGACGCCGGTGGCCGGAAAACTGCGCCGCCATTGGTTCAGGCCAAGCAAAGGAAGGAGGCTGCCCAGTTCGAGGCGGTATTGGCGCGCCGAACGGCGCACAACAGACCGTCGGGTTCCGGCCAGCTGACGAAACGTTGAACTTGCAAGTATTGGTGAGGTCTACCTAATCTTTTGCGCCCAGTCGGTTCACGTCCCCACCAGACCGAAGGAGCCTCCCCCCATGACCCCACACCTCCACCGAGCACAGCCCTACGTCCTCGCGCTCTTCCGCATCGTCGTCGGCGGGCTGTTCGCCTGCCACGGCGCCGCCTCGGTCTTCGGCGTCCTCGGCGGCGCCCACGGCGGCGGCTCCATAGCCGCCGGCACCTGGCCGGGCTGGTACGCGGCGGTGATCCAGCTCGTCGGCGGCGTCCTCGTGGCGCTGGGCCTCGGCACCCGCGCCGCCGCCCTGGTCTCCTCCGGCTCCATGGCCTACGCCTACTTCACGGTCCACCAGTCCCACGCCCTGCTCCCCCTCCAGAACGGCGGCGAACCGTCGGCCGTCTTCTGCTGGGTCTTCCTGCTCCTCGTCTTCACCGGCCCCGGCGCCCTGGCCCTGGACAACCTCCTCGCCGCCCGCACCCCGGACCGTCAGGACCGGGACCGCGCCCAGGAACAGACCTCCCCCGTCGCCGTCTGACCCTCCCTCCCCGCTCCCCCGGGCCCGCCGGACCGACCGGGCCCCGCACACCCCTCGCGTACCGCCGGGAAAACCGCTCCCCGGCGGTACGCGCTCGATGCACCCTCGACCCGGGGTGCCCAACATCACGCATATATAGGGATCACCGGGTGAACGGCAGGCGTACGCTGTACAGCTGACCCTGCCGCTCCTGCCGCTCCCCTGCGACGTCGCGGCGTTGTTACCGATCGGGGAGTAGAAGGTGCTAGAGAGTGTGGGCGCGCTGACCGGCAGCCCATGGATCTACGTAGCGGTCGCCCTCTCCGTGCTGCTGGACGTCTTCCTCCCCGTACTGCCCAGCGGTGTGCTGGTGATCACCGCCGCCACGGCCGCCGCGGCCGGCACCACCGGTGTCGCCGCCGACGCCGCAGGCGCCGCCCGTCAGGTGACCGAGGTCCCCTCCCTGCTGGCCCTCGTCCTGTGCGCCGCCACCGCCTCGGTGCTCGGCGACTTCGCCGCGTACCGGCTGGCCCGGCACGGCGGCGAGCGGCTGGACCGCGCCATCGCCCGCTCCCGCCGCCTGACCTCCGCGCAGGAGCGCCTCGGCGCCGCCCTGAGCCGGGGCGGCGGCATCCTCGTCGTCATCGCGCGCTTCGCCCCGGCCGGGCGCTCCGTCGTCTCGCTGGGCGCGGGCGCCTCGCACCGCAAGGTGAAGGAATTCCTGCCCTGGTCGGCCGTGGCCGGCGTGGCCTGGGCCGGCTACAGCGTGGGCCTCGGCTACTTCGGCGCGCAGTGGCTGGGCGCGAGCTGGCTGGGCACGGCCATCTCGGTCCTCGCCCTGTTCCTCGCGGGCTCCTTCGCCGCGCTGCTCATGCGGCGCCCGGCCGCCGCAGCGGCCGCCGCGCCCCCTATGGCGTCCTGACACCACCCCGTATCTCCAGGCCGTCGAGCAGCCGGGCGGTCGCCTCGGCGATCTCGTCCACGGCACGGTCGAAGACTTCCCTGTTGTGCGCGGCCGGCGCACGGAAGCCCGACACCTTGCGGACGAACTGCAGGGCGGCGGCACGGATGTCGTCCTCGGTGGCCTCTTCGGGCAGGACGGGCGGTCGGAGCGTCTTGATACTGCGGCACATGTGTCCAGTGTGACCCGTGCCACTGACAACGGCACGGAGTCTGCCCGGATCGGCCGGTCAGATCACCGGTTTCCGTGCCGTGCACAGGGCCCAGATGACGAAGGTGTCGATGGCGAGGGAGACCACGGCCCAGACCGGCTGGTAGGGCAGCCACATGAAGTTGGCGATCATGTTGAGCGCCGCGAGCCCGACACCGGCCCCGCGGGCCCAGGCGGAACCCTTGAGGATGCCCCAGCCGACGATCGCGATGACGATGCCGAGGATGAGGTGGATCCAGCCCCAGGCCGTCACGTTGAACTTGAAGACGTAGTCGTTGATCCGCGCGTACACCTCGTCCGACGCGATACCGGCGATGCCCTTGATCGCGTCGAGCACCCCGTCCACCATCAGCAGCACACCGGCGAACATGACCCCGCCGGACGCCCAGGGGTTCTCGTCCCCCGGGCGCGGCGGGGTGGGCGAGGAGGGGGTGCCCGGCGGGGGCGCGGTCTGTGCCATGAGGACTCCTGGGCCGGAGGGAACGTACAGGTCAGACCGACCATGCGCCGCCCTTCCCGGCACGGCTACGTGGGAACCCCCGTACGGGTGACGCTCCCGGCCTCCGCCGCCTCCCCGCTCCCCGCCTCTTCCGCCGCCCCGCGCGGCCGCCCCGACGTCCCCAGCACCACGAACACCGTGGCGACCAGGAGCACCGCCGCCACGACCCGCAGCCCGTCGGCCATCGCCGGGGCGAAGGCGGCCGCGCGGGCGGCCCCGGTACCGCCGGCCCGGGAGGCCAGCACGGTGCCGACGACGGCGACACCGAGCGCCGCCCCGATCTCGCGCGCCGCCGTGTTGAGCCCGGAGCCGAGCCCGCTGCGGTGCGCGGGCAGCCCGGCGACGACGGCCACGGTGAGCGCGGGCGCGCAGAGCCCCGTACCGGCGGAGATGACCAGGAGGTAGACGGCGTACAGGGCGTACGGGGTGCTGCCGTCGGCGGTCGAGACGAGGAGCAGCCCCAGGCCGATGACCGCGAGCCCGCCGCCCGCGACCGGGCGGATGCCGTACCGGTCCATCCAGCGCGCGCCGAACTTCGGCATGACGGCCATCCCGACGGTCAGCGGCACGATCGCCACCCCGGCGAGGCCGACCGGGAAGCCCTTCACGTACTGGAGGTACTGGGAGTTGACGTAGAACAGCGCGAACAGCCCGAAGAAGGCCGTGGCGATGCCCAGCGTCCCGGCGCGCAGCACGGGCGAGGCGAAGACCCGGGGGTCGAGCAGGGGCTTGGCCGCGCGGAGGCCGTGCACGGTGAAGACGGTGAGCAGTACGGCTCCGAGGCCGAAGGCGGTCAGCACCCGCGCCGAGCCCCAGCCCTGCGGCGGGCCCTCGATGATCCCGTACACCAGGGCGGTGAGCGCGGCGACGAGCAGGAGCGAGCCGAGCGGGTCGGGCGCGGAGTCGGTGCGTTCGGGGCTGCGGGGCGTGAGGCGGGCGACGGCGAGGGCGAGCAGCGCGGCGAGCGGCACCATTGCCCAGAACAGGGCGCGCCAGGTGGAGAACTGGCCGGCGAGGCCGCCTCCGACGTTGCCCGCGAGGCCGCCGAGGCCGGCCGCGAGCGTCCAGGTCGCCAGCGCCTGGGACCTGCGGGCGGGCGGGGTGAGGGTGATCAGGAGGGACATGGTCGCGGGCATGATCAGCGCGGCCCCGGCTCCGCACACCCCGCGTCCCGCGATGAGCACGGCGGGGACGGTGGCGAGCGCGCTGGTGGCGGCGCCCGCGGCGAAGAGGCCGAGTCCGGTGAGGAGGGCGCCCTTGCGGCCGAAGCGGTCGCCGAGCGCACCGGCCGGGATCAGCAGCCCGGCGAAGACGATGACGTACGCGTCGACCGACCAGAGCAGTTCGCTGGAGGACGGGTGCAGGGCGGAGGCGGCGAGCTGGGGGATGAGCAGGTTGACGGCGGCGACCATGCCCTGCGCGACGAGGACACAGGCGCAGAGCGCGTATCGCGCGGCCGGGGTAAGGCGCGGGGGCTTCTGGGCATACGGGGACAACGCTCCTCCTGGGAGCCGTGACGGGTGGGATGTGCTCCCACCGTAGAGTTGGCGCGACTTGCTTTCCAATGCATCTTCGACAAGGGATGTATGCGCGTGACGCAATCCGGCCTTGACCTCAACCTTCTGGTCGCCCTGGACGTTCTCCTCGACGAATGCAGCGTCTCCGGGGCCGCCGCCCGGCTGCATCTGTCCGAGCCCGCGATGAGCCGCACCCTCGGCCGCATCCGCAAGGCGCTCGGTGATCCGGTGCTGGTGCGCGCCGGGCGCACGATGGTGCCCACCCCGCACGCCCTGGCCATCCACGGCGAGGTGCGCGCGGTCGTGGAGCGGGCGCGCGGGCTGTTCCTGTCGGGCGGCAAGGTGGATCTGCGCGCCCTGTCACGGACGTTCACGGTGCTGGCCCAGGACACCCTGGCGGCGGTCTCCGGCCCCGCGCTGTTCGCCCGGATCGCCCGCGAGGCGCCGGGCGTACGGCTCCGCTTCCTGATGGAGAGCCATGTGGACGGCCCGTTCCTGCGCGAGGGCGCGGCCGACCTGGAGGTGGGGGTGCTCGACGTGCGTTCCCCGGAGGTGCACCGCGAACACCTCTACAACGACCGGATGGTGGGTGTGGTGCGCGCCGACCACCCGCTCCTGGAGGGGGAGATCACCCCGGCCCGGTTCGCCGCCGCCGACCATCTGACGGTGTCCCGGCGCGGTCGGACGACGGGCCCGGTGGACACCGCCCTCGCGGGACTCGGCCTGAGCAGGCGGGTGGTGGCCAGCGTGGGCACCCTGCCGTCTTCCCTGTTCATCCTGCTGAGCAGCGATCTGGTCGGGCTGACCTCCCTGCGGGCGCGTCCGCTGACGGAAACCCTGGGCCTGCGGACGTTCGAGATCCCCTTCCCGCTGCCGCCGCTCCCCTTCGGCATGGCCTGGCACCCGCGCCACGACGCCGATCCGGCCCACGCGTGGCTACGGGAGCGCTTCCGGCAGCTGGCCCGCGAGGAGGCTCCGGAGGACGGCGACGAAAATCCGCTGTTCCCCGTCCCGCCGGGCGGCTAACCTCCCACCGACCGACGACCCGAGGATCGACCGACGACCCGAGGAGGGGAAGTTGCCCGGTAGCCCGCGCACGCGCTGACGTCGTAGACCGACCCGTCATCGCGTGCTGCCTTCGAGCGCGGCACAGCGAGCCCTTCCCGCCGGACCGCCGACGCACACCGCTGCGTCGGGCGGCGGCGGAGCCTTGCCGTCCGCAGCCCAAGGGGCCTCCGTGCGACCCGTTTCCCGTATCCCCTCCCCCGCACTCCGGCGGGACTCCGACTTCCTGCGCCTGTGGGCCGGGCAGACCGCCTCCCAGTTCGGCGAGCAGGCGCTCCTGGTCGTCCTGCCGCTCGTCGCCGTCGTCACGCTGCACGCCGACGCGGGCGCGCTCGGCCTGCTGCGCGCGGTGGAGCAGGCGCCGATCCTGCTGCTCTCGCTGTTCGCGGGCGCGTGGGCGGACCGCCGCCGCACCCGCACGGTGATGGTCGCGGCGGACCTCGGCCGGGCACTGGCCCTGGCGGCGGTCCCCCTGGCGCTGCTGCTCGGCGTGCTCGGGCTGCCGGTCCTGCTCGTGGTGGCCGCCCTGCTCGGGGTGGGGAGCGTGTTCTTCGATGTGGCGTATCAGGCGTCGCTGGTGCGGCTGGTGGACCGCGAGCTGCTGATGCGGGGCAACAGCGCGCTGGAGGGCAGCAGGTCGGCCGCGCGGATCGGCGGCCCGGCGCTGGGCGGGGCGCTGATGTCGGTGTTCTCGCCGCTGCTCGCGGTCGTCACCGGTGCGGGCTTCTTCGTGCTGTCGGCCGTGTCGATCGGCCGCATCCGCCGCCCGGAACGCGTGCCCGCGCCCGCCGGGGCCCCCGCGCCGGTCCTGCGGCGCATCCACGAAGGGCTCCGCTTCGTGGCCCGGCACCCGGCGCTGCGTGCGGTGGGACTGGCGTCGGCCCTGTTCCAGTTCTCGCTGGCGGCCCTGATGACGGTCTACCTGCTCTTCCTCCCCCGCGAACTGGGCCTGTCCGGCGCGGAGGTGGGCCTGGCGCTGGCGGCGACCGGCCCGGGGGCGGTGCTGGGGTCGCTGCTCGCGGCACGGCTGCCGGAGCGGCTTGGGTACGGCGTGGTGCTGGTGGGGTCGGCGGTGCTCGCGGACGGCGTGATGCTCGGCGTACCGGCGCTGCACGGCTCCGGGCCCCTGGTCCTGCCCGCGCTGATGGCCGTCAACCTGGTCTTCGGTACGTTCGGCCAGCTCGTCAACGTGACGGTGATGTCCGTACGGCAGGCGGTCACGCCGGTCCGCATCCAGGCCCGCGTGGTGGCGACGATCAACTTCGCGGGGATGGGCCTCACCCCCTTCGGCTCCCTGCTCGGCGGCTTCCTGGCGGGTACGTGGGGGCTGCGCCCGAGCCTCCTCGTCACGGCGGTCGCACTCGCCCTCTCCCCGCTGTTCATGGCGCTCTCCCCCTTGGCCCGCCTGGGGAAGGTGCTTCCCGTCGCAGCTCAGGGCGGCCCGTCATATGCCGGTGAGTGACCCATGCTTCGCGTACGATACGGGCATGAGCGAACGCGCGATGCAGGAACCGACCCTCCTCCTCCTGACCGCCCTGGCGGACGAGCCCCGGCACGGTTACGCCATCGCGCGCGAGGTCGAGACGATCTCCGGCGGCCGGGTGAAGATGCGCACCGGCACGCTGTACGGGGCGCTGGAGCGCCTGCTGAACGAGGGCCTGATCGAGGTGCACGCGGAGGAGGTCGTGGACAGCCGCCTCCGCCGCACCTACACGCTCACCGCGACCGGCAGGGAGACCCTGGCCGCCGAGGCCCGCCGGATCGCCGCCACCGCGCGCGAGGCCACCCGGCGCCTCGGTGCCGCCGGGAAGCCGGCCACCGCGTGAGCACCCCGCTGCTGCGGCTCTACCCGGCCGGTTACCGCCGCGCGTTCGGGCCGGAGATCGCGGAGGCGTACCGGGAGGCGACCGAGGGCGCGGGCCGGACCGCCCGGTTCCGGGAGGCGGGCGACATCGTGGCGCACGCGCTGCGGATGCGGATGCGCCTGGGGTCCGCCCAGCGCGCCGGTCGCCTGTTCGCCGCCGCCGCGCCCTTCGCACTGGCCGCGACGGCCGCGTACGCCGCCTTCGGCCTGGTCTCGATGCTCGGCGACTGGCGGCTGAGCGGGAATCCGGACTTCCTGGTCCCGCTCAGCTTCGTCATGACCGGCTGCGACCTGGTGACGCTGGCCGGGGCGGTCCTGGCGCTGGGCGGGCGGTTCGCGGCGGGGGCGCGGTGCGCGTTCGCGGGCGCGCTGGCCCAGGAGTTGGCGCTCCTCGTGGTCCCGCTGGCGGCCGGAGTGCTGCCGCCGCCCGCCGCCGCCCCGTATCTCCTGGCCCCGGTCGCGGTGGCCGCGCTGCCGCTGGCCTGCCCGCCGGACCTGCGCCCGCCCGGGCGCGCCCTCGGCGCCGCGGCCCGGGTCGCGCTGCTGCTGTGGACCGGGCTCATGGTGGCCGCACTGGCCCTGGCGGACGCGGGCGGCCATCTCGCTTACATGCTCTGGCGGTTGGGCGTCCCGGTGGCCGCCGCCCTGCTCCTCGCGGGCCGTCCGGCGCTGGCCCGGCTGCGCACGCCCGGCCGGTTCGCGCTGGCCGGGGCGCCGTTCGTCGCGATGGGGTACTGCGCCGGGGTGGTGGACCGGGACACCCTGGTCCCGGCCCTGGCCGTCGTGGCGGCGGCGGGGGTGGCGCTGCGGCTGTGGCGGCTGCGGGGCGGGACGAGCCCGGGCTGAGGGACGGGACGAACACGGGCTGAGGGCGCGGGGGTTCAGGCGGTCACGCGGATCTTCGACTGCCCGTGCCCCAGCTTCTCCCAGTCCTCCATGAACCGCGCGCGCAGCCCGTGCTTGGCCGCGAGGGCGGTCAGGGTCTCGGTCCGGTAGTAGAAGTCCTCGCGCAGCACCTGGTGTTCGGCGCCGGTGGTCCGGTCGAAGGTGAAGTCGAAGTGCCCGCCGGGCGCGAGTACGCGCCCCACATGGGCCAGGCACTCCTCGATGATCTCGATCGGCGAGTGCGAGAAGACGCTGTGGGCGTGGACGACGTCGAAGTACGCGTCCGGCAGGAAGTCCAGCTTCAGGTCCTTGGTGATGGTCAGGTGCGGCACCTTGGCCTGGAGCCCCCGCTCGGTCAGGGTCCGCTTGGCGGCGATCAGGATGTCGGGTGAGATGTCGATGCCGTAGTAGTGCCCGGCCTCCAGGTAGTCGATGAACCGCCAGCCGGCCCGGAGGTTCCCGCACCCGATGTCGAGCATCCGGGCCCCGGGGGCGAGTCCGTGCTCGACGAGGTAGTCGAACTGCATCTGCCCCAGCGCCAGCCACCGTTCGTGCGTCTGGCTGCCGACGGCGGCCTCCGGGTTGCGCCGGGTGTCCGAGGCCATCACGGCGCGGTAGTAGTTCACATGGTCCGGGTGCTTGAACGCCAGCCAGCGGTCGCGGGCCGCCCGCTTCAGGTAGGGCGCGATGCGGTCCGGCCGGCTCGCGGCGTAACGGACCTTGTGGGCAAGGGACTCACGGTTGGCGACGAGGTTCTTCTTGGATGCCATGACGCCACTATAGGTCGGTGAACGACATATACAAACCATCGACACGTCGGTCCGGCCGGAGGAGCCTCACCTCCGCCTGATCCGGTGCACATCGCGTACGCAGGCGTTGGCCACCCCGGCAGCGAGGATGACGGCCGAGCACACCAGGAGGATGTGCCCGCTGGACCAGTACGCGGACGCGGCCGCGACCGCGAGGTAGCCGACCGGGATGGCGATCTGCTCGCCCAGCGAGTTGAAGGCGTTGAGGCGCCCCAACTCCTCGTCCGGCACTTGCTGTTGCATGACGGTGGACCAGGCGACGACGGCCACGTCCATCCCCGCTCCGGCGACGACGGCCGCCCCCAGCACCCAGGACAGCGGCAGCCCGGACCCCATCGCGGCCAACGGCAGAAAGAGCCCGGAACTCGTCACCACGGCGACCAGGACCAGGCGCTGCGGCTTCCACAGCAGACAGACGAACGTCCCCGCGAGCAGCCCCGCCGCGAACGCCCCCTGCACCAGCCCCCACGAACCGGCGCCCGCGTAGCTGCGGTCCGCCACGAGCGGCCCGAGCAGCTGGTACCCGGCCAGCCAGGCGGCCACGACCGCCGTGCCGGACAGGGTGAAACTCCACAGCCACACCCGGGACCTGAACCCGGCCCACCCGACCCGCAGATCGGCCAGCAGCCCCCGCCCGGACCCCCGGCGGACACCGTCCCCGCGAGCCGCAGCCCCGCCAGCAGGAGCGCGGCCACGACGAAGGTGACGGCGTCCCACCCGAGCGCCCAGGCGGGCCCGGTCAGCGCGACGACGAACCCGCCGGCGACGGGACCGACGACCTTGACCGCGTTCCTGGGCACCCGGACCAGCGCGTTGGCCTGCTGGAGCCGGTCCGGCGGAACGAGCCGGGGCACGACCCCTGGGCCGCCGGCGTGGTGAACGCGGCCGCCGCCCCCGAGGCACACGCGCACAGGCTCATCGCGGCGGTGGTCGCCGTCCCGGTCGCGACGAGCACGGCCACGACCGCCTGCGCGGCCCCCGCGACGAGGTTGCCGAGGAAGAGGATCCGGCTGCGCGAGACCCGGTCCGCCAGCACCCCGCCGACGAGCAGGAGGATCAGGGCCGGCACGGTGTTGGCGGTCAGCACGATCCCGAGCGACCGCGCTCCCCCGCCCTGCTCGATCACGGCGAACGCCAGCGCGACGGGGGCCATCGCGGACCCGGTCGCTGAGACCAGATGGGCGAGCAGGAACCGCCGGAAGGCGGGCACTCGCAGCGGCGAAGCGCCCTGGTCGTCGGTGGCCATCAGTCCAGCACGCGCATCACCCATCCCGGCAGGGTAGGGGCGGCGCGGCCGGAGGGTCACCCGACTTTCGGCCGCGCCCTACCGCCGCCCGTGGTCGGGGTCCGCGTCCAGGCCGGGCAGTTCCTCGTGCCCCTCCGAGTAGTGGTTGACCCACCCGCAGAGCGCACAGGCGTACCGCCCGGCCAGACCGTGCACCTCGGTGCCGCACCGCGCGCAGTCGGTGCGGGTGATCTCGGGAATCGTCGGTTCGGGCTCGCTGCTCACACGGGGACTGTACCGAGTGGAGCGCTCTCCGCGGAGTCCGCGTACGGACTGATCATGGTGTCGAGGTACACCTCGGGCGGCCCTTCCAGAAAGGCCGGCAGGTTGTCGAGGAAGGCGCGCAGCGCGGGCAGATCGTTGTGCCGGTCCAGGTCCTCCCGCGAGCGCCACACCTCGTACAGGAAGAACCGCCCGTCCTCCTGCTCGTGGAGGTGGTAGGCCAGGTTGCCGGGTTCGCTCCGGGTGGGCGCGACGAGGTCGGACAGCACGCGCCGGACCTCATCGGCGTATTCGGGACGCGGTCGCAGGAAACCGTAAAGGGAAAGGGAGTTGGCGCTCTGTCGTGTCATGCCCCCACGCTAGAATCTGACACCGATGTGAGGTTCAAGGGTCCGCGGGGCCGGGAGCATATGAGGTGCGCCACATGAAGATCGGCGAACTGGCCGCGGAGACCGACACCTCGGTCCGGCTGCTGCGGTATTACGAGGAGCAGGGCCTCCTCACCTCGCACCGCCTCCCCGGCGGCCACCGCCGCTACGACGCCGACGCCCCCGCCGTGGTTCGCCGCATCCGCTCGCTCCTCGACGCGGGCCTGCCCACCCGGACCATCCGCGACCTGCTCCCGTGCGTACGGCAGGACGGCACGGTGGCCCTGTGCAAGCTGGACACCCTGGAACAGCACCTCCAGGGCCTGGACGACCGCATCTCCGCGCTTCAGGAGACCCGCTCGTCCCTGGCCGTCCTGGTCACGGCCGCCCGGGCGGGGGAGGCGTGACGGGCAGGCCCTAAGGTGTGCCGGTGATCTTCAAGAGGAAGCCCGAGGCCGCGCGCCTCACCGCCGCCGGGCGGCCGTGCTCTCACTTCCGCCTGGCCGTCACCAGGTAGCCCGCGAAGCTCACCCCCTCCCGGGCCTTCGCCCACCCGTCCGCCGCCCCCTCGACCGGAACCAGCACGGTCGTGCCCGGAACGGGGCCGCGAACCCGGTCCGTGGCGCCGGGAAGCGCCCCGTAACGGCAGTGCACCTCCACGACGGACACCACCTCCAACGGGACCGGCGGGACCCCCTCCTCTCCGCCGTGATGCTCCTCGCGGAAGTCGATCCCCTCCGCGCGCTCCTCGCCGACGAGGTCGACGTAATCCTCGGCATCGACCTCCATCAACGCCCACGACACGACGTCCCCGGCCGCGAAGGGGTCCCCGCAGCACTGCATCTGCCAGTCATCGACCCAAATCGTCAGCGTCATCGGGCCATTGTGCGCGGTGCGGTACGGCTCAGCGCAGCCCGAAGCGTTCGGCCCAGGCGGTCACATCGGCGGTGGTCGCGTTGCCGCCGCAGACGACCAGGCCGAGCCTGGCGCCGTCCCCGACGCGCTCGAGCACCTGGCGTGCCGCGGGCAGCAGGCATCCGGCGGCGGGCTCGGCCCAGACCTTCGCGTGGTCGGCGAGGTCGAGGGTGCCCTGCACGGCCACGGCGTCGGTCACGGTGAGGACATCGGTGACCAGGGCCGATACGTGTTCGTAGGTGAGCGGCGAGGCTCTCGGGGCGCTCAACGTCGAGACGATCGAGGACAGTTCGACCGGCACCGGCCCGCCGGCGGCCAACGCCTCCGACATGGCCGGCGCCCCTTCGGTCTCCACGCCCCAGATCCGCACCCCGGGCCGGCGCGCGTGCAGCGCGGCAGCGACACCGGAGATCAGTCCCCCGCCACCGATGCTGACGAGTACGTCGGTGAGCTCGCCGGCATCCTCCGCGAACTCCAGACCGACCGTGCCCTGGCCCGCGACGACGACGGGGTCATCGAAGGGGTGGACCAACGCGAGCCCCAACTGCTGGAGTTCGTCCACGAGGGCGAAGGCGCCGCCCATCGTGTCGGCGAGGATCACCCTCGCCCCGGCCGCCTCGGCGATCTCCACGGCGCGGCCGGGGGCGGACCGGGGCATGACGACGGTCGCCTTGATGTCCAGCGCACCGGCCATCTCCGCGACCGCGATGCCGTGATTGCCACCGCTCACGGCAACGACCCCCGCGGCCCGCTCGGCCTCGGTGAGCGCAAGAAGCTTCGCCGTCGCACCACGCGCCTTGAAGGACCCGGTCCGCTGAAGCAGCTCCAGCTTCGTGGTGACCGGCGCCCCCAGAAACGCGGAGAGCCCGGGACTGGCCACGGTCGGCGTCCGCACCACATACGCGGCAATCCGCGCGGCCTCGGCTTCCACATCCGCGACGGTGATCAGCATGTTCCCCTCCACGCTCAGTAGGTCGACAGGAGCAACCTACCGACCCTCGATGAGATCGCCGTGTCGAAGGCATACCGACCGCCTTCTCTTCAGCGGGCGTACTTCGAGGAGTACGCGAGCCAACTGCGGGCTGTCCACCCGGAATGGTCCGCCCAGCAGATCCATTCGGCAGCGAGCCGGTACGTATCACCGCCCGACATCGCCCCGCACAGCGCCGGCGCGGCCGTCGACCTCACCCTGGCCGACGCCGACGGCAACGAACTGGACCTGGGCACACGGATGAACGCGAACCCCGAGGAGAGCGAAGGCGCCTGCTACACCCACGCTGCCAACATCAGCGAAGAAGCCCACGCCAACCGAAGACGGCTGGGCTCCGCACTAACGGCGGCCGGGCTGGTGAACTACCCCACAGAATGGTGGCACTGGTCCTTCGGCGACCGCTACTGGGCTCTGGCCACAGGGAATCCCGCAGCTTGCTACGGCCCGAAGGAGATCACCCCACTCGGGTAACCGTCTGCCCCGCCCCACCCGCCCGACCGGTCACGCGGCAGATGTGGATGCCGAAGGCCCCCAACAACGATCGGCTGGGGGCCTTCGTATAGGTGGGCGCGGACGGTTTCGAACCGCCGACATCTGCTTTGTAAGTTCGACCTGACGTCCTCAGAAGGCGGCTGCCGCGAGGCTTGGGCTGACATCTACGCCCGCCTGGAGTCGTTGGCGTCCGGTGCTGTTGATGTCAGCCGTGGATGTCAGGTGCCTCCCTGTTCGGCTACGGGCGACGGTAGATAGCCGGGTCGGTTCCGGGTGCCGGAGCCCGGGAGAGGTCCAGGTAGCACGGGTGGGCGGGGTCGCCTACTTCCATGACCACGAACTGATCGACGTCGTGCTTGGCGAAGCGATGGAGGTACTGCAAGAAGAGTTCCAGTTCCTCATCGGAGAGAGGTTCGTCGTGTCGGTCGTTTCGCACACCCCCACGCTACAGCCGGCCTTGGTGACAGGACCTCTTCGTCCCGAAGCGACTTGGTCGGATCCCTACGTCGGGCCGGCGGAGCCCTCAGCTGCGACGATAGTCCGTTGGTGTCTGTGCAGATCCGCAGATGTTCGTGGGCGTTGTCACGCAGATAGACACTCAGCACCGATGCGCGAGCTTCTACGAGCTTGCAGGATCAGCGCATCTCTGCGCCGCCAGCAGAGGCTTCGAGCTCGGCCCCGCCGTCTGGTCGCGTGTCGGCACTGTTGCTCTGCTTTCGTTCGTTGTGCCGTTCCTTGAGCTTCTGGAGCTTTGCAGGTCGTTGGAATACCTCGTCGTCCAAGAGCGCGTCCATGAAGTCGATGATGGCCTGAGCGTCGTCGACTGAGACCGGTTCGTTGCCGATGTCGCCGTGCGCGATGCTGTTGCCGTCCCTACGGATCTGGTGGCTCGTCTCTGCGGTCAAGGTGCTGATAACACCATCGTCCCGAAGGGTTTCGATCTTGGCGACGATGCCGTGTGCTGTGATGCCCTGGGCTTTTGCTGTCGCCTCCACAACGGAACGAGCGAGTGCTACGGCTCCACGAGCAGCGCCGATGCTAAGACATGCGTGAGCCTCGCTGGCCGTCTCAGCAATCTCGGGTGGTACTTCGGGGAACAGGGGGCGGCGGATACTCAAGGGTTCCCATTGCAGGTCGCTCTGAGGTAGGAGCTGCTTCGCGCTGGAAAGCTGGTTTACGCGGTTGAGGACCGACCACCCGATCGACAATCGGTGGCAGTTCTCACTGGAGCAGCGGAATGCTGTCATCCAGACGGGCTTGTCGTCCAACTGGCTTGGCCAAGTGGCCTCAGGAAGTCGGTAAGGGTCCAAAACCATGGTCATGTGGGTCCGATCACCGGGTCTGCGATCACCCAGCTTGATCCCCTGGCGACGCAGCGGACGAAACGACCGTAGGAAGACGCCAGCGCCCTTGCGTGACTCGGCGATGCCTTCGCTTTGCAGAACGCCGAGGGCCTGGCGCGCGGTCATGCGGGCCACGCCGTGGTCGGCCATGAGGTCGTTCTCGCCTGGAAGCCGGTCTCCTGGCTGGTACTGCCCGGACTGGATGGCGTCGCGAAGCTCATTGGCGATCCGTTGGTACTTCGGTCGCCGCTTGGTGCCCTCGGCGCCCTCCGCCAGACCTGCGCCGACTACCACGCCGCAGAACAACGAGCAGCCCTCGGCCTCCCCGACCCCGACGACCACCCTGAAGGCCACCACGCTCACCCTCGCGCACTGGGCCTACGTCGGCAACGGCCACACCCCCGGCGAATCCTGGCTCGCCGCCAACATCCACCGCGACATCCAACACAACCGCGAAACCGCCCGCGAGCACCGCGCCGAACTCATGGACCAACTCGCTCTGGAAGGAACCGACGCATGACCACCGCCACCGCCGAACTCCTTACCGTGCCCCAGGTCATGGCGCGGCTGAAGCTCGGACGCTCCACCGCAAACGCAACCCCAACGGTGCCGGCACCATCACCAAGCGCAAGCGCAAGGACGGCCGCTATCAAGCAGCGGTCTACGTCCTCCAGCCGGACGGCACCCGCGCCAGCAAGTTCGCCTACGGCAAGACTGGTCAGAGTGCGGCACCAAGCGCCGTGACCTGCTCGCCAAGGTGGACCAGGGCGCCCCCGTGCCCACGCGGTCAGCCAAGCTCTCCGAGTGGCTGCCGTATTGGCTGGAGAGCATCATCAAGCCGCGTCGCAGGCGGACGACCTACGCCAAGTACGAGACGCACATCCGCCTCTACCTCGTGCCCATGCTCGGCTCTAAGCGCCTCGAATCGTTGAGCGTCGCGGACGTCCGGCGCTTCCTCGGCCGTCTGGAACAGCAGACCGCCGCAGCAACCGCAAAGGAATCCCATCGTGTCCTGCGTACCGCGCTGACGGCAGCCTGCCGAGAAGAACTCGTCATGCGAAACGTGGCGACCCTCGTGGAGCCGCCCTCGGCCGAAGCGCGAGACCTCTCCCCATGGTCGCTGGACGAGACCCTGTCCTTCCTCACCGCGGCCCGTAAAGACCCGCTCTACGCGGCCTTCGTGCTCGCCATCGCGCTCGGCTTCCGCCGCGGCGAAATCGTCGGCCTCCGGCGGGGCAACGTGGTCCTCGACAAGCGGGAGATCCGGGTCCGCACTCAGCGGCAGCGTGTCCGCGGTGAGGCGTACGAGGACGATCCCAAGGGGCGCCGCAGGAAACAGACTCTCCCTCTCCCCGCCCTGTGCGTCGCTCCGCTCCGCTGGGAACGGCTGCGGCAGGCTGCTCAGCGTGAGGCTGCCGGTGATCAGTGGGAGGACACGGGCTACGTCTTCACCACCCGCACGGGCCGGCCGATCGAACCCCGCAACCTGTACCGCTCGTTCACCCGCGTTGCGGCGACCGCCGGACTTCGCGTAATCCGCCTGCATGGTGTCCGCCACGGCTGCGCGGCCCTGCTGACCGTTGCCGGTGTCCCGCCCCGTGTCGTGGTGGAGGTCCTTGGGCACAGTCGGATCGCGGTCACGGCGTTCCGACCGGGGGTGATCGCGCCCGTTGGTGTCGGAAGTGGATGTCAAAGACCCCCAGCCTTGATCGGCTGGGGGTCTTTGTGCTGGTGGGCGCGGACGGTTTCGAACCGCCGACATCTGCTTTGTAAGAGCAGCGCTCTACCCCTGAGCTACGCACCCGTGGATGAAGGAACAGGTTACATGGCTCCCGGGGCATGTCGACAATCGGTTCGGGGTGGGCTTACGGGGGATAGCCCCACCCCGGAGACGGTAGCCGTCCGGATCGTCCGAGTGGGGCCGCGCTGCCTACCGTAGGGGCACATCGCAGCGCCGGCCCAGGGGGACCTGATCACCATGACCATCCGTAATCGCAGCGCGTTCGTGGCCGTCGCGGGCACCGTTCTGCTCGTCGCGGCGCTCGCCGGGTGCGGGAGCGCGGACGTGGACGACGCGCCCGTCGAGCACAGGTCGTTCGCGTACGGGGGGAAGGCGCTGACCATCGACGCGGAGAACTCCACCGTGGACGTCGTTCCGGCCGATGTCGACGAGGTCGAGGTGACCCGGAGGGTCGACGGGTGGGTCGTCCTCGGGAGCGGGCCGGACCCCGTGTGGAAGCTGGAGGGGGACACGCTCACCCTCCGCGTGAAGTGCAAGGCGATGATCAGCAACTGCGAGGCCCGCCACACCGTGAAGGTGCCTCGCGGGCTCGCGCTGACCGTGGACGCGGACAACGGGAAGGTCACCGCGTCCAGGTTCACCACCCCGCTCAAGCTGTACTCCGACAACGGCGGCGTCGTCGTCCGGGACGTCAGCGGGCCCCTCGACCTGAAGAGCGACAACGGGTCCGTACGCGCCGAGCGGGTCTCCTCGCGGTCCGTGGTGGCGCGGTCGGACAACGGGTCCGTGGATCTCGATCTCACCCGCGTCCCGGACCTCGTGGACACCGTCAGCGACAACGGGCGCATCGCCATCGACCTGCCCGCCGGCAAGACCGCGTACGCCGTCTCCGCGTCGGCCGACAACGGGCACGTCGACGTGAAGGTGCCGCGCAGCGACGGCAGCCGGCACGTCGTGAAGGCCCACAGCGACAACGGCGGGGTCGCCGTCCGGCACGCCGGCTGAGAAATCGGCGCGGTCGTCGCGCCAGCCGTGAACTAACCGGCACCTGTGTTCGTCCTTACTGGTGGGAGAATGTATCCGGCAGGGCGGAACGGCACGGGAGAGGCATGTGACGGCGACAGACGCGCAGCCGCAGGCGGATATCGCCGGAGCGGTCCGGGAGCGGAGTCGGCGTCGTGCGGTGGGGGCGGATCCGGGTGCCCGGTCCGTTCCCGGCCCGGATGGTCGGCCCGCCACCGCCCACCGCGCCACCCACCTGCGCGACCTGTGCGTTCTCGTCCTCGCGCCCCTGCCCCTCCTCGCCGCCGCCCTTCCCCTCGCCGTCACCGGCGGCGGTACGCGGCGGTGGTTCGGCGGGCGCGGTGAGAGCCAGCGGGCCGAGGCGCAGGCGGCGAAGGACGCCGCCGCCGAGGCGTTCTACGAGCTGGACACCGCTCAGCGCGACCTCAAGATCTCCATCGAGACCATCACCGCGGTCGACAGTTCGCCGGCCGCCCGCAAGGCCGTGGAGGACTTCGCCGCGCTCGGCCGGCGCATCGACGAGGCGAGTCACGCGTACATCACCGCCGTCGACGCCCATGACCTCGACCGCGACGATCTCGAACCGTCCGTCGCGTCCCGGGCCCGGGCCGAGCTGACCTCCGCGAAGGAGCAGCTGATACGGGTCAAGGGGGAGCTCGACCGGTTCGGCGCCGGGCTCGGGCCGCTCCTCGGGAGCGCCGAGACGCAGCTCGCCCGGCTCGCCCCGGCCGTCGAGCGTGCGCGACAGGCGCTCCTCGGCGCGAGCAATGCTCTCGATTCGGTGCGGGCGTCCGGGTTGCGGGCGGACGATCTCGCCGCCCGGCTCGCCGCCCTCGCCCCCGAGCTGACCAAGCTCAACCAGGGCGCCGGGCGCCACGGCGTGACCGAGACCCTCCAGCGCGCCGACCGCGTGCTGCGCGACGCCGAAGCCGTACGGGCCGAGGCGGAGAAGCTGCCCGAGCGCGCCGCCGAGATCGACCGCCGGCTGGTGACGCTGCGCACCCGCGCCCAGGCGCTGACCACCCGGTCCGCGTCCGTCGAGCCCGTCCTCAGCGAGCTGCGGCGCCGGTTCTCCGCCGCCTGCTGGCAGGACCTCCAGCCGGTCCCGGAGCAGGCCGCGGTCAATGTGCGCCGGGCCGAGGAGAAGCTGAAGGAGGCGGCCCAGGCCCGCGACGAGCAGCGCTGGGCCGACGCCACGTCCCGGCTGAGCACCGTGCGGGCGCTGCTCAACGCCACCGACGAGGCGGTCTCCGCCGCCGGTGACCGTCTCCGCCGGCTCGACGGCGTCGCCAAGGACCCGCAGCAGGAGATCGAGCGCACCCGGTTCGCCATCCGCGACGCCCAGCGCCTCGCGATGGCCGGGCGCCAGACGCCCGAGCCGCGGCACGCCCGGCCGCTGGACGACGCGGTGGCCCGCCTGGACCAGGCGATCACGGCCCTGGAGCACCGACACCCCGACTACTGGCACTTCCTCACCGTGACGGAGGGCCTGCGCCGGACCGTCGCCGACGTCGTCGCCGACATCCGCGAGGAACGCGGCGCGGGGAGCCACTGACGCCGTCCGCCTCGGACGGTCCGGTGTTCTCGCGCTGTGGACAGCCCGGGGCCCGACGCCGATAACCTGGCGTCATGCCTCGTTACGAGTACCGCTGCCGCTCCTGCGGAGACACCTTCGAGCTCAGCCGCCCCATGGCCGAGTCCTCCGCTCCCGCCTCCTGCCCCGCCGGGCACGAAGACACCGTGAAGCTGCTCTCCACCGTCGCCGTTGGCGGCACGGCTGGCGGCGGTTCCCGGCCGGCGCCGTCCGCCGGTGGCGGCTGCTGCGGCGGAGGCTGCTGCGGCTGAACCCGGGGCGGTGGTCCGGGGCACCGGCGGCCCCCCGCACCCCGAACCACCGCCCCGGACCACCCCAGCCAAAAACACCGCCCCCGGGCGGCTACCGCTTGCGCGACAGCGTCAGCCCGTCCGACACCGTCAGCAGCACGCTGTCCATCCGCGCGTCCGCCGAGACATGGTCGTTGAACTCCTGGATGGCCTTCGCCGCGCCCGTCGCGTCCGGGTCCGTCACGCGGCCGTGGAACAGCACGTTGTCCGTGGTGATGACCCCGCCCGGGCGCAGCCTCGGCACCAGCTCCTCCCAGTACGCGATGTAGTTGCCCTTGTCCGCGTCCAGGTAGGCGAAGTCGATGTGGGGCTCCTCCGGCATCGCGCGCAGGGTGTCCAGGGCGGGGGCGATGCGCAGGTCGATGCGGTCGGCGACGCCCGCCTTCTGCCACGCCTCGCGGCCGTACGCCGTCCACTCCTCCGAGACGTCGCAGGCGATCAGCCGTCCGTCCGCCGGGAGCGCCTGGGCCATCGCGAGGGCGGAGAAGCCGGTGAAGGTGCCGACCTCCACGATGTGCCGGGCGCCCGTCAGCCGGACGAGGAAGGCGAGCAGCGGGCCCTGCTCCTCGGCCGACTGCATGCCCGCGTGCTCGGGCAGCCGCGCGTAGGTCGTCTCGACGAGTTCGCGCTGTACGGCGTCGAGCGGCGGGTTGTGCGCCAGCATGTACGCGTACAGCTCATCGGTGATCTTGGTGGAGTTTCCCTTGGTCATCGCCCAACTCTACGGTTCCCCGCGTGATTTACCCGGTTTCCGAGGCCCGCAGGAAGCGGCGCAGGATCTCCTCGCCCGCCGCCACGCCCCGTTCGGCGGTGGCCTCGACGTGGTCGGCGTTCCAGCCCGCGTCGGCGAGTTCGCCGTGGCCGGGGCGCCAGCCCTGGTCGGCGGCGAGCAGGAGGTCCGCGTCCAGCAGGGAGTCACCGGCGGCGAGGGTCTGCGTGGCGCCGGTGCGCCGGGCGACCTCGCGCATGGCGGCGCTCTTGGTGAGCGGGCGCGGCACGGCGTAGATCTTGCGGCCCTGGAGCGATACGGTCCAGCCGCGCGGCTCCGCCCAGGCGGCGAGTTCCTTCGTCCACTCCGGGGGCAGTTCGGCGCGGTCGACCACGAGATACGCGAACAGGTCCTCGGCGACGCGCTCCTTGAGCAGCCACGCGGGGTCGGCGGTGGCGACGAGATGCGCGCGGACCTCGGCGAGCGGGGCGCACTCGTCGGCGAGGCGGTCCGCCACGGTCCGCTGCCAGTCCGGGTCGGACTCGCCTTTCACCAGGATGTGGCCGCCGTTGGCGCAGATGGCGAACTCGGCCGGGGCGCCCGGGAGCCGGATGCGGTGGTACTGCTCGCGGGTGCGGGTGGTCGTCGGGACGAACACCGTGGAGTCGGCGGCGGTCAGGTCGGTCAGCAGCCCGGCCGCGGTCTCGGTGACGTACGAGAGGGGCTTGTGGTTGTAGACCTCGACGCACAGCAGCCGGGGCGCCCGTTCGTCGTCCATGGTGAGCTGGAGCGCGGCCGAGGAATAGATGAGGGTGCGGTCGAGGTCGCTGGCGACGAGGGTGACCGGGGAGGCCGTCACGCGGACTCCACCGCCTTGCCGTCGGCGCCGGTCGCCCCGCGCGTGTACTTGGGGTGGATGAGCCCGACGCAGGTGTACGGGAGCGAGTCGACCTCCTCGACGGGCACGCCGCGCTGCTCGGCCAGGAGCCTGATGTGGTCGAGGTCCGGGCCGGCGCCGCGCCGGGCGAGGATCTTCCAGGGGACGCGGCGCAGCAGGACCCGGGTGGTCTCGCCGACGCCCGGCTTCACGAGGTTGACGTCGTGGATGCCGTACTCCTCGCTGATGCGCTCGACGGCCGCCCAGCCCTCCCAGGTGGGGGCCCGGTCGGCGGTGAGCAGTTCCTTCACCTCGGCGTCCACGGCGTCCGCGACCTCGTCGAAGCGGGCGGCGACCGTGTCGAGGAAGAGGCCGGAGACATCGGCGCCGGCCAACTCGCGGTAGAACTTCGCGCCGTGGAAGTCGTACGGGCCGACCAGGTCGGCGCGCAGGACCGTACGGGAAATGAGGCCGGAGACCGTGGAGTTGAGGCAGGCGGAGGGGATGAGGAAGTCCTCGCGGGTGCCGTACGTCCGCACGCAGCCGCCCGGGTCCGCCAGCACCGCGATCTCCGGGTCGAAGCCCGCCACTCCCCCGGCCTTCTCGAACTCGGCGACGGCGGCGGCCAGTTCGCGGGTGATCGCGCCCTTGCCGGTCCAGCCGTCCACGAACACGACGTCGGCCGGGTTGTGGTGCTCGGCCAGCCAGCGCAGCGCGTTGGCGTCGATGCCGCGTCCGCGCACGATGGAGACGGCGTAGTGCGGCAGGTCGAGGCCGCGCCGTGCCTGGGCCCAGCGGCGCATCAGCACGCCGACCGGCGTACCGGCCCGGGCGAGCGAGACGAGGACCGGGCGCGGGCCGCGCTCGGCGAGGACCGTCTCGGTGACGGTGCCCACGGCGCGGGCGATGCGGGCGGCCGACACCGCGAGGGCGCTCTTGAACAGCTCCTGGTACGCGGCGGAGGGCTGGTACTCGACGGGGAGCGATTCCGCGTAGTGAGCGCCCCCGCTCTGTATCGCCTCCTCGCGCTCCTCCGTGGGCGCTTCGAGGCGGGTGTCCGAGAGGTCCTGGAGCAGCCAGCCGACCTCGTCCGGCGCGTACGAGGAGAACGCGGGGCCGCGCAGGGGCTCGGGCAGCTGCATGGGGGCTTCTTCCTGGCGTTCGGGGGCGGGCGCCCCCGGTACGTACGAGGGGATCACCGCGAGCAGGACCTGCGCGGTGTGCGGGGCGAGGCGGTCGAGGAGGCCGCCGGGGGCGTGCAGGGCCGGGGTGTCGGCGGTGGAGTCGATCACGAGGACGACGGCGTCGAAGCCGGCGCCGGCCACGTTGTACGCGTAGCGCTCGCCGGGGCCGTCGGCCGGGTCGTCGTGGGCCGGGAAGACGAGGCGGGTGCGTATCGCGTAGCCGGGGTCGTCCACGGCGAGGACCGGGGAGCGGGTGGTCGTGGAGTAGCGGACCTCGGCGTCGGTGCGCTCCTCCAGGGCGGTGGCCAGGCGCAGCGGCGCGTACATCAGCTCCTCGAAGCCGAGGACGAGGACGCGGCGGGGCCCGTCGCCGAGCGCCCGGGCGACGCGGTCGGCGAGGGCGGGGAGCGCGGGCTCCAGGAGGGCGCGGTGGGCCTCGGTGAAGCCGTGCCGCCCGCCGTCGGGGACGCCGGCGGGCCAGGGGAGGTCGAGGCGGATGTGGGGGCGCGGGTGCGGGGGCCCGTCCTGGGGGGCTTCCGCTCGGGCCTCCCGCTCCGCGACGAGGGCCTGGCCCTTCTCCAGGACGCCGTCCGGGAGGGTGACCGTGCCGGTGTTGCGGGCGATCAGGTCCACGCGGGCGCCTATCTCGGTCGCGAACTCGGTGAGGCGGCCCCGGTCGGCCGGTGAGCGCATGTCGACCAGGGCGACGATGACGTAGTGGTCGCGGGGGTAGCGCCGGTGCAGGTCGCGGATGGTGTTGAGGACGGTGTTGCCGGTGGAGAACTCGTCGTCCACCAGGACCAGCGCGGAGCCGGGCCCGGCCGCCGCCAGCAGCTCCGGGTCCTCGGGGAGCAGCAGGTGCGAGGTGGCGTGCGAGTGGGCCTCCTCGAAGCCGCCCGCCGTGGCGACGCCGGGCACGGGCCTGCGGGTCGAGTGGAGGTAGGGCGCCGCGCCGAGCCCGTCGGCGACCGAGTGGCCGAGGCCGGTGGCCGTCTCCGCGTAACCGACGACGACCGCGCGCCGCGCGCCGTCCTCGCCGAGGAGCGCCCGCACCCGGCGGCCCAGCTCGACGCCGGCCCCGTAGACCACGGAGGGGCGCTGCGGGACGTGCTTGCCGAGCACGTTGGACACGAGCAGATGTGCCCGCTTGGGGTTGCGGCGCAGGGCGAGGCCCAGCAGCTCGCGCAGCTCCCCGTCGCCCACCAGCCCGACGCCCAGTCGCTCCGCCACCCAGCTACCCGACCACACCACGTCCGCAGTCCCTCTTTCCACTCGTCTGTCGGACCCGGTGCCGTGCTCGGCTCCGGTGTCCCTCTCCGATCGTCCCGCCGGTCCCGCTCACTCCGCGAGGCAGGCCGCCAGCAGGTCCACGAAGCCGACGTCCTCCCGGGCCACGCCGAAGACCTCGGCGCGCAGCAGGGTGCGCTCGGCCCAGGCCCGGTGCGGCTTCACCTCGTTCATCTTGTTCGTGTACGCGGAGCGCAGCACGCCTCCGCCGTTGCTCTCGGGCCGCAGGATGTCCTGGGCGTCGCTGAACTCTTCGTGGCTGACCACGGACAGCGCGTGCACGGGGGCGACGTGCGAGGGGTGGATGCAGGTCTTGCCGAGCAGCCCGTTGGCCCGGTCCAGGTCGATCTCGCGCAGCAGTCCGTCCAGGTCGTGCGCGATGAGCGCGGTGCGCAGCGACTCGGCCCGATTTTCCTGGAAGGGGCTGTTCCGCAGCTGCGGCTTGAACATGCGCTCCTGGCGGGGGAAGTACTCCCAGACGGGGCCGGTGATCGTGAAGCCCGTCCCGTCGGCCCGGCCGAGCACGTTGACGACGTCCGCGATGACATGGGCGACGATGCGGACGTCGTACGCCGTCATGTCGGGGGAGCGCCGCAGCCCGTAGGCGGAGCAGAAGTCGGTGACGCCGAGGCGGAGCGCGAGGACCCGGTCGCGGTGCGCGGTGACGGTCTCGGCGATGCCCCGGAGGGTTTCGCGGCGGGTCTCCAGGTGAAGGAGCTCGGGCGATTCGAGGACGGGCATGGCGAAGAGGCGGCGGCCCGCGGCGGCCTCGGCCTTGGTCAGGGCCTCCATGAAGGGGACGCCCCGGGCACGCGTGAACTTGGGGAGCACGAAGCCGGACAGCAGCCGGACGGTCGCACCGAGGCGGCGCACCAGGTCGGTGATCTGTTCCGGTTCGCGGACCCGGATGAACAGCAGCGGCGGTTCGATGGAGCGGGCGTCCAGCTCGGCGAACTGCCTGACCAGGTTCTCCTCGGCCGCGACGACCTCGGAGTCGTCGATCGAGTCCTCCAGGCACAGCACCATCGAGACGACTCCGCGCCCGGCCAGCTTGACGATGTCGTCGGCGAGCCGGGGGCGGGTGGCGGGGCTGTAGAGCGTGGCGCCGAGGGCGGCGGAGAGGAGGGGGGCCGGGGAGTCGGCGTCGAACGCACAGGGTTCGTGGAAGAACAGCCCGTCCTTCGCAGCTGCTGCAATATGCCCGAAATGACGCATGCAATTCCCCCGTACTCTCTGACCGACCGGACAACGTGTGGCCGGTAATAGTACGTACGAACGGGTGTCGGCAGTTCCCGGCCTGGGTGAATTCCGGGTGTCGTGACCGTTTCGCACGAATTTCAAAAGTGACGGAGTGGGCGAATGCGCCCGCCGCCCGGGACACGGACCTCGCCCCCCGCGTTGTCCGCACGGGCCGCCAGCAGGCAGGATGACCGGCATGACGCACGCGATGGTGAAAGGCTCGAACGTCCCTCTCGACGCCATGGCCGTACGGGCCGTGCTGCGCTGGACGCCGGGCGCCGGGGTGCCCGATGTGGACGCCTCGGCCCTGCTGATCGGCGCCGGCGGGCGCGTGCGCTCGGACGAGGACTTCGTCTTCTACAACCAGCCGCGCCACCCGTCGGGCCTGGTACGCCGGCTTCCCAAGCGCAGCCTGCCCGAGGGCCTGACGGACACCATCGAGGCCGACCTGAACGCGCTCGACCCCTCGGTCGACCAGGTGGTCATCGCCGCGTCCTCGGACGGGGCCGCCTTCGGAGCCGTACGCGATCTGCGCATCCTGGTCTACGACGCCGCGGCGGCCGGCGGCGAACCGCTCGCCGTGTTCGACGTGCGCGCCGAGACCGGCGAGGAGACCGCGATCATCTGCGGCGAGCTGTACCGGCGCGGCGACGGCTGGAAGTTCCGGGCGGTGGGGCAGGGCTACCCGACGGGACTCATCGGCCTCGCGACCGCGTTCGGCATCTCGGTCGACGAGGCGGAACCGGAGCCCCAGCAGCCCGCCCCGGCGCCGCCCTCGGTCCCGCCCGCCCCGGCCCCCGTACCGGACTCGCAGGCGACCGTGCTGCACCAGCAGCCCTCGTACGGCTATCCGCAGCCCGCGGTCCCGGCGCCGCAGCCCGCGTACGGCTATCCCCAGCCGGCCTCCGCGCAGCCCGCCTACGGCTATCCGCAGCCCGCTCCGGCGGCGGCGCCCGCTCCGGACCCGAATTTCGTGCTGCCCCCGCAGGGCCCGCAGTTCATACGGCCCTGAGGACATCTAGGTGCGGGTCTTGTAGCCACGGCCCCACTGCATGCCGAAGCCGTACATCCGGTCCAGCTCGGACTGGAAGCCGTAGACGAACTTCACCTCGCGGCGCACGATCAGCTCGTCCTTGATGTTCTCCACCGTGAACACCGCGCAGGAGCGGGCCTGCGGGGCGCGCTCGTCCAGCTCGATCTCGATGCGCGGCCCGTTGCCGGGGTAGAGCGTCACCTTGGCGTGCGTACGGTCGAACGCGGGCGTCTGGTCGTAGATGTAGACGAAGAACAGCAGCCGCTTGATGTGCTCGCGCTGATCAAGGTTGACGTACAGCGTCTCGCCGGAGGGGGCGCCGAAGCGGTCGTCGCCGCTGAGCCTGATGTAGGGCGGCCCGTTCAGATCGCCGAGCAGATTACCCAGGGGCTGCACCACGCCCCGGGTGCCGTCCGCCAGCTCGTACATGCAGCCGAGGTCCAGGTCGACGTTGACCATCCCCTGGGTGTGCGCCTGGACGGCCTCCGGCTGGAAGAGCTTGAAGGGGCGCAGCAGCCGGCCGCTCTGCCGGGAGCGGCCCCCGATGTCCGAGGTGCGCATGCGCCAGGAGAGGTTGACGCGGAGGTTCCCGCTCAGCGCCCCCTGCTTGGTCAGCGAGACCGTGGCGTGCCGCCGGGTGAGCACGATGGAGTTGGTGGCCGCGCTGCCCGACTCGAACTGTGTCTCCCGCCCCGGCCACAGGCTGTTCCAGAACGCCATCCCCGACCCCGCCCCTCTCGGTCCCTCACCCGTCGCACGCGGCGCATACGACGCACGCACCACTGCGGGGCGGCTCCGGGCCGGCCTCCGGGTCTGTCCCGGAGCCGTTGCCGTACGAGCCGCCCCGCAAAGAGCGTTCCCTCAATTCCTACCGGGTCACACCCCGGCGGTCACTTCGCTCTTGCCTTCCTCGGCCTCCAGCGCCTTGTTTCGGCGGACGGAGGACCAGAAGGACCAGGCGATCAGGACGACGCCGACGAGACCGGTGATGATCTCGTTGATCTCGTACTGGATCGTGACGAGCAGGATGGCGGCGAGCGCGCCGATCGCGTAGTGCGCGCCGTGCTCCAGGTAGACGTAGTCGTCCAGGGTGCCCTGGCGGACCAGGTAGACCGTGAGCGAACGGACGTACATGGCGCCGATGCCGAGGCCGAGCGCCATGAGCACGATCTCGTTGGTGATGGCGAAGGCGCCGATCACGCCGTCGAACGAGAAGGACGCGTCGAGGACTTCCAGGTAGAGGAACATGAAGAAGGCGGCCTTGCCGGAAAGGGCGACCGCGGAGACCTTCTTGCCGCTCCGCTTGGCCTCTTCCTCGGCCTCGTGCTCGCGTTCCTCCTCCTCTTCGAGTTTGTCCTCGAAGTAGCCGGAGAGCCCGCCGACGATGAGATACGTGATCAGACCGGCGATACCGGAGAGCAGGACGGTCTCGGCCTTGTCGACATGTCCGCCGCCGTGCTGGTGGGCGTGGGTGGCGACGGTCATCGCGGAGATCAGCAGGACGATGAGCGCGATGCAGACCGACAGCATGTCGACCTTGCCGAGCTTCGCCAGCGGGCGCTCGATCCAGCGGAGCCACTGGATGTCACGGTCCTCGAAGATGAAGTCGAGGAAGATCATGAGCAGGAACATGCCACCGAACGCGGCGATCGCCGGGTGGGCGTCCGTGACCAGTTCCTTGTAGCGGTCCGGGTCGTTGAACGAGAGATCGATGGCGTCGATCGGGTTCAGGCTGGCGGTGATGGCGACGATCACGACGGGGAAGACCAGCCGCATACCGAAGACCGCGATGATCACGCCGATGGTGAGGAAGATCTTCTGCCAGAAGGCGGACATCTTCTTCAGGATCCCGGCGTTGACAACGGCGTTGTCGAAGGACAGCGAGATCTCCAGGACGGAAAGGATCGCCACCACGCCGAAGGCTTCCCACCCCCCGTAGAACCACGCGGCCACAAGGCCGATCACGGTGATCGCGAACGACCACCCGAAGGTTTTCAGAAGCACTGGCTACCCCATCATGTATGTAACGGGTCTCCCCCGATGTGCACGGGGCTCCCCCGCGCCGTGCGCGGCTTTACGAAACGTTGACCCCGAAGTCTAGAGCGATGCCCCGGAGCCCCGATGCGTACCCCTGACCAACTGCACGGAACTTCCACTCGCCGTTGTAGCGGTACAACTCACCGAAGATCATCGCGGTCTCCGTGGAGGCGTCCTCGGTGAGGTCGTAGCGCGCGAGTTCCTGGCCGTCGGCCTGATTGACGACGCGGATGAACGCATTGCTGACCTGGCCGAATGTCTGACCGCGATTGTCGGCCTCGTGAATCGAGACCGGAAAGACGATCTTGTCGCAATGGGCCGGCACCTGCGTGAGGTTCACGATGATCGACTCGTCGTCGCCCTCGCCCTCACCCGTGAGGTTGTCACCGGTGTGCTCCACGGAACCGTCGGGGCTCGTGAGGTTGTTGTAGAACACGAACCACTCGTCTCCGAGGACCCGGCCCGACTGGCACAGCAGCGCGCTGGCGTCCAGGTCGAAGTCGGCCCCCGTCGTGGATCGTGCGTCCCAGCCGAGCCCGACCAGCACCTGGGTGAGATTGGGTGCGGCCTTGGAGAGGGAGACATTGCCTCCCTTGGCGAGCGTGACGCCCATGGTGTGTCCTCCCCGAGTCTATGAACCGTCTTTGTACCGGACGGAGCGCCCGGCCGAACCCGTACGGCCGGAAGAACTGTCCGTCGAGCGACGTCCGGCGCCGCACGTCGTGCGGCGCCGGACGGAGATGCTGGTGCCGGGGCCGGGGCCCCGGGCAGGTCAGACGTTGACGCCGAAGTCCTGCGCGATGCCGCGCAGACCGGAGGCGTACCCCTGGCCGATGGCACGGAACTTCCACTCCGCGCCGTTGCGGTACAGCTCGCCGAAGACCATGGCGGTCTCGGTCGAGGCGTCCTCGGAGAGGTCGTAGCGCGCGAGCTCGCTGTTGTCGGCCTGGTTGACGACGCGGATGTACGCGTTGCGGACCTGGCCGAAGCTCTGCTGGCGGGTCTCGGCCTCGTAGATCGAGACCGGGAAGACGATCTTGTCGACGTCGGCCGGCACCGTGGCCAGGTTGACGTTGATGACCTCGTCGTCGCCCTCGCCCTCACCGGTGAGGTTGTCACCGGTGTGCTCGACGGAGCCGTCGGGGCTCTTGAGGTTGTTGAAGAAGACGAAGTTGCCGTCGTTGGCGACCTTGCCCTCGGCGTTCGTCAGCAGAGCACTGGCGTCGAGGTCGAAGTCCCCGCCGGTGGTGGTACGGGCGTCCCAGCCGAGACCCACGATGACCGCGGTCAGGTTGGGCGCGGCCTTGGTCAGCGAGACGTTGCCGCCCTTGCTGAGGCTGACTCCCACGAGTCCTCCCATTGGTTTCTTGGGGGCCGGCCGGTGCCGGCGCCTCCACGTCGTGTTGACATCCGATCAACGAGTGGATCCTAGTGACCGGTTCCCGGCCGAAACAGGCTTTCCGCCCCGGTTCGGCCCGCGATCCGCCCGGAGCCGGATCAGAGGGCGCCGAGCGCCTTGATGTACTCGTTGAGGTCGCGTGCGTCGGGCAGGCCGTTGACGACCGTCCAGCGCACCACGCCCTCCTTGTCGATGATGAAGGTGCCGCGCACCGCGCAGCCCTTCTCCTCGTCGAAGACGCCGTAGGCCCGCGAGGTCTCGCCGTGCGGCCAGAAGTCGGAGAGCAGCGGGTACTCCAGGCCCTCCTGCTCGGCGAAGACGCGCAGAGTGTGGATCGAGTCGTTGGACACGGCGAGCAGCTGCGTGTCGTCGTTCTCGAACGTGGGCAGCTCGTCACGGAGCGCGCACAGCTCACCCGTGCACACGCCGGTGAAGGCGAACGGGTAGAACAGCAGCACCACGTTCTTCTCGCCCCGGAAGTCGGAGAGCTTCACGGTCCGGCCGTGGTTGTCCTTCAGCTCGAAATCCGGGGCCTGGGTGCCGACCTCGATCGCCATGAAAACGCGTCCCTTCGCTACGTCACCGGGCTGGGCTGTCCGGGTGACCCCCACCCTACGCAGACCCCCGGGCGCCCGTGCGACACCCGGGAAAGCTTCCCGCGCGGGAGCGGATCAAGCCGGCGGGCAACCGGGATACGGATGTACGAAGCGGATGCACTGAGGCGGATGCACGAGGCGGATGTACGAAGGCCCCCGGCCGGCGCGATGCCGTCGGGGGCCTTCAGGGGTTGGTGGGGTCAGCGCTTGGCCTTGGCCGCTTTGGGCGTGACGAGACGGCTTCCCGACCAGTCCTTGCCCGCGTTGACGCTCTTGGTCTGGGCGAGCCCCGCGGTCTGGGCGGCCTCATTGATGTCGCTCGGCTCGACGTATCCGTCGCGGCCGGTCTTCGGCGTCATCAGCCAGACCACGCCGCCGTCCTCGAGCAGACCAATGGCATCCACCAGCGCGTCCGTAAGGTCGCCGTCCTCGTCGCGGAACCACAGCAGGACGACGTCAGCGATGTCGTCGTAGTCCTCGTCGACGAGATCCTGGCCGGTAATGGCCTCAATGCCCTCACGGAGCTCCAGCTCGACGTCGTCGTCGTAGCCGATCTCCTGGACCACCTGTCCGGGCTCGAACCCCAGGCGTGCCGCCGGGTTGGTCCGCTCCTCCGCGTGGTCCGCGGTCGCGCTCACGGGTTGCCTCCTGATCATGTTTCGGAAAATGCTTCAGCCACGCGCGTGCGCGGGGCGTTGGCCGTAGTCCACACGGGAGCGGCGGATCGCGCAAGTACCCAGCGTGCGAGACCGCCTAAACGGGGACGTTTCCTGTCACGTCGCCGTCCTTCAGGCAGCCTCACTGCGAGGGCCCGCGTCCTCCTCCACTCCTGTCGCGTCCTACGTCCTTGGACAGCTTATGCCGTTTCGGTCCGGCATTCGGAGCCGAGCAGCTTTTGGGAACACTTGCACGCCTTGGGCGTATGGTTGCGTTTCGTCCCCTCTCAGCCCGCCTGCCCCATCCTGTCCGACACCTTCTGCCTGCACCGATACCCATTCGGCGGCCGTCCATCCGCCCCGGCGGAACCGGGCCGGGGACGCGTTCGCGGTTACCTCTCGGTAGAGATGACGTACGCGTTTCGGCGGTACACGATGGGGATGGCGTACACAACCTCATGTCCGGGGGCAGGACTCCCGTAACAGGCCCCGAAGCGCAGCACCGAACAGCGAAGGAACAGCGTGGCTTCCGGATCCGATCGCAACCCGATCATCATTGGCGGCCTTCCGAGTCAGGTCCCGGATTTTGATCCCGAAGAGACCCAGGAATGGCTCGACTCCCTCGACGCCGCCGTCGACGAGCGAGGCCGTGAGCGGGCCCGCTATCTCATGCTCCGGCTCATCGAGCGAGCGCGCGAGAAGCGCGTCGCCGTGCCGGAGATGCGCAGCACGGACTACGTCAACACGATCGCCACGAAGGACGAGCCGTTCTTCCCCGGCGACGAGGAGATCGAGCGCAAGGTCCTCAACGCGACCCGCTGGAACGCGGCCGTGATGGTCTCGCGCGCCCAGCGTCCGGGGATCGGCGTGGGCGGTCACATCGCGACGTTCGCCTCCTCGGCCTCGTTGTACGACGTCGGCTTCAACCACTTCTTCCGCGGCAAGGACGACGGTCTCGGCGGCGACCAGATCTTCTTCCAGGGGCACGCCTCGCCGGGGATCTACGCCCGCGCCTTCCTGCTGGACCGGCTGAGCGAGGCGCAGCTCGACGCGTTCCGCCAGGAGAAGTCGAAGGCGCCGAACGGGCTGTCCAGCTATCCGCACCCGCGGCTGATGCCGGACTTCTGGGAGTTCCCGACGGTGTCGATGGGCCTCGGCCCGCTCGGCGCGATCTACCAGGCGCGGATGAACCGCTACATGGAGGCGCGCGGCCTCGCCGACACGTCGAACTCGCATGTGTGGGCGTATCTCGGTGACGGCGAGATGGACGAGCCCGAGTCGCTCGGCCAGCTGTCCATCGCCGCCCGCGAGGGCCTGGACAACCTGACCTTCGTCGTCAACTGCAACCTCCAGCGCCTCGACGGCCCGGTGCGCGGCAACGGCAAGGTCATCCAGGAGCTGGAGTCCCAGTTCCGGGGCGCCGGGTGGAACGTGATCAAGCTGGTCTGGGACCGGTCCTGGGACCCGCTGCTGGCGCAGGACCGCACGGGCATCCTGGTCAACAAGCTGAACACGACGCCGGACGGGCAGTTCCAGACGTACGCGACGGAGACCGGCGCGTACATCCGGGAGCACTTCTTCGGGGACGACCCGAGGCTGCGCGAGATGGTCAAGGACATGACCGACCAGCAGATCCTGCACCTGGGGCGCGGCGGTCACGACCACCGCAAGGTGTACGCGGCCTATGCGGCGGCCAAGGCCCACAAGGGCCAGCCGACGGTGATCCTGGCGCAGACGGTCAAGGGCTGGACCCTCGGGCCGAACTTCGAGGGCCGCAACGCGACCCACCAGATGAAGAAGCTCACCGCCGAGGACCTGAAGCGGTTCCGGGACCGGCTGCACATCCCGATCGCGGACAAGGAGCTGGAGGACGGCAACCCGCCGTACTACCACCCGGGCCGCGACTCGGAGGAGATCCAGTACATGCACGACCGCCGCAAGGGCCTGGGCGGTTACGTCCCGACCCGCGTGGTGCGCGCGAAGCCCCTGCCGCTGCCCGAGGACAAGACGTACGCGGCGGCGAAGAAGGGCTCGGGCCAGCAGTCGATCGCCACCACCATGGCGTTCGTCCGCATCCTGAAGGACCTCATGCGGGACAAGGAGATCGGCAAGCGCTTCGTGCTGATCGCGCCCGACGAGTACCGCACGTTCGGCATGGACGCCTTCTTCCCGAGCGCGAAGATCTACAACCCGCTCGGGCAGCAGTACGAGTCGGTGGACCGCGATCTGCTGCTCGCGTACAAGGAGTCGCCGACCGGGCAGATGCTGCACGACGGCATCTCGGAGGCGGGCTGCACGGCCTCGCTGGTCGCCGCGGGCTCCGCCTACGCGACGCACGGCGAGCCGCTGATCCCGGTGTACGTCTTCTACTCGATGTTCGGCTTCCAGCGCACCGGTGACCAGTTCTGGCAGATGGCCGACCAGCTGGCGCGCGGCTTCGTGCTGGGCGCGACGGCCGGCCGGACGACGCTGACCGGCGAGGGGCTCCAGCACGCCGACGGGCACTCCCAGCTGCTGGCGTCGACCAACCCGGCCTGCGTGGCCTACGACCCGGCGTTCGGGTACGAGATCGCGCACATCGTGCAGGACGGTCTGCGCCGGATGTACGGCGGGACGCCCGAGGAGAACGAGGACGTCTTCTACTACCTGACCGTCTACAACGAGCCGATCCAGCACCCGGCGGAGCCCGCCGACGTCGACGTCGAGGGCATCCTGAAGGGCGTCTACCGCTACAGCAGCGGGGAGAAGGGCGAGATCCCGGCCCAGATCCTGGCGTCCGGTGTGGCGGTGCCGTGGGCGGTCGAGGCGCAGCGCATCCTCGCGGACGAGTGGAACGTGAAGGCGGACGTCTGGTCGGCGACCTCCTGGAACGAGCTGCGGCGCGAGGCTGTGGACGTGGAGCGGTACAACCTGCTCCACCCGGAGGAGGAGCAGCGCGTGCCGTACGTGACGCGCAAGCTGTCCGGGGCGCAGGGGCCGTTCGTGGCGGTGTCGGACTGGATGCGGTCCGTGCCCGACCAGATCGCCCGCTGGGTGCCCGGCACCTACCAGTCGCTGGGCGCGGACGGTTTCGGGTTCGCGGACACCCGGGGCGCGGCGCGGCGGTACTTCCACATCGACGCGCAGTCGATCGTGCTCGGGGTGCTCACCGAGCTGGCGAAGGAGGGGAAGGTCGACCGGTCGGCGCTGAAGACGGCGGTCGACCGCTACGACCTGCTGGACGTGGCCTCGGCCGATCCGGGGGCCGCGGGCGGCGACGCGTAACGCGGGCGCGGAGACTCGCCCGGTGCGGGGCGGCGGGACCCGGGATGGGTTTCGCCGCCCCGCGGCGCGTCCGGGCCCGGTCAGTTCTCCCACACCTTGAAGGCGCGCACCTGGTACGGCGAGCGGGGCAGCCAGGTGCCCCCGCCCGGGTACGTCTCGAACTCGCCGGTCTCCTGGCACTCGGCGGACTGGTAGGTGGTGACGGGCCGGCCGGTGCGGTTGGCCAGGGCCTGGGCGGTGGTGCCGGGTGTCAGCGGGACGCAGCTCTCGATGTCGATGGTGGACAGCTCATGGGTCTGCCGGGCGCCGGTGAAGTCGGGCTTCGCCCAGAGGCAGAGCTGCCCGCTCGCGCAGTCCCCGAGCCGGACGGGCGAGGCGGCCTCGGCGGGCGCGGTGGCCCCGGTGGGCGCGAGCAGGAACAGGGCGGTGACGGCCAGGAAGGCCGCGGCGACGGTCTGGCGCATGCGAGTTGAACCCCCGTGTGACGGAACTGCCGTGATGGCACTGCTGATGTGGGTCGTCCACCGGTGCGGATCTCCCGGTGTGGATCTCCCGGCATCCACCCTGCGCCGTTACGGAGAGTAATCGGAAGGGTTGGAGGCCAGGTCCACCCCGAAAGGTGACGCCCCGCACAGAGTTGACGCGAAAGGCGCGGAGCGTGCCGCAAGGCCGTACGCAGGGTGAGGCAATCACCGTGTCCTTCCGCACAGTCGGGTGATGTACGTCACCCTGCTCCCGAACCGGCTCCACCCGTCTCCTAGGGTGGTCCGGAGTGACTTCCTTCGACTCCTCCCCCACGCTCACCGCCTGGCGCGCCCTGCTCGCCGTCGCGGTCGTCTTCGTGATGCTCGCGACGACCGGCTGGACCGCCGTGCACCACCAGCGCTCCGGCGACTCCCGCGCGCTCGCGCTGGCCGCCTGGGCCAAGGGGTCGATAGCGGGACAGCCGCTGCCGGACGCCGACACCCCGCCGTACAAGCTGGCGCACTTCTTCGCCACGCTGACACCGGCGCAGCGCGCACACCTCGCCGACCGGTACCCACTCGTCGTGGGGAACCTCAACGGCGCCCCGGTCACCACTCGTTACCGCGCGAACCGGCGGGCGATCGGGCAGGCGAGCGCGGTCGAGCGCAAACGCGTCCACGACACCAGACTCTCCGCGTCCGGCCGCGCCGAGGCCCAGCACCGCCTGGACCGGTTCCGGTCGATGCTCGCCCGGGACCGCCACTTCCTGGCCTTCGACCCGTCGGGGCGCGGGCTCGCCGCCGAGGTCTTCGGCGACCTGGACCGGGCGCGGCGCATCTCGCTCGTCGTGCCCGGCGTCGACACGAATCTGCTGACCCTGGAACGCACCGGGCCCAAGACCAACGCCGCGCCCGTCGGCATGGCCAAGTCGCTGTACGCCGCCGAGCGCGCCGCGAGCCCCGGGGTGCGCACCGCCGTCATCGCCTGGGCCGACTACACCACGCCCGTCGGCATCGGCATGGACGCCGCCCTGGGCAACCTCGCCGAGCGCGGGGCGGTCCGGCTCGACGCGCTCGTCCGGGCCCTCCCGGGACCGGCGCCCGTCTCGCTGTTCTGCCACAGCTACGGCTCCGTCCTGTGCGGGGTCGCCGCGGACACTCTGCCCCGCCGGGTCGAGGACATCGCGGTGGCCGGCAGCCCCGGGATGCGGGCGGACAACGCCGGTCAGCTGCACACCCGGGCGCGCGTGTGGGCGATGCGGGACAGCGGCGACTGGATCGCGGACGTGCCGAACCTGGAGTTCGGGGGCCTCGGGCACGGCGCGGACCCGGTGGACCACGGCTTCGGGGCCCGGGTCGTCTCGGCGGACGGCGCGGTCGGTCACAGCGGCTACTTCGAACCGGGCACCGAGAGCCTGGACAACTTCGCCGCGATCGGAGTTGGCGCATACGCATCGGTGAGCTGCGCACCGGCCGACAGCACCTGCAACGACGGGGTGTACGCCGACTCGACAGCCTGACGCGCGTAGAGACACCGCCTCCGGCCTCCGGAAGCGGTCGACTCCGAGAGGGGACGGGGCGGGCAAGTGCCGCATACGATGAGGCGCATGGGTGATGTGCTGGCCGGAATTCATGCCACCTGGGAGTTCGACGCCGACTCCGTGCTCATCCGCTACGAACGGGGTATCCGCACGCCGAGACTCCTCCAGAGCCTCCGTGAGCGCCGCGTCCCGCACGCGGCACTGTCGTCGGTGACGCTGACCCCGGGCAGGCGGGGCACGGTGGTGCTGCGTGCCGTCCCGCGCCCCGGGGCCGACCCGCTCCTCGAAGCCGCCGCCGGGCAGCTCAAGGACGGCTGCGACCCGTACCGGCTGGTGCTCCCCGCCGCCCGCGAGACCCTCGCCGAGTACTACGCGGACGAGCTGCGGGCGTGTATCGGCGCGGACGCGGGCGAGCCCGCCGACCGTTTCCTGGTCGCGGCCCCCGAGGCCCCGATGCAGTTCAAGGCGTACGACGGGCGGGCCGGCTTCGACGGTGAGCGGATCTCCTTCCGCTGGTTCTGGACGGGCGCCTCCTCGGAGAAGTGGAAGGCCGGCGACCAGACGTTCCCGGTCACGGATCTGTGCGGGGTCGAGTGGCGCTCGCCGGAGGGCCTGGAGGGCTATCTGCGGCTGCTGCCCAAGGGCGCGGACGCCGTGGGCCACGCCTCCGGAGGGCTCGCCGGTCCCGCGACGGGCGGGACGGCCACGGGCGTGCAGCCGGTGATACCCCGGCCCGCCCGGGCCGACCAGGACCCCGCGGCGGTGATCTTCGGGCTCGGCTACGGCCCGGTCCACGAGTCGCTGCCCTTCGCGGCGGCCGTCCTCGAATCCGTACGCAGGAAGCAGTCCGCGCCCCCGGCGGCCGCTTCCCTCACCGCCGCGGCCCGGCGCGATCCGGCGGACATCGCGGAGCGCATCCACCACCTCGGGGAGCTGCACCGGGCGGGCCTGGTGACCGACGAGGAGTTCAGCGCCAAGAAGGCGCAGCTCCTGGCCGAGCTGTAACCGGCGCCCGGCAGCCGCCCGAGATGAGCGAGCCGATACCCGCTTCCGCCCCCGCGCACACCACCGGTTCGCGGCGTTGGACGAGATTCCTCCCGCAGACCGCCGCCGTCCTGCTGACGGCGCTCTTCCTCCCCGTCACCCTGGCCAATCTCCTCGATCAGTACGGGCTCGGCGGTGCGGCCGCCACCACGCTCGCCGTCACCCAGACCGGGCCCCTGCTGCTGATCGCGCACCGGCCGCTGTGGGCCTGGTGGATCGTCTTCCCGGCGGACATCGCGGGCGCGCTGGTGCTGCTGGGGCAGCCGGCCCGCGAGTACGACGTGTGGCCGTGGCCGCCCGCACCGCTCATCGCCTGTCTCTTCCTGCTCCTCGCGCTGGCCCTGCGCAGGTCCCGGCGGGTGCTCGTCGCGGTCTGGCTGGCGACCGGGGCGGCGAGTCTCATCCTGCACCTGGTCCGCGCGGACCGCAGCAACGGCTCCGCGCTGCTGCTGCCCCTGTTTGCGGCCGTGGTGCTGGTGATCGGCGCGGCCGTACGGGAACGGCGCGTCGCGCAGCGCCGGCTCGCCGAGCAGGAGACCGTCAGCGAGGCGGAGCGCGCCCGGCGGACACTGCTGGAGGAGCGGGCACGGATCGCCCGGGAGCTGCACGACGTGGTCGCCCACCACATGTCCGTAATCACCGTCCAGGCGGACTCCGCGCCCTACCGGCTCGCCGAGCTGTCGGACGAGGCGCGCGAGGAGTTCGGGACGATCGCGGCGAGCGCGCGGGAGTCGCTGGCCGAGATGCGGCGGCTGCTGGTGGTGCTGCGCGGTGACGGCGTGGAGGGCGAGCGGGCCCCGCAGCCGGGGATCGACCGCTTGCAGCAGCTGGTGGAGGCGACGGTACGCGCGGGGCTTCCCGCCGAACTGTCGCTGGCCGCCGACGTGGGTGACGTACCGCCGGCCGTTGACTTGTCTGCGTACCGGATCGTTCAAGAGGCGCTGGCGAACGTGGTCCGGCACGCGCCGGGGGCACGGACGCGGGTCTCGGTCACCTCGGACGGCGGGCAGTTGACGGTGCTCGTCGTCAACGGACCGCCGGAGCAGCCGGTTTCGCCGCTGGAGTCGGCGGGAACGGGCCACGGTCTGGTCGGGATGCGGGAGCGCGTACGGTTGACGGGCGGCTCACTGGACGCCGGGCCGCTGCCGGACGGGGGGTTCCGGGTCGCCGCGCGGCTGCCGCTGTCCCCGGCCGGGCCCGATGACGCCCCCTGAGTCCGGAGGAACCGTGCCCATCCGTGTGATCATCGTCGACGACCAGGCCATGGTGCGGGCGGGTTTCGCGGCCCTGCTGGCGGCGCAGGCGGACATCGACGTGGTCGGTGAGGCGCCGGACGGGCGCCAGGGCGTCGAGGTCAGCCGCCGGGTCCACCCGGACGTGGTCCTGATGGACGTCCGGATGCCCGAGATGGACGGCCTCGCGGCGGCGCGCGAGCTGCTGGAACCGCCACCGGGCGTGGTCCATGTGCCCAGGGTGCTGATGCTGACCACGTTCGACGTGGACGACTACGTGTACGAGGCGCTGCGGGCCGGGGCGTCCGGCTTCCTGCTGAAGGACGCGCCGCCGGCCGATCTGATCGCGGCGGTCCGGGTGGTGGCGGCGGGCGACGCGCTGCTCGCGCCGTCCGTGACGCGCCGGCTGATCGCCGACTTCGCGAAGCAGGGGCCCTCGGCGACGGCCCGGGGCGGCGCAGCGCTGCGGCTCAACGGGCTGACGCCGCGCGAGACGGAGGTCCTGGAGCTGATCGCGCGCGGCCTGTCGAACCAGGAGATCGCCGGGAAGCTGGTGCTCGCCGAGCAGACGGTGAAGACGCACATCGGGCGCGTCCTGGCCAAGCTGTCCCTGCGCGACCGGGCGCAGGCCGTGATCTTCGCGTACGAGGCGGGGCTCGTCGTCCCCGGCTCCGCCTGACACACCCGGCACAGCACCCGCCACACCCCCTACCCGGGTATCACAGGGCAGTTGGCTCCCCGGTGTGACGCCCGTGCGCCCACCGCGTTCCTACCTTCCTCCCGTCGCGCCGAACGGCGTGCGGGGACCGGCCGGTTCGGCCGAGAGGGAGGGCGGGGCGGATGCGGCGTTACGCGAGGACCCTGGTCGCGGCCGCGCTGGCGGTCACCGTGGTGTCGGGGACGGCGGGCTGGGTGGTGGGCAACGCCCAGCAGGCGGTCACGGGCCCGCCGCCGGGCACGGCCTCCTGGCGGGCCGACCACACGCTGGGCCGCGAACTGCCCGATCCGGAGCGGGATTCGCCCGCCGAGGCGGCCCGGTTCTTCGCGGAGCTGAGCGGGGCACAGCAACAGGCCCTGGCAGCACGGCACCCGCTCGTCGTCGGCAACCTCGACGGCGCCCCGGTCGAACTGCGCTACCGCGCCAACGCCCTTGCCCTGAAGACCTCGCACGACCCCCGCTACGCCCACCTCGCCGATGACCCGGCCCGCCGCTTCCTGGCGTTCGACCCGCGCGGCCGGGGCCAGGTCGCGGAGGTCTTCGGCGACCTGGCGGCGGCCCGCCGGGTCGCCGTGGTGGTGCCCGGGTCCGACATCGACGCCGGCACCTTCGACCGTACGACCGATGTGTACGGCACCCCGGCCGGCATGGCGCGGTCGCTGTACGCCCGTACGGGTCCGGGCACCGCCGTGATCGCCTGGGCCGGGTACACCACCCCGGTGGGCCTCGGGCTCGACGCGGCGCGGGGGACGCTGGCGGAGGCCGGTGCCGCGCGGCTGACCCGGTTCACGGAGGGGCTGGAGGCGGCCGGGGTGCCCGTCACCGCGGTGTTCTGCCACAGCTACGGCTCGGTCGTCTGCGGCCTGGCCGCGCACCGGCTGCGCGTCGCCGACCTGGTGGTCCTGGGCTCGCCCGGGATGCGCGCGGACAGCGTGGCCGGGCTGCGCACCGGGGCGCGGGTGTGGGCCGCGAAGGACCCCGGCGACTGGATCGGCAAGGTCCCGCACGTCGAGTTCGCCGGGCTCGGCCACGGCGCGGACCCCGCGTCGCCGGGGTTCGGCGCCCGCCGGGTGCCCGCCGGCGACGCGGACGGGCACACCGGCTACTTCGCGCCGGGGACCCGGTCGCTCAGCGCCTTCGCGGCGATCGCCGAAGGCGCGTACGCCCGGGGCTGATCCGGAGCAACGCCGCTAGCTCTTCCCGCCCAGCTCCTCCGCCAGCCCGACGATCACGCCGTCCGGGCCGCGCAGGTAGCAGAGCAGGTAGGTGTCCTCGAAGCGGGCGATGGAGCCGACGAGTTCGCCGCCGAGCGGGCGCAGCCGGGCGACGGTGTCCTCGACGTCGTCCACGGCGAACATGACGCGGTGCGTGCCGAGCACGTTGTGCGGCCGGTCGCGCGGGGCATCGATCAGCGCGGGGCTGAGGTACTTCGCCAGCTCCAGGCGGCTGTGCCCGTCCGGGGTCCGGAGCATGGCGATCTCGCAGTGGGTGCCTTCGAGGCCGGTGCACTGTTCCGCGAAACCGCCCTGGACCTCGCCCTTGCCCTCCAGCTCCATGCCGAGTTCCCGGAAGAACGCGATGGCCGCGTCCAGGTCCTCGACCACGATGCCGACGTTGTCCATCCGCTGGATCGCCATGCCGGTTCCTCCTCGCTCGGTTCCCTCGTACGGACGCTACCCGGGCGCTACTCCCGTGCGAGGGAGGTCAGGCTCATGTCCTGGTAGCGGTCGCCCGCGACCTGCCCGGCGATCGGTTCGAGGAGGGCCAGTTCGTCGTCGGTGAGCGTGAGGCGGGTCGCGCCGACGTTCTCCAGGAGGCGGTGGCTCTTGCGGGTGCCCGGGATCGGGACGACGGTAATGCCGTGGACCCGGGCGCGCTGCTGGACCCAGGCGAGCGCGACCTGCCCGGCGGTCGCCCCGTGCGCGGCGGCGATCTTGTGGACGGGCTCCAGGAGCGCCGCGTTGGCCTTGGCGTTCTCGCCGGTCATGCGGGGCTGCGAGGCGCGGAAGTCGCCCGCGGCCAGCTCCTTGCCGGCGTCCGCGAAGGACCCGGTGAGGAAGCCCCGGCCGAGCGGCGAGTACGGCACGACCGTGACGCCCAGCTCGGCTGCCGCGGCCACCGCGCTGCGCTCCACGTCCCGGCTGAAGAGGGACCACTCGGACTGGAGGGCGGCGATCGGGTGCACGGCGTGGGCCTCGCGCAGTTCGGCGCCGGTGACCTCGCTGAGCCCGAGCTGCTTGACCTTGCCCTCCCGGACCAGCTCGGCCATGGCGCCGACGGACTCCGCGAACGGGACGGCGGTGTCGTGGCGGTGCATGTAGTACAGGTCGATGACGTCGGTGTTCAGACGGCGCAGGCTCGCCTCGACGGCCTTGCGGATATAGGCGGGGCTGTTGTTGACGCCCCGGTAGTCGGGGTCGTCCTCGCGCCGCTCGATGCCGAACTTGGTGGCGAGGGTGATCTCGTCGCGGTGCGCCCCGACGAACGGCGCGAGGAAGGTCTCGTTGGCGCCGCTGCCGTAGATGTCGGCGGTGTCGAAGAGGGTGACGCCCGCCGCCAGCGCCGTTTCCAGCGTCTCGCGGGCCGAAGCCTCGTCGGTGTCCCCGTAGAACTCGCTGATGCCCATGCAGCCGAGGCCCTGGACCCCGACGCGGGGGCCTCCCCGGCCGAGTTCGACGGTGGCGATCTTGTTGTCGGTCATGAGGCACTGGGCCCTTCCGGCGCCCGGCGGGCGCCCGCGTAGAAGTCGATCTTGTAGTCCAGTACGGCCAGGGTGTCCTGGAGCTCCGCGATCCGCGTCTTCACGTCGCGGCGGGTCGCCTCCAGCAGTTCCTGCCGTTCCTCGAAGGTGTGGTCGCCCTCGCGTATGAGCTCGGCGTACCGGACCATGTGGGCGACCGGCATCCCGGTCAGCCGCAGCTTGGTGACGAAGGCGAGCCAGTCGAGGTCCCGGTTGCTGAAGCGGCGCTGGCCGGTGTGCGACCGGTCGACGTGCGGCATGAGCCCGATCCGCTCGTACCAGCGCAGGGTGTGGGCGGTCAGGCCGGTGAACGCGGCGACCTCGCTGATCGTGTAGCGGTCCTGCCCGTCGGGGCGCGGGTGCGGCGACGGGGCGGTGGCGCAGAGGTCGGTCCGGCTCGTGGTGGTCTCCGTCACGGTCATGCCTCCACGCTAAGACCTTGGAGTGCACTCGAAGCAAGCGTGACCGGGTGCGGTTTCCGACAGCTGGGACCTGGAATCTACTCTCGTACGCATGCAGAGCCTGGCGATGATCGAGAACTGGCCCGTCCCCACCGCCGCGGCGGCCGTCGTACGAGCGGACGGCACGGTCGCCGGTACGCACGGTCCGACCGCGCACCGCTTCCCGCTCGCCTCCGTCACCAAACCGCTCGCGGCGTACGCGGCGCTGGTGGCGTACGAGGAGGGCGCCGTGGAGCTGGACGAACCGGCGGGCCCCGAGGGCTCGACCGTGCGCCACCTCCTCGCCCACACCAGCGGCCTCGCGTTCGACGAGCACCGGGTGATGGCCCCGCCCGGCAACCGGCGCCTCTACTCCAACGCGGGCTTCGAGGTGCTGGGCGACCACATCGCGAAGGCCACCGAGATCCCGTTCGCGGAGTACGTCCGACAGGCGGTCCTGGAACCGCTCGGGATGACCGCGACCACCCTGGACGGCTCCCCCGCCAAGGACGGCGTCTCCACGGTGGACGACCTCGCGCGCTTCGCCGCCGAGGTGCAGGCCCCCCGCCTCCTCGACCCGCGCACGGTCGCCGCCGCGCAGACCGTGGTCCACCCGGGCCTGAAGGGCGTCCTTCCCGGCTACGGCCACCAGAACCCCAACGACTGGGGCCTCGGCTTCGAGATCCGCGACTCCAAGTCCCCGCACTGGACGGGCGCCGCCTCCTCCCCCGCGACCTTCGGCCACTTCGGGCAGTCGGGCACCTTCCTCTGGGTCGACCCGGCGGCGGGCGCGGCCTGCGTCGCGCTCACCGACCGGGCCTTCGGCCCGTGGGCGGTCGAGGTGTGGCCGGCGTTCACCGACGCGGTGCTGGCGGAACTGGCCGGGTGACTCAGACCGTCGCGACCCGGCCCGCGTACCGCTGGGTCCAGCCCGTGCCGGTGTCCGCGGTGAGAACCACGTCGTAGTAGCCGTGCTCGGTGGGCCAGTCCACGACCGCGGAGTGGCCGCCGGGGACGGTGACCTTGCGGGTGCCGCCCGCGTAGTCGTTGGCCTCCAGGGTGTAGCGGACCGGGTGGCGGCCGTCGTTGTGCAGTGCCAGGCGGACCACCGGGCGCCATCCCCGGACCAGCCGCGGCTCGACGCGGGGCAGGCCGATGTGGCGGGTGTCCGCGTCCTCGGGGAGCAGCTGCCCGGCGAAGGAGCGCAGGAACCCGTCGGGGCCGTACACCGAGAAGGCGTATCCGCCGTCGGTGGCGGTGGTGTCCCAGGTGTACGAGCGCGGGGCCGCCGCGCTCACCGTGTGCGGGATGTTCTCGAACGGGAGGTACCGGTCGGGGAAGACCTGGAGGCTCACCGCCTTGCCCTCCGGACCGCCGGTGAGCGTCATGGCGGCGGTGACCGTGCCGGCGGCCCGGTCCTCGGTGAGCACGGCGTGCGTGTGGAAGGAGAGGCCGCGCGGCTCCATCCGGTCGCGGGGCGGCCTCGGCGGGGTGCCGGTGACCGGGTCCGCGATGACGACGGGGCCGGGGCGCGGGTGCGCGAAGTCGATCGCGCTGGTCAGGTCGCCGGCGATGGAGCGGCGCCACGGGGTGATGTTCGGGCAGGTGAACGGCTTGCCCAGGTGCGCGGCCCAGGTCTCCAGGAACTTCACGGTCGAGGTGTGGTCGAAGACCTCCGAGGCGACGTAGCCGCCGCGCGTCCACGGGGAGACCAGCAGCATCGGGACGCGGGGCCCGAAGCCGTACGGGGTGGTGCCGGAGAACTCGCCGGGGGTGCCGGCCTCCGGGCGGGGCGGCAGGACGTGGTCGAACTTCCCGTCGTTCTCGTCGTACGTGATGATCACCAGGGTGTGGTTCCAGATGTCCTCGTTGCTCTGGAGGGTCTTCAGTACCTTGTTCATGTACCGCTCGCCGTGCACCGTGTCGAAGCCCGGGTGCTCGCTCCAGGCGGCGGGCATGACGACCCAGGACACCTCGGGCAGCGGGTGCTCGGCGCCCGGCTCGCAGGCGGCGATCAGGTCGCGCAGGACGGCGTCGAGATTGGCGTCGGAGTCGTCGTTGGGCGTGGTGGCGCCCGCGTAGACGAAGGAGTTGGCCTTCCAGATCCGGCCGGTGCCCGGTTCGAGTTCGGCCGGGTCGGCGGTGCGGGGGTCGAAGGCGGCGAAGCTGTTGGTGACGTTGCAGCCGTACTCGCCGACGTATCCGCTCTGGAGGCTGCCGCCGACGCCGTTGCCGCTGTTGTCGGAGTAGACCCGCCAGTCGATGCCCGCCTGCTGGAGCTGTTCGGGGACGGTGGTCCAGCGGCGGGTGTAGTCGTTCTGGCCCGCGTTGGTCGTCTCGCCGCCCGCCGCGCCGCTCATCAGGTAGTAGCGGTTGGGGATGGTGGGCCCGTGCAGCGAGCAGAAGTTCATGTCGCAGACGGTGTACTGCGAGGCGAGCGAGTACATCCAGGGCATGTAGTCGGGCGTGTAGTACCACATGCAGTGGTCGCCCTTGTCCCGCACCCAGGTGTCCCAGCGCCCGCCGTTGGCACCGTAGAAGTTGTGCTTGTCGCTCCAGGTGGCGGTCGAGACGGCGGGCGTCACGATGGTGCCGGTGGCGTCGCGCTGCTGGAAGACGTTCGTGCCGTCCTGGAATCTCAGGATCTGCTTGTCGCCGTGGCCGCGTACCCCCTTCAGCTGGCCGAGGTAGTGGTCGAAGGAACGGTTTTCCTGCATCAGGATCACCACATGCTTCAGGTCGGAGATATCGCCCTTGAAGCCTTTGGGCAGGCGGTATTCGGCCGCCTCGGCCCGGGCCCCGCCGACCGCCTCGGCCACCGGCCCCGCGGCGAGTGCGCCGAGGGACACGGCGGCCGTCTGAAGCATCCGGCGGCGGCTGATGCGCATCTCATTCGTGAGCTCGCCGGTGTCGTCGGCATCGGTGTCCGGGCAGGGGTTCTCGCTGATCTGAAGGGTCATCGGGGCACCTCTGGGGGAGAGTGGTTCACAAGGGGGAAGGGACGGCTGCGCGCCTGCGAAAACTAGGCCGCCGGTGCGAACGGCGGGCGAACCGTGGACGTATTCCTGAGGCACCGGCAGATTTACATGGCCCCGACAGGTAGTCGAGATCCCGCACGGCGATAGCCGAAAGTCGTGCCCCATTGGCCGGTCGGCCGGTCTTGCCGGAACGCTGGCCGACGGTCCCGGACCGCCGCTACGCTCCCCGGCCATGACCGACGACATAGTCCGCGCCACCGCGTCCGACGTCCCCGCGCTCGCGTGCGTCCTGGCCAGCGCGTACGCCGAGGACCCGGTCTGGTCCTGGCTGATGCCCCGGGACCGGGACCGGCGGCTGCGGCTGCTGTTCACCGCGCACCTGGCGCAGCAGGTCCCGGCGGGCCGGGTGTGGACGGACCGGGACCGCACGGTGGCGGCGGTCTGGGCGGAGCCCGGCGCGTGGAAGCTCCCGGTGGCCTACCTGCTGCGCAACGCGGGCACGCTGCTACGGGCGAGCCGTACGCAACTCCCGCGCACCGCCGGGCGGTTGCTGGCCCTGGAGCACCGGCACCCGGCCCGTCCCGCGCACTGGTACGTCGAGTACATCGGCACCCGCGCCGACGCACGCGGTACCGGGCGCGGTTCGGTGGTCCTCGGCGGCCTGCTGGAACGGGCGGACGCGGACGGGCGCCCGGTCTTCCTGGAGTCGAGCAACAGCCGCAACCTCACGTTCTACCGCCGCCACGGCTTCGAGGTCCGCGAGGAGATGACGTTCCGGTCGGGGCCGCCGATGTGGTCGATGTGGCGGCGGTAGACCGCCCGTAGAGAAGAATCTCCGTCACCCATCGTGTTTACGGGCCCGATTTCCGGTTACGACAAGTAGTGACAGACCATCAGTACCGGACGAAAGGCAGGAACATGAACGTCGTCATCGTGCTGATCCTCGTCGCGGTCCTCGCCCCGCTCGCCTTCGTGGCCCTGGCCCCGAAGGTACCCGCGCGGCGCAACGCGTTCCCCGGCCGGAGCCGTCGGCGTCCGGCGCCCACGCGGCTGAGCGAGATCCCGCGGCAGCAGGTACCCCGGCACCACGCCCGCTGACGCCCGGCCGTCGGCCGGGGCGCCCGGTCAGTGACCCAGCTCCCAGACCAGCGCCTCGGCCGCGTCCGCCGCGACCAGTTCGAGCCCCGTCTCCCCGGTGACGCGGGCCGCGTCGCCCGCCCCCAGCTCCTCGGCGCCGATGCGTATCGTGCCGCGCACCGCGTGCACGTACACCCGGGGGGCGTCGGGGACCGCCGCGCGCTCGCCCTCCGCGAGGCGGCGCACATGCAGCATGGCGCCCGCCTCGGGGAGGGCGTACGGGGTGGAGTCGGCGATGCCCGGGACGGTCGTGTACGAGGGCTCGCCGCCGGGTTCCAGGGGCGCGAGCCACATCTGAAGGAACGTCAGCGGGCTTTCGCCGTCGTTGCGTTCGATGTGGCGGACGCCGGAGGCGGCGCTGAGGTGCTGGACGTCGCCGGCCCGGACGACCGTGGCGTGGCCGGCCGAGTCGCGGTGCGTCAGCTCGCCCTCGACGACCCAGGTGACGATCTCCGTATGGCTGTGCGGGTGCTCCTCGAAGCCCGCGCCGGGCGCGAGGCGCTCCTCGTTGCAGGCCAGGATCGGGCCGAACCGGAGGTTGTCGGGGTCGTAGAAGGCGCCGAAGGAGAACGCGTGCCGGGACGCGATGCCGGCCGCCGCGTCCCCGCCCTCGAACCGGTCGCCCGCGCGGTGTACGGAAATCACCCGTCCACGGTAGCCCGCCGGCCCCCGGACCCGGCCGCCACCGGCCCCGGCCATCCGGGGGCGCGTCCGGATAAGGCAGTCTTGTCTCCGTGCCCCGACCCGATCCTGAGCAGCCCGCTGCGAACGACGCCCATCTCCATGCCGCGACCCTGAAGCGGCTCGAGCAGTCCTCCGGCCGGCTGGCCGCGAACGCGATCGCCCGCATGGACGAGTCGCTGCCGTGGTACCGGGCGATGCCCCCGGAGAACCGGTCCTGGATCGGCCTGGTCGCCCAGGCCGGTATCGCCGCGTTCACCGAGTGGTTCCGGCATCCGGAGACCCCGCAGGCGATCTCGACCGACGTCTTCGGGACCGCCCCGCGCGAGCTGACCCGGGCGATCACGCTGCGGCAGACCGTCGAGATGGTGCGGACCACGATCGAGGTCATGGAGGCCGCGATCGACGAGGTCGCCGCGCCCGGCGACGAATCGGTGCTCCGGGAGGCGCTGCTCGTCTACGCCCGCGAGATCGCGTTCGCGACCGCCCAGGTGTACGCGCAGGCGGCCGAGGCCCGGGGTGCCTGGGACGCCCGCCTCGAATCGCTCGTGGTGAACGCGGTGCTGTCCGGCGAGGCCGACGAGGGCGCCGTCTCCCGGGCGGCCGCCCTCGGCTGGAACTCCCCCGAGCACGTCTGCGTACTGCTCGGCACCGCCCCGGACGGGGACAGCGAGCTGACCGTGGAGGCGATCCGGCGCGCCGCCCGGCACGCCAAGCTCCAGGTCCTCACGGGGGTGCTCGGCAACCGCCTGGTCGTCATCGCGGGCGGCAGCGACAACCCGCTCCAGGTCGCGAAGGCCCTGATCGGGCCGTACGCGGCGGGCCCGGTGGTGGCCGGCCCGGTGGTGGCGGACCTGCTGGCCGCGACCCGGTCCGCGCAGGCCGCGGCCGCCGGGCTGAAGGCGTGCGGGGCCTGGCAGGACGCGCCGAGGCCGGTGCTCGCGGACGACCTGCTGCCGGAGCGCGCGATGGCGGGTGACCCTGCCGCGCGCGAGCAATTGGTGGAGGAGATCTACAGACCGCTGGAAGAGGCGGGCTCCGCGCTCCTGGAGACGCTGAGTGTGTATCTGGAACAGGCGAGCAGCCTGGAGGGCGCGGCCAGGATGCTCTTCGTGCATCCCAACACCGTGCGCTACCGGCTTCGACGTGTGACAGACGTCACCGGCTGGTCACCTTCCGATGTGCGCTCGGCGTTCACTCTGCGAATCGCCCTGATCCTGGGGCGTCTGGCCGACCGGGATACGCAGTCCTAGACTTTTGTCGGACATCAACAATTCCCCCTACGGTTCTTCGTCCCTGTCCCCACGGGTGTTCCGGACCGTTCACAAGAGAGAGTGTGAGGGTGCTCGTACTCGTCGCTCCCGGCCAAGGCGCTCAGACGCCCGGCTTCCTGACTCCCTGGCTCGACCTCCCCGGTGCCACCGACCGCATCGCGGCCTGGTCCGACGCCATCGGGCTCGACCTCCTGCGCTACGGCACCGAGGCGGACGCGGAGGAGATCCGCGACACCGCGGTTGCCCAGCCGCTGCTGGTCGCCGCCGGCCTGCTGTCGGCCGCCGCGCTCGACGCGTCGCCGGACGTCGTCGCCGGCCACAGCGTCGGTGAGATCACCGCCGCCTCGTTCGCCGGTGTCATCGGCGAGGAGGCCGCGCTCCGCTTCGTCCGTACGCGTGGGCTCGCCATGGCCGACGCCGCGGCGGTCACCGAGACCGGGATGGCGGCGCTGCTCGGCGGCGACCCCGAGGTCACGGTTCCCCACCTGGAGAAGCTCGGGCTGACCCCGGCGAACGTCAACGGGGGCGGCCAGATCGTCGCCGCGGGCACCGCCGCGCAGATCGCCGCGCTGACCGAGGACAAGCCGGAGGGTGTGCGCCGCGTGGTGCCCCTGAAGGTGGCCGGCGCCTTCCACACGCACCACATGGCGCCCGCCGTCGAGCGGCTGCGCGCGGCGGCCGGGGACCTGGACGTCTCCGACCCCTCGGTGACGTACGTCTCGAACGCCGACGGCAAGACCGTCGCCACCGGCCACGAGGTCATCACCCGGCTCGTCGGCCAGGTCGCCAACCCGGTCCGCTGGGACCTGTGCATGGAGACCTTCAAGGCGATGGGCGTCACCGCCCTCATCGAGGTCTGCCCCGGCGGCACGCTCACCGGGCTGGCCAAGCGGGCGCTGCCCGGGGTCCCGACCCTCGCGCTCAAGACCCCCGACGACCTCGACGCGGCCCGCGCGCTCATCGCTGAGCACGCAGGCGCCTAAGGAGCCCGAGCATGTCGAAGATCAAGCCCAGCCAGGGCGCTCCGTACGCGCGGATCATGGGGGTCGGCGGCTACCGCCCGACCCGGGTGGTGCCCAACGAGGTCATCCTGGAGACGATCGACTCGTCCGACGAGTGGATCCGCTCCCGCTCCGGCATCGCCACCCGCCACTGGGCCTCCGAGGAGGAGACCGTGGCCGCGATGTCCGTCGAGGCGTCCGGCAAGGCCATCGCGGACGCCGGGATCGCCCCGGAGCAGATCGGCGCGGTCATCGTCTCCACCGTCTCGCACTTCAAGCAGACCCCGGCCATCGCGACCGAGATCGCCCACAAGGTCGGCGCCGGCAAGCCCGCCGCCTTCGACATCTCGGCCGGCTGCGCGGGCTTCGGCTACGGGCTGACCCTGGCCAAGGGCATGATCGTCGAGGGCTCGGCGGAGTACGTGCTCGTCATCGGTGTCGAGCGGCTGAGCGACCTCACCGACCTGACGGACCGCGCCACGGCCTTCCTGTTCGGCGACGGCGCCGGAGCGGTCATCGTCGGCCCCTCCAAGGTGCCCGCCATAGGCCCGACCGTCTGGGGCTCCGAGGGCGACAAGTCCGAGACGATCAAGCAGACCGTGGCGTGGAACGACTTCCAGCTCGGCGATGTCACGAAGCTGCCCCTCAACGACCGCGGCGAGGTCAAGTTCCCCGCCATCACGCAGGAGGGCCAGGCGGTCTTCCGCTGGGCCGTCTTCGAGATGGCGAAGGTCGCCCAGCAGGCGCTGGACGCGGCCGGGATCTCCGCGGAAGACCTGGACGTCTTCATTCCGCACCAGGCCAACATGCGGATCATCGACTCGATGGTGAAGACGCTGAAGCTGCCGGAGAGCGTCACGGTCGCCCGTGACGTGGAGACCACCGGCAACACCTCCGCCGCCTCGATCCCGCTCGCCATGGAGCGGCTCCTGGCGACCGGTCAGGCCAAGAGCGGCGACACCGCGCTCGTCATCGGCTTCGGGGCGGGTCTCGTCTACGCCGCGACGGTCGTTACTCTCCCCTAGGCACACCGGGCTTTTCGCCCGGACGCCCGAACCCAGCAGAAATACATCGAAGGAGCGCCGAAATGGCCGCCACGCAGGAAGAGATCGTCGAAGGTCTCGCCGAGATCGTCAACGAGATCGCCGGTATCCCCGTCGAGGACGTCCAGCTGGACAAGTCCTTCACGGACGACCTGGACGTCGACTCGCTGTCCATGGTCGAGGTCGTCGTCGCCGCCGAGGAGCGCTTCGACGTGAAGATCCCCGACGAGGACGTCAAGAACCTCAAGACCGTCGGCGACGCCGCGGACTACATCCTCAAGCACCAGGACTGATCCAGCCGGTTCGTGTGTCGCCACCCGGCGGTGGCGCCGCTGATTCACGACCCCCTACACGTGGAGAAGATTTTCCAGTGAACTCGACCAATCGCACCGTGGTCGTCACCGGTATCGGCGCAACCACTCCGCTGGGTGGCGATTCCGCATCGACCTGGGAAGGTCTGATGGCCGGGCGTTCCGGCGTCAAGCCTCTCGAGGGCGAACGTTTCGCCGAACTCCCTGTCCGGATCGCGGCCCTGGCGGCCGTCGATCCCGCTGACGTCCTGCCCCGTCCGCTCGCCCGCCGTCTGGACCGCTCGGCGCAGTTCGCGCTGATCGCGGCCCGTGAGGCGTGGGCGGACGCGGGTTTCACCGGCAAGGCCGGTGAGGACGAAACGATCCAGCCCGAGCGGCTGGGTTCGGTGATCGCCTCCGGTATCGGCGGCGTGATCACCCTGCTCGACCAGTACGACGTGCTGAAGGAGAAGGGCGTACGCCGCGTCTCCCCGCACACCGTGCCCATGCTCATGCCCAACGGTCCGGCCGCGAACGTGGGCATCGAGGTGAACGCCCAGGCGGGCGTCCACACCCCGGTCTCCGCCTGCGCCTCGGGTGCCGAGGCCATCGGGTACGCCGTCGAGATGATCCGCACCGGCCGCGCCGACGTGGTCCTCGCCGGCGGCACCGAGGCGGCGATCCACCCGCTGCCGATCGCCGCGTTCGCCAACATGATGGCGATGTCCAAGAGCAACGACGAGCCGGAGAAGGCTTCCCGCCCGTACGACGTGGGCCGCGACGGCTTCGTCCTCGGCGAGGGTGCCGGTGTCGTCGTCCTGGAGTCCGCGGAGCACGCGGCGAAGCGCGGCGCCCGGGTCTACTGCGAGGTGCTGGGCCAGGGCCTCTCGGCCGACGCCCACCACATCGCGCAGCCGGAGCCGACGGGTCGCGGTATCGCCGCGGCGATGCAGAACCTGCTGGACCAGACGGACCTGAAGCCGTCGGAGATCGCCCACCTGAACGCCCACGCGACGTCCACCCCGCAGGGCGACCTCGCGGAGGTCAAGGCGCTGCGCGCGGTGCTGGGCGACGACCTGGACCACGTCGCGATCTCCGCGACGAAGTCGATGACGGGTCATCTGCTCGGCGGCGCGGGCGGCATCGAGACCGTGGCGACGGTCCTGGCGCTGCACCACCGGATGGCTCCGCCGACGATCAACGTGGACCACCTGGACGAGGAGATCGAGGCGGACATCGTCCGGGACGCGCCGCGGGCGCTGCCGGAGGGGCCGATCGCGGCGATCAACAACTCGTTCGGCTTCGGCGGCCACAACGTGGTGCTGGCGTTCCGTAGCGTCTGACGCGCTTGCGCGTCCGCGCAGCTTTGAAGCCCGTGCCCCTCGTGTAGGGGTGCGGGCTTCGTCGTGGTGTTCGGGGGCTCTGCCCCCGGGCCCCCGCTCCTCAATCGCCGGAGGGGCTTGATTTGCCCCCGGTTACACGACCTGGTGGAGCCAGCGGACCGGGGCGCCCTCGCCCGCGTGGCGGAAGGACTCCAGCTCGTCGTCCCAGGGCTTGCCCAGGAGCTTGGCGATCTCCGCCGCCAGGTCGGTCTCACCGCCCGCGGAACGGGCCAGGGCGGCGCGGAGGCGGTCCTCGGGGACCAGGATGTCGCCGTGCATGCCGGTGACGGCGTGGAAGATGCCCAGCGCGGGCGTCGAGCTGTAGCGCTCGCCCTCCGCCGTGGGCGACGGCTCCGCCGTCACCTCGAAGCGCAGCAGGTCCCAGCCGCGCAGCGCGGACGCCAGCTTGGACGCCGTGCCGGGCCGTGCCTGCCAGGAGAATTCGGAGCGCCAGGTGCCCGGCGCGGCCGGCTGTCTGATCCAGTCGAGCTGCACTCGCCCGCCGAGGACTCCCGCCACCGCCCACTCGACGTGTGGGCAGAGCGCGCGCGGTGCGGAGTGAACGTACAGGACTCCACGGGTCGTCACCGGGACCTCCAGTGTGGGACGAGGTTCGCCTTCCCCAGCGGCCTGTCATCAGTAAACAGCATCGGGAGTTATTCTCCGGAAAAGCGACAGTATGTGACGCGGTGTGATGTTCGGATGCCACCCGAGTGGAGCCGGGCGCCGCGAAAGCCACCGGTTCGACGGGGAAAAGCTACCGCGCCCCGGTGTCGGAGGTGTGACGTACCGTCGGTCCCGGGGCCCTTCTTCGCTCAGTCTTCACCCGGCGGAGCGGCGGGGCACGAACAGGAGGAGACCAGGCAATGCCGGATCGGTCCGTACGGCACCGCTCGCGCACCGCACTGGCGGGGCTGGCCGCTCTGGCCTGCCTCGGCTCGGCGGCGCTGGCCGGCTGCGGCTCGGGGGCGGACGGGACGACGAAGGGCTCGGCGGCCGAGCGCCGTCCGTCCCCGGCGGCGGGCCCGGTCTGGGACCCGCGCCCGAAGTCGATCGCGGCGGTCGGGGACTCGATCACGCGCGGTTTCGACGCGTGCTCGGTGCTGGCCGACTGCCCGGAGGTCTCCTGGTCGACCGGCACGGACAGCTCGGTCCGCAGCCTGGCGGTACGGCTCCTGGGCGCGTCCGGCGCGGTGGACCACAGCTGGAACCACGCGGTGACGGGCGCCCGGATGGCGCAACTTCCGGAGCAGATGGCGCTGGCGGCCGACGAGGACCCGGATCTGGTGACCGTGATGATCGGCGCCAACGACGCCTGCCGGGACTCGGCGCGGTCGATGACCCCGGTGGCGGACTTCCGCAGGTCGTTCGAGACGTCGCTGCGGAAGCTGCGCGCCGGGGCGCCGAAGGCGCAGGTGTACGTGTCGAGCGTGCCGGACCTGAAGCGGCTGTGGTCGCAGGGGCGCGCCAATCCGCTGGGCAAGCAGATCTGGAAGCTGGGCATCTGCAAGTCGATGCTGTCCGACGCGGACGACATGGGCGCGGCGGCGGTGGCCCGGCGCACCGCGGTGCAGGAACGGGTCGTGGCGTACAACGAGGTGCTGCGCGAGGTGTGCGCGAAGGACCGCCGCTGCCGGTACGACGGCGGGGCGGTGTTCGACTACCGGTTCACCGGCAAGCAGCTCAGCCAGTGGGACTGGTTCCACCCCGGCCGCAACGGGCAGGCGAGGCTCGCCGAGATCGCCTACCGCAACGTCACGTCGGTCCGGCCGCCCGCGTAGAGTCGCTGATCATGCAGACGGGTTCGGGCACGGTGATCGGTACGGAGCACTTCGGCACCCTCGCGGACGGCACCGCGGTGCACCGCTGGACGCTGGAGCGGGGCGGCACGCGGGTGCGCGTCCTGACGTACGGCGGCATCGTGCAGTCGGCCGAGGTGCCGGACCGGGACGGCGTGCGGGCCGGGATCGCGCTCGGGCTGCCGGACCTGGCCTCGTACCAGGAGTACACCGGACCGTACTTCGGCGCGCTCGTCGGCCGGTACGCGAACCGGATCGGCGGGGCGTCCTTCGAGCTGGACGGCCGTACGCACCACCTCACGCGCAACGAGGGCCGCAACCACATCCACGGCGGGGCGTGCGGCTTCGACAAGCGGGTGTGGGACGCGCGGGCGATCCCGGACGGGGTGGAGCTGTCGCTCGTCTCGGCGGACGGCGAGGAGGGTTTCCCGGGGCGCGTCGAGCTGACGGCGGCGTACACGCTGGACGAGGGCGGGGCGCTGCGCATCGCGTACCGGGCGGTGACGGACGCGCCGACCGTGCTGAACCTGACGAACCACACCTACTGGAACCTCGCGGGCGCCGACAGCGGCAGCGCCCTCGGTCAGCGGCTGCGGATCGCGGCGGGGGCGGTCACCCCGGTGGACGCGGAGTCGCTGCCGACCGGGGAGTTCCTGCCGGTGGAGGGCACGCGCTTCGACTTCCGCGAGCCCCGGCCGGTGGCCAAGGAGTACGACCACAACTTCGTGCTCGACGGCACGGACCCGGCGGCGGAGCTGTACGACGAGGGGTCCGGGCGCGTGCTGACGGTGACGACGACGGAGCCCGGGCTCCAGCTGTACACGGCGGACCACTTCGACGGGCGGCCGTTCGGCCCGTGCGCCGGGATCGCCCTGGAGACCCAGCACTTCCCGGACTCGCCGAACCGTCCGGAGTTCCCGAGCACGGTGCTGCGGCCGGGCGAGGAGTTCAGGTCCACGACGGTGTACGGGTTCTCGGTGCGCTGATCAGCCCTCGGCGGCCGTCTCGCCCTTGCTCGTGTCGTCCGCGTCCGCGTCGCCCACCAGGCCCCGCGCCAGCAGGGTCGCCCCCGCGACGGCGCCGGGCATGAGGAACACGGCGACGAACGGCAGCATGAACGCCAGCCCCAGCGGTACGCCGAAGCCGAGGGTGCGCATACGGTGGCCGCGCAGCAGGGCGAGGCGGTCCTTCAGCACCATGCCCCGGCGCTGGAGCGCGACGGCGGTCAGCTCCTCGGCGAGGAAGTACCCGGTGACGCAGAAGCCGAGGACGGGGACGACGGTCTGCCCGACCACGGGCAGGAATCCGAGGGCGAAGAGCAGGATCGCGTACAGCCCGACCCGGACCAGGATGCGCACGCTGTCGCGGGCGGAGATCCACAGCTCCCGCCAGAGCGGCAGTCCGGATTCGGGGACCGTGCCGCCCTCGGTGCGCTCGACCTCCTCGGACAGCGACTCGTAGAAGGGCTGCCCGACCAGCAGGGTCACCGCGGTGAAGGTGATGACGGCCAGGAAGAGGCCGAGGACGAAGACCAGGGCGGTCAGCGCGTTGCGCAGCAGGCCGAGCCAGGGCGAGGACCAGTCGTCGGCGAACGGCGTCGCCCACTCCACCAGGTCGTCGGCGCCATAGCCGAGGCCGACGAGAGCGCCCGCGTACAGCACGAGGGTGATCAGACCGGGCAGCAGCCCTATCCCGAACCACTTGCCGTGGCCGAACACCCAGCGCTGGCCCCTGATCAGAAAACCGAGCCCCGCCCCGAGATCACGCATGGCGTCAGCCTAACGGGATCCGGGACGGGGCTCGGTTCAGTGGTGCGGGGGCGGTCAGGCGACCGCGAGCTCCACCTTGATGTTGCCGCGCGTGGCGTTCGAGTACGGGCAGACCTGGTGGGCCTTCTCGATGAGCGCCTGCGCGGTCGCCTTGTCGACGTTGGGGATGGTCGCGGTGATGGCAACCTCCAGGCCGAAGCCGCCGGCCTCGGTCTTGCCGATGGAGACCGCGGCGGTCACCGTGGAGCCGGAGATGTCGGCCTTCTCCTGGCGGGCGACGACGCCCAGCGCGCCCTGGAAGCAGGCGCTGTAGCCGGCGGCGAAGAGCTGCTCCGGGTTGGTGCCGGCGCCGCTGCCGCCCATCTCCTTCGGCGGGTTGACGACGACGTCGAGCTTGCCGTCGTCCGAGGCGACGCGGCCGTCACGGCCGTTCTCCGCGGTGGCGACGGCGGTGTACGCGACGGCGATGTTCTGAATGGTCATGCTGAGGATTCCTCCTGCTGATGCGCCGCGACTCGCGCCCACGATCGCGACGGCCTGGGGTTGAGCCTAACGGGTGCGGGGAAGGGCGGTTCAGCCGAGGGAGACGATCATCTTCCCGGTGTTCTCGCCGCGCAGCAGGCCGAGGAAGGCGTCGACGCCGTTCTCGATGCCCTCGACCACGGTCTCGCGGTACTTCAGCTCGCCGGAGTTCAGCCAGCCGGCGACGTCCTGGACGAACTGCTGCTGGAGGTCCTGGTGGTCGGCGACGAGCATGCCCTGGAGGCGCAGCCGCTTGCCGATGACGAGCGCGAGGTTGCGCGGGGCGGGGGTGGGCTCGGTGGCGTTGTACTGGGCGATCATGCCGCAGATGGTGGCGCGGCCGTGCAGGTTGAACGAGGAGATCGCGGCCTCCAGGTGCTCGCCGCCGACGTTGTCGAAGTAGACGTCGATGCCGTCAGGGGCGGCCTTGCGGAGCTGCTCGGCCACGGGGCCGTTCTTGTAGTTGAACGCGGCGTCGAAGCCGTACTCCTCGGTGAGGAGCTTGACCTTCTCGTCCGAGCCGGCGGAGCCGATGACCCGGGACGCGCCCTTGATCTTCGCCATCTGGCCGACCTGGCTGCCGACCGCACCGGCGGCGCCGGAGACGAAGACCGCGTCGCCCTCCTTGAAGGACGCCACGTCGAACAGGCCGGCGTAGGCGGTGAGCCCGGGCATGCCGAGCACGCCGAGGTAGGCGGAGAGCGGGGCGATGGAGCCGTCGACCTTCACCGCGTGCTGGGCGGGGACGCTCGCGTACTCGCGCCAGCCGAGGCCGTGCAGGACGTGGTCGCCGACCTGGAAGCCCTCGGCGTTCGACGCGACGACCTCGCCGACGGCGCCGCCGTCCATGGGGTGGTCGAGCTTGAAGGGCGGGGTGTACGACTTCACGTCGTTCATCCGGCCGCGCATGTACGGGTCCACGGAGAAGTGCAGGTTGCGCACGAGGACCCGGCCCTCGGCGGGGGCGGCGACCGGGGCCTCACGCAGCGCGAAGTCCTCGGCCTTCGGCCAGCCGTGCGGGCGGGCCGTGAGGTGCCATTCGCGGCCGGACGCGGGAAGAGCTGCAGACATGGGCTCGGGGTCTCCTCGGTGTGGGGGTGCGGGTTTCTCGGTGTTGCGGTGTTTCGGCGGCGAAAAGCTTCACTACCTGAAACAACCATGCTCCTGGATATTTCATGTTGTCAAGCAACTGGGTATCCTGGGTGTCATGGCCACCTCGCGCACAGATCCCCTGACTCTCGAAGTCATCGAGCTCATCGGCAGCGTCGTCGCGCGTTATTACGAGGAGTACGAGCAGGCCGCCGCCGCGCACAGCCTCACGGGCGCGCAGGCCCGGGTGCTGGGACTGCTGTCCGTCGAGCCGCTTCCCATGCGCCGGATCGCCCAGAAGCTGAAGTGCGAGCCGTCCAATGTGACCGGGATCGTGGACCGGCTGGAGGCGCGCGGCCTGGTGGAGCGGCGCCCGGACCCGGCCGACCGCCGGGTGAAGCTGGCCGCGCCGACGGAGCGGGGCGCGGCGACGGCCGCGCAGCTGCGGGACGCGCTGGACTTCGCGCGGGAGCCGCTGGCGGGGCTGTCCGCGGCGGACCGGACGGTGCTGCGGGATCTGCTGCGACGGATGCTGGGCTCGGCGTGAGCGGGGCCGCGCCTTCCGGGCCCTTCGGTCCCCGGGAGTTCCAGCTCGTCCTGCTGCGCCGGATGGCGGATCACCAGCCGGGGCTGGTGGAGGACGCCCGGCACGAGTTGGGCGCGACGCTCGCGGAGATGCGGGAGGCGAACCGGCGGTGGCAGGCCATGGTCCGGGCGCCGCGCGGGCGGGGTGCGCTGCGGCGCTACCGGTCGGTGCTCGGTGAGCCGGAGTCGACGGGGCGGCGGGCCATCGGTGACCTGGAGTGCGACGTGCTGCTGTGGCCGGTGCCGCTCTGGCCGGACCTGCGGTTCGAGGTGATGGTGGCGCCGGGCGGGGCGGTGTGGAACGAGTGGCTGGTACGGGCGCGGGGCGCTGCCGCGCCGGTGCTCCTCACCGTGGACGACCTGGTGCCGTGGTCGTGCACGGTGGACGAGGTCGCCCGGGCCTTCGCCCCGGCCCGGCCGATGGAGGGGAGCGCGCCTACGCGGTTCGCGCTGGGGGTGGGGGTCGGGGCGGATGCGTTTGTCGCGGAGTTCACTTGGGGGTTGTTGCAGCGGGTGGTTCCGGGGGGCTGAGGGGGCCTCAATCGCCGGCGGGCTTGTTGGCCTTGCCGTCCGGGCGTCCTCAAGCGCCGGACGGGCTGGGTTTCGCCGGGCTGGGATTTGCCGCGCGGGTGCCGGATCCTGCGGTTCCAGATGTCCTCAAGCGCCGGACGGGCTGGTTTTGCGGGCGGGCTGGGATTGGGCGCGCGGGGATCAGCAACGGCGGGTCCGTGCGGCTCCCCGCGGCCCGGGCGCTCGGCCGGGTCGTACGACTCCGCGTGCTTCGCGCGCGTGGCGCGCTCGACACGCCGTCAGGTGGTCCCTCCTCCGGACCAGTCCAGCGGGCGGCGTGGCCTCGAACGGCGCAGGCTTTCAGGTGAGCCGGCTGTTCGTCGGTCGTCCTCAACGCTCTCGGGAGGAATCCGCCGTGACCGTCAGCCTTGAGCAGTTGCGCCGTTGCCATGTCGCCGTCGACCTGGGGGCCGCCCGCACCCGGGTGTACGTCAAGGGGCCCGGCCTCGTCGTGGACGAGCCGAGTGTCGCCGCCGTCAACACCCGTACCGGCTCACTGATCGCCGTGGGCGCGCTCGCCGAGCAGATGACGGGCCGCACCCCGGACTACATCCGGGTGGCCCGGCCCGTGTCCGGCGGGACCGTCGTGGACATCGAGATGGCCCAGCGCATGCTGCGCCACCTGCTCGGCGAGAAGCTCCGGCGCCAGCTGCGCCGCAAGCCCTGGCTGCGCGCCGCAGCCTGCACCCCGCACGACAGCGACCCGCTCGCGCGGCGGGCCTCCGTGGAGACCCTGGTCGGCCTCGGCGCCCGGCGGGTGGAGCTGGTCGACACCCTGATCGCGGCGGCCGTCGGCTGCGGGCTGCCCGTCGAGCAGCCGACCGCGACCATGATCATGGTGTGCGGGGCGGCGACGACGCAGATCGCGGTGCTCTCGCTCGGCTCGATCGTGACGGCGGTCCGCCTCCCGGTCGGCGGCGACGCCATCGACCACGCGGTCATCCAGCACCTGCGCCAGCACCACGAACTGATGCTGCCGAGCCAGTCCGTGCGCCCCCTCCAGCTCGCCCTGCACGGCAACGGGCTGACCACGCAGGGCCCCTCGGTCACCGAGATCCACGGCCGCGACGTCGCCACCGGCCTCGCCCGGTCCGTCCAGGTCGACACCGCCGCGATCCGGCAGGCGATCCACCGCCCGCTCACCGCCGTCCTCGACGGCGTCGGCAAGGTGCTGCGGGACTGCCCGCCCGACCTGGTCGCCGACCTCGCCGACTGCGGGATCATGATGGTCGGCGGAAGCGCCCTGCTGCCCGGCCTCGACCAGATGCTGCGCGAGGCGACCGGCGTGCCGGTGCACATCGCGGAGCGGCCCGACACCTGCTCGATCCTCGGCCTGGGCGCCATGATGGAGGGCGAGATCAGCCCCCTGGTGCTCGACCCGCTGGCGAGCTGAACCGGGCGGAGGGAGCGGCGTGACGGACCGCGGCCTGCCCAGGTCGCCCCTGCTGCCCCGGCTCCTCGAAGCCGTGCTGAGCGTCGGCTCGGACCTGGAGCTCCGGGCCACGCTCCAGCAGATCATCGACACCGCGACCGCCCTGACCGACGCGAGATACGGGGCGCTGGGCGTACTGGACCCCGCGCGCGGCACCATCCGCGAGCTGTACGTATGCGGGATGACCGAGGACGAGCAGGCGGCGATCGGTGACTTCCCGGACGGGCACACCGGCATGCTCGGCGCGCTCGTGGACGCGCCGGGCCCGCTGCGCTCCGACGACCTGACGGCCGACCCGCGCGCCACCGGCATCCCGCCCGGGCATCCCCCGATGCGCTCGTTCCTCGGCGCCCCGATCCGGGTGCGCCGCGAGGTCTTCGGCAACATCTACCTCGCCGAGAAGCACACCGGGCACTTCACCGAGACGGACGCGGGGCTGCTGAAGGTCCTCTCCGCGCAGGCGGGCATCGCGATCGGCAACGCCCGGCTGTACGAGAGCGCCCGGCAGCGGGAACGCTGGATCGAGGGCGCGGCGGCCGTCACCAACACCCTGCTCACCGGGGCGAATCCGGCCGACGCGCTGACGACGGTGGCGGAGCGGGCGCGGCTGCTCAGTGACGCGGCGGCCGGGGTGATCCTCCAGCCCACCGACGCGGGCGGGATGGAGATCGTGGTCGCCTCGACGCACGAGGACCCGGCCGGTCTCGTGGGCACGGCGATCGCCCCCGGCTCCCCCGTCCTGGAACAGCTGCTCGGCGGCGAGGCCGTGTTCATCGAGGACTCGGCGACCGATCCCCGGATGACGACGCCGGTACGGTCGCGGTTCGGGCCGAGCATGATGCTGCCGTTGCAGAGCGGCGGCCGGCTCATCGGGACGCTCGCCCTGCCCCGGCGGCGCGGAGCGCGCGCGTACACCCACCTGGACCGGCTGCTGGCCGCCCAGTTCGCCTCGCAGGCCGCGCTGGCGCTGGTGCTGGCGGACTCGCAGCAGGACCGGGAGCGGCTGGCGGTGTACGAGGACCGCGACCGGATCGCGCGGGACCTGCACGACTTGGTCGTCCAGCGGCTGTTCGCCACCGAGATGATGCTGGAGTCGACGCGCCGCAGGGCCGGTGCCGGGGAGACGGGCGAGCTGCTCGGGACGGCCGTGGACGAGCTGGACTCGACGATCCAGGAGGTGCGGACGGCCATCTTCGCGCTCCAGCAGCCGCCCGCCGAGGCCCCGGCCACTTTCCGGGGACAGGTGCTGCGGGAGACCGGGGGCGCGGCGGCGGTGCTCGGTTTCCAGCCGTCGGTGCGGTTCGCCGGGGCGGTGGACGCGCTGGTGGCGGAGCCGGTCGGCAAGCGGCTGCTCGCGGCGCTGCGGGGCGCGCTGGCGGCGGCGCACCGGCGGGAGGTGTCGGCGATCGAGGTGGAGGTGGACGCGACGGCGACCCTGCCGGACGGGCGGGGCGCGGTCCGGCTCACGGTGGCGGACGACGGGCACGAGCCGGACGGTTCGCGGGCGGAGACGGTGACCTGGGAGGCGCCGTTGTGAGGGCGCCCCATGTCACGGGCCCGGCGCGGCGCGCAGGGCGACCCGGGTGTTGGAGTGAGCGACGCCCGCCTCGCGCTTGAGGCGGCGCAGGAGGGTGTCGAGCGAGGCGGTGTCGGCGGCGGTGGCGCGTACGAGATAGTCGTGGCCGCCCGTCACATGCACCACCTCGGTGATGCCGGGCAGGGTCAGCACCGCCCGTTCGAACGTCTCGTTGGTGGTGTCCATCCGCAGGGTCACGTCGATGAAGACGACGAGCCCGGTGCGGGTGTCGGCGGCCGGGTCCACGATCACCGTGAAGCCGCGGATGACGCCGTCCTTGCGCAGCCGCCGGACCCGGTCGGCCGCCGCGTTGGCGCTGAGTCCGACCCGTACGCCCAGGTCGCGGTACGAGATCCGGGCGTCCTCCTGGAGGACACCGAGGATTTCCCTGTCCAGACGATCCATGGTCCCCATTGTGGCAGTTTCGGCGCATACGCGAAGAACGGGGAGGCGTCCCCCGTACGGAGCAGGCCGACGGGCCCACGGCCCGTGGCCGTCCTTGACTGGCCGTGTGGACACAGCCGCGAAGCAGTCACCCGCACCCGTGGACGCCCCGGGCTCCGCCGCGTACCGGAATCTGATCATGGCGACGATCGGCTTCACGCTCACCTTCTGGGCGTGGAACCTGATCGCGCCGATGTCGGGGGACTACAAGGACCGCCTCGGTCTGAGCTCGTTCCAGCAGTCGCTGCTGGTGGCGGTGCCGGTGCTGGTCGGTTCGCTGGGCCGCATCCCGGCGGGCGCGCTGACCGACAAGTTCGGGGCGCGGCTGATGTTCCCGCTGACCTCGGCGCTGACCATTCTGCCGGTGCTGCTGCTGATCCCGGCGAAGAACTCGTACGGGGCGATGCTCGCCGTGGGGTTCCTGCTGGGGATCGGCGGCACGACGTTCGCGATCGGCATCCCGCTGGTCAACTCGTGGTTCCCCCCGCCAAACGCGGTCTGGCGCTCGGCGTCTTCGGCATGGGCATGGGCGGTGTCGCGCTGTCCGGCTACTTCACGCCGCGCATCGCCAAGCACGGCGACAACCTGCCGTTCCTCGTGGTCGCCGGTGCCCTCGTGGTCTACGCGGCGCTCTCCGGGCTGCTCATCAACGACCACCCCGGCCGGAAGGTGCCCACCGATTCGCTGGCGCACCGGCTGGGCTCGGCGGGCCGGCTGCGGGTCACCTGGGAGCTGTCCGCGCTGTACGCGATCGGCTTCGGCGGCATCGTGGCGTTCGGCGTGTACCTGCCGACGTACCTCAAGACGTGGTACGAGCTGACGCCGACCGACGCCGGTACCAAGGCGGCCGGGTTCGCCCTGGTCACGGTCATCTTCCGGCCGATCGGCGGCTGGCTCTCGGACCGGATCCACCCCGCGCTCGTCACCTCGGTGGCGCTGGGGGTGGCCGCCCTGATGGCGATCGTCCAGGCGTTCGACCCGCGCCTCGCCCCGACCGGCACGATCGCGCTGCTGGTCATGGCGGCGGGCCTGGGCACGGCGAGCGGCAGCGTCTTCGCCCTGGTCTCGCAGGTCACCCCGCAGGCGAAGGTGGGCAGCGTGACCGGCATCGTCGGCGCGATGGGCGGGCTCGGCGGGTTCGTGCCACCGCTGGTGATGGGCGCGATCTACAGCGCGAAGGACTCGTACTCGATCGGCTACATGCTCCTGTCCGACCTGGCGCTGGCGGGCTGTGTGTACGCGTATGGGCGCATGCGGAACGTACAGCGCGACGGGTGAGGGGCGCGGGCGTGCGGCGGGCGGGGCCTGAGGCGGCTGCGGCGTGAGGCGGGCGGGGCGTGAGGCGGGCCTCATCCAGCCGGTTTCCCGGGTCGGGGCGGGCGTGCCGATCTAGGGTGCGCAGGGTGATGCCACTTCTGCCCGCACTCCAGGACGTGTCCGGTCCGGCAGCCGCCCGCGAGGCCGTCCGGTTCGACGACGTCATCCTCACCTACTCCGGGCTGGCCCGGGTCACGGACGCCCTGGCGGCCCGCCTCGCCGGGGCGGGCCGGGTCGCCGTCTGGGCCACCCCGACCGCGCACACCGTCGTCGCGGTGGTCGCCGCGCTCCGGGCCGGGGTGCCGGCCGTCCCGCTGAACCCGAAGACGGGGGAACGGGAGCTGGCGCACATCGTGGCGGACAGCGCGCCCTCGCTGGTGCTCGCCGCCCCCGACGACGTGCTCCCGCCCGCCCTGGCCGGCCTGGCACGCCTGGACGTCACCACCGCGTCCCCGGACCCCGCGCCCGCCGCCGCCCTCCCGGAACCGGACCCCGAGTCCCCCGCGCTCGTCGTGTACACCTCCGGGACGACCGGCCCGCCGAAGGGTGCCGTCCTCCCCCGCCGGGCGCTCGCCGCCTCGCTGGACGCGCTGGAGGACGCCTGGGGGTGGACCGCCGACGACGTCCTGGTGCACGCGCTCCCCCTGTTCCACGTCCACGGGCTGATCCTCGGCGTCCTGGGCCCGCTGCGCCGGGGCGGCTCCGTGCGCCACCTGGGCCGGTTCTCGCCGGAGGGCGTGGCCCGGGAGCTGGGCGCGGGCGGCACGATGCTGTTCGGCGTCCCGACGATGTACCACCGGCTGGCCGAGGCGCTGGCGGACCCGGACGCGTCGGCAGGGCTGGCCAAGGCACTCGCGGGCGCCCGGCTGCTGGTCTCCGGGTCGGCCGCGCTGCCGGTCCACGACCACGAGCGCATCGCGGCGGCGACCGGGCGCCGGGTCATCGAGCGGTACGGCATGACGGAGACCCTGATGAACACGGGCGTCCGGGCCGACGGGGCCCCGCGCCCCGGCACGGTCGGACCGCCCCTGCGCGGGGTGGAGCTGCGCCTGGTCGAGGAGGACGGCACCCCGCTCACCGGCGCGGACGCGATCGGCGAGATCCAGGTGCGCGGCCCCAACCTGTTCACCGGCTATCTGAACCGGCCCGACGCGACGGCCGCCGCGCTCACCGCCGACGGCTGGTTCCGGACCGGCGACATGGCCACGCTCGACCCGGACGGCTATGTGCGCATCGTCGGCCGCAAGGCGACGGACCTGATCAAGAGCGGCGGCTACAAGATCGGCGCCGGCGAGATCGAGAACGCGCTGCTCGACCACCCCGGCGTGCGGGAGGCGGCGGTCACCGGCGAACCCGACGCGGACCTCGGCGAGCGGATCGTGGCCTGGGTCGTGCCCGCCGACCCCGCCGCCCCGCCCACCGCCGAGCAGCTGGCGGACCATGTCGCCGCCCAGCTCGCCCCGCACAAGCGCCCGCGCACCGTCCGCTACCTGGACGCGCTGCCCCGCAACGACCTGGGCAAGATCATGAAGCGGGCGCTCCATGGCTGAGAGGCTGACGGCACGCGAGGCGATCGCCGCCCTCACCGACGGCTTCACGGAGCTGCCCGCCCCCGCCGGGGACACCGACGGCGACGGCCCGCTCGGCTGGACCGGCTACGCGGACTCGCGGGCCCGGGCCGCCGCCCGTACCGGCGAGCGGGAGTCCGTCGTGCACGGCACCGCCACGGTCGGCGGGCACCCCTGCGTGCTGCTCTCCTTCGAGTTCGGCTTCCTGGGCGGGTCGCTCGGGCAGCGCACCGGGGACCGGCTCGAAGCGGCGTACGAGGAGGCGATCGCGCGGCGGCTGCCGCTCGTCTCGCTCGTCGCCACGGGCGGCAGCCGGATGCAGGAGGGCATGATCGCGCTGACCCAGCTCCAGCGGGTGGCCCGGGCCTCGGCGCGGCTGCGGGCGGCGGGCCCGGCGCAGCTCGCCGTTCTGCGCGACCCGACGACCGGCGGCGGCTGGGCCACGCTGGGCGCGGGCGCGGATGTGATCCTGGCGGTGCCCGGGGCGCAGATCGGGTTCGCCGGATCGCGGGTGCGTCCGCCCGGCGCCGACCCCGCCGCGTACACCGCCGAAGGGCAGCTCGCGGCCGGTTCGGTCGACGCGGTCGTGGCGCCCGGGGAGCTGCCGGCCGTGGTCGGCCGCTGGCTCGGCCTGCTCACACGCGGGGACACCCCGCCCTCCCCCGCCCCCGTCCCGGCGGCGCTCGCGGCGACGGACCCGCCGGAGACCGGCTGGGACGCGGTACTGCGCGCGCGGGCGGCGGACCGGCCGCGCGCCGGGTCCTATCTGGACGCCTACTTCGACGCGCGCCTGCCGCTGAGCGGCGACCGCTGCGGCGGCACGGACCCGGGGCTGCTCTGCGGATTCGGGGTGCGCGAGGGGCGTGCGGTGGCGTACGTCGCGCAGTGCGGTACGGCGACGCGCCCGGCGGGTTACCGCACGGCTGCCCGGGTGATCCGGCTCGCGGACCGGCTCGGCGTCCCGGTCCTCACGCTGGTCGACACGCCGGGCGCGGCCAACGACGCGGAGGCGGAGCGGGCGGGCGCGGGGGCGGCCATCGCGGATGCCTTCGCGGCGGTGGCGGCGGCCCGGGTCCCGGTCACGACACTGGTGATCGGCGAGGGCGGCTCCGGCGGGGCGCTGGCCCTGGCCGCGCCGGACAACACGCACGTCACCCCGGACAGCTACTTCTCGGTCATCGCCCCGGAGCTCGCGGCCGCGATCCTGAAGCGCTCCCCGGTCCGGGTCCGGGAAACGGCCGACCAGCTGCGGCTGCGCCCGCAGGACCTGGTGGAGCTGGGCGTGGCCCGCTCGGTGGCCGGTCCGCGAGCCGACGGGCGGCGGGCGTGAAGGCTGGCTAGCGTGAACAAGGGGGCATTCACCCGTACGAGGAGATGACCACGATGCCCGCAGAAGCGACCGAGGGCACACCGTGCTGGGCCGACGCGACGTTCACCGATCTGGAGGGCGCGAAACGCTTCTACGGTGAGCTGCTGGGCTGGACGTTCGGTGACTCGCTGCCGGAGTACGGCAATTACACCCAGGCCCAGGTCGACGGCAAGGCGGTCGCCGCGCTGATGCCGCCGGGGCCGGGCGGGATGCCGACCGGCTGGTGCCTGTACCTGGCCTCGCCGGACGCCGCCGCCACCGCGTCGAAGATCCGCGAGAACGGCGGCACCGTCCTGGTGGAGCCCATGAGGGTGGGCGACATCGGCACGATGGTGCTGGCCACCGACCCGGGCGGGGTGACCTTCGGCGTCTGGCAGCCCGGCAGCCACCGGGGCTTCGAGACCGATATGGTCCCCGGCGCGTTCACCTGGGCGGAGGTCTTCACCCGCACCCCGGAGAAGGCGGACACCTTCTTCCCGGCGGTCTTCGGGTACGGCGTGCAGCGCATGGTGGACGACGGGGCCGACTTCACGCTCTACGACCTGGGCGCCGACCCGGTCCTGGGCCGCATGAGGATGACGGACGACTTCCCGCCGGAGGTGCCGCCGTACATGAACGTGTACTTCGCGGTGGACGACTGCGACGCGGCGGTGGAGAAGGCGAAGTCGCTGGGCGCGACGCTGAGGTTCGGCCCGATGACCATCCCGTTCGGCAGGTTCGCCGCGCTCACGGACCCGCAGGGCGCACCGTTCTCGCTGTTCGACAGCGGCACGACGGCGGGCGAGATGCCGAAGCTGGAGCGGGAGGTGTAGGTCCTCCTACGCCTCGGGGTGGCGCGCGTCGTACCGGGCGAACGCCGGCCACCGCAGCGCGAGCAGCCCCACGGCGACGGCACACGCGATCCCGCCCCCGGTCACGGCGAGACCGGGCGAGGTCAGGTCGGCGGCGGACCCGGCGAGGAAGTCCCCCAGCCGGGGCCCGCCGGCCACCACCACGATGAAGACGCCCTGGAGCCGGCCGCGCAGCTCGTCCGGCACGGCCGCCTGGAGCATGGTGTTGCGGAAGACCATGGACGTGGTGTCGGCGGCCCCGGCGAGCGCGAGGAACAGGATCCCCAGCCAGAGCTGCCGGGTCAGCCCGAAGACGGCGACGGCGGCGCCCCAGCAGGCGACGGCGACCAGGACGGCGAGACCGTGCCGCCGTACGCTGCCGAGCCACCCGGAGAACACCCCGCCGAGAAGCGCCCCGAGCGCCGGGGCGGCGACGAGCAGTCCGGTGGTCTTCGCGTCGCCCCCGTACCAGAGGACGGCGACGACGGGGAAGAGCGCGCGCGGCTGGGCGAGCACCATGGCGCACAGGTCGCTGAGGAACGTCATCCGCAGATTGGGCCGGGTCCCGAGGAACCGCAGCCCGTCCAGGACGGAGGCCCGCTTCCGGTCCGCCGCGTCGTCCCGCTCGGGCAGCATGGAGGGCAGCCGCCACATCGCGTAGAGGGAGGCCGTGAAGGTGACGGCGTCGACCCCGTACGCGGCGCGGTAGCCCCACCAGCCGACGATCAGACCGCCGAGCATGGGCCCGACGAGCGTGCCGGTGGTGCTGGTCATCGAGTTCAGCGCGTTGGCGGCGGGCAGCTGCTCGGCCGGCAGCAGCCGGGCGATCATGGAGCTGCGGGCGGGCGAGTTGAGCGCGAAGCAGACGGCCTGGAGCGCGACGACCCCATACAGCACCCCCACCTGCTCGATCCCGGCCACGGTGACCCCGACGAGCGCCACCGACAGCAGGAACGAGCCGAACGCGCTGACCAGCCCCAGCTTCCGCCGGTCCACGGTGTCCGCGACGGCACCGCCGTACAGGCCGAACACCACGAGCGGCACCAGCGAGCACGCGCCGATGAGCCCCACGGAGAACGCCGACCCGGTCAGGTCGTACACCTGCAACGAGACCGCGAGCGCGGTCATCCCCTGCCCGATCCAGGAGACGGTGTTCCCGAACCAGAGCCGCCGATAGTCGGGCGAGGTCCGCAAAGGGGTCAGATCAGCGAATATCCGCCCCCGGGCGGCCGGCTCTGCGGCGCCGTCGGCGGATTCGGTCAGGGATTCGGTCACGCGGAATGGTATCGACCACTCACCGGACAGCGGACGGGGCGCCTGTTGCGCAATCTTGAGATCATCGAGCCGCTCCTGCGCCTCAACACCGAACAGGGCACGACCCTCGTCCGGGCCACCCACGACATGGGCATCGCCGCGCGCTGCGGACGGGTCCCCCGGGCGCCGCCACGACAGCCCCGCGCAAAAGTGTTTCCCCAGGTCAGAACGATTCTGCCTGGGGAAATGGGTGGGGCGGGTGGGACTCGAACCCACGGCCGACGGATTATGAGTCCGCTGCTCTAACCGGCTGAGCTACCGCCCCGTCTCGGCGTGGCGCGTACAAGTGTGCGCACCGTCTGCCGCAGCATAGCCGGTCATACGATCTCCCGCTGCGGCTGCCCGGCTGCTGATGACCATGAAGACGGTGCTGCTCGCCGACCGGTTCCGGGCATACGAAAAAGGACCCCGAAGGGGTCCTCTTCCGATCGCTCCCCCGACTGGACTCGAACCAGTAACCCTCCGGTTAACAGCCGAATGCTCTGCCAATTGAGCTACAGGGGATCGCGCTCCCCCGACTGGACTCGAACCAGTAACCTGCCGGTTAACAGCCGGCTGCTCTGCCAATTGAGCTACAGGGGATTGCTGCGGTGCCTCGAACGTACCTGCCTGGCGGATGCCGGGCGGCGCGCGCTCGCTGCGACACATACATTAGCGCAAGCAGGGGGGTGCTTTGCCAATCGGTATCGGCCGGGGTGATCTCGGGCGTCTGCGGGTAGGCGGGCAGCACACGTCGCACGGAGCGAAGGAAGGGTGGCAGCCATGCGGTACCGGCTCACGTTCATCGCCGGAGTGGCCCTCGGATACGTGCTCGGCACGCGGGCCGGGCGCGAGCGTTACGAGCAGCTGAAGAAGTCCGCGCGCCAGTTCGCCCAGAACCCGGCCGTGCGCAACACCTGCGAGACCGCGGCCCAGAGCGGCCGGGAGTTCGCGGGGAAGGCGTACCACGCCGTGGGCGAGAAGGTCGGCGACAAGGTGCCGGCGTCCGTGACGGACCGGGTGCGGTCCTTCCGGGGGCGCGGCACACACAACGGCGTCGAGGACGACTGGGGGACCACCAACACCTAGCCGGCCCCGCCGCCGCTTCTGCCGCACCACCGGTACGGGAAACCTCCGGGGGTGCGGCAGAATCTGTGTATGGGCATAGTCGCCGGCTTGGACAGTTCTTCCGCGTTCACACACATCGTGGTCTGCGATACGGACACGGGCGCCGTACTGCGCGAGGGGTACGCCCCGCACCCCGTCGAGGCCAAGGCCACCGAGGCCGACCCGCAGGCATGGCTGCTCTCCCTCGGTGAGGCCGCCACCGGCGGGCTGCTCGAAGGCGTGCAGGCGATCGGCGTCTCCGCTCAGCAGCACGGGCTCGTCCCCCTGGACCGCCAGGGCAATCTCGTACGCCCGGCGCTCCTCGGCAACGACAAGCGCGCACAGGCCGCCGCGGCCGATCTGATCGACGGGCTGGGCGGGCGGCAGGCGTGGGCCGAGGCGGTCGGCGCGGTGCCGCAGTCCGCGCAGCCGGTGGCGAAGCTGCGCTGGCTGGCCCGGTCCGAGCCGGAGCAGGCGCAGCGGGTGGCGGCGGTGCTCCAGCCGCACGACTGGCTGGTGTGGCAGCTGCTGGGCCGGCCGGCCCGGCGGACCACCGACCGGGGCGCCGCCTCCGGGACGGGGTACTGGTCGGCGGGGACGGAGTCCTACCGGCCGGATCTGGTGGAGCTGGCGCTCGGGCACCAGGCCGCGCTGCCGGAGGTGCTGGGTCCGTCCGACGCCGCCGGGATGACTCCGGAGGGGCTGCTGATCTCCGCGGGGACCGGCGAGACCATGGCGGCGGCCTTCGGGCTGGGCGTCGGGGTCGGGGACGCGGTCGTGTCGCTGGGGGCCTCGGGCTCCGTGATGGCCGTGCACCACGAGGCGCTGGCCGATCCGACCGGGATGATCACCTCGTTCGCCGACGCGACGGGCATGCACCTGCCGGTGGTGCACACGTCGAATGCCGTACGCGCGCTGCGCGGGACCGCCGAGATGCTGGACGTGGAGGGCCTTGAGGCGCTGTCCGCGCTGGCCCTGAAGTCGACGCCGGGCTCCTCGGGGCTCGTACTCCTGCCGTATCTGGAGGGTGAGCGCACCCCGCAGCTGCCGCACACCGCCGGGACGCTGTGCGGGCTGCGGCGCGAGTCGATGAAGCCGGAGCACCTGGCGCGGGCCGCGTTCGAGGGGATGCTCTGCTCGCTGGCGGACGCGCTCGACGTGCTGCGCGGCCGGGGCGTGGAGGTGCGGCGGGTCTTCCTGCTGGGTGCGGCGGCCGAGCTGCCCGCGGTGCAGCAGCTGGCGCCCGCGCTGCTCGGGACGCAGGTCGTCGTACCGCAGCCCGCCCAGTACGCGGCGCTGGGCGCGGCCCGGCAGGCGGCGTGGGCGCTCGGGGTCTCGCAGGGGGCGCTCGACGGGCGCACTCCCCCGGCCTGGCAGGGTGCGGCGGCGCAGGTGCTGGAGCCCGGCGAGGAACTGCCCGTGGGGCAGGCGGTGCGCCAGCAGTACATCGCGACGCGGGACCAGATCCACCCGGGGGCGTTCGACCCGCCACGGTGAGTGCGTCGCCACGGTGCGTGCGGAGGGCCGCGAAATTATGGACCGGGTCTGTTTTTTGACCTGGACTTGAATAAAAACGTTCGCGGTCCCGGCGAGCGGTGCCGGAAGATGGGTCGGCTCCCCCGACCTACGCCGACTCCGAGAGACACGCGTGCTCATAAAACTCCTGCGGGCCTATCTCGGTCCGTACAAGAAACCGATCGCGGTGCTGGTCGTCTTCCAGCTGTTGCAGACCTGCGCCACGCTCTACCTGCCGACCCTCAACGCCGACATCATCGACAACGGTGTCGTCCAGGGGGACACGGGCTACATCCTCCAGTACGGCGGCGTGATGATCGTCGTCAGCATCGCCCAGGTGGTCTGCAACATCGGGGCCGTCTACATCGGCGCCCGCACCGCGTCCGCGCTCGGGCGGGACGTGCGGGCGGCGGTCTTCGACCGGGTGCAGTCCTTCTCCTCGCGCGAGGTCGGGCGGTTCGGCGCCCCGTCGCTGATCACCCGTACGACCAATGACGTCCAGCAGATACAGATGCTGGTCCTGATGACGTTCACGCTGATGGTATCGGCGCCGATCATGTGTGTCGGCGGCATCATCATGGCGCTGGGCCAGGACGTGCCGCTCTCGGCGGTACTGCTCGCGGTGGTGCCGGTCCTCGGGATCTCGGTCAGCCTGATCGTGCGGAAGATGCGCCCGCTGTTCCGGCAGATGCAGAAGCGGCTCGACACGGTGAACCGGGTGCTGCGCGAGCAGATCACCGGCAACCGGGTCATCCGCGCGTTCGTGCGGGACGGCTACGAGGAGGGGCGCTTCCGGGGCGCCAACACCGAGCTGACGGACGTGGCGCTGTCCACGGGCCGGCTGATGGCCCTGATGTTCCCGACGGTGATGACCGTCGTGAACGTGTCGTCCATCGCCGTGGTCTGGTTCGGTGCGCACCGCATCGACAGCGGCGGGATGGAGATCGGCGCGCTCACCGCGTTCCTCGCCTATCTGATGCAGATCGTCATGTCGGTGATGATGGCGACCTTCATGTTCATGATGGTGCCGCGCGCCGAGGTGTGCGCCGAGCGCATCCAGGAGGTCCTGGAGACGGAGTCCAGCGTCGTCCCGCCGGTCGAGCCGGTGCGCGAGCTGCGCGCCCACGGGCATCTGGAGGTGCGCGGCGCGGACTTCCGCTACCCGGGCGCCGAGGAGCCGGTGCTGCGGGCGGTGGACCTGGTGGCGCGGCCGGGCGAGACGACCGCGATCATCGGGTCGACGGGCAGCGGGAAGTCGACGCTGCTCGGGCTGGTACCCCGGCTGTTCGACGTGACGGACGGCCAGGTGCTGGTGGACGGGACCGATGTGCGGACGCTGGACCCGGTGCTGCTCGCGAAGACGGTGAGCCTGGTCCCGCAGAAGCCGTACCTCTTCTCGGGGACGGTCGCGACGAACCTGCGGTACGGGAATCCGGACGCGACCGACGAGGAGCTGTGGCACGCGCTGGAGGTGGCCCAGGCGAAGGAGTTCGTCCAGGCCCTGGAGCACGGGCTCGACGCGCCGATCGCGCAGGGCGGCACCAATGTCTCCGGCGGTCAGCGCCAGCGGCTCTCCATCGCGCGGACGCTGGTGCAGCGCCCGGAGATCTACCTCTTCGACGACTCGTTCTCGGCGCTGGACTACGCGACCGACGCGGCGCTGCGGGCGGCGCTCGGGCGGGAGACGGCCGAGGCCACCGTGGTGATCGTGGCCCAGCGGGTCTCCACCATCCGGGAGGCCGACCGGATCATCGTGCTGGACGAGGGGCGGGTCGTCGGGACCGGCACCCATCACGAGCTGATGGACGGCAATGACACGTACCGGGAGATCGTGCTCTCCCAGCTGACGGAAGCGGAGGCCGCGTAATGGCCGGGCCTGGCGGACGCATGATGGCGGGCGGGGCGCCGACCGAGCGGTCCATGGACTTCAAGGGGTCCTCGAAGCGGCTGCTGAGGCGCTTCGCCGTCGAGAAGAACACCCTGTACGTGATGCTGGTCGCGGTCGCGTGCAGCGTCGGGCTCTCCGTGGTCGGCCCGAAGATCCTCGGCAAGGCGACCGACCTGGTCTTCGCCGGGGTCATCGGCCGGTCCATGGACTCCGGGACGACCAAGGAGCAGGCCGTCGAGGGCCTGCGCAGGAGCAACAGCGGCCTGGCCGACATGCTGTCCGGGGTGGACTTCACGCCGGGCCGGGGCATCGACTTCGGCGCGGTCGGCAACGTCCTGCTGGTGGCGCTGGCGGTGTACGTCGGCGCGGGGCTGCTGATGCTGGTGTCGACGCGGCTGTCGATCCGGATCATCAACCGGGTCGTGTTCCAGCTGCGTGAGGACATCCAGACGAAGCTGTCGCGGCTGCCGCTCTCGTACTTCGACCGTGCCAAGCGCGGCGAGGTGCTGAGCCGGGCGACGAACGACATCGACAACATCTCGCAGACGATGCAGCAGACGATGGGCCAGCTCATCAACTCCCTGCTGACGATCATCGGCGTGCTGGTGATGATGTTCTGGATCTCGCCGCTGCTTGCGCTGGTCGCGCTGGTGACCGTGCCGCTGTCGGTGGTCGTGGCGACGAAGGTCGGCAAGCGCTCGCAGCCGCAGTTCGTGCAGCAGTGGAAGGTCACCGGCAAGCTCAACGCCCACATCGAGGAGATGTACACCGGGCACACCCTGGTGAAGGTATTCGGCCGGCAGGAGGAGTCCGCGAAGGACTTCGCCGAGCAGAACGAGGCGCTGTACGAGGCCGGGTTCAAGGCGCAGTTCAACAGCGGGATCATGCAGCCGCTGATGATGTTCGTGTCGAACCTGAACTACGTGCTGATCGCCGTGGTCGGCGGGCTCCGGGTCGCGTCCGGTTCGCTGTCGATCGGTGATGTGCAGGCGTTCATCCAGTACTCGCGGCAGTTCTCGATGCCGCTGACCCAGGTCGCCTCGATGGCCAACCTGGTGCAGTCCGGGGTCGCGTCGGCGGAGCGGATCTTCGAGCTGCTGGACGCCGAGGAGCAGGACGCCGACCCGGCGAAGGGCGAGGGCGAGCACCCCGGCGTCCTGCGCGGCAGCGTCGCTCTGGAGCATGTCTCCTTCCGCTACGACCCGGAGAAGCCGCTCATCGAGGACCTGTCGCTGAACGTCGAACCGGGCCACACGGTCGCGATCGTCGGCCCGACGGGCGCCGGCAAGACGACGCTGGTCAACCTGCTGATGCGGTTCTACGAGGTGACGGGCGGCCGGATCACGCTGGACGGCGTGGACATCGCGAAGATGTCCCGGGCGGACCTGCGCTCCGGCATCGGCATGGTCCTCCAGGACACCTGGCTGTTCGGCGGGACCATCGCCGAGAACATCGCCTACGGGGCCTCCGGCGACGTCGGCCGGGAGCGGATCGAGGAGGCGGCGAGGGCGGCCCACGCCGACCGCTTCATCCGGACCCTGCCGGACGGTTACGACACGGTGATCGACGACGAGGGCACCGGCGTCAGCGCGGGCGAGAAGCAGCTGATCACCATCGCGCGGGCGTTCCTGTCCGACCCGGTGATACTCGTGCTGGACGAGGCGACCAGCTCCGTCGACACCCGGACCGAGGTGCTGATCCAGAAGGCGATGGCGGGTCTGGCGCACGGCCGTACCAGCTTCGTGATCGCGCACCGGCTCTCCACCATCCGGGACGCCGACGTCATCCTGGTCATGGAGAACGGCTCGATCGTGGAGCAGGGCACGCACGACGAACTGCTGGACGCGAAGGGCGCCTACGCCCGGCTGTACGCGGCGCAGTTCGCCCAGGCGGTCGCCGAGGTCGACTGAGCGGCACGGCCGCTTCCGCGGCTGCCTCGGGCGTACGCGACCGCGCGTCAGTCGAGGTAGCCGCGGAGCTGGTCGGCGGAGGCGTGGTCGCGGAGCCGGCTGAGGGTCCTGGACTCGATCTGGCGTATGCGTTCGCGGGTCACGCCGAAGATGCGGCCGATCTCCTCCAGGGTGCGGGGCCGTCCGTCGACCAGCCCGTAGCGCAGCTGGACCACCTTGCGTTCGCGCTCGCCCAGGGTGGAGAGCACATCCTCCAGGTGCCGGCGCAGCAGCAGGAAGGCCGCGGACTCCACGGGGGACGCGGCGTCCCCGTCCTCGATGAGGTCGCCGAGCGAGACGTCCTCCTCCTCGCCGACGGGGGCGTGCAGCGAGATGGGTTCCTGGGCCAGGCGCAGGATCTCGCCGACCCGTTCGGGCGTCAGGTCGAGGTGGGCGGCGACCTCTTCGGGCGTGGGTTCGTAGCCGCGTTCCTGGAGCATGCGGCGCTGGACCCGGACGACGCGGTTGATCAGCTCCACGACGTGGACCGGGACCCTTATGGTGCGCGCCTGGTCCGCGAGGGCGCGGGACATGGCCTGCCGGATCCACCAGGTCGCGTACGTGGAGAACTTGTAGCCGCGGGCGTAGTCGAACTTCTCGACGGCGCGGATCAGCCCGAGGTTCCCCTCCTGGACGAGGTCGAGCATAGTCAGGCCGCGGCCCACGTAGCGCTTCGCCACGGAGACGACGAGGCGCAGGTTGGCCTCGATGAGGCGGCGCTTGGCCGTGCGGCCCATGACGACGAGCCGGTCCAGGTCGACGGCGAGGCGGGTGTCGGGGTCGGGGGTGCGGGCGAGGCGTTCCTCGGCGAACAGGCCGGCCTCGATGCGGCGGGCGAGCTCCACCTCGTCGGCGGCGGTGAGCAGCGGGATGCGGCCGATCTCGCGGAGGTACTGGCGGAACAGGTCCGAGGTGGGCCCGGCCTCCGGTCTCCCGCGCGGCTCCGGGGGCTCGTCCGGCTCCTCCATGACCCCCTCGGGGTGGTCCGCCGCCATGGCCTGTAACGGGACGGCGGGGGCGCGCTCGGCTTCGGTGACGGTCCGGGTCTGCACGGGGGCGACCTCCAGGTGATCGCTGCCGGACCGCGGGGGTGGTGGCCGCGCTCCGATGACTCAGGGCACCGCCCTCAGTGTGGGGTACGACACACAGCTGCCACGAGGGGCGTGCGGTGACTTTCTGAGGTCGTCGCGTGACGGCCCGGTTAGGGCCTGTCGTTTGGGTCGGGCCGGATCAGGGAGCCCGCGAGCCCGGCCCGATCCGAACGACAGGCCCTGCGTCAGAGCGCGTCGGCGCCGTGGTTGCGCAGGGTCTGGGCGTACTGCTGGAGGACCCAGACCTCGTTCTGCGCGGCGGCGAGGTGGTCGGGGGCCACATTGCTGCCGAGGCGGGCCAGGCTGCTCTGGACGTCGTTGATCCGGCGGTCGACGGCGCGCAGGCGGACCTTGACCAGGTGCTCCCCGGCGTAGGTCTCGTCGATGGACTTGCCGTGGAAGACCTCGACCGCCAGCTCGGTGATCAGCTTGCGGACGGACTCGTTGGGCGTGGCGTCGAGCACCCGGACCAGGTATTCGCGGCTGTCGGCGAGGCCCTGTTCGGCGCCGCCCGCCTCCTCGATGCACTGGCGCACGGCGGCGTAGGGCGGTGCGGTGAACTCGTCGGACCCGTAGGCGTCGAAGGCCGGGGCGACCAGCTCGGGGCGCTGGAGGGCGAGCTTGAGGAGTTCGCGCTCGGTGCGGTGGGCAGGGCTGCGGAGGTTGAGCGCGGGGCCCGAGGGGGCGGGCGGGGCCTGGACCTGCTGGTGGCGGGCGCCACCGCGGGCGGCGGGGGCAGGTCCGCGCCGGTCGCCGCCCCGGCCGCGGGCCCACTGGGCGAGCTGGTTGATCCGGTGGACGACGTACTCCTGGTCCAGGATGCCGATGAAGCCGGCCAGCTGGACGGCGACCTCGCGCTGGACGCTGCCCGTCTTGATCTTGGCGACGACGGGGGCGGCCTCGTCCAGCGCGGCGGCGCGGCCGGCCGGGGTCTCCAGGTCGTACCGCCCGACGATCTGGCGCAGCGCGAACTCGAAGAGCGGGGTGCGCGGTTCGACCAGGTCGCGGACGGCGTCGTCGCCCTTCACCAGGCGCAGGTCGCACGGGTCCATGTTGTCCGGGGCGATGGCGATGTACGTCTCGGCGGCGAACTTCTGGTCGTCCTCGAAGGCGCGCAGGGCGGCCTTCTGGCCGGCCGCGTCGCCGTCGAAGGTGAAGATCACGCGGGCGCTGCCGTTGTCCATGAGGAGGCGGCGGAGGATCTTGATGTGGTCGCCGCCGAAGGCGGTGCCGCAGGTGGCGATGGCGGTGGTGACCCCGGCGAGGTGGCAGGCCATCACGTCGGTGTAGCCCTCGACCACGACGGCCCGGCTGGACTTGGCGATGTCCTTCTTGGCCAGGTCGATGCCGTACAGCACCTGGGACTTCTTGTAGATCGGGGTCTCGGGGGTGTTGAGGTACTTGGGGCCGTTGTCGTCGTCGCGGAGCTTGCGGGCGCCGAAGCCGACGACGTCCCCGGCGGTGTCGCGGATGGGCCACATCAGGCGGCCCCGGAAGCGGTCGATGGGACCGCGCCTGCCGTCCTGGGAGAGACCGGAGGTGATCAGCTCCTTGTCGCTGAAGCCCTTGCCGCGCAGGAAGCGGGTGAGGTGGTCCCAGCCGGCCGGGCTGTAGCCGACGCCGAAGTGGGCGGCGGCGGCCTGGTCGAAGCCCCGCTCGGCGAGGAACGTGCGGCCGATCTCGGCCTCGGGGCCGTTCAGCTGGTCCACGTAGAACTGGGCGGCGACCTTGTGCGCCTCGACCAGCCTGATCCGCTCGCCGCGCTGGTGGGAGGGGTTGTAGCCGCCCTCCTCGTAGCGCAGGGTGATGCCGGCCTTGGCGGCGAGCCGCTCGACCACCTCCGCGAAGGTCAGGTGGTCGATCTTCTGCACGAAGGCGATCGTGTCGCCGCCCTCCTGGCAGCCGAAGCAGTGGAAGAGGCCCTTGCTCGGACTGACCTGGAAGGAGGGGGACTTCTCGTCGTGGAAGGGGCAGAGGCCCTTGAGGTTGCCCCCGCCCGCGTTGCGCAGCTGGAGGTACTCGGAAACGACGGCGTCGATCGGGACCGCGTCCCGTACCGCCTTCACATCGTCGTCATTGATCCTGCCTGCCACGCGTCGAAGTCTACGGGGGAGCTCGGACGGGGACGGAGCGGGCGGGGTCGGTTCCGGGCCGGTGCGGGGTGCGGACGGGGAGGTCCGCGCACCGGCCCGGGTCCGCTCAGACCAGGGATTCCAGGGGCACCGAGGGGTCGGCCAGGGCGTCCGGGTCGACGGGCCGGCCGGCCCGGATCAGCTTCTGGATGGGCTCCGTGACGTCCCACACGTTGACGTTCATCCCGGCGAGCACGGTGCGGTCCTTCAGCCAGAACGCGATGAACCGGCGCTTGCCCGCGTCGCCCCGGATGACCACCTGGTCGTAGCTGCCGGGCGGGGCCCAGCCGGAGTACTCCAGGCCCAGGTCGTACTGGTCGGAGAAGAAGTAGGGCACCCGGTCGTAGGCGACGTCCTGGCCGAGCATGGCGCGGGCCGCGGCCGGGCCGCCGTTCAGCGCGTTGGCCCAGTGCTCGACCCGCAGCCGGGTCCCGAGCATCGGGTGGGCGGCGCTCGCCACGTCGCCGGCGGCGTAGATGTGCGGGTCGCTGGTGCGCAGCGAGGCGTCGACGGCGATGCCGCCGCCCTCCTCGCGCGGGGCGATCTCCAGTCCGGCGGCCTCGGCGAGCGCGGTGCGGGGGGCGGCGCCGATGGCGGCGAGGACGTCGTGGGCGGGGTGCTCCTCGCCGTCGTCGGTACGCACCGCGAGGACCATGCCGTCCTGGCCGACGATCTCGGTGAGCCGGCCGCCGAAGTGGAAGCGGACGCCGTGGTCGCTGTGGAGCTCGGTGAAGATCTGGCCCAGCTCGGGGCCGATGACGCGGAGCAGCGGGGTCGCCTCCGGTTCGACCACGGTGACCTCGGCGCCGTAGCCGCGGGCGGCCGCCGCGACCTCCAGGCCGATCCAGCCGGCCCCGGCGATGACCAGGTGGCCGTTGTCGCGGCCGAGGGCGGCGAGGACGTTGCGCAGCCGGTCGGCGTGGGCGAGGCGGCGCAGATGGTGGACACCGGCCAGATCGGTGCCGGGGACGTCGAGGCGGCGGGGTTCGGCGCCGGTGGCGAGGAGCAGCTTGTCGTAGTGGATGACGGTGCCGTCGCCCGTCTCCACGGTGCGCGCCTCGCGGTTCAGGTCGGTGACGGACTGGCCGAGGTGGAGTTCGATCTCGACGCCCGCGTACCAGGCGGTCTCGTGGACGAAGACGGTGTCGCGGTCCTCCTTACCGGTCAGGTACCCCTTGGACAGCGGCGGGCGTTCGTACGGATGGTCGCGCTCGTCGCCGATCAGGATGACCCGGCCGCTGAACCCCTCCGACCGGAGGGTCTGGGCTGCCTTCGCCCCGGCCAGCCCTCCGCCGACGATGACGAACGTCCGATGTGCGTCGACCACTGTGATGCCTCCTCGGTGCTTGCTGCGCGGCGCCAACTGCGAGCGTCCCGCACGCAGCGTAGTGGGGGAAGGGGGTGTGGCCCGATCAGGTCACTCCCGGTGGCGGGCGCCGTCCCGGGTGAGGTGGGCGTGGAGGGTGCGGGCGGAGGCGTCGGTGAGGGCGGCGATCTGGTCGACGAGGACCCGCTTGCGGGCGCGGTCGTCGGGCGCGGTCTCGTACAGCGCGCGCAGCTGCGGTTCGAGCCCTTCGGGGGCGCGGGCGGTGAGCGCGGCGGCCAGTTCGGCGATGACGATGCGCTGGTCGGCGCGGATCTCCTCCTGCTCGGCGCGCTGCATCACGTAACGGTCGGCGATGGCCTTGAGCACCGCGCACTCGTTGCGGGTGGCGCGCGGGACGACCAGCTCGGCGGCGTACCGGCTGAGGCGTCCGGTGCCGTAGCCCTGGCGGGTGGCGGTCTCGGCGGCGAGGCAGAAGCGGCCGATCAGCTGGCTGGTGGCGTCCTTCAGGCGGGCCTGGGCGACGGCGGACCCGTCGTAGCCGTGCGGCCACCACTCCTGGGCGATGAGCCGGTCGAGCGCGTCGGCCAGCTCCTGCGGGTCGGTGTCGGCGGGGACGTAGCGGCCGATGGCGACGTCCCAGATGTCGCGGCGCTCCGGCTCGGCCTCCAGGCAGTTGGGGTCGATGTGGCCCGCGTGCAGCCCGTCCTCGAAGTCGTGCACGGAGTACGCCACGTCGTCGGACCAGTCCATGACCTGGGCCTCGAAGCACTTGCGGTCGCGGGGCGCGCCCTCGCGGAACCACTGGAAGACCGGCAGGTCGTCCTCGTAGACCCCGAATTTGGGCGAGCCGGGGTCGGTGGGGTGGTCGCCCCGGGGCCAGGGGTACTTGGTGGCGGCGTCGAGGGCGGCGCGGGTGAGGTTGAGGCCGACGCTGACCAGGTCGCCGGTGCGGGTGTCGGGGACGAAGCGCTTGGGTTCGAGGCGGGTGAGCAGCCGCAGCGACTGGGCGTTGCCCTCGAAGCCGCCGCAGTCGGACGCGAAGTCGTTGAGCGCCTGTTCGCCGTTGTGGCCGAAAGGCGGGTGTCCCATGTCGTGGGAGAGGCAGGCCGCCTCCACCAGGTCGGGGTCGCAGCCGAGGGCGGCACCGAGCTCGCGGCCGACCTGGGCGCACTCCAGGGAGTGGGTGAGCCGGGTGCGCGGGCTGGCGTCCCAGGCGGGGCCCCGGGTGCCGGGGGTGACGACCTGGGTCTTCCCGGCGAGCCGGCGCAGCGCCGCGGAGTGCAGCACGCGGGCGCGGTCGCGCTGGAAGGCGGTGCGGCCGGGCCGTTTGTCCGGCTCGGGGTCCCAGCGCTCGGCGTCGAACGCGCCGTAGGGCGCCGTACCGGGGTGCTGTGTGCCGTCCGTGCCTTCCGTGCCGTTCATGCGTCCGAGGTTAGTCGGCCCCACCGACAGGACGGGTCAGGACGGGTCAGGCGGAGGCCGCGAAGCGGGTGTTCACAGGTATGTCGGACAGGGCCGTTCCGGCCGTGCGTGCCTCGTCGTACCGGTGCAGGAGCAGCCGGGCCAGCGCGGGGTGGGCGCCGAGGGGGGCCGCGGCGATCCACGGCGCGTGGGCGGCGGCGGCCGAGGCGAAGCGCCCGGGGCGGTGAAGTACGAGGCGACGGCGATCCTGCGGTGGCCCCGGGCGGCGAGCGCGCGCACGGCGGCGGGCACGGTGGGCGAGGCGGCGGAGGCGTACGCGGGCACGACGGGCACGCCGCCGAGCCGTTCCCCGAGGAGCCGTGCGGTATGCCGGGCGTCGGCGGCCGATTCGGGGTCGCGCGACCCGGCGGCGGCGAGGACGACGGCGGTGCCGCGGTCCCCCCGGTCCGAGCCGTCCCAGCCGGCCTCGGTGAGCCGGTCGTGCAGCGCCTCCACCAGCAGCGGGTGCGGCCCGAGCGGCGCGGCGACCCGGGCCCGCAGGGCGGGGGCGGCGGCCACGGAGGCGGGGATGTCGTGCTTGACGTGGTGCCCGCGCCCGAGCAGCAGCGGTACGAGGACGGCCCGGCCGGCACCGAGGGCGTCCAGGGCGTCCGGCAGGAGCGGCGCGTTCAGCTCTATGTGGCCGAGGCGGACGTCGAGCCCGGGGCGCAGTTCGCGGACCCGGTCCAGGAGCGCGGCCACGGCGTGCGGGGTGCGGGGGTCCCGGCTGCCGTGGGCGACGGCGACCAGGGCGGGGACTGCGGACGCCGGGCGGTGCGCGGGAAGGTGCCGGATGCGGTGCATGGGTCGATGGTGGCGGACGCACGTTGCCGGTGCGTTGCATGCCGGTCACGGAGGTTTTCCGCCGCCTCACGGGGGAAGCGCGGCGGCGGCCAGGAGATCCGGCGCGTCCTCAGCCCCTCCCCCGTACCGCGAACAGGTGCTCGATGACCTGGGCCACCCCGTCCTCCTCGTTGGTCCGGGCGTGCGTCTCCACGGCGGCCAGCACCGACGGGTGGGCGTTTGCCATGGCGTACCCCGTACCGGCCCAGGCGAGGACCGTGAGGTCGTTGGGCATGTCGCCGAATGCGATGACGTCCGCCGCCTCGATGCCCCGTTCCGCGCAGAGCATCGCGAGCGCGCCGGCCTTGGTGACGCCGGGCGCGCTGATCTCCAGCAGCCCGCGCCCGCCGGAGTGGGTCAGCTGGACGGTGTCGCCGGCCCCCGGCCGGGCGGCGGCGAGCAGGGTGTCCGCGTCGAGCTGTTCGGTCCAGGCGAGCAGCTTGGTGACGGGGGCTTCGGTGAGCCACAGCTCGGCGAGGGACGCGACGGGGAGTTCGGCACCCTCGTCCTCGGACAGGCGCAGCCGGTAGGCGGGTTCGTAGAAGACCTGGTTGCCGGTCTCCAGGGCGAAGCCGACGCCGGGGACGGCGGCGGCGAGCGCGGTGGCGACCTGCCGGGCGACGGACAGGGACAGCATCTGCGAGGAGACGACGCTGCGGCTCGCTATGTCGTAGACGAGGGCGCCGTTGCTGCACACGGCGGTGCCCACGAGGCCGGTGGCCTCGGCCAGCCGGTCCACGAAGCGGGGCGGCCGGGCGGTCACGATGACGATCTCCGCCCCGGCCTCCTCGGCGGTGCGCAGGGCGCGCAGGGTGCGGGGCGAGAGCGAGCCGTCGCCGCGCAGAAGGGTGCCGTCGAGATCGGAGGCGATCAACCGTGGAAGCGACATCGCCCGATGGTACGCGGACCGCCCGGGCCGGGCCGAGAACCCTTTCGGCCGCCGGATCGTCCAGTAGGGCAGGGGCTGCTGGGCCCAGGGAGCGGGGGGCGGGCGAGTGAGGGTACGGATGCGGCGGACACCGGGAGCCGAGCGGGTGCGGGGCGCCCGGCTGCTGAGAGCCCTGCGGCCCCGGCTGCCCAGGGCATGGCGTCGCCCGGCAGACGGGAATGTGACGACAGGCCCCAGGACCCGTCGCGGGCGGCGGCGGGCCGTGCAGGGGGTGATGGCCGCATGTGTGCTGGCCCTCGCGCCCGCGACCTGGCTGCACATCGTGGCCGATGCCCGGATCAGGACCGTCGAGGACGTGCCCGCGCGGCAGGTCGCGGTGGTGTTCGGGGCGGGGCTGTGGGACGGGAAGCCGTCCCCGTACCTGGCGAACCGGCTGCGGACGGCCGCCGCGCTCTACCGGGAGGGCAAGGTGAAGGTCGTCCTGGTGACCGGGGACAACAGCCGCGTGGAGTACGACGAACCGGACGCGATGCGGGCGTTCCTGGTCGGGAAGGGCGTGCCGGACGACCGGATCGTCAGCGACTTCGCGGGCTTCGACACCTGGGACTCGTGCGTGCGGGCGAAGAAGATCTTCGGCGTGGACCGGGCGGTGCTGGTGAGCCAGGGCTTCCACATCCGCCGGGCCATCGCGCTGTGCCGGGCGGCGGGGATCGACGCGTACGGGGTCGGGGTGGACGCCGAGCACGACGTCACCTGGTACTACGGCGGGACGCGGGAGGTGTTCGCGGCGGGGAAGGCGGCGCTCGACGCCCTGTTCGAGCCGGACCCGCACTTCCTGGGCCCCCGCGAACGGGGCGTGGACGACGCGCTGGCGGCGGCCTCCCGCTGACCGGGGGCGGCCTCAGACCGAGGTGACCGGGGCCGTCTCGGCGGAGACCCAGCCGAGGTAGCGGGCGCTGCCCCGGAGGATCGGGAGGGCGATGATCTCCGGGGTCTCGTAGTCGTGCGCCTCCTGGAGATGGGCCTCCAGCTCCTCGTAACGCTCGGCCGTCGTCTTGCAGAACAGCTGCCACTCCTCGGTGGCCTCGACGGCGTTCTGCCAGCGGTAGACGGAGGTGACGGGCGCGGAGATCTGTACGCACGCGGCGAGCCGCGCCTCGACCAGCCCCCGCGCCAGTGCCCTGGCCTTCTCCTCGCTGTCCGTCGTGGTCAGTACGGTCAGCCATGCGGGCGTCGTCGTCACGTCGGCCTCTCCTCGCGGTGGTGGGCGGTCCCCCACCGATTGTGGGGTCCCGCCTCCCGCCGCGCCATCAGCCGCCGTACGGGTGGGCCCTCCTCGCGTCCCGCAGCGCGCGGCCCCACCAGACGAGCTGGTCGAGCAGCGTCTTCACGGCGGCGTCCGGGGCCGCCGGGTCGCGGTGCCTGCCCGCGTCGTCGAACTGGGCGCCGGCGTTGTGGAAGGAGACGGTGTCGCGGATCGAGACGGAGTGCAGTTCGGCGAAGACCTGGCGCAGGTGCTCGACCGCGCGCAGTCCGCCGGAGACCCCGCCGTAGGAGACGAACGCGACGGGCTTGGCCTGCCACTCGTCGCGGTGCCAGTCGATGAGGTTCTTCAGGGGCGCCGGGTAGGAGTGGTTGTACTCGGGGGTGACGACGACGAAGGCGTCCGCGTCGGCCAGCCTGGCCGAGACCCCGGCCACCACCTCCCGGGCGTCGCCCTCCAGGCGGTAGGAGAGGGCGGTGGGCAGATCGAGGGCGGCGACGTCGACCACGTCCGTTTCGATCGCGGGATGGGCGTCGGCGTGGGCGAGGAACCAGTCGGCGATGACGGGGGCGAACCGGCCCTCGCGGTTGCTGGAGAGGATGACGGCCACCTTCAGCGGGGCGGTCTCGGGCAGGGCGGTGGCGGTGGATTCCGCGGTGATGAGGTCCATGGCGAAGACGTTCGACCATCAACCATGGTTGAGGTCAAGCGTGATCGGGAACGGGCCTCCCGCCGGGTGCCGGCGGCCGCATACCGTGGCCGCATGACGACTCCAGCAGCGGCGGCCCTCCCGTACGCCGAGTTCGACGGCCGGCCCGCCACCGAGGACGATCTGGGCCGGGCGCTGTTCTTCAACTACGGCCACTTCACGGCGATGCAGGTACGCGGGGGCCGGGTGCGCGGCCTGGATCTGCACCTGGCCCGGCTGGACGCGGCCAACCGCGAGCTGTTCGAACTCCCCCTGGACGGGGACCTGGTGCGCCGGCTGATCCGGCACGCCCTGGAGAGCGCGGGCACGGCGGACGCCTCGGTGCGGGTGCACGCGTATCTGCCGCCGGGGAACACCGCGACGACCGTCATGGTGGCGGTACGGGAACCGGGCGGAATGGACCCCGCGCCGAAGAGCCTGATGTCCGTCCCGTTCGCCCGGACCGCCGCGCACCTCAAACGGCCCGGCGAGTTCGGCCAGACCTACTACGCGAACCTGGCCCGCCGCGCCGGTTACGACGACGCGCTGCTGACCCTGCCCGACGGCTCGGTGACCGAGGGGGCGGTCAGCAACATCGGCTTCTGGGACGGCACGGCGGTCACCTGGCCGCAGGCCCCGGCCCTGTCCGGCGTGACCATGGGCGTCCTGGAGCGCGGACTCCCGGGCGCGGGCCTGAAGTCGCTGCGCCGGCCGGTCACCCTGGACGGGCTCGGCGCCTTCCGCTCGGCGTTCCTCACCAACTCGCTGGGCATGGCCCCGGTCGCCCGCATCGACGGCACGGCGTTCACGGTCGACGCGGAGCTGATGGGGCGCCTGGCCGAGGCGTACGAGGCGGCGCCGGGCGAGGCGGTCTGACCGTGGAGGCTCCCCTGCTGGTCCACATCGAGGGATCACGTCTGCCCGGGCGCTCCAGCCCGGCCGGGCCCGGCTTCCCCGGCTTCCCCGGCTTCCCCGGCTACGAGAACATCCACGTAGGCGTCCAGCGCAAGGACCGCCCCGGCGAACTCCTCGGCCCGACCCCGGGGGACGCGCCGGGCGCCCGCTGGACGCTGGAGTGCACGGCGGCCGAGGACGCGGACGGGGTCGCGGTCCGGGGGCCGTATGTGCAGAACCGGCTCGGCGGGCGCTTCGTCTACCTGTCCTGGGGGACGGTCGACGCGGATGGCCTCTTCACGATGTTCCGGCGGGCCAAGCTGCTCTTCGCCGACGTCGACGCGGCGGTCCTGGCGGCGGCGGTGCGCTCGGGGCATCTCACCGCCCGGCTTCCGCTCTCGGACGCCGAGGGGCGGCCGCTCTGCGGGCGGGTCCGGCCGCCGGTGGTCGTGTGGTCGGCCGCCGCACCGGGGCGCCCCTGACGCAGTCCGCCCCCTCCGGACCCAGGGGGGGGAGGTCGGGAGGGGGCGTCGGCCGGGGGCGGCAGTGCGCGCCGTCCCGTGGGGGGTTGTGATGCGTGTTCCCGCTCAGCGCCGCCTCACGCGTGTGATGTACGCCACATTGCCCGGCGGGCCCGTCACCCGAACGGCACCAGGGCGACACGGACCGTATCCCCTGCCCGCCAACACCCTCGTGACCTGCGGCGACACCGCTTGGCAAGGAGGGCGCGCCGGGCCGTACGGGTGAGAGCTGACTCGGTGTCAGCAGGCATGGGGGCCGGTCCGGCTGTTGGCTCGGAGCCAGGACACACCCGCCAGCGCCCCTTGCTCGGAGGAAACCCCATGCGCCGTCCTGCCCGACTCGTGACCGGCACCGCCGCCGCGGCCCTGGCCGCCGCCGCGCTCGGCCTCAGCGCCGCCGCCCCGTCCGCGTACGGGGACGAGACGGCACCCCTGAGGATCACCCCCGCCAGCGCCGCGCCGGGTGCCACGGTCACCGTGGACACCACCGCCTGCGGCGGCGACAGCGCCGCCACCGGTGACGCGAGCGCGCTGGACGCTCCGGAGTTCCCGCTGGCGCCCGTCTCCCTCGAAGAGGCCCTGGCCGGCTCCTTCCGGGTACCGGGCAGCGTCGCGCCCGGCTCGTACGGCATCGGTGTGGACTGCGCGAACGGCAAGAAGGCCACCGGTGAGATCGAGGTGAAGGCCGCGGGCTCCTCGCGCGACGAGGGCGCCGAGGGCACCGAGGACGCCGCGGGCACCGCCGACTCACCCGCGTACGACTTCTCCGACATCGAGGGGCTGGGCGGCGACGAGGACACGGAGGGCCTGGACGGCCTCGACGCCGAGGCCGCCGGTTCCGGCCTCGTCCCGGACGCCCCCGCCGAGGCCGGCCGCACCACGCCCACCGAGCGCCCCGCCCCCACCGGCCGCCCGACCGGATCATCCGACTGGGACGACAGCGGGTCCGGGCGCGAGACGCCTTCCGGGCACCGGACCTCGGCCGCGCCCACCGCCCCCTCGGGGCACGTGAAGACCGGAGTCGGCGGCAGCGTCGGCCCGGACACCACCCAGATCGCGGCGGGAGCCGGCGTACTCGCCGCTGCCGCCGTCGGCGGAGCCTGGCTCCTGCGTCGCCGGGCGAGCGGCACGCGGGACGCCGGCTGACGGAGGCATCCACCCCTCCGTACCGCCCGGTGTCCGTCCCGGTGGCCGCGCGCCACCGGGACGGGACCGTTTCCCGCTTCCGCACCCCGGAGGACCACCGTGTCCCAGAAGGCCAAGGGCTGGCTGCTCGTCGTGGTGGCGCTGGCCGGTGTCTGGCTGATCCAGAACGGCGCGGGCACCCGGCTCACCCCGCCGGGCCCGGCCGCGGCCCAGGCGTTCGCCGCCGGGCCCGCCCTGCTGCCCGGCTCCCCGGTCGCCGAGCCGCTGCGCCCCTCCGCGCCCGTACGCATCCGGATTCCCGCCATCCGGGTCGACGCGCCGATGATGCGGCTCGGGCTCGGGGCGGACGGCAGCCTGGACGTGCCGCCGGCCGGGAACACGGACATCGTCGGCTGGTACAAGGACGGCACGCCGCCGGGCGCCAAGGGCACCGCGATCGTCGCCGGCCATGTCGACAACGCGGAGGGCCCGTCGGTCTTCTACGACCTGGGCTCACTGAAGAAGGGCAGCACCGTCGAGGTGGACCGGCAGGACGGCCGTACCGCCGTCTTCACGCTCGACGCGATCGAGGTGTACGAGAACGACGACTTCCCCGACCAGCGGGTCTACGGCGCCTCCGCGCACGCCTCGCTGCGGCTGATCACCTGCGGCGGCGGATACTCCGAGGCGACCGGCTACCGGGGGAACGTGGTGGCGTACGCCCACCTCACGAGCGTCCGCTGACGCTCAGCTCTGCCACTGGTCGAACCCGAGCTTCGCCACCAGCGAGAACACCACCACCAGCAGCACCCCGCGCACGAACTCGCTGCCCTTGCGCAGCGCCATCCGCGCGCCCAGCAGCCCGCCCGCCAGGTTGAACACCGCCATCAGCGCCGCCAGCTGCCACAGCACGTTGCCCTGGTAGGCGAACATGGCGAGCGCCCCGGCGTTGGTGCAGACGTTGACGATCTTCGCGGTGGCCGACGCGGTCACCAGGTCGAGGTGGAGCACGGCGGTCAGGGCGAGCACCAGGAAGGTGCCCGTACCGGGTCCGAACAGCCCGTCGTACAGGCCGATCCCGCCGCCCACCAGGACGATCGCGGTGATCCTGCGGGCCCGGGTGACCTGGGGCGGGACGCCGTCCCCGGCGGCCCGGCCGAACTGGGGCCGCAGCATCACGAACGCGGCGACCGCCAGCAGCACCACCATGATCACCGGCCGCAGCACCTCGCTGCTGATCCCGGCGGCGAAGAACGCGCCGGTCATCGAACCGGCCAGGGCCGCCAGCCCGATCCGGACCGCCGTGCCCACCTTCACCGGCGCCTTGCGGGCGTAGGTGACGGCCGCGCCCGAGGTGCCGACGATGGCGACCGCCTTGTTGGTGCCGAGGATCTGCGCGGCCGGCAGGTGCGGCAGACCGAGCAGCAGCGCGGGCAGCAGGAGCAGTCCGCCGCCCCCGACCACCGCGTCGACCCAGCCCGCCGCCCCGGCGGCGAGGCACAGCACGACAAGGGTGGTCAGGGTGATGTCCGGCATGGGCACGACCCTATGGAGCAGATGCGTGCACCGTCCAACCGTTCCGGGGCCGCACCGGGAAAGTTGAGCCAACTCTGAGGTTTCCGCAGGACAAGGCCCCTTTTGCGGCCTCCGCCGGCCGCCTCACAGACCTTTTCGGCGGGTGCTGAGCGCAAGGTTCCTCCCGGGAAACAGCGGGGAACCGGCCGGGTAACACCGCCGGGACACGCTTCCGGTCATGAGCACACAGGCCCGGCGCCTGTGGCCCTGCCGAATCTGCTCACCGACGACGGAGGCCCCGAGATGCCGGTGTCCACTCCCCCGACCGCCCCCACCTCAGGCCCTGCCGCCGCGCCGACGCTCGTGGTCGTCGGGCACGGGATGGTCGGCCAGCGCTTCCTGGAGGCCCTGGCCGAGCGCGGTCTCACCGGCACCGCCGGGACCGCCCGGGTCGTCGTCCTGTGCGAGGAGCCCCGCGCCGCCTACGACCGGGTCCAGCTGACCTCGTACTTCGCGGGGAAGACCCCGGACGACCTGTCGCTGGTCGAGGACGGCTTCATGGAGCGGCACGGCTTCGACCTGCGGCTCGGGGACCCGGCGGTGGCCGTGGACCGCTCGGCCCGTACGGTCACCGCGCGGTCCGGCGAGGTCTTCGCGTACGACACGCTGGTCCTGGCGACCGGGTCCTACCCCTTCGTGCCGCCGGTCCCCGGCAAGGACAGCACCGGCTGCTTCGTCTACCGGACCATCGAGGACCTGCTCGCCATCGAGGAGTACGCGAAGAACGCGACGACCGGCGCGGTGGTCGGCGGCGGGCTGCTCGGTCTCGAGGCGGCCGGCGCGCTGAAGGGCCTCGGCCTGGAGACGCACGTCGTGGAGTTCGCGCCCCGGCTGATGCCCGTCCAGGTGGACGAGGGCGGGGGCGCGGCGCTGCTGCGCACCATCGAGGACCTGGGCCTGACCGTGCACACCGGGGTCGGCACGCAGGAGGTGACCGCGGGCGAGGACGGCACGGTGACCGGGATGGCGCTCTCCGACGGGTCCGCGCTGGCCACGGACCTGGTGGTGTTCTCGGCCGGGGTCCGCCCGCGCGACCAGCTGGCCCGGGAGTGCGGGCTCGCGGTCGGGGAGCGCGGCGGGATCGTCGTGGACGAGGAGTGCCGGACCTCCGACCCGGCGGTCTTCGCGATCGGCGAGTGCGCGCTCGCCTCGGACGGCCGGGTGTACGGGCTGGTGGCGCCGGGGTACGAGATGGCGCTGACGGCCGCCGAGGTGATCGCCGGCAGGGCGGCCGCGTTCACCGGCGCGGACCTGTCGACCAAGCTGAAGCTGCTCGGCGTGGACGTGGCCTCGTTCGGCGACGCGCACGGCACCGCCGAGGGCTGCCTCGACGTGGTGTACGCGGACGCCCGCTCCGGCGTCTACAAGAAGCTGGTGATGGCGGCGGACGGCACCCTGCTGGGCGGGGTCCTCGTGGGCGACGCCGACCAGTACGGCACGCTGCGCCCCATGACCGGGAGCGTGCTGCCGGTCGCCCCGGAGCAGCTGGTGCTCCCGGCCGGGGCGGGCGGCCCGGTGGCGCTCGGCCCGTCCGCGCTGCCGGACGAGGCGGTGATCTGCTCCTGCCACAACGTCACCAAGGGCGCGATCCGCGAGCACACCACGCTGCCCGAGGTGAAGAAGTGCACCAAGGCGGGCACCGGATGCGGCAGTTGCGTGAAGGTGATCGGCCAACTGCTCCCGCAGAGCGCGGACGCGGGCCTGTGCGGCTGCTTCGCGTACACCCGCAGCGAGCTGTACGAGATCGTGCGCACCCTGCGCATCACCTCGTACGCGGATCTCCTCGACTCCCACGGGCGGGAGGAGGCCCGGGGCGGCGACGGCTGCGAGGTCTGCAAGCCGACGGTCGGCTCGGTCATCGCCTCGCTGGCGCCCACGGTCGGCGCGAGCGGTTACGTCCTGGACGGCGAGCAGGCGGCCCTCCAGGACACCAACGACCACTTCCTGGCCAACCTCCAGCGCAACGGCTCGTACTCGATCGTGCCGCGCATACCCGGCGGCGAGATCACCCCGGAGAAGCTGATCGTGATCGGCGAGGTGGCCCGCGACTTCGGGCTCTACACCAAGATCACCGGCGGTCAGCGCATCGATCTCTTCGGCGCCCGCGTCGACCAGCTCCCGCTCATCTGGACCCGGCTCGTCGACGCCGGCTTCGAGTCCGGGCACGCCTACGGGAAGTCGCTGCGCACGGTCAAGTCCTGTGTCGGGCAGACCTGGTGCCGCTACGGCGTGCAGGACTCCGTGAAAATGGCGATCGACCTGGAGCTGCGCTACCGGGGGCTGCGCGCCCCGCACAAGCTGAAGTCGGCGGTCTCGGGGTGCGCGCGGGAGTGCGCGGAGGCCCGGGGCAAGGACTTCGGGATCATCGCCACGGCGGGCGGCTGGAACCTCTACGTGGGCGGCAACGGCGGCGCCACCCCGCGCCACGCGGACCTGCTCGCCCAGGACCTGTCCGACGCCGAACTGGTCCGGCTGATCGACCGCTTCCTGATGTTCTACATCCGCACCGCGGACCGGCTGGAGCGCACCTCGGCCTGGCTGGAGCGCATCGAGGGCGGCCTGGAGCACGTCCGGGACGTCGTCGTCCACGACAGGCTGGGGCTCTGCGAGGAGCTGGAGCGGCTGATGGCCGACCACGTCCGCGGCTACCGCGACGAGTGGGCCGAGACCATCAACGACCCCGAGCGGCTGCGCCGGTTCGTCACCTTCGTCAACGCGCCCGACGCGCCCGACCCGTCCGTCAAGTTCGTCCCGGAACGCGACCAGGTCAAGCCGGACCTGGACATCCTCGCGGGCCCGGTTCTCGCCATCCGCACTCTTGAGGGGACCGCCTCCTGATGACCACGCAGACGCTGGACACCGCGCAGGACACCCGGACCGTCCGGATCGCCGCCGGGGACGGCTGGCTCACGGTGTGCGACCGCTCGCTGCTGACCCCGGGGCGCGGGGTCGCCGCCCTCCTCCCGGACGGCCGGCAGGTCGCGCTCTTCCTGGACCGGGCGGGGCGCACGTACGCCATCGACAACCGCGACCCGTTCACCGGGGCCTATGTCCTCTCGCGCGGCCTGGTCGGCTCGGACGGCGGGCAGCCCTTCGTGGCCTCGCCCCTGCTCAAGCAGCGCTTCGACCTGGCGACGGGCGCCTGCCTGGACGACGACGAGGTCTCCGTACCGGTCTTCGAGGTACGCGCGGACTGAATCCCTCGGCTCATGCCGAGGCGGCCGGAAGTACCCCCGAACGGGTGCTTCCGGCCATCCGTGTCCCCGGTCGTACGCTTGATCCATGACCCAGGGCTGGAGCGCGCGCGACATACCCGACCAGAGCGGCCGCACGGCCGTGGTGACGGGGGCCAACAGCGGGATCGGGCTCATCACCGCCCGCGAGCTGGCCCGTTGCGGGGCCAGGGTGCTCCTCGCCTGCCGCGACGAGCGGCGCGGCGAGGAGGCGGCGGCCCGCATCCGGTACGCGGTGCGCGGCGCGGATGTGGAGTTCGCCCCGCTCGATCTGGCCGATCTGTCCTCGGTGCGCGCGTTCGCCAAGGGCCTCCGGGCGGACCGGATCGACCTGCTGGTCAACAACGCCGGGGTGATGGCCCTGCCGTACGGGCGGACCGCCGACGGCTTCGAGACCCAGTTCGGCGTCAACCACCTCGGGCACTTCGCGCTCACCGGGCTGCTGCTGCCGAAGCTGACGGCCACCGGGGGCGCCCGGGTGGTGACCGTCTCCAGCGCGCTGCACGCCCTGGGCAACATCGACATGGGCGACCTCAACAGCGAGCGGAACTACCGCCGCTGGACCGCCTACGGCCGCTCGAAGACCGCGAACCTGCTCTTCGTGCACGAGCTGGCCCGGCGGCTCGCGGCGGCCGGCAGCGGACTGGTCGCCGCCGCCGCGCACCCCGGCCTGGCCGCCACCAACCTCCACACGGCGGGGGCCCGGCTGGAGGGGCGCAGGGTGGTGGAGCGGGTCATGGACCTCACCAACCTCCTCGCCCAGCCCGCCTCGGCCGGGGCCCTGCCCACGCTGTACGCGGCCACCGCGCCGGGCGTGCGCCCCGACTCGTTCACCGGCCCGCGGCTGGGGTGGCGCGGCGCGCCCGGACCGTCCTGGCGGGCGGGCTGGACGCGCGACGACGTGGCGGGCGAGCGGCTGTGGGTGGCCTCGGAGCAGCTGACCGGCGTGACGTACCCGGGGCTGTAGCCCGGCCCTTGCGGCTCAGCCCTCGACGGCGGACGGGTCCATCCAGATGACCTCCCACATGTGGTGGTCCGGGTCCTGGAAGGAGCGGCCGTACATGAAGCCGAGGTCCTGCGTCTCGTTGGCGGGCGATCCGCCGTTGGCGAGGGCGGCGTCGGCCAGCTCGTCCACCTTCTCGCGGCTGTCGGCGCTGAGCGCGAGGATCACCTCGGTGGACGAGGCGGCGTCCGCGATGTCCTTCTTGGTGAAGTCCTTGAAGCGCTCCTCCTGGAGGAGCATGGCGAAGATCGTGTCGCTGATGACGAGGCAGGCGGTGCGCTCGTCGCTGAACTGCGGGTTGAAGGAGTAGCCCAGCTTCGCGAAGAAGTCCTTCGACGTCTCCAGGTCCTTGACCGGCAGGTTCACGAAGATCATCTGGGGCATGGCCGTCTCGCTCTCTCGGTGCTCTGGTTCCGTGTGCGTCTTCTCGACTGGTAGACGCCGGGGCCGCCGGGAACTCATCGGTGCGGGCCGCGGATCCTTTCCGTACGGGGCACCTCACGAGACCGCGACCGGCGCCCCGCCCCTCAGCAGCGAGCCGCCCAGCGGCGTCAGGGTGTGCTGGACGGAGCTGCCGTGCCGCAGGGTGTGGACGAGCCCCGCCTCCCGCAGGACGCAGGCGTGCTGGCTGGCCGAGGCGAGGGAGACCCCGGCGCGCCGGGCCAGTTCGCTGGTGGTGCAGCCGTCGCCGATGGCCCGCAGGACCGTGGAGCGGGTCTGCCCGAGGAGCCGGCCGAGCGAGGGGCCCGGGTCGGCGAAGGCGGGCGCCGCGCGATGGGCGACCGGGTAGACCAGGACGGGCGGGAGCAGGGGGTCGCGCAGGACGACGGGGGTCCCCCGGCAGAAGTAGGACGGCTGGAGGAGCAGTCCGCGCCCGTCCAGGTGGAGGTCGCGGTCCACGGGGTAGTCCGCCTCCAGGACGGGCGCCCGCCAGCGGATGACCGGGGGCAGCGAGGCGAGCAGTTCGTCGGTGCCGCCGTCCAGGAGGGCGCGGCCCCGGATCGCCCGGTCGGCCTCGACGGCGGAGCGGATGTGCGGCCAGTACGGCTCGACGGCGGCGCGGTGGTAGTCCCGTAAGGCGGCGACGAGACGGGCCAGGGGCTCGGCGCCGCCCTCGCGCAGGGGGTCGAGGCGGGCGGCGTGCCTCGCGCCGGGGTCCCCGAGGAGGGCGATCTCGGCGCGCAGGCGCTCGGGCGGAGTGGCGCGCACGGCTTCCATTCCGGCGTCGGGTCCGAGCGGTTCGGCGCTTTCCTGAGAAGGCGTCAGGAAGTCGGGGAAATATCCGCGCTGCGGGACCACCGCGGACAGCAGGCGTACTTCACCGCTCAACCGTGGGCGGGTTTCGGTGCGCCATTTCCCGAAGACCGCGGAAGCCCTCCGGTCCCTCAGCCGGTGAAAGCTGAGAATGGTCTCCCACAGCGCGTCCGGCCCGGAGGCCATCCGCACCCTGGAAAGGTCCCATCCGGAGACATGGATACGCAGCACCGAACTCCCACCCCTTGCACCTGCAATTCCCCCTCGCAAGAGTATGCGAATCGTAACAGCACGTCACCACGGGGTTTCGGCCAGAGGTGAAACGCCTCGCCCGGACCGCCCGCCGGACGAAAAGCTGTACGGCGTCGGGTGCGAATCCGGAGCCACCGGAAGAGCGAGTGAAGGCCGTGGGGGGTTTTGCTCGTTCGGCGGCGGTTGGCAATGGTGCGGCTCCGCACTCGATGGGGGTAAGCCGGGTGCGGCCCGTGGATGGGGATCCACGGGCCGCACCCCGGTCCGTTCAACTCGATTTCTTTGCGTATTAAACGAAGCAATGGGCGCTGGGCGCCTATTTACCGGAGCATGACAACGTTGTGCGGGGATGCCGTCCCACATGACAAGACGGTGGCACCCCCGCACAGGGTGCCACCGTCTCAGGAATGCCGCGTCAGCGGCTGTCGCTGGCCCGCGCCCCGGCCGCCGCCCGGCCCGCCTCCAGACGCGCCACCGGAATGCGGAACGGCGAGCAGGAGACGTAGTCGAGACCGGCCTCGTGGAAGAAGTGCACCGACTCGGGGTCGCCGCCGTGCTCCCCGCAGATGCCCAGCTTCAGGTCGGGGCGGGTGGCCCGGCCGGCCGCGACCGCGTTCTTGACCAGCGAGCCGACGCCGTCCTTGTCGATCGTCTCGAAGGGCGACACCCCGAAGATGCCCTTCTCCAGGTACGCGGTGAAGAAGGACGCCTCCACGTCGTCGCGGGAGAAGCCCCACACCGTCTGGGTCAGGTCGTTGGTGCCGAAGGAGAAGAACTCCGCCGCCTCCGCGATCTGCCCGGCGGTCAGCGCGGCGCGCGGCAGCTCGATCATGGTGCCGATCTTCAGCTTGAGGTCGGTGCCGGTGGCGGCCTGGACCTCGGCGATGACCCGGTCCGCCTCCTCGCGGACGATCTCCAGCTCCTGGACCGTGCCGACGAGCGGGATCATGATCTCGGCGCGCGGGTCGCCCTTGGCGTTCTTGCGGGCGGCGGCCGCCTCCGCGATGGCCCGCACCTGCATGGCGAACAGACCGGGGATGACCAGGCCCAGGCGCACCCCGCGCAGCCCCAGCATCGGGTTCTGCTCGTGCAGCTTGTGCACGGCCTGGAGGAGGCGCAGGTCGTTCTCGTTGGCGTCCTTGCGGGCCTCGGCGAGGGCCACGCGTACCGAGAGCTCGGTGATGTCCGGCAGGAACTCGTGCAGCGGCGGGTCCAGCAGCCGCACGGTGACCGGCAGTCCGTCCATCGCCTCGAACAGCTCGATGAAGTCCGCCTTCTGGAGCGGCAGCAGCTGCTCCAGGGCGGTCTCGCGCTCCTGGTCGGTGTCGGCCAGGATCAGCTTCTCGACCATCTCGCGGCGCTCGCCGAGGAACATGTGCTCGGTGCGGCAGAGGCCGATGCCCTGGGCGCCGAAGCGGCGGGCGCGCAGGGCGTCCTCCGCGCTGTCCGCGTTGGCCCGCACCCGCAGCCGGCGCACCCGGTCCGCGTACGCCATGATCCGGTGCACGGCGGCGACCAGCTCGTCGGCGTCGTCGGCGCCCGCGTGCATCCGGCCCTCGAAGTACTCGACCACGGGGGACGGCACGACGGGCACCTCACCGAGGTACACCTTGCCGGTGGAGCCGTCGACGGAGACGATGTCGCCCTCCTCCACGACGGTGTCGCCGACCGTCAGGCGGCGGCGCTTGGTGTCCACCTCGATCTCCTCGGCGCCGCAGACACAGGTCTTGCCCATGCCCCGGGCGACGACGGCGGCGTGCGAGGTCTTCCCGCCGCGCGAGGTGAGGATGCCCTCGGCGGCGATCATGCCGTCCAGGTCGTCCGGGTTGGTCTCGCGGCGGATCAGGATGACCTTCTCGCCGGACCGGGACCACTTGACGGCGGTGTACGAGTCGAAGACCGCCTTGCCGACCGCCGCGCCGGGCGAGGCGGCGATGCCCCGGCCGAGCCGCTGGGTCTTCGCGGTGTCGTCGAAGCGCGGGAACATCAGCTGGGCGAGCTGGGCGCCGGTGACCCGCTGAAGGGCCTCGGCCTCGTCGATGAGCCCCTGGTCCACCAGCTGGGTCGCGATGCGGAAGGCGGCACCGGCGGTGCGCTTGCCGACCCGGGTCTGGAGCATCCACAGGTGGCCGCGCTCGATGGTGAACTCGATGTCGCAGAGGTCCTTGTAGTGGGTCTCCAGCGTCTCCATGATCGTCAGCAGCTGGTCGTACGACTGCTTGTCGATCGACTCCAGCTCGGCGAGCGGCACGGTGTTGCGGATGCCCGCGACGACGTCCTCGCCCTGCGCGTTCTGGAGGTAGTCGCCGTAGACGCCCTGGTGGCCGCTGGCCGGGTCGCGCGTGAAGGCGACGCCCGTACCGGAGTCGGGGCCGAGGTTGCCGAAGACCATGGAGCAGACGTTGACGGCGGTGCCGAGGTCGCCGGGGATGCGCTCCTGGCGGCGGTAGAGCTTGGCGCGGTCGGTGTTCCACGAGTCGAAGACCGCCTTTATGGCCAGGTCCATCTGCTCGCGCGCGTCCTGCGGGAAGTCGCGGCCGGCGTCCCGCGCGACGATCTTCTTGAACTCCTCGACCAGCTTCTTCAGGTCGCCCGCGTCGAGGTCCACGTCGACCTTGACGCCCTTGGCCTCCTTCGCGGCCTCCAGCGCCTCCTCGAAGAGGTCGCCGTCCACCCCGAGCACGGTCTTGCCGAACATCTGGATCAGCCGGCGGTAGGAGTCCCACGCGAACCGCTCGTCGCCGGCCTGGGCGGCGAGGCCCACCACGGAGGCGTCGGAGAGGCCGATGTTGAGGACGGTGTCCATCATCCCGGGCATCGAGAACTTGGCGCCGGAGCGCACGGAGACCAGCAGCGGGTCGTCGGCCTGGCCGAGCTTCTTGCCCATCCGCGTCTCCAGGGCGTCGAGGTGCGCACTCACCTCGTCGCGGAGGGCGGCCGGCTCCTCACCGCTGTCCAGGTAGACCTTGCACGCCTCGGTGGTGATGGTGAAACCGGGCGGGACGGGGAGCCCGAGGTTGGTCATCTCGGCGAGGTTGGCCCCCTTCCCGCCGAGGAGATCCTTCAGATCCTTGTTGCCTTCGGTGAAGTCGTAGACGAACTTCTGCACATCTTTGTTTTCCGACACGGTCTCGACTCCTCGAAGACGCGGTGGCTGCCCTGACGGCGAGGAACATACCCAGATCGAAGGTGCCTGGGTACGTCCACTTGCGCGTCGTACGGCCGTAACCACCCGTCCGCCAGCAGATCGAAAGTCGGCCGCCCGGGAGCCATCCGGAATCGTGCATTCAGGAGTCGTACACAGGATCACGCAGCGCACATCGGAAGTCGTGATTCGGTGGCCGAAAGTGACCGAAGCGTCGATCGATCAAAGTACGGACACCTGGCACTCAGTGCCACCCTTTGAGAAGTGCAGCCCTGCTTTTTGCGCTCATCTGAGCGCCACACGTCTCAAGGTGGCGAGAATCACTCGATAGGACCACCGCTCAGATGAGCAAAAATACGTATGGGGGGCACGCAGTGCCCCCATATCGACGACCGTCGGCTCAGCCTCCGGAGGTGTCCAGCTCCGCGTCGGCGGCGACGCCCGCGCAGTCGTACGGGTCCTTCAGCCAGCCGTCCGGGAGGGCCACCCGGTTGTTGCCCGAGGTGCGCCCGCGCGGGCCGTCGGCGCCGTCCGGCCAGGGCTGGTCGAGGTCCAGCTCCTGGAGCTGGGAGCCCAGCTCCTCCAACGAGGAGGTGATCGCCAGCTTCTTGCGCATCTCGGAGCCCACCGCGAAGCCCTTGAGGTACCAGGCGACGTGCTTGCGGAAGTCGATCACGCCCCGCGCCTCGTCGCCGATCCACTCCCCCAGCAGCGTCGCGTGGCGCAGCATGACGTCGGCCACGGTGCGCAGCGTGGGCGCCTGCCTCGTCTCCGTACCCTCGAACGCGCTGACCAGGTCGCCGAAGAGCCAGGGGCGGCCCAGGCAGCCGCGCCCCACGACCACGCCGTCGCAGCCGGTCTCGCGCATCATGCGCAGGGCGTCGTCCGCGCACCAGATGTCGCCGTTGCCGAGCACCGGGATCTCCGGGACGTGCTCCTTGAGGCGGGCGATGGCGTCCCAGTCGGCGGTGCCGCCGTAGTGCTGGGCGGTGGTCCTGCCGTGCAGGGCGACCGCCGTGACGCCCTCCTCGACGGCGATCCGGCCGGCGTCGAGATAGGTCAGGTGGTCGTCGTCGATGCCCTTGCGCATCTTGATCGTGACGGGCAGGTCCCCGGCCCGGGAGACCGCCTCGTGCAGGATCGCGCGCAGCAGCGGTCGCTTGTACGGCAGGGCCGAGCCGCCGCCCTTGCGGGTGACCTTGGGGACCGGGCAGCCGAAGTTGAGGTCGATGTGGTCGGCGAGGTTCTCGTCGACGATCATGCTGACCGCCTTGCCGACCGTCTCGGGGTCCACTCCGTACAGCTGGATCGAGCGCGGGGTCTCGGTCGCGTCGAAGTGGATGAGCTGCATGGTCTTCTCGTTGCGCTCGACCAGGGCCCTCGTCGTGATCATCTCGCTGACGAAGAGGCCCTTGCCGCCCGAGAACTCCCGGCACAGCGTGCGGAAGGGGGCGTTGGTGATGCCGGCCATGGGCGCGAGGACCACCGGCGGCTGCACGGTGTGCGGGCCGATGCGGAGCAGCGGGGGCGAGGGGGCGAGCGTGGTCATGGCCCCATTGTCCCGTACGCCGATGACTGCTCCCCAGGGCGTCGCGCCCCGCCGGGGCGGGGGAAAGAGGGCGGCGTTGCCGGACCCCCGCCGTAGCGTGGGGATTCCGGCGACGGGCCGGCCCACGAAGGAGACGAAGCTCATGACGACGACCTCTGCCCGCTTAACGCTCGGCTCCCCCAGCCGTCGCGGGCTGCTCGCGCTCGGCGGCGCCGGGGCGCTGCTCCTCGGTACGGCGGGCACCGCCCGCGCGGCGGCCGGGTCCACGACGGCCCGGCTGCGCGAGCTGGAGCGGCTTCACGGCGCCCGCGTCGGCGCGTTCGCGTACAACGTGGCGACCGGGGTCGCGGTGCGGCACCGGGCGGACGAGCGCTTCCCGATGCTGTCCACGTTCAAGACGCTCGCCGCGGCGACCGTCCTGCGGGACCTGGACCGGGACGGCGAGGTCCTGGAGAAGGTGATCCATTACACGAAGGCGGACTGCGTCTCCGACTCGCCGGTCACGGACACCGCGGAGAGCATCGCGAGCGGGCTGAGCGTCGCCCGGCTCTGCGACGCCGCGATCTGCGACAGCGACAACACCGCGGGCAATCTGCTGCTGCGCGAGCTGGGCGGCCCGCAGGCGGTCACCCGCTTCGCCCGCTCGCTGGGCGACCGCGTGACCCGGCTGGACCGCTGGGAGCCCGAGCTGAACACCGCCGAGCCGGGCCGGGTCACGGACACCACGACCCCGTCCGCGCTCGCCCGCGACTACGCCCGGCTGGTCCTGGGGGACGCGCTGGAGCGCCGGGACCGCGCGCTGCTGACCCACTGGCTGCTGAACTGCCGGACGAGCGATACGCGGTTCCGGGCCGGGCTGCCGCCGGAGTGGACGGTCGCCGACAAGACGGGCGGCGGCTCGTACGGCTCGTGCAACGACGTGGGCGTCGCGTGGACGCGGGAGGGGGCTCCCGTGGTCCTCGCGGTGCTGACGTCGAAGCCGGCGGGCCCGTCCGGCGCGGCGGGGACCATCCGCTGGTGCGGGACGTGGCGAAGGCCCTGGCGGCGGCAGTCGTTAGTTAGGCGTACTATCGATGGATGCCTGAGCTCAGCCACCGACGGCGGATGCTGGTGCTGGCGATCTGCTGCATGAGCCTGCTGATCGTCAGCCTCGACACCACCGCCCTGAATGTCGCCCTGCCCGCCATGCGCCAGGACCTGGACGCGAGCGTCGCGGGGATGCAGTGGACGATCGACGCGTACACGCTCGTCCTCGCCTCCCTGCTGATGCTCGCCGGGTCCACCGCCGACCGGATCGGCCGGCGGAAGGTCTTCATGGCGGGCCTGGTGCTGTTCACGCTGGGCTCGGCGCTCTGCTCGCTGGCGCCGAGTCTGGAGGCGCTGATCGCCTTCCGGATGGTGCAGGCCGTGGGCGGCTCGATGCTCAACCCGGTCGCGATGTCGATCATCACCAACACCTTCACCGACCCCCGCGAGCGTGCCCGCGCCATCGGGGTCTGGGGCGGGGTCGTCGGCATCTCGATGGCGGCCGGTCCGGTGGTCGGCGGCGGCCTCGTCGACTCGGTCGGCTGGCGCTCGATCTTCTGGGTCAACCTCCCGGTGGGCCTCGCCGCCCTGCTGCTGACCTGGCGTTACGTCCCCGAGTCGCGCGCCCACCGGGCCCGCCGCCCGGACCCGCTGGGCCAGCTCCTGGTGATCACGCTGCTGGGCTCGCTGACGTACGCGATCATCGAGGCCCCGCAGAAGGGGTGGGCCTCCGCCGAGATCCTGCTCTTCGCGGGGCTCGCGGCGGCGGCCCTCGCGGGGCTGCTGGTGTACGAGCCCCGGCGCGCCGATCCGCTGATCGATCTGCGGTTCTTCCACAGCGTGCCGTTCAGCGGGGCCACGGTCATCGCGGTCAGCGCCTTCGCCGCGCTCGGCGGCTTCCTCTTCCTCAACACGCTCTACCTCCAGGACGTCCGGGGCCTGAGCGCGCTGGACGCCGGGCTCTACACGCTGCCCATGGCGGCCGTGGTGTGCCTGCTCTCGCCACTGTCCGGGCGGCTCGTGGCCAGCCGCGGGCCGCGCATCCCGCTGCTGATCGCGGGCGGTGCGATGGCGGTGAGCGGGCTGATGCTGGCGGCGTTCGACGCGGAGACCGGGACGGTCTCGATGTTCGCCGCGTACGTCCTGTTCGGCCTGGGCTTCGGCTCGGTGAACGCGCCCATCACCAACACCGCGGTCTCCGGCATGCCCCGCTCCCAGGCGGGCGTGGCGGCCGCGGTCGCCTCCACCAGCCGGCAGATCGGGCAGACCCTCGGGGTCGCCGTGATCGGCGCGGTCCTGGCGGCGGGCATGGCGGACCCGGGCGGCTCGGACGGCTTCGTGGCGGCGAGCCGGCCCGGCTGGTGGATCGTCACCGGCTGCGGCCTCGCCGTCCTGCTGATCGGCGCCCTGAGCAGCGGCCGCTGGGCCCGGTCCACCGCCCGCCGGACGGCGGAGCGGCTGGCGGAACCGGTGGCCGGGGGCCCGGTCGCTCAGTCCTCGGCGGCCCGCACCAGTTCCTGAAGGCGGGCCAGCCGCTCGTACGTCTCGTCGTCCCGGGGCGCGTAGCTGACCAGGCGCGGTCCGGCCGAGGGGCCGAGCCAGAGGTCGGTGGCCTCCACCCGGAGCAGCCCCACCCAGGCGTTGCGGAAGACCTTGGCCCGGCTGCCCGCCCCGACGACCTCGTGCCGGGCCCAGTTCTCGCGGAACTCCTCGGAGGCCGCCTCCAGGCGCCCCAGCAGCTCCTTCCAGGCGGGCTCGGCCAGGTGCTCCGCCATCGCCGCGCGGAACTTGGCGGTGATGTAGCGCGTCACCTCGGCGGTGTCCATGACGGAGGCCCGCCACTGCTCGTTGGTGTGGGCGAGCAGCATCACGTTGCGGTCCTCGGGCGCGACCTCCTCCAGGTCGCAGAGCAGCCGCCCGTACGTCCGGTTGTGGGCGAGGATGTCGTAGCGGCTGTTCTGCACGCAGGCGGGGATCGGCTCCAGCTGCCGCAGCATCGTCCGCAGCGCCGGGGTGACGTGCGGGCAGTCCGTGCCGGGGGCCGGGTCGATGGCCGCGGCGAGCGAGAAGAGATGGCTGCGCTCGCTGCGGTCCAGGAGCAGGGCGCGGGCGAGGGCGTCGAGGACCTGGGGCGAGACCTGGATGTCCCGGGCCTGTTCGAGCCAGGTGTACCAGGTGACGCCGACGGCGGAGAGCTGGGCGACCTCCTCGCGGCGCAGCCCCGGGGTGCGCCGGCGGCGGCCCCGGACGAGGCCGACCTGCTCGGGGGTGATCCGTTCGCGGCGGCTGCGCAGGAAGTTCGCGAGCTCGTGCCGCCGGATGTCGGGCTCGCTCCCGCCGGGAGCGGCCGGCTGCGTCAGGGGCGTCGCCATCGTCGTCATTCCTCCAGGGTGCGGGGCCGGTGCGGGCCCCGGGCGGCCGGTGCCTGGTGGTACTTGTACCAGGATAAGGACACTCTGGTACCAGGCTGCGCGCGGCGCGATCGTCGGTGGCGTGAGTGAATCCTCTGTACGGACGTCAACGGCAAGCGCCACCACCCCGCCGGTGGTGCGGCACGACCATCCCGCCCCGGTGCTCGGCACGCTGGGACTGTTCACCGTGCTGCTGGGCGCGGCCCTCCCTCTGATCGACTTCTTCATCGTCAACGTGGCCCTGCCCACCATCGACCACGATCTGGCGGCGGGCCCGGCCCTGCTGGAACTGGTCGTCGCGGGCTACGGCCTCGCCTACGCCGTACTGCTGGTCCTCGGCGGGCGGCTCGGGGACATGGCGGGGCGGCGCCGGCTCTTCCTGGCCGGCATCGCGGCCTTCGGGCTCACCTCGTTGGCCTGCGGGCTCGCCCCGACCGCCTGGACCCTGGTCGGGGCGCGGGTGGCCCAGGGGGCGGCGGCCGCGCTGATGCTGCCGCAGGTCCTCGCCACCATCCAGGCGGCCACCTCCGGCCACCGCAGGGCCCGGGCGATGAGCCTGTACGGGGCGACGGCCGGGCTCGCCATGGTCGCGGGCCAGATCCTGGGCGGGGCGCTGGTCGCCGCCGCGCCGCTCTCCTCGGTGTTCGGCGAGAGCGCGGGCTGGCGGTCGGTGTTCCTGGTCAACGTGCCCGTCGCGGCGATCGGCCTGGTGCTGGCGGCGCGCGCGGTCCCGGAGACGCGGGCGGACCGGCCGGCGCCCATCGACGTACCGGGCACGCTGCTGCTCGCGGTGTCGCTGCTGACGCTGCTGGCCCCGCTCACCGAGGGCCGGGCGGCGGGCTGGCCGCTGTGGACCTGGGTGTCCCTCGCGCTGTTCCCGTTCGCCGCGGCGGCGTTCTACCGGGTGGAGCGGCGGGCGGACCGGCGCGGGCTGATCCCGCTGGTGCCGCCGAGCCTGCTGCGCCTGGAGTCGCTGCGGCGCGGCCTCCTCCTGGTGGTGCCGTTCTCGGTGGGCTTCGGCGGCTTCATGTTCGTGATCGCAGTCGCGCTCCAGCAGGGCCTGGAGCTGGGCCCGGCGCGGTCCGGCCTGTCGATCGCCCCGATGGCGGTGGCCTTCTTCGCGGCGTCGCTGGCCGGTCCCCGGCTGGTGCGGCGGTACGGCAGCCGGGTCGTGACGGCCGGCGGGCTGATCCAGGCGGTGGGCGTGGCGGTGCTCGCGCTGACCGTGTGGCGGGGCTGGCCGGACCTGGGCATGGCGGGGCTGCTGCCGGGCATGGCGGTCGCCGGTTTCGGCCAGGGCCTCCAGCTGCCGGTCATCTTCCGCATCATCCTGTCGGACGTACCGCCGGAGCGGGCCGGGGTGGGCGGCGGTGTGATGACGACGACCCAGCAGGCGACGCTGTCCCTGGGCGTGGCGACGCTCGGCTCGCTGTTCCTGGCCCTGGTGCCGGGGTCGGGGATGCGGGACGCCCTGATCGTGACGCTGCTCGTCCAGCTGGCGGCGGTCGCCCTGACGACGGCGCTGAGCCTGCGGCTGCCGCGCACGGTGGGGTAGGGGCGGCGGCCGACAGCACGACGGCCCCGGCGGACGGACCTGGTGGTCCGCCCGCCGGGGCCTCGGGTGTGCGGGGCGTCAGCTCTGCGCCGGGGCCTCCGGGGCCTGCGCCTCTTCGGCGTCCGCGGTGTCGGACTGCTCGGTGCCGGCGGCCCGCTCCCGCATCTTGCGGAGCAGCTCCTGCTTCTGGTCGGCGGCCGTCCTGCGGTCGGCGGCCTCTCCGGCGGGGCCGGCCCCCTGCGCCCCGGCGCGGGACAGCTTCTTGCGCTGTCCGCCGACGCCGAGGAGGTTGTTGCGGCTCTTGGCCATGGGGTTCTCCCAATGTGTGGTCTCGGTGAGGTCTCTCGCGACCTCGGATCGATCCGGGGGCGGCGGGTGGTCGGGCCCGCCGCGCTCTCACTCGTAGATCTGGAAGAACGCATACATGGGCACGACGGTACCCACACCGGGCGCCCGGCTCACCCGGTTTTCCGCGCCCCGTCCCCCGTACGCACGAGGCCCCCGGCATCCGCGCGGCGGGCGCGGAAGCGGGGGCTTCGCTCAGCGGGTGCGGGCGTCAGCAGCCGAGCAGGCGGGTGGCGAGGTAGCCCTGGATCTGGTCCAGGGAGACGCGCTCCTGCTTCATCGTGTCGCGCTCGCGGACGGTGACCGCGTTGTCGTCCAGGGTGTCGAAGTCGACGGTGACGCAGAACGGCGTACCGATCTCGTCCTGGCGGCGGTAGCGGCGGCCGATGGCGCCGGCGTCGTCGAACTCGATGTTCCAGTTCTGCCGGAGGTCGGCGGCGAGGCCCTTGGCCTTCGGCGAGAGCTGCGGGTTGCGGGAGAGCGGCAGGACCGCGACCTTGACCGGCGCGAGGCGCGGGTCGAGGCGCATCACGGCGCGCTTCTCCATGACGCCCTTGGCGTTCGGCGCCTCGTCCTCGCTGTACGCGTCGAGGAGGAAGGCCAGCATCGCGCGGCCGACACCGGCCGCCGGCTCGATGACGAACGGGGTGTAGCGCTCGCTCTTCTCCTGGTCGAAGAAGGAGAGGTCCGTGCCGGACGCCTTGGAGTGGGCGGTGAGGTCGTAGTCGGTGCGGTTGGCGACGCCCTCCAGCTCGCCCCACTCGCTGCCGCCGAAGCGGAAGCGGTACTCGATGTCAGCGGTGCGCTTGGAGTAGTGGGAGAGCTTCTCCTGCGGGTGCTCGAACCACCGCATGTTCTCCTCGCGCATACCGAGGCCGGTGTACCAGTTCCAGCGCTGCTCCATCCAGTACTCCTGCCACTGCTCGTCCTCGCCCGGCTTGACGAAGAACTCCATCTCCATCTGCTCGAACTCGCGCGTGCGGAAGATGAAGTTGCCCGGAGTGATCTCGTTGCGGAAGGACTTGCCCATCTGCGCGATGCCGAACGGGGGCTTCTTGCGCGCGGTGGTCAGCACCTGGGAGAAGTTGGTGAAGATGCCCTGGGCGGTCTCGGGGCGCAGATAGGCGACCGAGCCGGAGTCCTGGGTCGGGCCGAGGTGCGTGGAGAGCAGGCCGGAGAACTGCTTGGGCTCGGTGAAAGTGCCCTTGTTGCCGCAGTTGGGGCAGTTGAGGTCGGCGAGGCCGTTCGCGGGGGCCTTGCCGTGCTTCTCCTCGTACGCCTCCTCCAGGTGGTCCGCGCGGTAGCGCTTGTGGCAGGAGGTGCACTCGGTCAGCGGGTCCGAGAACGTGGCGACGTGGCCGGACGCCACCCACACCTCGGGGGCCAGGATGACCGACGAGTCGATGCCGACGACGTCCTCGCGGGAGGTGACCATGTAGCGCCACCACTGGCGCTTCAGGTTCTCCTTGAGCTCGACGCCCAGCGGCCCGTAGTCCCAGGCGGCCTTCTGACCACCGTAGATCTCGCTGCAGGGGTAGACGAAGCCACGGCGCTTGCTCAGGCTGACGATGGTGTCGATCTTGTCGGCGGCCACGGTGCTCTCTTCATTACGACGGAACGGGCGGGCGAATGGCCCAGATTACCGGCGGCCACTCCCCTTCGATCAAATCGGTATCGGTCCCGGCCCTGATCCCCACTTGTTGACAATCGTTTCCACTTTTGTTGAAAATGAGAGTCATGAACATACGCCGCCTCATACCGGCCGCCGCCGTCACCGGCGCGGTCGCGCTCGGTCTCACCGCCGTCACCGCCTGCTCGTCGTCCGACACCTCCGACCGCAAGAGCGCCGGCCGGCTGGACGTGGTGGCGTCCTTCTATCCGATGCAGTTCCTGGCCGAGCGCATAGGCGGCGACCACGTCTCGGTCACCAGCCTCACCAAGCCCGGCGTGGAGCCCCACGACCTGGAGCTCAGCCCCCGCCAGACCGGCAGGCTCAGCGACGCGGACTTCATCCTCTACCTCAAGGGCCTCCAGCCCGCCGTCGACGAGGCGATCAAGCAGTCCGGCGCCTCCCACACCCTCGACGCCGCGACGCTCACCACGCTGGAGGACCACGGCACCGAGACCGGCGGCGACGAGCACGGCCACGAGCACGAGGGCGACGAGGCCGGCGCCGACCCGCACATCTGGCTGGACCCGGTGAAGTACACCGAGGTCGCCAAGGGCGTCGGCAAGTCCCTGGAGAAGACCGACCCGGACCACGCGGCGGACTACCGCAAGAACACCGACGCCCTGGTCAAGGAGTTGGGCGCGCTCGACACCGCGTACCGGACCGGGCTGAAGAACACCGCGACGAAGACGTTCATCACCACGCACTCCGCCTTCGGCTACCTCGCCGAGCGCTACGGCCTCACCCAGGAGGGCATCGCCGGCATCGACCCCGAGGCCGAGCCCAGCCCCGCCCGTATCAGCGCCCTGCACTCCATCGCCGAGAAGAAGAAGGTCACCACCGTCTTCTTCGAGACGCTCGCCAGCGACAAGACCGCCAAGACGGTCGCCCGCGACACCGGCCTGAAGACCGACGTCCTGGATCCGCTGGAGGGAATCACCGACAGCTCCAAGGGCGATGACTACATCGAGGTCATGAAGTCCAACCTCGCCGCCCTGCGCACGGCGCTCGGCGCGAAGTGAGCGACGACCCCACCGCACCCGGCGACCTCACCGCACCCGTCGGCCCGAACCGCGCAGCAGCACCGGAGGCGCTCATGCCCGAGCCCCAGCACCCCACCAGCGAACCCGTGATCGCCGTACGCGACGCCACCGCGACCCTGGGCTCGCGCCCCGTGCTGCGCGGCGTCGACCTGACCGTGCACCGCGGCGAGGTCGTCGCCCTGCTCGGCGCCAACGGCTCCGGCAAGTCCACCGCCGTCCGCTCCGTCATCGGCCAGGTCCCCCTGACCGGCGGCACCGTCGAGCTCTTCGGCACCCCGCTGCGCCGCTTCCGCGACTGGGCCCGGGTCGGTTACGTACCGCAGCGCACCACGGCGGCCGGCGGTGTGCCCGCCACGATCCGCGAGGTCGTCTCCGCCGGGCGGCTCTCCCGCACCCGGCTCGGCCTCCCCCGCAAGGCCGACCGCGCCGCCGTCGACCGGGCCATCGAGCTCGTCGGCCTCGCCGACCGCGCGAAGGACTCGGTGAACGCCCTCTCCGGAGGCCAGCACCAGCGCGTGCTGATCGCCCGTGCGCTCGCCGCCGAACCGGAGCTGCTGATCATGGACGAGCCGATGGCGGGCGTGGACCTGGCCAGCCAGGAGATCCTGGCCGCCACCCTGCGCGAGCAGGTCGCCGGCGGCGCCACCGTGCTCCTCGTGCTGCACGAGCTGGGCCCGCTGGAGCCCCTGATCGACCGGGCGGTCGTCCTGCGCGACGGCTGCGTCCTGCACGACGGGCCGCCCCCGAAGGCCGTCGGCCAGCACGCGCTGCCCGGCCACGACCACGTACACCCCCACGCGGCTTCCGAGCCCGTCCGGACGGGACTGCTGAGCTGACCATGGAATTCCTCGACCCTCCCTTCATGCAGCGGGCGCTGCTCGCCGCCGTGCTGGTCGGCGTCATCGCGCCCGCCGTCGGCATCTACCTCGTGCAGCGCCGGCAGGCCCTGATGGGCGACGGCATCGGCCACATCGCGATGACCGGCGTCGGCCTCGGCTTCCTGCTCTCCACCAGCCCGGTCTGGATGGCCACCGCGGTCGCCGTCGCGGGCGCGGTCGTCATGGAGCTGATCCGCTGGTACGGCCGCACCCGCGGCGACATCGCGCTGGCCATGCTCTTCTACGGGGGCATGGCGGGCGGTGTCCTGCTGATCAACCTCTCCGACACCGGCTCGAACGCCAACCTGACCTCGTACCTCTTCGGCTCGCTGTCCACGGTCTCCTCCGAGGACATCACCGCGATCTCGCTGCTCGCCGCGTTCGTGCTGCTGGTGACGGTGGGGCTGCGGCGGCAGCTGTTCGCCGTCAGCCAGGACGAGGAGTTCGCCCGGGTGACCGGCCTGCCGGTGCGGATGCTGAACCTGCTCGTCGCGGTCACCGCCGCCGTGACCGTCACGGTCGCGATGCGGGTCGTGGGGCTGCTGCTGGTCAGCGCCCTGATGGTGGTCCCGGTCGCCGCCGCGCAGCAGATCACCCGGTCGTTCAAGGTGACGTTCGTGCTCTCCGTCGTCATCGGCGTCGGCGTCACCCTGTCCGGCACCATCACCTCGTACTACCAGGACGTTCCGCCCGGCGCGACGATCGTGCTGCTGGCCATCGGGGTCTTCGTCCTCCTGACGCTGCTCGCTGCCCCGCTCGCCCGCCGCCGGGCCCGGCGCGGCGAGACCGAGGCGGAGCGGTGCACCCTGGAAGTACCGGCGGCCCGCCCGGCACCGGACGACGTCCGAGTCTGAACCCCCGGAAGGGGCGAGCTGGCACAATGGCCCGACAGATGTACGGGCGACACGAGGAGGCTCCTGTGGCGACGGCGCCGATCAGTGGTACGAACGCGGCTCCGGTACGCGGCCGCTCGACCCGGCAGCGGGCGGCCGTCGCGGCGGCGCTCGACGAGGTCGACGAGTTCCGCAGCGCCCAGGAGCTGCACGACGTCCTCAAGCACCGGGGGGACTCGGTCGGCCTGACGACCGTCTACCGCACCCTCCAGTCCCTCGCGGACGCCGGCGAGGTGGACGTCCTGCGCACCACGGAGGGCGAGTCCGTCTACCGGCGCTGCTCGACCGGCGAGCACCACCACCACCTGGTCTGCCGCATGTGCGGCAAGGCGGTCGAGGTCGAGGGGCCCGTGGTCGAGCAGTGGGCGGAGACCATCGCCAGCCAGCACGGCTTCGTCAACGTGGCGCACACGGTCGAGGTCTTCGGCACCTGCGCGGACTGCGCGAGCGGCGAGCAGTAGGAAACGGGCCGGCGGGGACACCCCCGCCGGCCCTTCCGTTCAGCTCCCCGAGGCCGCGACCTCTTCGGCGCCGCCGAACCGGCGGTCGCGCTGGGCGAATTCCAGACAGGCGCGCCAGAGATCGCGTCGGTCGAAGTCCGGCCACAGGACGTCCTGGAAGACCATCTCGGCGTACGCGCTCTGCCAGATCAGGTAGTTCGAGGTGCGCTGCTCGCCGCTGGGCCGCACAAAGAGGTCCACGTCCGGCATGTCCGGGTAGTAGATGTACTTCGCGAACGTCTTCTCGTTGACCTTCGACGGGTCGAGCCGTCCGGCGGCGACGTCCTGCGCGATCCGCTGCGCGGCGTCCGCGATCTCGGCCCGGCCGCCGTAGTTGACGCAGAAGTACAGCGTCATCCTGTCGTTGTCCTTGGTCTGCTCCTGGGCGACCTGGAGCTCCTGGACGACGGACTTCCACAGCTTGGGCATGCGGCCCACCCAGCGGATGCGGATGCCCAGCTCGTCCATCTCGTCACGGCGGCGGCGGATGACGTCCCGGTTGAAGTTCATCAGGAACTTCACCTCCTCCGGGGACCGCTTCCAGTTCTCCGTGGAGAAGGCGTACAGCGAGAGGTTCTTGACGCCCATCTCGATGCAGCCCTTGAGCACGTCCATGACGACGCCCTCGCCGACCTTGTGGCCCTCGGTGCGGGGCAGGCCGCGCTCCTTCGCCCAGCGGCCGTTGCCGTCCATCACGATGGCGACGTGCTTGGGCACCAGCTCACCGGGGATCTTCGGGGGCACGGCACCGGACGGGTGCGGCTCCGGGGTCTTGTAGTCGCGCCGGTTACGGCCGCCGAGCATCCCGCGTACTGCCATGAGCTTCTCAGTCTCCCTGTGTCACTTCTCTACGTACCGCAGTGAACGCAGCCCGCGCTCCAGATGCCAGTGCAGATACGCGGACACCAGCCCGCTCCCCTCCCTGACATGACGCGCCTCGCACGCGTCCGCCGCCTCCCAGTCGCCGGTGAGCAGGGCGCTCAGCAGGGCGACGGCCTCAGCCGAGGGTACGACGCTGCCGGGCACCCGGCAGTCGCCGCATACGACTCCGCCCGCCGCCACGGAGAAGAAACGGTTCGGTCCGGGCAGTCCGCAGCGGGCGCAGTCGTCGAAGCTGGGGGCGTAGCCGTTGACCGCGAGGGAGCGCAGCAGGAAGGCGTCCAGGATGAGATGCGGCTCGTGCTCGCCCCGGGCCAGTGTGCGCAGCCCGCCCACCAGCAGCAGGTACTGCTGGACCGCCGGCTCGCCCTCGTGGTCGGTGAAGCGCTCGGCGGTCTCCAGCATCGCGGTCCCGGCGGTGTAGCGCCCGTAGTCCGTGACGATGCCGCCGCCGTACGGGGCGATCGTCTCGCTCTGGGTGCACAGCGGGAGACCGCGCCCGACCAGCTCGCTGCCGCGCGCGAAGAACTGCACGTCCACATGGGAGAACGGTTCGAGGCGGGCCCCGAACTTCGACTTGGTGCGCCGCACCCCGCGCGCGACGGCCCGCACCCGGCCGTGGCCCCGGGTCAGTATCGTGATGATCCGGTCGGCCTCGCCCAGCTTCTGCGTGCGCAGCACCACGCCGTCGTCCCGGAACAAGCTCATGCGTCCCATTGTCCGGTACGCCACCGACATCCGGGGCCCGCCCCCGCGAAGCGGCCAGGCCGGCACATGGCCAGGAGCCCGCTCAGGGCGCCGACGGCCGCGTCGGGCCCCCTGGGCCCCGCTGCCGGTGAGATCGGCGGCCAGGAGGCAACGCAGGCCCGCGACGGCGGTGGCGGGCCCGGGATCAGGAGGGCGTACGCGCCGCCTCGGCGAGCAGCCGGGCGGTGTCCTCGGCGCGCAGCCTCAGCGCCCCGCCGACGGTGGTCAGCACCTCGCGCTCGGCGGTGCTGTACGCGCCGTCCGCGAGGGCGATCCGGGCGCCTTGGAGCAGAATCGATTCGCGACCGGTGGGGGCGAGGTGCGGGGCGACCGGTTCCAGCGCCTCGTGCAGCTCGATGGCGAGGGCCGCGCCGCACGCCTCGGCCGCCGGGTCGAAGGCGGAGCCCTGGCCGATGTCGGCGGACAGCACCTCGACCACGGTGGCGAGCTGTTCGGGCGTGCAGTCCTCGAACCCGGCGCCGCGCACGGTCTCGGCGGCGCTCTCCAGGACCGTACGGGAGGTGCTGCCGCCGGCCGCGAGGACGCCGAGGGCCACGGTGTGCACGGCGTCCCTGAGCATCGCGGAGAACCGGGTGGTGGTGGGGTGGTCGAGCGTCTCCGGGTCGAAGTGCTCGTGGCAGGCGGCGCATTCGACCACCGGGGCCGTGGTGCCGCGCCGGAGCAGGGGCACGCCCAGCACGGCGAAGCGGCGGCGGCCGGTGAGGCGGCGGTAGTTGCGGTCACCGCCGCAGCCGGGACAGAAGAACTCCCCGTCACCGGTGGTGTCCCACAGCGTACGGATGCCGCAGATACGCAGCTTCATGGCGCGTTGTCCCAGGGCTGACCGCACGTCGCACACCTCCGTAACACTCCGGCAACACTGCCGTGTCGACGTGATGTTAACCACATCACCGTTGCGCCGTCAGCACCCCGCCGGTCACAACCGCCTGGAGAATGGCCGAACCCCGCCCCCGGAAGCGGGTGGGCGGGGTTCGCGGACCGTACGGTTCCGGGCCCTTTCGGGCGCCGGATCAGCGGGTGGCGCGGTTGACGGCCGAGACGACCGCCTTCAGCGAGGCGCGGGTGGTGTTGGCGTCGATGCCGATGCCCCACAGCACCTTTCCGTCGATGGCGCACTCGATGTAGGAGGCGGCCTGGGCGCTCGCGCCCTCGCTCATGGTGTGCTCGGTGTAGTCCAGCAGCCGGGCGTCGATGCCGATGGCCTGCAGGGCTTCGAAGAACGCGGAGATCGGGCCGTTGCCGGTGCCGGTCAGCACGGTGTCCGTGCCGTCCACGGTCGCCTCGACGGTGATCGTGTCGCGGCCGTCGGTGCCGGTCGTGCTCTGGCCGGAGCGGATCTGCACGCGCCCCCAGGCGTTCTCGGGGTTGGGCAGGTACTCGTCCTGGAAGACGCTCCAGATCGCCGTCGGCGTGACCTCGCCGCCCTCGGCGTCGGTCTTGGCCTGAATGATCCGGGAGAACTCGATCTGCATCCGGCGGGGCAGGTCCAGCTTGTGGTCGTTCTTCAGGACGTACGCGATACCGCCCTTGCCGGACTGCGAGTTGACGCGGATGACCGCCTCGTAGGAGCGGCCGACGTCCTTCGGGTCGATCGGCAGATACGGAACCGCCCACTCGATGTCGTCCACGGTCTTGCCCTGGGCCGCCGCGTCGGCCTCCATGGCGTCGAAGCCCTTCTTGATGGCGTCCTGGTGGGAGCCGGAGAAGGCGGTGTAGACCAGGTCGCCCGCGTAGGGGTGGCGCGGGTGGACCTCCATCTGGTTGCAGTACTCGCTGGTGCGGCGGATCTCGTCGATCTGCGAGAAGTCGATCTGCGGGTCGACGCCCTGCGAGAACAGGTTCATGCCCAGCGTCACCAGGTCGACGTTGCCGGTGCGCTCGCCCTGGCCGAACAGGCAGCCCTCGATCCGGTCCGCCCCGGCCATCAGGGCCAGTTCGGCGGCGGCGACCGCGGTGCCGCGGTCGTTGTGCGGGTGGACGGACAGGCAGACGTACTCGCGGCGCGACAGGTTGCGCGACATCCACTCGAACCGGTCCGCGTGCGTGGACGGCGTCGAACGCTCCACGGTGGCGGGCAGGTTGAGGATGATCTCGCGGCCCTCCTCGGGCTGCCAGACGTCGCAGACCGCCTCGCAGACCTCCAGGGCGAAGTCCAGCTCGGTGTCGGTGAAGATCTCGGGGCTGTACTGGTAGCCGAAGATCGTCTCGTCGCCCAGGATCTTGTCGGCGTACTCCATGACCAGCCGGGTGCCGTCCACCGCGATCTGCTTGACCTCCTCGCGGGAGCCGCGGAAGACCACGCGGCGGAAGGTCGGGGCGGTCGCGTTGTACAGGTGGACGGTGGCGCGGTGCGCACCGCGCAGTGATTCGACGGTCCGCTCGATCAGTTCCTCGCGGGCCTGCGTCAGGACGGAGATCGTCACGTCCTCGGGGATCGCACCCTCTTCGATGATGGAGCGGACGAAGGCGAAGTCCGTCTCGCCGGAGGACGGGAAGCCGACCTCGATCTCCTTGTAGCCCATGCGTACGAGCAGGTCGAACATCTCGCGCTTGCGGGCCGGCGACATCGGGTCGATCAGGGCCTGGTTGCCGTCGCGCAGGTCCGTGGACAGCCAGCGGGGCGCCTTGGTGATCCGCTTCTCGGGCCAGGTGCGGTCGGGGATGTCGACGGCCTCGTAGCGGCCGTACTTGTGGACCGGCATCCCGGACGGCTTCTGCAGCACCGTGGCGTTGGTGATCGGCGTGGGGCGGCCGACGGCGTGCGAGGCGGGGGTCTGGGCGGGGTTCACTTCGGTCATGGCGCAGGGCTCCTCGGGTGTCCTTCTCCGGGACGGCCGACTGTGTTACTGCAACACCAGACTCCGCGGGGAGGGGGTCGGCCTCGACTACAGGCCCTCGCCGCGGCAGCTAAGAAGAAGCAGCCCGAAACGCATGATGCGTCGAGACTAGCCGAGGGGCGCCCGAGACGTGGGTGCCGGTCCAGTATGCGGGATCGACATCCGCCCTTACCCGTACGGGACGACCTAAACACCCAACAGTGACCAATCACTCCATTTCATCAACCCCGATAGCAACCAGTGACATTGCGCTCACGGACTGCCACAGTCGTGTGTATGCAGCCTCGTTCACAGCAGGGGTTCCACCCCGTCTTCTGCACCATCGTCCCGCCCCACGTCCTCGACAAGCTCTCCCAGTCCGACGATCCCGTCCTCGCCGATCCGGCCCGTCGCACCCTGGAGTCCGACGCGGCCCGGCGCACCCGCCGCCAGATGACGACCGTCGCCCGGCCCACCGCCCCCGTCGAGCCGGACGACGAGGGCAGCGCCAAGCCCCACCGCACGCTCTACGACTGCCGCCACGGCACGGACCTGCCGGGCCACAAGGTCCGCGGCGAGGGCGAGAAGCCCACGAAGGACGCCAGCGTCAACCGCGCGTACGCGGGCCTCGGCGCCACCTTCGACCTGCTGCTCACCGCCTACGGCCGGCGCTCCATCGACGGCCACGGCCTCCCGCTGATCGGGTCCGTCCACTACGACGAGAAGTACAACAACGCCTTCTTCGACGGCGAGCAGATGGTCTTCGGCGACGGGGACGGGGAGATCTTCCTCGACTTCACCGTCGCGATCGACGTGATCGCCCACGAACTGGCCCACGGGCTCACGCAGTACACCGCCAACCTGAGCTACTACGGCCAGTCCGGCGCGCTCAACGAGTCGGTCTCGGACGTCTTCGGCTCCCTCGTGAAGCAGTACTCGCTGGGCCAGACCGCCGACCAGGCGGACTGGCTGATCGGTGAGGGGCTGCTCGCGCCCCGGGTCCAGGGCGTGGCACTGCGCTCGATGAAGGCGCCCGGCACGGCGTACGACGACGACGTGCTCGGCAAGGACCCGCAGCCGGCGTCCATGGACGACTACGTCCACACCGGCGACGACAACGGCGGGGTGCACCTCAACTCCGGCATCCCCAACCGCGCGTTCTATCTCCTGGCGACCGCGCTGGGCGGCAGTTCCTGGGAGCGGGCGGGCCAGCTCTGGTTCGATGTGCTCACAGGTGGTGAACTGGCGGTGGACGCGGAGTTCTCGGACTTCGCCCGGCTGACCGTGGCCGCGGCGCGCAGCCGCTTCGGCGAGGGCGACGAGGTGGAGGCCGTCCTCAAGGCGTGGTCGGAGGTGGGCGTTCCGACCGACTAGGAAGGGACACCGCATGCGGATCCAGGTGAGCAGGACCGGCGGCTTCGCCGGCATCGCGCGTCACCACGAGATCGACACCTCAGGGCTGGACGACGCCCAGGAGTGGGAGGCCCTGGCCGGCGCGGCGCTCGCCGACGGCCAGGCCGCCGCGCCCCGGGGCGTCCCGGACGGCTTCAGCTACCGGATAACGGTCGACGGCGAGACCGTGCACTGCGCGGACCCCCGCCTGACCGAGGCCCAGCGCGCCCTGATCTCACGCGTCCTGAAGGAGGGCGCGTGAGACGGGGCACCTGACGGGTCTGAAGGGTCCGGCAGGTCTCAGAACCCGAGCTTGCGCAACTGCTTCGGGTCGCGCTGCCAGTCCTTGGCGACCTTGACGTGCAGGTCGAGGAAGACGGGGGTGCCGAGCAGGGCCTCGATGTGCTTGCGGGACTTGGTCCCGACGTCCTTCAGGCGCTTGCCCTTGGGGCCGATGATGATGCCCTTCTGGCTGGGGCGCTCGATGTAGACGTTGGCGTGGATGTCCAGCAGCGGTTTGTCCGCCGGCCGGTCCTCGCGCGGCAGCATCTCCTCGACGACGACCGCGATGGAGTGCGGCAGCTCGTCGCGTACGCCTTCGAGCGCGGCCTCGCGGATCAGCTCCGCGACCATCACCATCTCCGGCTCGTCGGTGAGGTCGCCCTCGGGGTAGAGCGGCGGGCTCTCGGGCAGGAGGGGGGCGATCAGGTCGGAGAGCAGGTCGACCTGCTGGTCCTTGACGGCCGAGACGGGGATGATCTCCGCCCACTCGAAGCCCAGCTCCTCACCGAGCCGGGAGACGGCCAGCAGCTGTTCGGCGAGCTGCTTGGAGTCGACCAGGTCGGTCTTGGTGATGATCGCGATCTTGGGCGTCTTCTTGATGCCCGCGAGCTCCTTGACGATGTACTTGTCGCCGGGGCCGAGCTTCTGGTCGGCGGGCAGGCAGAAGCCGATCACGTCGACCTCGGCCCAGGTGGTGCGCACGATGTCGTTCAGCCGCTCGCCCAGCAGGGTGCGCGGCTTGTGGAGTCCGGGGGTGTCGACCAGGATCAGCTGGGCGTCCGGCCGGTGCACGATGCCGCGCACGGTGTGCCGGGTCGTCTGCGGACGGTTGGAGGTGATGGCCACCTTCCGCCCGACCAGAGCGTTCGTCAGGGTGGACTTGCCCGCGTTGGGGCGGCCCACGAAGCAGGCGAAGCCGGCCCGGTGGGGGCGGGGTTCTCGGCCTGCCGCGCGGCGGCTTCAGGGTTAGGTCGAACGCTCATGGCGCCCATTGTCCCCGATCCCGGGGGCGGCGGGGCACCGAGGCGCCCGCCACGGCCTGCGGGCCCGGTCCGGACGGCCCCGGGCCCCGCCCCGTAGCGGGGTCAGCC